>CAMWTS010000061.1 GCA_947177225.1 uncultured Alistipes sp. | reverse complement strand
GCCGAGAGAAAAAGCAATCTTGATTGCATTTTTCCGAGGCGGAGTATCTTCGGCGTAGCCAATGTACGAATAAGCCGAGAGAAAAAGCAATCTTGATTGCATTTTTCCGAGGCGGAGTATCTTCGGCGCAGCCAATGTACGAATAAGCAAGGGCAAAAGCAAGTTTACTTGTATTTTGCCGAGCGGGAGTATGCGGGGCTGCTCAATCACAAAGTTCCGTTAGACAAGCCTAAGGCAAATACTCTGCCCGATTCGATAGGCAAATAAAAAGACGCAAACGGACAGGGTGTAGCATATCCGTTTGCGTGAAATATGGGCGGAGCGTATCCGCCGCCGGTTTACTTTATGGTGACGACTATACCACCGGTGAACCATCGGCCGGGCAGCGGCAGGCCGCCCATGTCGCAGTAATCGGTCGAGGTGATGTTGGTGGCGTCGACATAGATTTGCCAGATGCCGCGTGTCCACGACAGACGTGCATCGAGCAGTCCGTATGGCTTGTAATCGCGTATTTCGGTCTGCGACGAATCGCCCACCACGGGATAGAACGTATAGCTGCCGTTACGGTCGTAGACAGAGCCGGTGACGGTGAGCGATACGTTTTTCAGGAAACATACCGTGATGCTCGCCGCAGCTTTGTGGCGCATGAAATCCATAGCGTTGCGTGTCACCAGAGCATCGTCCTGCGAGCAGGTGACGTAACCGTAGCTTACGGTGGCACTGCGTATCACTCCGCTGTCGGAGCGATAACCGCCCATGATCTCAGCACCGAATGTCGACAGAGAGTTGGTCTGCTCGGAGTGCCATTTGCCGGCATATTCGCCCGATTCGTGCCATACCCAGTCGATGATGTTGCGTCCGTCGCGATAGTACGCCGAAGCCGAAGCCGACCACTTGCCCTTGCCGTAGGCGGCGTTGAGACGGTAGGTCACGGCCTGTTCGGGTACCAGATCGAGATTGTTGACCTGTGCCGGCGACGTGTAGTAGAGATCGGTGAATGTCGGCAGGCGCATCGACTGCGAGGCTCCGGCCTCGATGTCGAAATTGCGCACGGGACGATATGCCACCGAGACGTTCCACAACGCACTGGTGCCGTATGGCGTGAATGCCGCACCGACGGCTCCCGACAACGATACCTTGCGCCAATGCTTGATGTGTCGCAGCCAGACATTGCCCACGTTGCGCTCATCGGCGCGTGTGTAGTCGCCGTGGGGCGTGTCGAGTACGAAGCCCAGATTGGTCGAGAAGATATGGTTGTAGATATAGTCGCCGCCGAGCGATGTGGTGCCGGCCGCCCATTGCAGGTGTGCCGTCAGATCGGCACCGACATTGTCGGTAACATGCAGATTCATTGCCGTGCCGCGAGTCCAGTCGTAGCGATCGTGGTTGCGGCGATAGTTGACGCTGCCGTTGAAGGTCCAGGCTCCTGCGGCCTTGCTCCATCTGAGCGAGCCGAGAGCCGTTGAGGTCTGCTCCCACTGATCGGGATTGTAACCTCCGTAAAACCCGTTCGAGCCGAACGCACGACGCTGGTAACCGGCCTGGAAGTCGAACATGCCGGCACGCTGGCTGTTATATGTAGCACGTGCATAGGCATTGACGTTGTCGTAATCGGTATTGTAGCGATAACCGTCGCTGCGCCTGTAAGAGGCGGCACCCATCACCTGCAAGTCGCCCGATGTGACGGCTCCCGACAGCGAGCCGTAGCCCGAGCCGTAGGATCCGCCCGAACCTTCGAAACGCAAGTAGCGCGGGTGGAGCGGAGCTGTGCGGATATTGACAGCACCGGCGTATGCACCCACACCGGCTACGTCTTCGATCAGTTCGATAGCCGAGATGCACTCGATATCGATGGGCAGCGAGTGCGACTGATGTCCTGTACGGGCATCTGTGAAGTTAATACCGTTGAGCATGACCTGAGTTTGGTCGAATGAGCCGCCACGCACCGAGATATCGGCCTGAACAGCCTTGCCGCCACGTTCGCGAATGTCGATCGACGGCGTAAGGCGCAGCGCAGCCTCCATCGATTGGAGGGGTGCGGCGGCCGCAACGTCGCGGTCGAAAAGCGAAGTCTGGGTCATCACGCTCCTCACGGGTGAGGATTTGTAGCCCGTCACAGTCACCTCATCGATGTTGAGTATTTTACTCGTCGAAAGGCTGTCTGCGGTCTGAGCCGATGTGACCTTCGTGGCAAGCAAGAGGATCGACATAGTGACGGGAAGCACTCCGATGGTCACGTAGCGTCCGATGCTCGCGAAGGCCGCATAGCCCTTGCGAGACCAGCGACGGAACCGCGGAGGATTCTGTTTTTGTGTCTTCATCATCTTGTTTGACAATTAGTTAATAAAATAATTCAGCGGTTCGTATCGTCGGCGCGCTACAAACACCATACGCACAAACCGCGGCAAATATACGAATAAGCGAGAGCAATGCCAAATTTATTTGAGCATTGCCGAGCGGGAGTATATTGGGCGAAGCCAAATATACGAATAAGTGAGTGAGGGGCAGATGCCAAATTTATTTGAGCATTGCCGAGCGGGAGTATATTGGGCGCAGCCAAATATACGAATAAGTGAGTGAGAGCAAAAGGCAAATTTATTTGGGCATTGCCGAGCTGAGCGAAGCATCTGAGATAGACTAACCTTGCAGTATGTTAAAAAACAGCGGAAATCGTCCCGCACAGATTTCGCGCTCACACTCGAAATGACAAAACGCTGTCACTCCGAGGAGCCGTAGGCGACGTGGGAGTCTCGCAGGCGGGAGCGCTGTTTGCCGAACAAGCACGGCGACCAAACAGAGATTCTCACGTCGCGCGTGCCGCGCTCCTCAGAATGACAAACACGCGATGTCATGTCGAACGAATGTGAGACATC
>CAMWTS010000060.1 GCA_947177225.1 uncultured Alistipes sp. | reverse complement strand
TTTTTTTTAATGATACGGCGACCACCGAGATCTACACTCGACTAGTCGTCGGGAGTTTTATTTTTGTTTATGAGACATACTAGATCTACACCACCGAGCAGCTCTCAGAAATGTTCGGCGTGCAGCCTGGCGATGTCTACGACAAGAAATCTATGCACAAGCGTCTGGGTATCGGCAAGGAGACCAATCCCGAAGAGATGTCCATATCGTCGCTCTACAACAACAACGGCTATCTGATGTCGCAGATCGAACCGGCAGAGATCGTCGTGGGCAAGGACTCTCTCGATCTGGAAATCCGCATCTTCGAGGGCAAGCCCTTTACGATCAACGAGGTGGGCATATCGGGCAATATGCGCGTCGACGACGAGGTCATACGGCGTGAGCTGTATGTTCGTCCGGGTGAACTGTACAACCGTGCCATGCTCATGCAGACCATGCGTACTCTGATGTCGATGGGACACTTCGACGAGGAGAACGTCATGCCCGATATCAAACCCGTCAGCAACGAGCTTGTCGATATCAACTGGCCATTGCAGGAGAAGGCCAGCGACCAGTTCAACATCGCCGGCGGTTGGGGTTCGGGTACATTCGTCGGCTCGATCGGCGTCACGCTCAATAACCTCTCGATCCGCAACTTCTTCAAGAAAGGCGCATGGCGACCCTATCCTGCCGGTCAGAATCAGCGCCTCTCGATCTCAGGACAGACCAACGGTACCTACTACAAGGCCTTGGCTTTGAGCTTCACCGATCCGTGGCTGGGCGGCCGCCGACCCAATTCGTTTACAGTCTCGGCTCATATCTCCGAGCAGAACAATGCTGTCTACGCATGGCAGTCGGCTTCGATGTACTACCGTTCTACGGGTATTGCCGTGGGTCTTGGCAAGCGTCTGACATGGCCTGATCCCTATTTTACGCTCTACGGCGAGCTGGCCTACCAGCGTTACGGCCTGAAAGGCTGGTCGTCGTTCATTATCAGCGACGGACATTCCAACATGTTGTCGCTCAAACTGGTGCTGCAACGTTCGTCGGTCGACTCTCCGTTCTTCTCGCGCAGCGGTTCGGAATTCACCGCCTCGGTGCAGGCCACGCCTCCCTTCTCGCTGTGGGACGGCAAGGATTACAGCGACAGCTCTCTTTCGGATCAGGACCGTTACCGCTGGATCGAGTTCCACAAGTGGAATCTGAAAGCCAAGTGGTTCTTCCCGCTCACCACCAACCAGAACCTCGTGCTTATGGCTTCGGCCGAGATGGGTTATCTGGGTCACTACAACAAGAACAAGGTCTCGCCCTTCGAGCGATTCGAGATCGGTGGCGACGGCATGACCGGCTATAATATATATGGTGTGGACATTATCGCCATGCGCGGTTACGAGGACGGTGCTCTCGATCCTTCGGCATACTATTCGGTGGCCTATAACAAATACACCGTCGAGCTTCGCTACCCGATAATCCTCAAACCGCAGTCTTCGATCTACGTGCTCGGCTTCTTGGAGGGCGGTAACGGATTCAATTCGTGGAAGGAGTTCTCGCCGTTCAAGATCAAGCGTGCGGCCGGTTTCGGTGTCCGCCTCTATCTGCCCGTTGTGGGTATGCTCGGCATCGACTGGGGTTGGGGCTTCGATGCTCCCTACGGCTCGACCACACGCAGCGGCAGCCAGTTCCACTTCACCATGGGTCAGACGTTCTGATGCGGCGTAGCCCGATAAAGGTGCGATATGGCAAAGAAATTGAAATATTTTCATTACATTTGTATAATATAAAACATAATGTTTATGAAACGTCTGATTTTAACCCTTTCGCTTGTAATGGCGGTCGTGGCGGGTGCTTCGGCGCAGAACTATATGGTCGTCAACAGCGAGACAGTATTCAAATCGATAACGGAGTACAACAACGCTCTCGAACAGATCGAGACGCTTGCCGAGCAATATCAGCAGCAGGTCGATGCACGCTTTGCAGCCGTCGAGACTCTCTATAACAACTATGTTGCACAACGCGCCTCGCTGAGCGATGCCGTGCGTCAGAGTCGCGAAAATGCCATACTGCAAAAGGAGCAGGAGGCCACCCAGTATCAGGAGTCGCTGTTCGGCACCGACGGAGAGCTGATGAAGAAGCGTCTTTCGCTTATCCAGCCCATACAGCAGCGTGTGTTCTCGGTCATAGAGAGCTTCTGCAAGCAATACGGCTACGATCTTGTCATCGACATCGCTGCCAATCCTACGGTGCTCTACTACTCTTCGCGTGTCGATTTCACGCAGAAGATCATCGACGCATTGAAATAAACGATCCTTTCGTTAAGCCGCAAGTGCAGTCCGACTTGTTAGGACTGTGCAGGGGCTGAAAACGGAGCAAATAATTGAATAATATAATACACATTTATCAACTATGAAGAAGTTTTTTAAACTAACCCTTGCGGTTGCTTTGATGGCATGCTCGTCATCTGTTTTTGCTCAGAAGTTCGGACGTGTCGATCTGGCCGCCATCATTCCCAACATGTCGGAATACAAGGAGGCGTCGGCCAATCTCGAATCGTATGCCAAGGATTTGCAAGATCAGTTGGAAGCCATTCAGGTGGAATTCAATAACAAACTCGCCGAGTACGAGAAGACTGCCGGTACTGTTTCGGATTCGGTCAAGCAGCTCAAAGAGGCGGAGCTTCAGCAGCTCCAACAGCGTTATCGCGACTTCTCGACAATTGCCCAGCAGGATCTGTCGAACAAGGAGGGTGAGCTTATGACTCCCATATTCGAGCTTGCCAACGAGGCTGTCAAGAAGGTTTCTCAGGCCGGAGGCTATCTCGTCGTGTTCAACACCGCCAATGCGGCTGCCGCAGGTCTCGCCTATTACGACGAAGCGGCTCTGACCGATATTACCGATTTGGTTAAGGCTGAGTTGAATATTACCGAATAGTTTTTCCGCGTCATTTTTCGCGTCTTTTTCGTGAAAAGGCGTCATTTACTGCCTCTCACTCAAATGTCCGAACGGGA
>CAMWTS010000059.1 GCA_947177225.1 uncultured Alistipes sp. | reverse complement strand
CGTAAGATCAACGATGCTTCGGCCGATATGAACGAGACCGTGCTTTCGCAGGCGCGCCATTGGCTTGCCCAGGGCAAGATCGTCGGTCTGGTCGGAGGCGACCACTCGACGGCATACGGAATGATAAAGGCTGTCGGAGAACGTTACGAAGAGTTCGGCGTATTGCAGATCGATGCGCATTGCGATCTGAGATCGGCTTATGAGGGTTTCGACTACTCTCACGCTTCGGTCATGTACAACGTGCTGCGCGATGTGCCGCAGCTCACGCGTCTGACCCAGGTCGGCGTGCGTGAGTTCAGCCGCAAGGAGTATGAACTGACCCGCGACGATGTGCGCGTGGAGATGTTTTGCGATCAGGAGCTCTCGACGGCTCGTGCCGAGGGAGCGACATGGCGTGAGCAATGCGACCGCATAGTGGCTACGCTGCCGCACAACGTATATGTGTCGTTCGACATCGACGGCCTGTCGGTGGAGTGCTGCCCGCATACGGGTACGCCCGTCCCCGGCGGTCTGAGTTTCAACGAAGCGACATACCTTCTGGGTCGCATAGTCGATTCGGGGCGTCGTATAGTGGGATTCGATCTGGTTGAGGTCGTGCCCGACATCGACGACAGAATCGATGCCGTGATCGCTGCCCGCCTGCTTTTCAAATTGTGCAGCGTGGCACTCAAAAACAGTCAGACCAAGAGTATAATTTAATCTAAATAGTACGGAAATGTTTACCAAATACGGTTGGGTGAAGCACAGTTATGTGCTGTCGGAACGCGGACGCAACTTCTTGAAGGCTCCGTGGTCGGGTGGTGTCGTGTTGATCGTATGCGTGTTCATAGCGATGCTGCTTGCCAATTTGCCTGATACGGCAACTCTCTATCACGATCTGTTGCATATGGATCTGTCGATACTTTACAGTACGGGTGAAGATGCCCTGCATCATGTGTCGGGTACGTTCCCGCGCGGAATGACCGTCGAGAAGATCATCAACGACGGACTGATGGTGATATTCTTCTTTACCGTCGGTTTGGAGATCAAGCGCGAGATCACGCACGGTCAGCTGTCGACGCCCAAAAAGGCCATATTGCCTGTCGTCGCCGCTGCCGGAGGAATGTTGTTCCCCGCACTCATCTACATGATGTTCAACGCATCGACCGGTGTCGCACACGGCTGGGGTATTCCCACGGCTACCGATATCGCCTTTGCCATAGGCATCATGTCGCTGTTGGGCGACAGAGTGCCCATCTCGTTGAAGGTGTTCCTGACGGCATTGGCCATAGTCGATGACCTTGGTGCGATTCTGGTTATCGCCATGTTCTACGGAGAGACTCCCGATCTGCTGCTGCTGGGTATTGCGGTGCTGATTATGATTTTCGTCTACATCATGAATCGCATGGGCGAACGTCGTATATTCGCCTATATGATTCCGGCCGTAGTGATCTGGGTGCTGTTCTACTACTCGGGCGTGCATGCCACCATATCGGGCGTTGCCATGGCCATGCTCATTCCCTCGAAGCCGCGCTACAACAAGGCCTATTTCCTGCATAAGGCCGACATGATCGAGAAGGGTATACTCGACTCTACGCAGATCGAAGACGCCGAGCAGAGCGACGAGATGTATCGTTACAACCTGCGACGCATGAAGCAGCTCGCCAACGGTTCGGCCGGTATGAGCCACAGATTGGAGTATGCCTTGTCGCCATACGTGACATTCCTGATAATGCCCATATTCGCATTGGCCAATGCCGGTGTGAAGATCGAGTCGGTGGAGTATTTCAACATATTCCAATACTCGTCCGAATGGGGCTCGGTAGGTATGGGTATCTTCTTCGGACTGCTGGTCGGAAAACCGCTCGGCATATGGCTTACGAGTCTGCTCGCCGTTAAGTGCGGTATTGCCGATCGTCCGGAGGCATCGACGTGGAAGATGCTCTTTGCCGTGGCGTGCCTGGGCGGTATCGGTTTCACGATGTCGATCTTCGTCGATTCGCTGGCATTCGACAAACAGACCCATGCCGAGTTTATCGACAAGGGCAAGATCGCGATTCTGATGGGATCGGCGTGCGCCGCCATTGTGGGATCGCTGTTGATAATGATCTTTTCGCGTGCGGAAAGCAAAAAATAGGGTAGATAGATGAAACGTCTGTTATCGATAGCCGTGGCAGCTCTGTTCGCAGCCATGTCGGCATGCGGAGGAGGTGCAGATGGCCGTCCGTCCATGAACGACGACACCGATACGATGTCGTATGTTCTGGGCATGAACATAGCCTATAACCTCATGGAGATGGATTCGACGATCAACGTCGATATGGTCTGCATGGCCATTCGCGACGCATATGCACATGAGGAGAGGCTCTCGGCCGACGAGGCGCGCACGTCGTTTCTGCGATTCATGAACTACGACAACTACGAGCGTATACAGCGTTACGAGGAGCAGTTTATGAACGATCTGAGAGCGGCCGACAGAAAGTTCGTCCGCACGACATCGGGACTGACCTACAAGATCGACGAGCTGGGCAACCCCAAGGAGTCGGTGCGCAACAACCGCGATACGGTGATGATCCGCTATCGTGCCGCCACAGCCGACGGAGAGGTGTTCGACTCCTCTTACGAGCGTGGCGATACGCTGCGCATTGCCGTGGGCGATCTGACCAAGGGTTTGCAGGAGGCTGTGAAGATCATCGGCAAGGGTGGTCGCATAGAGGCATGGCTGCCTTCGCGGATCGGTTTCGGAGCCGATGGCTGCGACTCGCTCGATGTCAAACCCAATTCGATCCTCTTCTACGATATGGAGTTGATCGATGTTGAACGTCGCACTCGTTAATTGTCTGTCTATGACGGCGACGATGCGACTGCTGCCGCAGAATGAAAATTTATAAACCGTTTAAATAAACTATTGAAATGAAAAAATTATTTTATCTGTTGACCGTTGCTGCCGCTCTTTCGATGAGCATGGCGGCTTGCGGTAACAAATCGAAGTCTGACTATTGCCAGACCGGCTCTCAGTCGGAGATCATCTATGATGCCGATGCTCAGCTCGACACGCTTTCGTATGCCATAGGTTCGGACATCGGTCTCAGCCTGCACCTTAATCTTACCGGTATCGATTTCGATATTGCCGTTCTGAAAGACGGTGTGCGCGACCAGATCGACGGCAAGGCTGCCGTATCGGGCGAAGATGCCGAGAACTATATCAATGAGTTCCTGCGCAACAAATATCAGGCATATCGCATGGCGCAGTATCGCCAGGATAAGGTTGCCGAGACCGGTGAGGCGGAAGAAGAGGTAGAATTGCCCGAACTGTTCGATGAAGAATATACGCGCAACGATGTATCGTATCGTTTCGGTGTCAATGTGGCCGACAATCTCGTGAAGACCGGTGCGCCCGTCAATCTCTATTGGTTCCTGCAAGCCATCGACGACTCTCAGAATGCCACTATCGATACTATCGACGAGACGCTGGCCATCACTCGGGAGCAGCTTATGGGTGCATTGATGCACTACTATCAGGAGGAGATTCCAGCCCGCAATGCCGAGCTTTCGGAGAAGTGGCTCCAAGAGGTTGCAGCCAAAGGCGATGTGAAGAAGACCGAATCGGGTCTGTTGTATCGCATCAATAACCCGGGCAGCAAGAAGTTCGCCGCCGATTCGCTGTCGCGCGATGTCGTGCGTGTGAAGTACGAGGGTAAGACTCGCACGGGCAAGATCTTCGATTCGAGCTATCAGCATGCGCAGGAGATTCGCGATATGATTGCCGAATTGGACAAGAACGAGGACATGACTCCTGAGCAGAAGGCCAATCGCAAGAACATGTTGGAGCAGCAGTTGGAGCGCACCGAGATCATCGAATTCCCGCTCAACGGCGTTATCCCCGGTTGGACCGAGGGTATGAAGCTCGTTGGTGAGGGCGGTAGCATCACTCTCTGGATTCCTGCAAATCTGGCTTACGGTCCCCGCGGTGCTGGTCGCGATATCGGTCCCAACGAGGCTCTGGTATTCAACGTCGAGCTGGTTGAGGTTAAGCCATACGAGGCTCCTAAGCCCGTGCAGGCGGTTGAAGATGTTGAGGAGTAGTTCTTTTTCGTGACTTTTTCGTGAAAAGCGGCATTCTGCTTCCGCGCCTTGTCGTTCAGCAATGGGAAGTACATCGAGTACGTCCCATCGCTTCACTCCTGCGTTGCGTTCATTTCATGCACTTTTTCTCGCCGCGACAAAGTCGAAGTAAACTTCGCTTTGTTCGTTCGGCTTAACGAAAAAGTTGCATACTACCGCTTTTGACGAAAAAGTTTTTCTTTTCCGTGAAAAGGCGTCATTTACTGCCTCTCACTCAAATGTCCGAACGGGACGTACGT
>CAMWTS010000058.1 GCA_947177225.1 uncultured Alistipes sp. | reverse complement strand
GCCGAATAAGTAGTACGTCAAGTACAACTTATCCGGCGGATCTTCGTTTGCGTGGTATAATACCGCTTTTGCCGAAAAAACTTTTCTTTTCCGTGAAAAGACGTCATTAGCGTCACCTCAATCATTGGTGCGAATAGGCAGTACGGTGAGTACAGCCTATCCGCGCCAATTTCATGTCGGCACCGCTACTAACGCCTTTTGACGAAAAAATGGCGCATATATTTTGGGAGACTATTACGGTTGTTTTGTCATTTCGAGTGTGAGCGAGAAATCTGTGCGCGACGATTTCCATTGTCTTTTAACATGCTGCCGGTCTTGTCTTCCCCAGATGTCTCACATTCGTTCTACATGACATGACGTGTCTGTCATTCTGAGGAGCAGTCGTAGACTGCGACGTGAGAATCTATCTTTTGGTGCGGCAGATTGTGCTCCCGCCTGCGAGACTCCCCCGTCGCCTGCGGTTCCTCGGAGTGACAGCATTTTGTCATTTCGAGCGAGAGCGAGAAATCTGTGCTCGACTATTGCCACTTTGTCATTCTGAGGAGAACGGCACGTCCGACGTGAGAATCTCTATTTTCGGAGGACAAATTCCTGTGTGCTGCATTGCATTCCCGACAGCGAGACTCCCACGGTCGGGCATGCCCTCCCTCGGAGTGACAGCATAAGAGGTCAAGCCTACCACAACCAGATGTTCGACCTGCGATCTTCCTCTTTCGCGTCTCGGCAGAAGCCGTAGATTTCTTCTGCTCTCGACTTGTAGTCGGTTCACTGCGCGCAGTTTCGTTCAATATGATGCGGAGGTTGTGTCGCTTCGAGCATTAATTAGAGAATATGTGTCCGGCCAGTCGGTAATCAGTTCAATATAATATGTCCGTCGTCGCTCAGGGCATAGTTGTCATTGCCGATTATCTGTGTGTTGAAATGTTCCAGTCGATATATGTGCTTTGTCGAGACATATTCTTCGATCATCTCCGTTGCTTGGTGTATGCCTAATTCAGATGCCGTACGCATATAATCTATTGCTGCTGCCTGCATATCGTTTCTCTTCTTTTCATGGGGCTCATATATGCTCTCTATGTAAAGGTGCGATCCTTGCAGATAGGCGTGTTCGGGATTGTCCGCAGCCGATTGCGAAATATCCGCCAAAGCCGAAGAGTCGCGGTCGAGCAATCGGTGTAATGCGGAACAATAGGTCGAATCGGATACGTTGTCGGATATCAGACGATCCGCACAAAGATAGACATTAAGAAACGACGGACGCGTTTTAAACGAGTCTGTTTTCGTAGATTGTTGGCCGATACAGCCAGTCGATAGTATCATAATGCATACGACTGCAAATGCGAGTGTTCGGTTCATGTTCGGGTCGGGTTGTTTTGGTATATCCGCACCTCGATATGGTAATAGTAAACGAAAAGCGTGGTGCCGAAAACTTATTTCAGTCGGACAGGTCTTAGGAAACCTCTGCAATAAAATAAGCAACAGCTCCACGCCCATATCCGATGACGGATATGATGCGAGAAGATATCGGCCTATTCTCTTGCTTGATGAATTTCCTAAGTTCGTCCGACGAGAATATGCTTACACTTCCGTGTTAATATGTCGAAACAAAGGTAGTATAATAATTCTTAAAATACGAATTACGGCGGTCGAATTATGTGCGGCGAATGCGGGATATGTCTACAATATAAAATTGTAACTATAAATAAATCAGTGCTATTTGCTTGCTGATAATATAATAATTGCTATATTTGCCATCGATCCGACTTCTTCGCTTATGCGATAACCGAATAGTCTTATTTACAAGGGCCAAGTTCCCAATGGATAGTAGGTCGTTTTTTGCCTGTTAGGGACGATTACAGCTATACATGTCGAGTTGGGGATATTTGTTCGACGTAACTCTAACCGCGATATGAATAGTATCTGTGATTTTATTTTTGAGCCGGGGCTATTGTATGTTTTCGAACCGGACAGAAAACTGTTAGCCGACGGAGCGATTTGCAAAGACCTGTCGGGTGTATATGGGCAGTGCGACAAGGCTAATATAATTCTCGAAATATGCTCGCTCGATATGCTCTGTTTTCAGAGCGATATGCAGCTGCCGGCCGTATATCGCTCTGTCAGGCAGGCAACACCCGCAGAATACCGGGATTTCTTTTTCAATTATGGCTGGGAGTCGGCCGTAAAGGCCTCCGAAACAGCTATCGGCCATCTGGTGTGCAAATAGCCTGAGCTGTTGCGCCTACTGCATCGAACATTCGGCTGCGTCGCGCCACCCCGCCAGGGCTTCGCGTATCGGCATCGAGCGTTTGCCGGCCATCTGCACCTGCTCGACGAATACGGTGCCGTCGGAGCACCTTACTCCGAGCCATGATTTTCCGTCGGTCGAAATCGTGCCTGTGGTCAATACTGCATCGGTCGACGGTTCGAACCGTGCCGCAGTTATCTTGCAAGTGGTAGCCTCGCTACCCTGCTTGCATATGTGTGTCCATGCAGCCGGATATGGCGATAATCCGCGGATAAGATCGACTATGCGCCTGCCCGGTGCGCCCCAGTCGATCAGGCAATCCTCCTTGAATATTTTGGGTGCGGGTTTGAGCGTCGATTCATCGATGTGCATCTGCTCGACTGCCGTGTAGTCGCCCGACGCTATTTTATCCACCGTATTTATCACGAGCTCTGCACCGATGTTCATCAATTTGTCGTATATTGAACCTACATTGTCGTTGTCGGCAATGTCGATGGTCTGCTGGTCGATGATGGCTCCTTTGTCGATTTCGCGATTGAGCAGGAACGTCGTGACGCCGGTTTGCGTCTCACCGTTTATTATAGCCCAGTTGATCGGTGCCGCACCGCGATATTGCGGAAGCAGCGAGGCGTGGAGGTTGAATGTCCCCATGCGCGGCATCGACCATATAACCTCCGGCAGCATGCGAAATGCTATGACTATGCCCAGATCGGCATCGAGCTGTCGCATTGCCTCGACGAACTCCGGAGCGCGCAGCTTTTCGGGTTGCAACACAGGCAGGCCGAGCTCGGTGGCGGCTATTTTTACATCGCTTTGGTGCATCTTCCGGCCGCGGCCGGCTGGCTTGTCTACCGATGTTACGACCGCTACTATATTATAACCCTCTGCCACCAGACGTTTGAGCGATGTGGCTGCAAACTCCGGTGTTCCCATGAATACTATGCGTAGATCTTTGGCGTTCATGCTTGTTGTTATGTGTTTTTATGCTTTGCGACGGCTCTGCGAACGGTGATCTCTCCACCACTCTTTCAGCACTTGCAGACGATCGCGCAGATTCTTGCGCAGTCGCTTGAACTGCGCTTCATACCAGTCGGTATCGAGCAGCGACGAGTCGTTGGTGGCCTTGTGAGTGAGATACAGTGCCACCGGTGTCAATATGAATATCGGCAGCCACATGCCGTAGAGAGAGTCCCATGTACCCTCTTTGGCGAGTTTTTCGCCGGTTAGGCTGATTACATAATATATGACGAAGAATATCACCGATATGACGATGGGCGTACCGAAACCTCCTTTGCGAATGATTGCGCCCAATGGTGCTCCGATCAGGAAGAATACCAGAATCGATATGGGCAGAGCCAGCTTGCGGTGCCATTCGTTGCGTGCCTTGTAGAGTTGGGTGAGTGTGATTTTCGACGACTGTTCATCGAACGAGTATATGCCTCGCGAGTTGCGTGCTGCGTTGCTTGCAGCGTTGTAGACGCGATGTTTGGTGCGGGTATCGAGTTTGGCTATCGAGTCGTAGATATCGAACGGCTTGAAGCCGCGCTTGTCGATGTGCAGAGTGTCGTTGGGCAGCATCGACATGTCGTTGACGAATATCTGCTCCTTGATAAGCGGTGCATACGACATGGAGTTGGCCTCCTCGGCCGCAATCTGCAACGAGTCGATCATCTCCTGCAATTCGTTCATATTGCGTGTTTGCGATTCGTTGTATTTGTTTTGCTGGTCACCCGCCGAGATGTTGGCGATGGGTATCGTGCCGTCCTGACGCTCGAACAGATGATGGCGCAGCGAGTTGCGGTCATACCATTGAGCGCCGCGGGTCTGTTCGTAAGTCTCGCCGTCGAACAGAGTGACATATAGATAGTTCTTGTCGTCGGACATCTTTATGTATCCCGAATCGGCTATGGTGGTCGTCATGTCGCCGTTGGTGGCACGGGTGTCGAATATAAGTACGTCGTGCAGCAGTTTGGAGGTTTTGTCTTGCTGTCCGACGCGTATGCTCATGCCCTCCAATCCGTTGAAGAACAGCCCGTCCTTGAACTCCATCTCCTGCCGCTGCTGTCGTATGTCGTAGAATATCTCGAACATTCGCTGATTGGCGAACGGGACGAGGTTGTTGACTATGAAGAAGCTGCCGACGGCTATGCTGCCGACAATGACGATCAGCGGCCGCAGTATCTTGGGCAGCGACATTCCGGCCGACTTCATGGCCAGCAGCTCGTAGCTTTCGCCGAGATTGCCCATTGCCATGATGGCCGACAGCAGCATCGCCAGCGGCAGACCCAGAGGAATCATATTGGCCGTGGCGCATGCTATAAGCTCGATGATGACGCTTACGTCGAGTCCCTTGCCTACCAGATCGTCGATGTATCGCCAGACGAAATTCATCATCAGTACGAACTGTACGATGAAAAACGTAATCATCAACGGGCCGAGATAGGCTTTTAATACTAATTTATATATTTTTTTCATTGCCCTATCTATCCGGTTTCTTGTGCAAAGTTAATAGTTTTACCACTACCAGCACCGTGCAGAATGTAAATATTATACAACTGCCCGTGGGTATGTTGAGCTGGTAGCTGACGACGAATCCCGCAATGTTGCCTGCGGTGGCGATTACGGCCGACCATATGGCGATGGTCTTGTAGGATTTAGACAGCGAGTTGACTATGACTGCCGGCATCGTAAGCAGCGACAGCAGCAGTATTATGCCCATGATCTTTATCGACAGCACGATTGTGATTGCCGTCAGGGCTGCCATGACGTATGATACGCAAGATGTGCCGATACCCTGACTCGCTGCATAATCGTTGTCGAATGTCATATACATTATCGGTCGCAGCCATAATGCGGCACCCACGACAACGGCCAGCGTCACCGCACTCATGCAGATTATGTCGAAGCCGTCGACCAGAAGAATGCTGCCGAACAGATAGCTCGTCAGGTCGGAGGCATAGCCCGGACGCAGAGTCATGAAGAGTGCTCCTACGGCCATTCCGACCGACCAGATTATGCCTATGGCCGAATCCTCCCTGATCTTGCCGCGTCGCGCCGCCCACTCTATTCCGACGGCCGAAATGCCTGCGAAGCAGAGTGCTCCGGCCAGAGGATTGAAGCCGTAGTAAAATGCTATGCCAAGCCCTCCGAACGAGGCGTGCGTGATGCCTCCGCAGAGGAATACCATGCGTCGCGCCACTATGTATGTGCCTACTATGCCGCAAGTTATGCCCGACAGTATGCAGGCAAACATGGCATTGCGCAGAAAATCGTATTGGAATATGTCGTTAATTAGCTCCAAACAGCATGTAATTAATTTTGCAAATTTATCTTTTTTTCCGTGATTGGAGAAAAACTTTTTCCACTTTCGTGCAACTTTTTGTAACTTCGCCCATAATTTTCATCTATACCTGACCGCTTGCGGTCGTATGCTTATGGAGGGTAAAAGAGTCAATTTTCATACGTTGGGCTGCAAGCTCAATTTTTCGGAGACGTCGACACTCGCGCGCGAGTTCGAACAGGGCGGTTTCGTGCGTGTGGCAGCTGATGCCGAGACGGATATAGCCGTTATCAACAGCTGTTCGGTGACGGAGCATGCCGACAAGAAGTGCCGCAACATTATTC
>CAMWTS010000057.1 GCA_947177225.1 uncultured Alistipes sp. | reverse complement strand
GCATAACCGTCGTTCCGTTCTGCACGCACGGAGGCGGTCGCGTACAGAACTGTTGTAGCGATTTCACCTCCGCAACACCCTCGTCCGAGCATAAAGAGGGATTGCTGCTCAACGGCAGTGCTGCCGCCTCATGCAAGGACAGAGTGGAAAAGTGGTTGCAGAAGATCGGCATATCGGGAAAATAACACTCTTAAAATATCAAATCGCCCATATCGCAAAAAGTCTCACTTCCTTTTCGGGAAGCGAGACTTTTCCATCTATATACGATCCGGCTAACGACCGCTCTCGGCTATCATATGACGCACCATGCGGTTGAAGTCATCGGCAGCGAGCAGCTCTTCGAGAGTCATGTGCATGCGATATCTCCAATAGTGACGCGAATTGGCCGGTACGTTGATTCGCTCCTCATTGGGATTCTCCCGGCGCAAATCTCCGCTCATGGCCAGCCAGTCCTGCCACGGCAACACGGTCAGCATAGCCGGCGATTTGAGATGCATGGCCACTATGCGCTCGCATATCCACGGCTCGCAGAAATAGGGAGCATCGCCCCATGCTCCGAGCACATTGTTGTAGAAACGCTGGCTGACGCCGCGATCCTCCTCCCACCATGCGCGCACGGGATTCATATCGTGGGTAGAGGTCGTGCAGACCGACAGATAGGGATAGTTCCAAGGCGAGCCGAACTCAACGCTCGGATCTTTCGGCATGCGCTGTATTTCGAGCGACAATATCTGTTCGCCGTTCATCACCGCAGGCACGCAGTGCGGAATCATACCCAGATCCTCACCACAGACAAGCATGCGTGTCGACCCGATCAGCGGCGGCAGTTTGCGCATGGCCTCCTGCTGCCAGAAAGCATCGTGACGACGATAGAAAAAGTCGTTGTAGAGATTGTTGTAGGCGTTCTTCTGATCTTCGGGCAACCAACGATAGCACTCGGTCGACTGAGCCGATATGCGAGGGTGGAAACACCCTGGCTTCTTTTTGACCTCGACGAACAGCACGTTGTCGCTATCGGTAACAGGAGCCGTGTGGCAACTGCGATCGAAACGGAAACCATACGATGCGATCTCCTGCTCGGTATAAGGCAGTGCCGGATTGAATCGTCCCAGCAGCGCATTTACGGCCTCCAACGGAATCTCCCATATGCGGAAAAATCCCAATATGTGATCTATGCGATAGGCATCGAAATACTCGGCCATCTTCACGAAGCGGGCACGCCACCACGCATAACCGTCTTCGGCCATCTTCTCCCAGTTATAGGTAGGAAAGCCCCAGTTCTGACCCATGACCGAGAAGTCATCGGGCGGAGCACCTGCCGACGAATCCATGTTGAAAAGCGAGGGATATACCCACGCATCAACACTCGTGCGGCTTATGCCTATCGGAATATCGCCTTTCAGCACCACCCCGTGCGCATGCGCATAATCACGCACATCGCGCAACTGACGTGAGAGGTGATACTGCACGAAATAGTTGTACGCCACCTCGTCGAAATGCTCCTTCTCATATCGGGAAGCCTTGGCAGCGCTGTATCGCGACATCGATCCCCACTGAGAGAAATCGGGCGTCGAGTAGCGGTCGCGCAACGCACAGAACACGGCATAGGGGCGCAGCCACTCCTCGTTGGCCGCCATGAATTCCTTGTAATCGCGCGTGCGGAAAGTCCTGGCCGCGTCCTGACGATATATGGCATGCAGATAGTCGCTCTTGGCACGATTGACGCGCTCGTAATCCACCATCGGCAAAGAGTTGAGCTCCCTGCCCAAAGCCTCGTAACGTGCAGCCTCCGCCGCATCTTTCAGACACCCCACCTCGGTCAAACGCAGAAACTGCGGGTGCAGGGCGAACGTGGAGTTGGCATTATAGGGATAAGAGTCCTGCCATGTACCGGTCATGGTGGTATCGTTGACGGGCAGGATCTGTATGATGCTCTGTCCGGTCGCGGCAGCCCAGTCGACCATAAGTCGCAGATCGGCGAACTCGCCCACACCGAAGCTCTGCTCCGAGCGCAGCGAGAAGACCGGAATCGCCACACCTGCACCTCTCCACGCCGGCAGATCAAACACCGGACGCAGCGAATCCATCACAACGGCATCTGCCGACGACGTTGCAAAATCGCAACGGTTGTCGCCGCCGCACTCCCATGCCACGACGTTGCCGTTGCGCGAATCGACAATGACGAACTTAAAGGCAAATGCCTCTTTTAGCCGCGAACGCTTCACGCGCGCGCACCACACGGGAGCCTCGCCAGGGGTCATCTC
Organism: uncultured Alistipes sp.; assembly: GCA_947177225.1. GTDB lineage: Bacteria > Bacteroidota > Bacteroidia > Bacteroidales > Rikenellaceae > Alistipes. Next base: position 4,004 of record CAMWTS010000057.1, on the reverse strand, counting down.
CACACCCTGCTCCACTCGCCACTGCCCCAAAGCCGCGGTATCGCCCACCAGAACCACCTTCTGCCATGGACGCACGGCCGGAATCTCGGCACGGATTATAAATTCGCCCTTTTTCAACGCTGCCGCACGCTTGCTCTTTGCACGGGCAAACACACCGTCGGTAAACATCGACGAACGAAGCGGACGATCGTCGGGCTCGGTATGCCAACGATCGAAGACTGCGACCGAAGTCAACGACTTGTCCAACGTCAGACGGTGAGGAGCACCCCACTCGCGACGCAGCGTCTCGGCACCGCGGCATAACTCATAGGCATACTCCACGTCGCCCTCCGGCTTGCACTCTGCGGCACACTCCCAGCGACCGTCACCGACATATCGCATAGGGTGTCTCCCGCCGCGATCGCCGCCTACCGCCACCACAAGCTCCTCGCCGTAGCGCGTGCGATACTCTATACTGAAAGTTATCAACATGATATATTTAGTTTTATAGGTTAGATTCTTCAATCAGACGAGCACGCAGTTCGGCACAGCTGCTCTCAGGATCTGTATAGTCGAACAGAAAACCTCCGATGCCCATGTCGCGCGCCGCCTCGATGTTCGATGCGCGATCGTCGACGAACAGCGTACAGGCCGGATCGAGACCGTAGCGTTCGAGCAGTATCTCGTATATCCTGCGTTCGGGTTTGACCACATGCTCCTCACACGACACCACCTCGCCGTCGAAAGCCGCATACACCGGCATGCGACGCAGAAACTCGATGAACTCGCGCGACATGTTCGACAGCACATAGAGCCGATACCCTGCCGCTTTCAACTCCCCGATCAGCCTCTCGGTCGCAGGCACAGCCTCCTGCATAAGGATCGAGCGGCGAAGATACTCTTCGGCCTTGGCTCGCTCGCATGAGTTGTAAGCGCACAAATCGCCTATCACCTCGTCGTAGCTCCTCACACCACGGTCGTAATCCTCCCAAAACCGAGGCATCTCCGGCAGCATGATATACGAGAAGAAATCGATGAAATCGCGCTCCAATTTCCTGACATCGCGGGCGAACACCACGCCGCCCAAATCGAATACTATATTTTTTATGGTCTCCATACTCTACAAATATACTCAATTTAGCATGAAAAAGATGGCGGCACTCGCTATTTTCACTACGAGCGGTAGGATAAGGGCGACGAACGGAGCGTTTTAAGCGATGTTTTCATATCTTTGGCTGCGCCGAAGATACTCTCGCTCGGCAAAATACAAACAAGTTTGCTTTTGCCCTCGCTTATTCGTACATTGGCTGCGCCGAAGATACTCCCGCTCGGCAATGCTCAAATAAATTTGGCATTGCCCTCGCTTATTCGTATCTTTGCACCCTCAAAACATTCAGACAATGAAAGTATCGGCAATAAAAGAGACTTTGCGTCCCACGGACTATTTGATAATAATCCTCACTCTCGGCTCGGCCATAACCTACTCGATCATTCAACATCGCATCGACATACTCGGAACGGTGGCTCTGCTGTTCGGCGTCACGGGAACAGTGCTGAGTGCCAAGCGCAGTATCTGGAATTTCGTTTTCAGCACGGTCAACGTTGCTCTGTACGCCATCATTGCATACAATGCAACCAACTATGGACAAGCGGCTTTGAATGCGTTATATTATCTGCCGATGCAGTTCATCGGCTGGCGCGCATGGAGTCGCCGCAAAGAGCATCACGGCAGCTCCAAGGTGCAATCGCGATCGCTGACCGGACGTCAAATGGTTTATTGCATCGCCGCGCTCGCAGCAGGCGTCGCCGTCACATGGTGCGCAATGAAATATCTGACCGATGCCGCACAGCCGTTCAAGGATTCGCTCACCACAGTATTGTTCGTCATAGGTCAGATACTACTGACTATGGCCGTATGGCAGCAATGGATATTCTGGATCGCCGGCAATATTGTCAACATCGTGTTGTGGAGCATGGTAATGGCATCGGGCGACATGGTCGGCGGACTCATGGTAATCAAATATTCCATGTATATGATAAACTGTATCAACGGCATCGTCATATGGCGGCGCACCGCCAAGGCAGCAAAATAGGTATTAATACCAATCCCGAACGGGTATTAATACTGAGCGATAGCAGGCCGATATTGCATAACTTTGCATAGTGTCATATACCACTATACCGAAGCTGACGATGCAACATATCGACATAGAGAAGATTCTGCGCAGCCGCACCGAAAGATATATTCCGCGCATGGCATTCAACTATCTGCGACGCATAATCCACGAGTCGCAGATAAACGACATATTGCGCACGGGCGACGGCATGAATCCGCACGATTTCATCGGCCACGTACTCCGGGAATTGAACGTCACGTATGAAATCATCGGCCTGCAACCGCTGCCGGCCGACCGACGATACATATTCGCCTCCAACCACCCTTTCGGAGGTCTCGACGGCATGATAATAGCCAAATGTATGCTCGATATGGGATTCGATACCGGTGTGGTTGTCAACGACATGTTAATGCACATAGACCAACTGCGCCCGCTATGGATTCCGGTGAACAAATACGGCCGGCAGCGCAGCGAAAATTCGCTCTCCTACGAAGCCGCATTCGCCTCGCCGACCAAGCAGATATTGACTTTCCCTGCGGGATTCTGCTCGCGCAAGGAGGGCGGCAAGGTCACCGACACGGAGTGGAGACCGCGCTTTGTGAAAGATGCGGTCAAATATGATCGGCAGATCGTTCCCGTATATGTCGAGGGACAACTATCCAAACGCTTCTATCGCATCTACTCGATTCGCAAGATGTTGCATATCAATATCAACATCGAGCTGTTATACCTCGTCGACGAGATGTTCCGACAGAGCGGCAAGCACATTCGCATACACTTCGGCACACCCATCGATAACGTCCGGCTGTCAGGCAACACACAAGCCGACTGCCAGCTTGTGCGACAAGCCGTCTACTCGTTAACCGACAAACTTAAAAAGTAAAGCCATGAAACCGATTATCATGCCCATAGAGCGGGAGTTGCTACTCGCCGAACTGGCGACTCTCGATAAGATACGCGACACGCGTCGCGGTGCCAATCAGATATTCATATTCGATGCCGTCCAATGCCCCAACCTGATGCGAGAAGTAGGGCGACTGCGCGAAGAGGCATTCCGCGACGGAGGAGGAGGCAGCGGCGAAGAGATCGACATCGACGATGGCGATACGGTCGAAGGCGGATACAAGCAGCTTATCACGTGGGATCCGCAGGCGCAACGGATCGTCGGTGCATACCGGTTTATAATATGCACGCGTCCGCACCCTCTCAACCTCTCCACTGAGCACTATTTCCGTTTCAGCCCGAGGTTCCGCAAACTGTTTCTACCCCGCACCATAGAACTCGGACGCGCATTCGTATCGCTCGATTATCAGCGCAGAGACAACCCCAAGAGCATATTCGCACTCGACAATCTTTGGGACGGCATAGGAGCAGTCATAGCGCTCAATCCGCGCGCAAGGTTTCTGCTCGGCAAGGTAACCATGTACACGAGCTACAACATCGAAGCACGCAACTCGCTCATGTTCTTCCTTCACAAATATTTTCCCGACAAAGACCGGCTGGTAAAGGGTCGCCGCAGAATGCGAACATTCATCGACCGCAACAAGTACGAGCAGATGTTCTGCGGAGGAAGCTACGAAGCCGACTACAAGATACTCATGCAGCAGGTACGTCAATACAAGGAGGTCATACCGCCTCTTATCAATGCCTATATGAATCTGTCGCGCACCATGCGAGTCTTCGACACGGTCATCAATCCCGACTTGGGAGGTATCGAGGACACCGGCATACTAATCAGGATCAAAGATATATTTCCTGAAAAGCTCGACCGCTACACCAAATGGTAGCATAGTCGGGAATCTCAGCGCAAAAAGCGTGGGCAGCCAGCCCACGTTCTTTTTTTTCATACCGACCCCAACCCTCCTTTGATAAGGAGGGCTTAAAGAGGTCACGAGTTCGCCAAGTACA
>CAMWTS010000056.1 GCA_947177225.1 uncultured Alistipes sp. | reverse complement strand
TTGCATTCGAGCTCGACACCGACCGCACGGCAACGTACTATGTGGAGCTGGATTTTACTGCTACGGAAGTATAATAATGAGAAAAATAGATTGAAAAGATATGGAAGCACAGAAAATCATGTACATACTTTGTACTGTATTGATAATCGCATCTTGCGAGGTGCGCCAGCCGGCACAGAAGGTACCCGGGAGTATTGAAAAATACTATTCTTGCAATGACGGTTCCGGAAGCTGCAAAGTTGCCACACTGAATGACGAATGTACAATTACATTTGAACTCGGCACTTGTCTCACAAGCGATTATGAATATGCTTTCGGGAGTGACAAAACGACATATTATGATCTATGTGCCAAATACGGCGACATCATTCCCGACGGCCGGTGGTGCACAGATTATAACGGCAACAGTAATACATACGGAGATGCGCTCGCCGAATCGATCAGGGGAATACATGTCACAAGTGATACGGCATGGGACGAAGGGCATGACGCACATGCTCTGTTGGACGATATATTCGTTGTAAGATATTATTCGTTTTGGCCTTATGTGCAAAACGGCTGGACAGGCCAATATATGACATATTTTGAGAAACGCATAAGCGATTTGGCCGAGAACGATCTCTATTTTATATCATACGTCGTCGAGCTGAGTACGACATGCGTCCCTGCCGTCGCCAAGCAACACACCCTAACCGTCGAGTTCCTGCTCGATACGGGAGAGTCAATCGCATACGAAACTGTCGTCGACTTTGCGGCGACAACAGCATTGTAAATGCCCTTCGGAAATTTATCATGAACCATCGACGTTAGCCGGTTGCCGCATTGTAATCCGACACGGCCACTTGTTTGCGTCGGTTATTATCCGGCCAAAGACTGGCATACGATGTCGAGGTGGACTTCACGCCGGCAGAGGCCGTGCAAACGGTTTGACAGAATGGCTCCGACTGCCGCAATCGATTCGGCGCGCATATCTTTTGAGGTTTTGTGCACGATTGTCGCTAATTTTTCGTACTTTTGCGGCGATTAAACAATGAACATATGCGAAAATTACGCAATATTGCAATCATCGCGCATGTCGACCACGGCAAGACCACTCTCGTCGACAAGATGATAATGCAGGGACACCTGCTCCGCGACAACGAGCAGACGAGCGGAGAGTTGATTCTCGACAACAACGATTTGGAACGCGAACGCGGAATCACGATTCTGTCGAAGAACGTATCGGTGATATACAAGGATTACAAGATCAACATAATAGACACCCCGGGACACGCCGATTTCGGCGGCGAGGTGGAGCGAGTGCTGAACATGTGCGACGGCGTGCTGCTGTTGGTGGACGCTTTCGAGGGTACTATGCCGCAGACCCGATTCGTATTGCAGAAGGCTTTGGCTCTCGGAAAGAAACCCATTGTGGTGGTGAACAAGGTCGATAAGCCCAATTGCCGCCCCGAGGTGGTCAATGAGCAGGTATTCGACCTGATGTTCTCGCTGGGAGCCACCGAGGAGCAGCTCGATTACAAAACCATATACGGATCGGCCAAGCAGGGCTGGATGTCGCATGTCTCGACCGAGCGTACCGACTCCATCGCTCCGCTGCTGGACGCCATCATCGACGAGATCCCCGAACCGGCTATTGTCGAGGGTACGGCGCAGATGCTCGTCACTTCGTTGGAGTTTTCTCCATATGTGGGACGTATAGCCGTGGGCAAGCTCACGCGGGGCACGCTGCATACGGGCGAGAATGTCACTCTGGCCAAGCGCGACGGTACGACGATGATACGCTCCAAGATCAAGGATCTGATGGTGTTCGACGGTCTGGGCAAGAAGAAGGTCGACGAGGTGCAGTGCGGCGAGATATGCGCACTGGTCGGCATCGAGGGATTCGAGATCGGCGACACCGTATGCGACTATACCACTCCCGAACCGCTGCCGCCGATCGCCATCGACGAGCCTACGATGTCGATGCTGTTCACCATCAACAACTCGCCATTTTTCGGCAAGGACGGAAAGTATGTTACCTCGCGCCACCTCAAAGAGCGACTGGACCGTGAGTTGGAGAAGAATCTCGCTCTGCGCGTAGAGCCGGGGCAGAATGCCGATTCGTTCATGGTGTACGGTCGTGGCGTGTTGCATCTGTCGGTGCTCATCGAGACCATGCGACGCGAGGGTTACGAATTGCAGGTGGGACAGCCAAAGGTCATAATCAAGGAGATCGACGGACAGCGTTGCGAGCCTATCGAGGAGATGACCGTAGATTGCCCCGACGAGTATGCCGGCACGGTCATCGAGCTTACGACGCGTCGCAAGGGCGTGCTGACCAACATGGAGTCGGCTAATGAGCGTACACGATTGGAATTCACCATACCTTCGCGCGGAATCATCGGCCTGCGCTCCAACATGCTGACCGCAACGGCCGGCGAGGCTATCATGACACACCGCCTGAAAGGCTTCGAGCCATGGGTAGGCGACATAGAGATGCGCACCAACGGTTCGATAATTGCATCGGAGACCGGTACTGCATATGCCTACTCGATAGACAAGTTGCAGGACAGAGGACGTTTTTTCATCTCTCCGATGGATCAGGTCTATTGCGGACAGGTCGTCGGCGAGCACACACGAAGCAACGACATTACGGTCAACGTGACCAAGGCCAAGCAGCTCACGAACATGCGTGCTTCCGGCTCCGACGACAAGGCTTCGATTGCTCCGCCCGTAGTGTTCTCTTTGGAGGAGGCTTTGGAGTATATCAAGGAGGACGAATATGTGGAATTGACGCCCAAGGCCATGCGTTTGAGAAAGATACTGCTCAGCGAGGTCGACCGCAAGCGAGCTTCGAAATAACACTCTATTATTAAGGATAATATAACGATTTTATCATGGAGAAGAAGATAGGTATCGCCTGCGACCATGCGGGCTACGAGATGAAGGAGTTTCTGGTGGGACTGCTCAGTGCACGGGGGTTCGATGTCATGGACTTCGGCACCGATTCGCCCGAAAGCGTCGATTATCCCGACTTCGCACACCCGCTGGCCGATGCCGTCGAGAGTGGCGAGCTGACGCGCGGCATAGGTCTGTGCGGTTCGGGCGAGGGAATATCGATGACGCTCAACAAGCATCAGGGCATACGTGCGGCACTTAGCTGGACACCCGAAATAGCTCGTCTGTCGCGTCAGCACAACGACTCCAACATATTGGTGCTGCCGGCGCGTTTTATCGACAACGACGAGGCTATGGCCATTGTCGACGAGTGGCTCGCCACCGAGTTCGAGGGCGGCCGTCACCAGTCGCGCATAGACAAGATGCCGGTAGAGGCGTGGCGCGCAGCGCAACAGCGCAACGATTAACACAGAAAGCCAAGAGCGAATCAGAGGGTGTCTGCGATTGTCAGACACCCTCTTTACTTACTCCTATGTCTGATAACTTCTCCGGGCATGCGATTCTCTTAAGGCTAAAAAACTTGTTATTCGTGTTGGCGGGTGCCCTGGCCCCGCAGCTTCCGTTACGGCCTTCCGACCGGCTCATTATCGGTGCGGATACCGAACGAGTCATGCACTGCTAAAATTATTTTTCACTGAATGATTGATAATTGTGGCTGTAAAATTTGCAAACATAATAAAAATGTCTATCTTTGTCAAAACGCCAACAGTATCCGACATGTAGCTAAGAGGATTTGCACCCATGTTTTATCGTAATAATTCGGGTTACATAAAATACACAGGCAATTTAAAATTACCGTTAACTCTGTTATTATGAAACGCTGTTCTGCAATTTTGTTTTTCGTTTTTGCACTTATCTCGTGCAAGCACGATTACCCTGAGACAGCGTGTTCCGAACCTCCCGCACCCGACAGCCGAAGCTCCGAGACGGAGATACCCGTTGCCGAAGCCGCAGCCGCACTCAACCGATTTCTCGATACTACCGATCCCGTCACGCGCGGCGGACGGCGGACAATAGCCAGCATCGACCGTGTCTCGGCGGCCGACATGTTTCCGGCGGCAACACGCAGCGACGAAATGCCCGAAGCCGGCGATCTGCTCTATGTGGTCAATTTCTCAGGCGACGAGGGATATGCCATTCTCGGTGCCGACAGCCGTCTCGACACAGTGCTTATCGTTGGCGACACGGGGAATTTCGATCCATCGCTATTCGACTCGCCAGAAGCGGAATCTCTGCTTCCCGGCGACAACCCCGACTCTCTGCCGGGTTGTATGCCAGATTCTGAACAAGAAACAGAGCCGACATTATATGATCTATACAGCGAGGAGTACGACGAATATTATCTCGGATCATCGGATACCGGCAACGAAGGCCTTATAGTCGACTTATTATCCGACTACACCCAACGGCAAATAATATGGGCAGGCAATCGAGAAGAATACAACGGCTGGCACGGGGGCGGTGGAATCGTCAATGTCGAGCCGTTATTGAAAACTTGCTGGCACCAAGGTTATCCTTATAACAGCCATTTCCATTTTGCACCGGCATCGGATAAAGATCGTGCCGGAGAACAACGTCCGGCGGGTTGCACGACAATCGCAGCCGCACAAATACTGGTATGCCGTAAAGATCTGGATCTGACCGCTAAATTCGGAATAACCGGCACGACATGGGAAGATATGGAGGGGTTCGCACCAAGCATTTATGACAAATTTGATGACCAACAGTATATTAGTGAATCATATAAAAAAAACAAAACAAGTATTGCATCATTGTTAAAACAGATGGCTGACGGCATTGATGTAAAATATAATTTCCTCGGCTCGGGAGGAACTTTCGCTCTACCGGCCAAAGTCAAAAAATATTTGGAGAGATTAGGATACGATGTCGATAAATACGAAAGATTCGACAAAGACATACAACATAAAATAGTTCGCAGTTTAGATAAAGGACACCCCGTATTTATAGGAGCACTGGAATATAACTTCACAGGTCACGCCTGGGTCATTGATGGCTGTAAATACCATTATGAATCCGACACCTATTTCAATCACTGCAATTTCGGCTGGCAGGGAGGCAGCAGCAACGGGTGGTATTACTATAATTTATTCAATATTACCACAGGATGCGAATCTTTGGATAGCGGCAATTCACCAGATCCCATAATCACAGGGGCATATATAACACCCGACTACATATATCTTTTCATGGAAAATAGAGATGGCGATAGTTTTGCCTATATACAAGGATTTCGTGTATTGATAATCAATTAAAATTTTCTAAATCGTGAAATCAATAATAAAATATGTAGTATGCTGTTGTGCTTTGGCATTGTATGCGTGCGACAAAAGTCCCATACGATATAAATCGCCGGGATATATTTTTGCATATTACAGTATTGGTGAGTATGATAGGGAACCATATATCGATATAACCGATCAATCGCTAACAATACTGTATACATGCACACAATATTATGCGGAAGCAAAATATTATGTACATTTCGGGTACAGATATCAAGGCATAAAATATTATGATCTATGTGTGAAATATGGAGACCTTAAACCGGGCGGACAAGATTGTTACGAGAACAGATATGACAAAGTTTTTCATGGGTCAGGGGCTGTCGCAATTGCCGAAGCAATCGATGCGATACATATAACAAGCTCCGAGGATTGGGACTCGGAGCATACGGCAGGGACATTGCTCGACGATATTTTCTTTGTCGAGTACGACTCCTACTACCGCTATATCCGCAATAACTACACGGGCGAACCAGTCGAACATTGCAGCAAGCCTTTGGCGGATATACGGCCGGGTGATATGTATCTCGCCCACAAGATTTCGTTTAACGCCGAAACATTGCCCGCCGTCGCCAAGCAACACACCCTAACCGTCGAATTTCTGCTCGATACGGGAGAGACAATCGCATACGAAGCCTTTGTCGACTTTGCGGCGTCCGAAACAAAATAGCAGGGGAATAATAAACCGAAACATTGTTTTTTGTCTGCACGATCGACATTTATTCCGTAAAACTTGAAAACAGACACAAAAATGTCTATCTTTGTCAAAACGCCAACCGTATCCGACATGTAGCTAAGAGGATTTGCACCCATGTTTTATCGCAATAATTCGGGTTACATAAAATACACAGGCAATTTAAAATTACCGTTAACTCTATTATTATGAAACAACGTTATGCAATTTTGTTTTTCGTTTTTGCACTTATCTCGTGCAAGCAAAAACGGTGGTCACGCGCGGGTCATCGACGGTTGCAAATATCATGATGAATCCAGAAACTATTTCAATCACTGCAATTTCGGGTGGAAAGGAAATAATAACGGTTGGTATTATTACAATCTATTCGATTCGAGCGATAGTGGAGTGGAGATAGACGAAGGAGCGACGACATCAAATACATTTAATTATACATGGTGGTTCAGAATATTATTAATAAACTAAACGAATATGCAAAAATATAAAATCATGTACATACTTTGTACTGTATTGATAATCGCATCTTGCGAGCCGGTGAAGACAGGGTTGCGCACCGGATTCATATCGTGTTATACTTATTTCAATCCCGATACATTTGACGTGGCATATGACAATAATAGTGTATCTGTATATTTACAACCACAGTACTGGAGGAACAACATCTATGTAAATTCCCTTGATTTCGTATTCTCCGATAATAAGTTGCTGGAAGAGCGATATAATTCATTATGCAAAAAGTTCGGAGATATTTATCCGGGAGGATTTTCGTGTCAAAGTACGGATTATAGCGCTTATCCGGCTGTTTGTTTCGAGATCATCAATAGTGTCTCAATCGTCAGCGACAACGATTGGAATGCCG
>CAMWTS010000055.1 GCA_947177225.1 uncultured Alistipes sp. | reverse complement strand
CCCCCAAACCCCTCCCTCGGGAGGGGCTTTTGTCGCGCGATTTATCGCGCTCCATGTGGGGCGTGGCAGACTTCGTTACGCGTCCCGCGGTGGGGCGTTGGCAGGTTATCTGTCATTCTGAGTGGAATGAAATGGAACGAAGAATCTGATTGGGGAAGATATGACCACTCGTACTGTCACTCCGAGGGAGGGCATCGCCCGACCGTGGGAGTCTCGCGGGCGGGAGCGTGTTTGCAGCACAGGAGTTTGCCGCCCAAAAGAGAGATTCTCACGTCGCGATTTGCAATCGCTCCTCAGAATGACAGGGTGGAAATAGTCACGCACAGATTTCTCGCTTGCGCTCGAAATGACACGACGAGAAATTTTATATTCCCCAACCAGATTCTTCGTTACACTGCGTTTCACTCAGAATGACAGGCAATGGAGATAGTCTACAAAGCACCACGACCCCCTTTTTCGTCAAAAGCGGTATTATGCAACGCGCAGCGAAAAATGTCCGGACGGGCTGTACTCGTCGTACTGCCCGTTCGGACATTTGAGTGAGCGGCAGCAGAATGCCGCTTTTCACGAAAAACCTCCAAAGTACCACCAACCCCCTTTTTCGTCAAAAGGCGTTAGTAGTGGTGCCGACATGAAATTGGCGCGGATAGGCTGTACTTACCCGTACTGCCTATTCGCGCCAATGATTGAGGTGACGCTAATGACGCCTTTTCACGAAAAAGGGCTATATAACAATATTGATTATCTTCCCCTTCACCACAATTATCTTCTTGGGCTGCTTGCCATCGAGCCAACGCTGCAAAGCCTCGGCCGAGACGATGGAAGAGCGAATATCCTCGTCGGAGGCAGAGAGAGGATACTCCTGCTTGAAACGCAGCTTGCCGTTGACCATGACGGGATACTCGAAAGAGCTCTCTACGAGATACTGCTCGTCGCAGTCGGGGAAAGGTGCGTCGCATACGGTGGTATCGTGACCCAGCAGATGCCACATCTCCTCGGCTATGTGGGGCGCGAAAGGAGCTATGAGCGAGGTCAGAGGCTCCAATATCTTGCGCTTCGAGCAGTCGCCAAGCTCATTGAGACATATCATGAAAGCGGCCACGGAGGTATTGAACGAGAAGTTCTCGATATCCTCGCGCACCTTCTTTATGGTCTTGTGCAGCGTTTTCAATTCGGCACGCGTCGGCTCCTCGTCGTTGAGAAGCAGCCGGCCGTCGCGCGAGTAGAACTTCGACCACAGACGGCGCAGGAATTTGTGTACGCCGTCGATGCCGTTGGTATCCCACGGCTTGGATTGTTCGAGCGGGCCGAGGAACATCTCGTACATGCGCAGAGTATCGGCACCGTAGGTGTCGACTATGTAGTCGGGGTTGACCACGTTGAACATCGACTTGGACATCTTCTCGATAGCCCAGCCGCAAATGTAACGTCCGTCTTCGAGGATAAACTCCGCATCGGCAAATTCGGGACGCCATGCGCGGAAAGCCTCCAAATCGAGCACGTCGTTCTTTACGATGTTGACATCGACACGTATCTCCTGCGTCTGATACTCCCCTTTCAGGCCGAGCGACACGAACCGGTTGGTACCCACCACGCGGTAGACGAAGTTGGTGCGTCCCTGTATCATACCCTGGTTGACCAGCTTGCGGAACGGCTCGCTCTCGCACACATAGCCCAAATCGTAGAGGAACATATTCCAGAAGCGCGAGTACATGAGGTGACCCGTAGCATGCTCGATACCGCCGACATAGAGGTCGACATTGCGCCAGTATTCGTCGGCGCGGCGACTCACCAGCTCCTTGTCGTTGCGGGGATCCATGTAGCGCAGATAGTATGCCGAAGAACCTGCGAAACCGGGCATAGTAGAGAGCTCGTAAGGGAAGCCGTCGGCAGTTTGCCAGTCGGCCACGCGTGCCAAAGGAGGTTCGCCCTCGGCCGTAGGTCCGAAGTTATCGATTGCAGGGAGCGTCAGGGGCAGCTTGTCGAGCGGCAAGGTGTGAGGTACGCCCTGCTTGTAGTAGACGGGGAATGGCTCGCCCCAGTAACGCTGGCGCGAGAATATGGCATCGCGCAGGCGATAGTTGACAAGACGGCGGCCGAGACCTCTGCGCTCGATCTCCCCGAACATGAAGTCTATGGCCTGCTTTACGTCCATACCGTTGAGTATGTCGGAGTTGATGAGCTTGCCCGACTTGGCGTCATACGACTCCTTCTCGATATCGCCGCCCTCCACAACGGGCGTGATCTCCAACGAGAAGTGACGCGCGAAAGCGTAGTCGCGCGAGTCGTGCGCCGGGACAGCCATAATGGCACCAGTGCCGTAACCGGCAAGCACATAGTCGGATATATAGATCGGAATGCGGCGGCCGCTGAACGGGTTGATGGCATATGAACCGGTCGCCACGCCGCTCACGCGTTTGGTCTCGGCGATTCGCTCACGCTCCGAACGGTGCTTGGCCTCGTCGATATATCGCTCGACAGCCTCGCGGTTTTCGTCGGTGGTAAGCTCCGACACCCACTCGTGTTCGGGTGCTATGACCATGAACGTCACTCCGTAGATGGTATCGGGACGCGTGGTGAAGATCTCCAACTTGCGGTCCGAGCCGTCGACGTCGAAGAAGACCTGCGCACCGACCGAACGGCCTATCCAGTTGCGCTGTATCTCTTTCAGCGAGTCGCTCCACTCCAAGGTCTCCAAACCGTCGAGCATGCGCTGGGCATATGCCGTCACACGCAGCAGCCACTGCTTCATTCGTTTCTGCTCCACAGGATAACCGCCTCTGACCGAGAGTCCCTCCTTCACCTCGTCGTTGGCAAGCACCGTACCCAGTGCCGGACACCAGTTGACCTGCGTATCGGCACGGAACGCCAGACGATAATTCTGCAATGTCTGTTCGCGCTGAACCTCGTCCATGGCCGCCCACTCAGCCGCCGTGAACGACAGATCGACAGTCTGAGCGGCATCTACGCCCTCGCTGCCGTGCTCGTCGAAGTGAGCGATGAGCTTGGATATCGGCTCGGCGCGATTGGTGCGGTTGTCGTAGTAGTGGTCGAACATCTCGATGAATGCCCACTGAGTCCAGCGATAATACTCCGGATCGCACGTGCGCACCTCACGGCTCCAATCGAAGCTGAATCCGATCTTGTCGAGCTGCTCGCGATAGCGGGCTATGTTGCACTCGGTAGTCACGGCAGGGTGCTGTCCGGTCTGTATGGCATACTGCTCGGCCGGCAGACCGAAAGCGTCGTAACCCATAGGGTGCAACACGTTGAAACCCATCTGACGCTTGTAGCGCGAATATATATCCGAAGCGATATATCCCAGAGGGTGACCCACATGCAGGCCTGCTCCCGACGGATAGGGGAACATGTCGAGCACATAGAACTTGGGACGCGAAGGATCGACGTCGACCTTGTAGGTGCCGTCGTCGCGCCACTTCTGCTGCCACTTTTGCTCGATCTGTTTAAAATTATACTCCATAAGGCTTTATATTTTCGTTTTCGTCATATGCTGGAATTAACTCACAAAGTTACACCTTTTTGCCGAGATTGCAAGCGGCCGGAGGCATGATTATGCGCCCGAAAGCGGCAAAAACCGCAATGAAGCGGCTGACGGATATGCACACCATATCCGGCAGGCAGCGCGAAAACAGATTGTCCGGCGCACTCCGTCATGCAGGCGGGCAAGGTGTGCGGCAGCAGAACGGCGCGTTTTACGAAACGATAAGACGGTACCCGACATTGCGCTCCGAGACGATACCCACTCGCGGATCATCGGAGAAACGGTGGCGCAGGCGCGTGATGTAGACATTGAGACTGCGCAGCGAGTAGTAGCCGTCGTCGCCCCATATCTCGGTGAGAAGCCGGCGCATGTCGACCGTCCGTCCCATGTCGCGCACAAGGAAAGAGAGTATGGCCGCCTCGCGTGCCGAGAGCTTCACCGTAACACCGGCACGACACAATGTCCATCGGTTCGGATCGAACGTGTAATCGCCCACGGCATACTCTTCGCAAGCGGCAGAGCCCGGTATGCGGCGGCGTGCGAGCGACTCCACCCTCACCAGCAATTCGTTCATGGCAAAGGGCTTTCGCAGGTAGTCATCGCCGCCCGAACGGAATCCCTCGACAACATCGTCGGCCGCCGAACGCGCCGACAGAAACAGTATCTGCGCATCGCGGTCGAACGCACGTATGCGGCGCGCCATCTCGAAGCCGTCCATGCGCGGCATCATCACATCGGCCACCACCACTGCCGGACGCAGACGCCCGTAGGCCTCGACACCCTCTACGCCGTCGCCCACCGCAGTCACCTCCCAGCCGCTCTGCCGCAGCGCATCACTTATTATTCTGGCGAGCATCTGCTCGTCCTCGACCACCAGAACGGTCGTATTATTCTCTGCCATACCGAGGTAATTTTATGGTGAATATGCTTCCTCCGCCCACACGGCTGTCCACGTCGATGCGTCCGCCGTGCCGCCGCACGGCAAGAGCCACATAGTAGAGCCCCAGTCCGTGCCCCTTCACATCGTGACGGTCGCCCGTGGGTATACGGTAGAACTTGTCGAATATGCGCCGCCGCTCCCTGCGCGGTATGCCGCAACCGCGGTCGGCCACGGCAATGCGCACATATCCGCCGAGCGTCGCGACGGCAATGTCGATCTGCGGCCGGCCGGCCGAGTACTTCACGGCGTTGTCGGCGAGATTGGTCATCATGCCCACAAGGTGCATGCGGTCGGCCACCACGGC
The DNA here is from genome assembly GCA_947177225.1 of uncultured Alistipes sp. Taxonomy (GTDB): domain Bacteria; phylum Bacteroidota; class Bacteroidia; order Bacteroidales; family Rikenellaceae; genus Alistipes. Next base: position 2,895 of record CAMWTS010000055.1, on the reverse strand, counting down.
GGCATCTTCGGCCACGTCGAGCGTCCAGCATATCCCGCGTTCGGGATACTTCATCTCCATGGCGCGGCGCACCTGGTCGACAACTGCACGCAGACGACACTCCTCGCCATCGATCGGCGTCCGGGCATGCTCGTCGAGCGACATCTGCAATATGCGCTCTACCATCTCCGTGAGCGAGGTCAGCTGCGACAATATCATGTCGACATACTCGCCGCGCGACACCGGGTCGTCGGCGATCGAAGGCATGCTGCGCAGAGTGTCGCCTGCGGCGTATGCTACGGCAATGGGTGTCTTCAACTCGTGGGTGATGTTATGAGTCAGATCGCGCCGCATGCGTTCGATGCTTTTGGCACGAAACAGCGTTCTGAGCAGATAGACGAAAGTAAATGCGACGAGCACCACGATGGCCGCCGAGACAGCCAGTATCCAGCCCATGCTGCCGATTATGACCGATTGCGGATCCTCGATCGACAGCCTTACCACAAGCGGCGGACTGGGTCGGTCGACACATATTATTCCACCCTGCAAAGGCTCTCTGCGGCTGCACATTATCACGATAGGCTCCGAGTCGGTCAAGGAGAGTATCTCCACCGCATAACCGAGATCGATGCCTGCCGCATGCAGCTCCTCGCCCACTGCCGTGTCGAAACGTTCGAACATCTCGGCCGACATGAAACGGCCGTTGACGGTCATGGCCAATACGGCATGACGGTATATCACCGAATCGAACATGTCTTCGATATGCCGGCGCATCGACTCTCGCTGGCTGTCGTACATCTTCCATGCCCACAACGCCTCTACGGCGGTAAGCACCGTGAGCGAGAGCACCACCATGATCGATACGATACGAAAACGCGACTTCTTCATAACACCGTTGCCATTACGATGCAAAGGTAACTTTTTTCGCCGGCTTATACACAATTCTCACTTGGCTCAGAGACCGTTTTAACAATATTTAACATTTGCATTAACACTATTTAACCGCTTCGGTTTCCGCAGCGCAGAGATATTGGATAATTTTGCATTCGGAAAAAACTTAAAACCATCAGCATTATGAAAACGACAAAACTTATCATTTCGCTCGCAGCGACCGCAATGACGGTTGCCGCAGCCTCGGCTCAAAGCAACACCTTCACGATCAAGGGGGGGGGCGATGTTAACGTAGCCTCGGCCGACGAACAGCACCCTCTCTACGTCGTCAACGGACGCGCCGTCGATTTCGCCGAGCTCAAAAACATCGACAATTCGCAGATAGAGTCGTTCACCGTATTGAAAAACGCCGAGTCGACCAAAGTGTACGCCTCGATGGGCGACGTAAGCAACGGCGTGGTCATCATCGAATTGAAGGGCAGCGAAGAGAGCGTCTACACCTCGGTCGACAAGATGCCCACGTTCCTCGACGGCGACATCAACACCTTCCGCCAGTGGGTCATGCAGCAGGTGCGCTACCCCGCCCAGGCCACCGAGCAGAACATACAGGGCAACGTCTTAGTAAAGTTCATCATCGGCAAGGACGGACTCATCGAGCTATCCAACATCGAGATACTCAGCTCGCCATCGGAGATATTGTCCGACGAGGTGATACGGGTAATGAAAACCTCGCCCAAGTGGAAGCCCGGCAAGAAAGACGGCAAGAGTGCGCGCGTATCGCTTGTAATGCCCGTATCGTTCAAACTTCTGGACTCGGACAGCGGCAAGGTCGAACTCAGAGGCAAGATAATCTCCGTCAGCAAAGGCGATAGCGAAGAGAGGTCAACGGCTGTCATCTATCAGGATTCCGCCGTCGACGAGATAGTAGTCGTAGGCTTCGGCAAGAAATAAATGTGCTACAACGGCAAAATGTTCACAATATGAATATCGCAAGACCGATCCTCACCGCATTGTCGGTAATAGTTGCGGCGACCGCCGTCTGCGCGCAGGCTGCCCGTCAGCCGCAACGTCTCATCATCATCGAGGAGCGCTTCTTCGACGAGATTCCCGTAGCCAACGACAACATAACGACACTCTACATGCTGCAAACGCCATCAGGCGTGAAAGCCACGGGCATAGAGATGTCCGAGCCGCTGCCCGAGGCGGCACTGCAATTCGCACTGCCCGCCGAAGAGGTGGCCGAGGCCGACACACTGCTGCGACTCTTCGACCAGGCCAAAGCCGAGAATAGAGGCATCAGCGTCTCGTTTGCCAAAACCGAAAAGCTGATCGCCGAGGGAAGCATATTTCCCAGATTCTCCGCCACCGACATCTACGGCAGAGTGTGGACGAATGCCGACGTCGAGGGCAAAGTGATGGTGTTGAACCTGTGGTTCACGGGCTGCGGACCCTGCCGCTCGGAGATGCCCGAGCTATCCGGGTGGAGGGACGAGATGGACGATGTGATGTTCTTCTCGTCGACCTACGAAGATGCCGACACGGCACGTCCGGTGCTCGAACGCTGCGGATTCAACTGGACAGCTCTCGTCGGCGACACGCAGTTCAAGGAGTGGATCGGCAAAAACGGTTATCCACTCACCATCGTCGTCGACAAGCAGGGGCGGGTGGCCAAGGTCGAATACGGCACCTCACCGCTGCAACGCGCCGAGCTGAAAAATGCGATAATATCGCTTCGGTAGAAAAACATAACTATATAATAAATAGGTGCATCGAGTTTCGGCGCACCTATTTTTTCTGCCCGGCCAACAAGTAACACCTCAAAGCGCCGATTTTCACGAAAAAAGTTGCATAATTGAAAAATTATGTCTAATATTGTCCTGACATACAAATACAAACATCATTTAAACCATCTACAATGAAACGTTATTTTCATTTTTTCGCCCTTGCCTGCGTGATTTTGGCGGGGGGGGGGTTTGTGGCGTCGGCGGAAGCTGCTACGGGGGAGACCGTAATGAAAGGGCGGCA
>CAMWTS010000054.1 GCA_947177225.1 uncultured Alistipes sp. | reverse complement strand
GGGAGGGCATGCCCGACCGTGGGTGTCTCGCAATCGGTAATTGTCTCTCCGAGGAACAGCACTGTTGCGACAGGGGGCTCTTCTGAATTGTCACTCCGAGGAGCCGAAGACGACGTGGGAGTCTCACCATCGGTAATTGTCACTCCGAGGAGCCAAAGGCGACGTGGGAGTCTCGCTGTCACGAGCGCTGTTTACCATACCAAAAGAGATTCTCACGTCGGACGTGTCGTCCTCCTCAGAATGACAGAACTGTGGGCATGTCACACACAACTGAGATTCTCACGTCGCGGCCATTGGCCGCTCCTCAGAATGACAGAACGAGCGCGCGGAAGCAAATAGCGGCTTTTCATGGAAAACAGCCCAAGAACCACTAACCATATTTTTCGTCAAAAGGCGTTAGTAGCAAGCCGCACGTGAAAAGTCCGCCGATGGGGCGTACTGGACGTACGTTCCATTGGCGGACTTAAACGAGGCGAAGCTAATGACGTCTTTTCACGGAAAAGAAAAAGTTTTTTCGGCAAAAGCGGTATTATACCACGCAAATGAAGATCGCCCAGATGGGACATACTAACGTATTTCCCATTTGGGCGAACAAGTGCGCGGCAGTAGAATGCCGCTTTTCACGAAAAATGACGTCTTTTCACGAAAAAGAAAGCAACTCCAATATCTGCACCGCATTCAACGCTGCCCCCTTGCGTATCTGATCGGCTACACACCAGAATGACAATCCGTTGGGAGAGGTCAGATCCTTGCGTATGCGCCCCACGTAGACGGGATCGTCGCCTGAGACGAACAGCGGCATTGGATACTTTTTGGCGGCGGGATCGTCGACGAGCACTATGCCGCGGCTCTCAGAAAATGCACGGCGCACCTCTTCGACCGACAACTCGCGCTCGGTCTCCACCCACACTGCCTCGGAGTGCGCCCTAAGCACCGGCACACGCACGCATGTGGCCGACACCTTAATGTCGGAGTGCATGATCTTGCGGGTCTCGTTGAACATCTTCATCTCCTCCTTGGTGTAGTCGTTGTCCATGAAGATGTCTATATGGGGTATGAGATTATAGGCCAGCTGATATGCAAACTTATCGACCGTCGGGGTCTCCCCCGCAACAATCTGTCGGTGCTGCTGCTCCAACTCGTAGATGCCGTGCGCACCTGCGCCGCTGGCCGACTGATAGGTGGCCACATGTACGCGACGTATGTGCGACAGCCGCTCGATGGCAGCCAATGCCACCACCATCTGTATGGTCGTGCAGTTGGGATTGGCGATGATGCGGCGCGGTGCAGAGAGAGCGTCGTCGGGATTGACTTCGGGTACCACCAAAGGCACATCGTCGTCCATGCGGAACGCACTCGAATTATCGATCATCACAGCACCGTGACGCGTGATCGTCTCGGCATACTCGCGCGACACTCCCGCCCCTGCCGAGACCAATGCCACGTCGACCCCGCGAAAGGCGTCGTTATGACACAGCTCCTCAACAACGATCTCCCTGCCACGGAAGGCATACTTGCGGCCGGCACTGCGCGCCGATCCGAACAGACGCAATTCGTCGACAGGCAGAGGCCGCGACTGCAATATGTTCAAAAACTCCTGTCCCACGGCGCCACTCGCGCCCACTATCGCTATTGTCATAGTTCCTGCGGTTTATATCTTAACACATTAATCAGAAGAACTCCTCCTCTTCGTCGATGGCGGTGGTGGAATCGGAACCGTCGTCATCGATATCCATCGGACAATTGTAGTCGGGCACCTCGTCGGAGGGAGTAAAGCGATCGGTGCGGTCGACACCGAGCGTACCGTCGGCATAGACACGCGTCAGGAACTCGCCCGCAATGGGAAGTGCCATTGCGGCACCCTCGCCTCCCGTGCGCAGGTGTATGCTGTTCTCCTCACCGCCGACCCACGCGCTCATCACAAGGTTGGGAACCACACACATAAACCACGCGTCGACATTGTCGTTTGTGGTTCCGGTCTTGGCAGCCATCTCCACATCGGTAAAGCCGTAGACATGGCGCATGCGGCCGGCCGTACCCATCGTAACGACCTTCTGCATCATCGTTATCATAGTGTAGGCCACCCGTTTAGATATGGCATCGTGCGAGCGCGGCGTGAAGGTAGCCAGCACATTGCCCTGATTATCCTCTATGCGTGTGACGAATATCGGATCGATTCTCACGCCTTCGTTGGCATATGTGGAGTAGGCACCGGCCATCTCGAACGGATTGCTCTCGTAGGAGCCGATGCAGAGCGCAGGCACGGGGTCGATATAACCGCGTATGCCCATGTTGTGGATAAACTGCGCAACGGCCTCGGGCTGCTTGGCCTGCTTCATGATCCATGCCGAGTAGTTGTTTCGGCTGCGCGCCAAGCCCCAGTAGAGGGGGTGAGAACCGGTATATTCGACCTTGCCGGCCTCCTTGGGCGACCACACGCCCGACGGAGTGTCGATCGATACGGGACGGTTGGGCACGATGGTGCAGGGCGTGAGTCCCAGATGATCGATTGCAAAGGTATAGATGAAGGGCTTGGCAGTCGATCCGACCTGACGCTTGCCCTGCTTGGCCGCGTCGTACTTGAAGTATTTGTAGTCGGGACCGCCCACATAGGCACGCACATAACCCGTGTGGGGATCCATCGCAACGAATCCCGCCCGCTGTATCGCCTTGTGATGCACGACAGAATCGCGCGGAGTCATCACCGTATCGCGTATGCCCTTGACCGTGTAGACTTTCATCGAGCGCGGCTGTGCAAACGCGGCTATGATCTCCTGCTCCTGGTAGCCGTCGCGCGACATCTCGCGCCAGCGGTCGGACTGACGCATGGCCGCGAGAATCATGCGCTCCGACTGATCTTTGGTTCTGCCGACGAAGATCGTTCCCGAAGCCTTGATCTGTGCGTCCATCTTCCGCTGCACGTCGACCATCTGCTTGCGGACGGCGGCTTCGGCATATTGCTGCATCTTCGAATCGATGGTCGTATAGATCTTCAAGCCGTCGCGATAGATGTCGTACTCCTCGCCGTTGGCCTTATGGTTTTTGTGGCACCAGCCGTAGAGCGGGTTATCGTCGTACTCGCGCACAGCCTCCTCGTAGTCCCAATCGGTCAGGTAGTTCTTGCGCACCGGCGGGCGCGCCGTCATAGTCTGGCGCACCATCTCGCGGAAGTAGGTGGCCGTACCCTCGTTGTGCGACTCGGCCGCCGTACGATACCGCGTCAGATCGACCGGCAGCTGCCGCAGCGAATCGTAGAGAGCCGGGGTGATGGCTCCCGCCTCCGACAGACGCATCAGCACGAGATTGCGGCGTTCGCGCGCCTTCTCGTTGGGTTTGCCCGAACGCATGGGCGCATAGGTGCCGGGAGCCTTGACCTGGCCGGCGATGAGTGCCGCCTCCTCGATTTTAAGCTCGGAAGGCTCCTTGCCGAAAAAGTTGTTGGCAGCCGACTTTATGCCGAAGTTGCTGTTGCTGAACTCCACCGTATTGAGATACATGGCCACGATCTCCTCTTTGGTGTAGTTGTGCTCCAACTGCGTGGCGATGACATACTCCTGCGCCTTGGCCGTAAGAGTCGAGAGTTTGCCGTCGACGATGCGTCCGCTGTTACGCGTTTTGTAGAGGTTCTTGGCCAGCTGCTGCGTGATCGTACTGCCGCCGCCCTGCTCCGACTGGCGCATCAGTATGGTCTTGAATCCGGCACGCGCCGTGGCCTTGAAGTCGATGCCCGAATGGTCGAAGAAACGCACGTCCTCGGTGGCAAGCAGCGCCGCAACGATAGGCGGCAGCTCGTGACCTCCGACACGCAGCACCATAGAATCGTTCTCCGGAAACAGATCCTCGTAACTGAGGTGGGTGCGGTTCTCGATGAAGAACGTACCCAGCACCTCACCGTCGGCCGAATAGAGCTGCGTGGCGAGATTGGTCTTCGGATTCTCCAACTCCTCGAACGACGGCATGGGACCGAACACCTCGAATTTGGCCAGCGAAAATATCAGCACGGCCGCCACGACGCCCAATGCCGTGACCGACCACATGGCTATCACTATATGCCGCTGCGTGATTCGCGAAAACAGACGGGCGCGCAAGCCCGAACCATTGTTGTGTTGTTTATCCATATTGTTACTATTTCGTCTCTTCAAATATATGCTTTATCTATTAAAACGGCAGACCCACCCCGAACGATACGTAGAAACTGCCTTCACTTGGGCGCCACAACGACAGCGTGAGTGCCGTAGTGGCCGAAGCCGGCGAGCTGAACAGATTGATATCGAACGAAATGTCGCCACCGTAGGAGTATATGTCGTGCCATTGCCGGTGCACCATGCCATCGGCAGCCACCAGTCGCGACCGCTCGAAACGCGCATAGTCGAAGCCCACGTTGAGGCGTATGCGCTTGAAGTAGATGTAGCCCTGCCAACCGCCGTCGGGATAACACAGCGGCAGCTGGTAGTTAACGGCCAGAGCCGTGTAGTTGCGATTGACTATCTGCGACGACGAGAAGCCGTGCGGCAGCAGACGGGTCGACTTGAACGACAGCGCCGACAGTACGTTGTCGGCCGAGAAGCCGCCTATCGAGGTCTGATACGATGCAGCCAGCGACAGCGAGTGATGCCGCGCAAAACCGGGCGTATAGAGCTTGCCGTAGAAGACTATCAGATTGCCGAAGTGTCCGTTGTCGGGATTGACGGCATGGCTGGCACTGAGCATAAAGCCCCATGGCGGCAGGAAATCGCGTTTCGACATACGCACCATGTCCTGAAAGGCGATGCCCGTTGAGAGCAGCTGCACGCCGCGCGAGTAGCCTATCGTGGCCATGTTGGTTATGTGGTCGTTGGATATTTCGAGCCGGCCGACATTGGCCACCAGTCCGTTGGAGTAGTTCCACCCCGTCGACAACACGAGTTGCCGCTGATGATGGCCGCGGTCGAACAGCAGCGGCAATGCAGCCTGCACATCGACCGAATAGTAACGGCCTCGTTCGGGCGGCAGCGGGAACTCCAATTCGTGACGGTCGACATTGTAGGAGTAGACCGAATAGATATTCTGATGACCGCCATAGGTTGCACTGAGGCGGAAATTGAGACCAAGACCGTAGTAACGCCATGTACCCTTGAACACCGACCCCTCCGACCGGTTCCAGCCCCATGTCAGGAAACCCTCGGAAGTAGAGAGCAGATTCTGCGACATGACGGTGGCTCCCAGATTGAATGCCACGTTCGACTCTTCGATAATGGAGTAGGGATCGAACGACACCGGTGCCCAACTGTGGACATTGAATGCGTGGGCAAGGCGCGAGTAGCGGCGCGAGCGCCGTTTGCCGCCAGGCATGCTCTCCAACGCCGCTTCATCGAAGCGCACCGTATCGAGATTGACCACCGGCCACCGTTCACGCCGGGGCAGCAGCAGGTTGCACGCCGCCGGAGCATATGGCACTTCTCGGCGGGCGGAGTCTATTCGCTGCACGACGGGCATGTATCCCCTCTCGTCGTAAGAGGTGGCCAGCACCTTCTCCTCGCCCGACGGCATCGGCTGGAACGAGCCGTAGCGCGACTCGGAGATGCGATACTCTTTGCGCTCTGCCAGATCGTAGCAGTGCAACTCGTCCTTGCCCGAAGCTATCGACCCGAAAAAGAGCCGTCCGCCACCGGCGCGCAGATCACTCAACGTGGTATATGCACTGCGGGTGATGCGGCGCAGAGCGACAGTGTCGACTGCGGCTATGTGCATGCCGTCGTCGTCGGTGACGATCACATAGAGCGAATCGGTGCGATCGTCCCATGCCAGCGAGTGGATCTCCGTGCCCGCAGGTATCCTCAACCGCCGCTCGCCCGAGGTGATATGATTGGCAACGATCGTATAGATGCCGTCGGGCGTATACTCCACCCAGGCCAAATCGTCATCGCGCATAGGCGTGGGGTATAGCACATTGGAGCGGCGGCGCGCCATACGCACACGCGGCTTGGCAGCACGCATGTCGAGAAAACATAGTTGCGAATTGACCTTCTCTTCGAACAATGTGCTCCGGCGATACTCCGTCCACCACAACCAGCCTGTCGACGACAGAGCCGGACGTGTCGATATGCGTCCCGTGCGCGCCACACGGCGTTCGCCGCCGAGCGAATCGATCGACACGAACTCCGACGGAGTGTCGAAATCCTCTTTGAGCGCAAGTATTCGGCCGTCATCGGTCGGTATGGGATAGGAGTAGGTGGTATGACTCTGCGGATCGGGCACGGGAACAGGCTCGGTGGTCTGGTCGACATCGGCATATCTGTCCCAGTGGTCGGTCAGCTCGGCGAACGTATCCTGCACCAGCTGAAAGCTGTTGCGGCCGAACAGTTTTTTCAACACCCACTCCGACGAGATTATCATATAGGGACGGCGCGAAGTGAGCCATGCGATACGATCGCCCATCACCTCTCCGTAGTGGTAGTAGCCGTAACGGCATATCAGATAGCCCAGCTGATAGTGATCGGGTATGTAATCGCGGTAGGAGCCGCAAAAGAGCTTGTCGCGGCCGAAACGCCCCACCACGTCGCCATAGGCGCGATAGGCCATCGTATAGCTGGGCTGCAAACCGCGGCCGAATGTCGACATCTCGGTCTCGGTCATCACGGCATCTCCCTCCATGAGCCACAGCGGCATGAACACCAGACCCACGGTAGAGCTCTGCTGGCCGAACAGATAGCTCAATATCTTCACCACACCGCGGTTGAGATTGTTGTACTGCACCGCATGGCGATATTCGTGCGCCACGAGCTGCTTGGTCCACGGCATGGAGTAGCCCGATATGGCGGGTGTCGAGAGAAACTCTATACGTTTCGGCAGCCACATCACCAATCCGTTGGATTGGAAATTCATGGGGTGCACCACCAGCGGAATAGACATCTGAGGGTGACGATAGCCGAACGATATGTCGCGCTGCACGGCGTCCATATAGAACATCGTGCGACGGGCGATGTTGGAGGCCGTATCGGGGTAGATGATGCTGTAATCATCGGTCGACAACCGCCGCCATCGAAGCGAAGCCGGATCGGCTCCCCAACTGTAATACTGCGCACAGGCGTGCTGCACCGACAACACGGCGCAAACGGCCAATGACAATATGACAACCAGACGCTTCATAACGGACTTTTTTTCACACCCCGATAATTTATTATCGGATTATCCGACAAAGGTATAAAAAAAACACCAATGCCACATACGCTTTTATACTAAAAGCACACACCATGCGACCTAAGATACGAACAATGTCCGCCGCCGGACTGCGGATTGCGCCGCTACACGATTCCGGCAACAACCTCGGAAGGGGCTTTCGTTGCGCGACAGTCATGCTCATAGGGGCGTGGCAAGACCAGCGCAATGCCTTATGCCGTGCTTGGCAAGCTATACGTCTGTCATGTCGAACGAATGTGAGGCATCTGGGGAAGACAGAACTGGCGATATGCTGACAACGGAAAGACATGACAGCGGAAATCGCCCCGCACAGATTTCTCGTTTGCGCTCGAAATGACAAAACGCTGTCACTCAGAGGAGCCGCAGGCGACGTGGGAGTCTCTTCTGAATTGTCACTCCGAGGAGCAGGCAAAGACTGCGACGTGGGAGTCTCGCGGCTCGGGAGCGCAGTTGCCGAACAAGCACGGCGACCAAAAAGAGATTCTTACGTCGGACGTGCCGTCCTCCTCAGAATGACAGACACGTCATGTC
>CAMWTS010000053.1 GCA_947177225.1 uncultured Alistipes sp. | reverse complement strand
ATAATACTACTTGCATTATATAAAAAAGTCCCCCTTATCAAAGGGGGATTTAGAGGGATTGTCGATACCGGATTTTTCGGGAATGAAATCAATCCGGGATATGCCGAGCGGCTCCTACTTCTGACGGAAGTAGATCTGCATGGGGACGCCCGAAAAATCCCATTGTTCGCGCATCTTGTTTTCAAGAAAACGACGGTACGACTCCTTGATATACTGAGGCAGATTGACGAAAAACGCAAACTGCGGCGTAGGTGTAGGCAGCTGAGTCACATACTTGATCTTAATATACTTGCCCTTGATTGCCGCAGGCGGGTAAGCCTCGATCAAAGGCAGCAGGAAGTCGTTAAGCTCAGAGGTTGATATGCGGCGTTTACGCGACTGATACACGCGAATTGCCGTCTGCAATACGTCGAGTATGCGCTGTTTGTTGATTACCGAAGTGAATATGATCGGAATATCGTCGAACGGAGCCAGTTTCTTCTGCAAAAACTCGCGCCACTCTTTCATGGTATTGCTGTCTTTCTCGATCAGATCCCACTTGTTGACCACTATAACACAACCCTTGCGATTGCGAACTATAAGGTTGTGTATGTTGAGATCCTGCGACTCTATGCCCTGCTCGGCATCGAGCATCAGTATGCAGACATCGGAGTTCTCTATGGCACGTATCGAGCGCATGACAGAGTAGAATTCGAGATCCTCGGTCACCTTGCCCTTCTTGCGCATGCCGGCCGTATCGATCAGATAGAAATCCATGCCGAACATGTTGTAGCGCGTGTGTATGGAGTCGCGCGTGGTGCCGGCAACCGATGTTACGATGTTGCGCTCACGCCCCAGCAGAGCATTGGTCATCGACGACTTGCCAACATTGGGGCGGCCTACGATGGCTATGCGCGGCAGATCGGCATCGTATTCGGCGGTCGTATCTTCGGGCAGAGCCGCCATTATGGCGTCCATCATATCGCCCGTGCCGCTGCCCGACATCGAACTTATGCAGAACGGCTCGCCCAAGCCGAGCGAATAGAACTCGTGAGACTGATAGATAAGATCGTACGTATCGACCTTGTTGCAGATCAGCAGCACCTTCTTGCCAGAACGGCGAAGTATGTCGGCCATCATCATGTCAAGATCGGTAATGCCCGTACGCACCTCCACCAGAAACAGTATAAGATCGGCCTCGTCGATGGCCAGCAACACCTGTCGACGAATCTCGTCTTCGAATATATCGTCCGAATTTACCGTATAACCTCCCGTGTCGATCACCGAAAACTCCTTGCCGTTCCAGTCGGTACGGCCGTAATGGCGGTCGCGCGTGGTACCGGCGGTCTCGTCGACGATGGCCTGACGCTGGCCTACCAGGCGGTTGAACAGCGTACTCTTGCCCACATTGGGACGGCCTACAATAGCTACTAAACTCATAATGGTTTCAATATTTAACAATTTGCATCGACCCGGATATCGCATCTGTGTCGGCCCCCGATTGCGAAGGCGTTGCAAAGATAAGGCAATTCGGCGAATTGAGAAAGTTTTGCGAAATAATTGATGACCTCCGGCGGTTGTTTTGGGAAAAAATTATAACTTTGAAAGTTATAATGAAGCTATTTTTATATTTATGAGTGTAACCGCAGTTAACAAATCTACGTTGTACCCCGCCCTTATGGGCTTCTTTATCATGGGATTTTGCGACATAATCGCCCCTATAACAGGTAAAATCGCCGAACAATATGCCGATCATGCGGCACTGGTAAGTTTTCTCCCGTCGATGGTATTTCTATGGCTGCTGCTGCTTTCGACACCGCTGGCCTCGATAGCCAACCGCCGCGGCCGCAAATTCGTCGCACTGATAGGATACGCACTTACCGTAGCCGGATTGTCGATACCGTTCGCAGCAGGCAAGGGCTGCGACCTTACCTACTACTTCATCGGCTTTGCCCTGGTGGGCATGGGTAATACGGCCGTTCAGGTCGCTGTCAACCCCATGCTTGCGATGATAGTTCCCGAAGCCAAGATGACGAGCTATCTGACCATAGGACAGATATGCCGCAACATATCCATCATGCTCGTCGGTCCGCTGGTTTTGCTGCTGGGTGCCGACTGGTCGCTGCTCTTCGTCATATACGCAGCACTAACGGTCATCGGAGCTGCTGCCATGTGGCGCTCCCCGCTGCAAGACGCGGCCTCAGACGACTCGCGCTCGGTAAGCATGGCCGATTGTTTCCGCTTGCTGGGCAACAGCCGCGTGGCAATGTGCGCCATAGGCATCGGTGCCATAATAGCCTGCGACGTAGCCGTAGGCACATTGTCGTCGATGCTGATCGACAACGACAACTCTATCCTCACCTCGACGGGCTTCTACGGCTGCCGCATAGTCGGCACCATAGTCGGTGCCGTGGTCTTGGCACGCTACTCGGAGGTGCTGTATCTGCGCTGGAACATGCTCGGAGCACTTGCACTCACTCTCGTACTGTTCTTCTGCCGTCAGGAATGGGCTGTATTCGCAGCTTCCGGCATGATCGGCTTCACATTCTCGTGCGTATTCGCTTCGCTCTACGCTGTGGCTACCAAGGCCGTTGAACCGTCGCAGGCCAACGCCGTATCCGGATTGTTGATACTATTCATCTCGGCCGGAGCAATATCGAGTCCGGTCGTAAGTGCAATAATTCGCGCAGCCGGAGGCGCAGTCAACTACGGCGTGCTCTTTATGGCACCGTGTCTGCTATATATATTATGGACGACCTTCAAGCTCAACCGTCGTGCGTAGGCTCTCGCTGACCATACTGTTGACGATCGCTCTTTACAGCGCGAAGGCTCAGAGCTACGCGAGTCTCTACGACCGGGAGACGCGCCCGCTGCTCTCCACTGAGTGGAGCATAGGACTCGGCCCCGCATACACGGGTATCGATCCGAAAGCGAGCGACTCGGACGTCACGCTGTCACCGCGGCTGTGGATAGGCGGTTATATGGGCATGTCGCTGCTCATAGGCCGCTCTTTCGCTCTGCACGGTGAGATCGACTACATGTTCGGCAACATCATGGCCAGCAGCGGCAAGGTGCAGCACAAAGTCAAATCGCGTTCGATAGAGGTGCCTGTGATGATGTCGTATCGCGCATGGGATTGCGTACGGCTCAACGTCGGAGTCTCGATCACAGCCATGGATCGTTCAAGGTATGTCAATGCCAAAGACGACACCATGGAGTTCGGCGCGGTGCGTCCGACATGGAATTTCGTTGTCGGAGCAGGCCTGACACTCGGCAGACGCCTACTGCTCGAAGCACGTTACGTGCGTGCGTTGCAGCGCACGCTCAACTATTTCGAGGGTCGCGAGTTCGACTCCGACTCTTACAGAGTATCATTGACTGTTGGAATATTGTTTTGACAAAGATGGAAGAATCTATAACCAAAGAGATATTGATAGAGGGCGTATCGGCGCGCGATCTGTACGGTGCGCAGGGTGCCTACCTAGAACAGATAGCCGCTCTGAATCCGCGGTTGAAGATCATAGCGCGCGGCGACAGCATCAAGGCTCTCGGCTCGCAAGACGACGTCGAGCGATTCGAGCGGAAGATGCAGGCACTGATCGCCTACTACACCAAATACGGGCACATATCGCCCGAAGTGATATCGCAATCGTTCGCTTCGGGGCTGAAAGATTGCGGAGCCGAGACTCCCACCTCGGACAAAGACGTAATCGTCTACGGCAACAACGGTGTGGCCATACGCGCACGCACCGTCAACCAGCAGCGACTCGTCGAGGCATATACCCGCAACGATCTCGTCTTCGCCGTCGGACCGGCCGGTTCAGGCAAGACCTACACGGCCATAGCCCTGGCCGTCAGAGCTCTTAAAGAGAAAGAGGTGCGACGCATAATACTCACTCGTCCGGCCGTCGAGGCTGGCGAAAAACTGGGTTTCCTGCCCGGCGACATGAAAGAGAAGCTCGACCCCTATCTGCAACCGTTGTACGATGCTCTGAACGACATGATCCCGGCAGCCAGGTTGCAGAAGTATATAGAGGAGGGCACCGTGCAAATCGCACCGCTGGCCTACATGCGCGGCCGCACGCTCGACAATGCGTTCGTCATACTCGACGAGGCGCAAAACACCACTCTGTCGCAGATCAAGATGTTTCTCACACGCATGGGACGCAATGCCAAGTTCATCGTAACCGGCGACGTGACGCAGATCGACCTGCCCCGTCGCTCCGACAGCGGCCTCACGCGTGCCATGACCACGCTCTCCGACATCGAGGGCATAGCCGCCGTTGAGTTCGACAAGCGCGACATCGTGCGTCACCCTCTGGTCAAACACATAGTCGACGCCTTCGAGCGCAGAGACCGGCTCGAAGAGAGCTTGAAACAAGACAAACAGTAGATTATTAACCTTATAAAACCACAAGTTATGGATAAGAATTTGAAAGCGTTGTCTCCGGCACTGGTCTGGAAGCACTTTGCCGAAATAGTCGGCATACCGCGCCCGTCGCATCACGAAGAGAAGATACGCCGCTATATTCTCGACTTCGCAGCCGCTCACGGACTCGAACACAAGGAGGACGAAGCGCACAACGTATATATCTGCAAGCCTGCCACACCGGGCATGGAGAATCGCAAGGGCATCATCATGCAGGCACACCTCGACATGGTTCCTCAGAAGAACAACGACAAGGTGTTCGATTTCGAGAACGATCCGATCGAGGCTTACATCGACGGCGAATGGGTGACGGCCAACGGCACGACGCTCGGAGCCGACAACGGAATCGGCGTGGCAGCGGCACTGGCTGTCCTGGAAGACGAAAATTTGGAACACGGACCAATCGAGGCTCTGTTCACAGCCACCGAGGAGACCGGCATGGACGGAGCATTCGGTCTGCAACCCGGACTGCTCAAAGGCGACATACTGCTCAACCTCGATTCGGAGGAAGAGGGCGAATTGTATGTGGGTTGCGCAGGAGGACTGGACGCCAACATCGAATTCAAATATACCGAGCAGGCCATAGAGCCTGTATTCGCAGCATACCGTCTCTCGGTTAAGGGTTGCAAGGGAGGCCACTCGGGCATTCAGATCGTGTGTCAGCGCGCCAATGCCAACAAGCTGCTGTTCCGTCTGCTGCGTCAGGAGTCGATCGCTCACGGCTTGGAGCTGGCATCGGTCGACGGCGGCGGTCTGCGCAATGCCATTCCGCGCGAAGCTACGGCCATCGTAGTCGTGAGAGAGAGCGACAAGGCATTGTTCGAGGCCAACGTAAAGACATTCGAGCAGATCGTGCGCAAGGAGTTCGAGGCGGTAGAAGACGCCATTTCTATCACGGCCGAAAGCGTGGAGTGCCCCAAGAGCATCATACCCCACGACTCGGCATGCAAGCTGATTCGCGCCGTCTGCGGCTGCCCCAACGGCGTTATCTACATGTCGACCTCGATGGAGGGTTTGGTACAGACATCGTCGAATCTGGCGCGTGTCGTATCCGACGGCTCAACCATACGCATACAGTGCCTGCTGCGCAGTTCGGTCGACACTCAGAAAGCCGAGTTGGCCGGTGCCATAGCATCGGTATTCGAGCTGGCCGGTGCAGAGGTACGCATGGAGGGCGCATACAGCGGCTGGAATCCCGACATGTCGTCGCCCATACTCCACACCATGATCGAATCTTACGAGGCATTGTACGGCCGCAAACCCGCCGTGACAGCCATACATGCAGGTTTGGAATGCGGTATAATCGGTGCCAAATATCCAGGAATGGACATGATTTCGTTCGGACCGACGATCTGCTACCCTCACTCGCCCGACGAGAAGGTCGAGATCGCCTCGGTAGAAAAGTTCTACGACTTCCTGTTGCACACATTGCGTCACGCACCTCTGAAATAGATGGAGAGGCAGCTTGACACAACACTCCGGCACGACGGTGACGGCGGCGATATCAAATGGTTCGTCGTCGTCAACCCGGTCGCCGGTTCGGGCTGCGGATTGATCGACTGGCCGCAGATATCAAAACTGCTCCGCGACAACGACATCGTATGCGAACCCGTATTCACCGAACATAAGTGCCATGCCACGGAACTTACGGTCGGGGCAGTCAACATGGGTTATCGCCACATCATCGTCGTGGGCGGCGACGGCACGCTGCACGAGGTCGTCAACGGATTGTTCATACAGACACAGGTCGCTCCGTCCGATGTGACGATAGCCGTCATTGCCGTAGGTACGGGTAACGACTGGATACGTATGTACGGCATACCGAAGCACTATTCCGAGGCCATACGCGCCATAAAGGAGGGCTACACATTTTTGCAGGACGTAGCCGAAGTCGACTACGAGGAGTCGCATTTCCGGCAGATGCGATATATGGCCAATGTGGCCGGCATAGGCTTCGACGCCTCGGTCAACCACATATATCAACATCTGAAAACCAAAGGACGAACCGGCGGCGGCATCTATCTGTGGAGTATGGCACGCGCTTTCTTCTCCTACAAATCGACAGGCGTAAAGGTGTGGATCGACGATCGGCTGATATACAACAACCTGCTGTTCAGCATCGCCATCGGTATCGGCAAGTACAACGGCGGCGGTATGCAGCAGCTGCCGGCGGCAGTGGCTGACGACGGACTGTTGGACATCACCATGATTAAGCCCTTGCACTGGTGGCACATGCTGTTCCGGCTGCGGAGACTGTTCAACGGTACGATCTACTCCATAGGTCACGTAATGCATGCCCAGGGCTCGAAGATACGCATCGAATCGTCACCAGAAATACCGCTCGAAGTCGATGGCGAATGGCTTGGCGTAAGCCCCTTCGAATTCCGCGTACAACGTCAGGCGGTAAAGGTCATCGTAAACAAGGACTTCCTGCGCAACACGACCAAACGCTGATACTCTCGATTATACGACAAGACAGCAGGCGGCCTTTCGAAGGCCGCCTGCTGCGTCGATATACGGAGAACTTTTATATTAATGTCACATCAATCCTCTGTTACGATCGTCTCGTCGATCACCACCGTCCAGTCGAACAGATCGGCCGCGCACTGCTGCTGGAAACGTGCCATCTGCGAATAGCTGGTCGTATCGGCCATAATGGCCTGGAAGAATGCCTGTGTCGACGGATAGTAATTGTCGACTTTGTCGGCAAAACATTTGTAGAACGCATGCTGGGCATCGCGGCTCAAACCGTCGGGCAATACGCCCTGCGCCACAAGGTAGGGATAGGGATATATGTTACGCATGTTATGCGCATCGGCATCGAGCTGATTGACGATCGTCGACACTACATACACCTCGACCGTATCACCTGCTCCGGGCATCTCGATAAAGGTCGTATATACGGGATAATCGATCTCTATGGCATCGGTCACGTCGTTTGAAAATACGTCGAACTCCTCGTCGTTGAGATTCTGAACATAAATCATGTCGCGGTAGTTTCTCAACTCTTCACGCATCTGGCGACGTTCGTCACGCGACCATTTGTTTTTCGATGAACAGCCCACTACCGACGCCGCCACCGCAAGAATACCGATTGAAAGCAGAAACTTTTTCATTCAAAAAAATAAATTTTGGTTTATACCGTCTCTCAGAGCAATAGCCGTGCCAACCAGGACTGCAACCTGTATCATAATGCAGATGCACCGCCGACTGCAATCAAGATTCCTACGTTGTATGGAACGGTTATATGTCACTCCGAGGATCAACGCAGTTCCAAGCGGGAGTATCTCTGTATGTAAAATGTCATGCTGAACGGAGCAATGCGGAGTGAAGCATCTGGTTGTGGAAGGTATGACCACGCGACTGTCACTCCGAGGGAGGGCGCATGCCCGACCGTGGGAGTCTCGCCGGCGGGAACACGGTTATCGGCCAAGAGAGATTCTCACGTCGGACGTTAAGTCCTCCTCAGAATGACAGCACAGAGGAAATAGTCTCACACAGATTTCTCGCTGACGCTCGAAATGACAATGCAATCGGAATAGCCTCCAAAGATATATGCGCCAATTTTTCGTCAAAAGGCGTTAGTAGCGGTGCCGACATGAAATTGGCGCGGATAGGTTGTACTCGATGTACTGCCTATTCGCGCCAATGATTGAGGTGACGCTAATGACGCCTTTTCACGGAAAATAAAAAAATTTTTTTCGTCAAAAGCGGTATTATACAACGCAAACGAAGATCCGCCGGATAAGTTGTACTTGGCGTACTACTTATTCGGCGGAGCAAGCGCGCGGCAGTAGAATGCCGCTTTTCACGA
>CAMWTS010000052.1 GCA_947177225.1 uncultured Alistipes sp. | reverse complement strand
GAGTTCTCCATCTTCATGGCCTCCAATATCAGCACCTCCTGACCTGCTGCAATCTTATCGCCAACCTTTACCTTGATCTCGATAACACGACCCGGCAGCGGAGCCGTAACCGTATTGCCCGTCACAACCGAGCGGGCTACGGTAGTCGCAGCAGCAGCACCTTCGCTCTCGACCTCGATCAATATACCGTCGGCCTGCACAGCATCGCCCTCAGCCACAAGGATCTGCTTTACGACACCGGCATAGTCGGAAGTGATAGAGTTCTCCATCTTCATGGCCTCCAATACTGCAACCTCCTGGCCTACTGCGATCTTGTCGCCCACCTTTACCTTGATCTCGATAACACGACCCGGCAGCGGAGCAACGATCGTATTTCCGGTAATGGGCTGTGCCGCCTGCTTCTTGTCGGCTGCCAACGACGGATCGGCAGCGACCTTGTCAGCATACGCAGCCTTCTTGACACCGGCAAGATAGTTCTTGGCTACCAGCGGGAAGAGTTCGAGCAGCAGCTCCTCCTTCTCGTTCTCGGACAGATGAACACCGCCGGCCTCCTCCAAAACGGGATTGGGCTGCTTCTGGTATTTCGAAGTGTCGTAGGGAGTCTCCTCGCGCACACCGCAAATCTTGAATCGGAATTCGGGATCGATCTCGACAGGAGTGTGGCCATATTCGCCCTTTACTAGTCCGACGAACTGCGAACTCTTGTTGGTATACATCGGGCGGCCGGCCTTCTCGTCCATGGCGCAGTTCACTGCCTGCGCACCCACGATCTGCGATGTCGGAGTAACCAAAGGCGGCAAACCGGCCGAAAGACGTACCGACGGAATCAGCTCCATGGCACGGGGCAGAATATCCTCCGACTGCAACTGTTTGAGCTGAGCCACCATATTAGAGTACATACCGCCGGGGATCTCGGCCTGCTGCACGAGTTTGTTGGGCGCGGGGAATCCGAAATATGCCTCGATCTGCTGAGCGACCTCCAACAGAGCCTCCCAGTTTTCTGCGGCAGCATACTCCACAGCCTTGTCGAACATGGCATCGACCTCTGCCGGCAGAGTATCCGTCAGCGGATTGAACGGCTTGGGCAGCGGCTTTTCAGCGCCGAATACCGACAGTTCCAGCTCCTTGCGGATATCTTTCAACTCCACATTGATCTTGGCGACAGCCTCCATGTTAACACCCAGATCGATTCCCATTTTCTGACAGAATACATACACCAGCTCCAATGCAGGTGCACCCGTACCGCCACCGAACCACCAGCAGTTGGTGTCGACCACATCTACACCCGAGGCGATTGCAGCCATAACCGATGCCAGACCGTAGCCCGGAGTACAGTGAGTATGGAAATCGACGGGAATATCTATATGCTGTTTGAACAACTTGATAAGAGCTGCCACACGCTGCGGAGGAATCAGACCCGACATATCCTTGATCGTAATCATGTCGGCGCCAAGATCCGCCATCTGCTTGGCCTTGTCGAGAAAATACTCATCGGTGAAGACCATCTCATGCTCCTTGCCGTCGGTATATTTAGGATCTACCGTGTAGCATACCGCGCAATCGGCTATACCGCCATACTCTTTTATATATTTGATCGTAGACTTCACATTGTCCACATCGTTCAGCGCGTCGAAGATACGCATAATGCCCAAACCGCTCTCGATGGCATTGCGCGAGAAACCGGCAATGATCTCGTCGGTATAAGGCGAATAGCCGAACAGGTTGCGACCACGCGACAAAGCCGTCAAATACGACACGTCGCCCACGGCTTTCTTGATCGTTTCAAGACGCGTCCAGGGATTCTCGTTGAGATAACGCATCACCGAGTCGGGCACCGCACCGCCCCACACCTCCATTGCATAGAAGTTGGCGTCTTTGTAATAAGGCAGACAGCGGTCTACCTGCTGCTGAGTCATACGCGTTGCAAAAGACGACTGCTGACCGTCGCGCAACGTAAGATCACGGATTTTCAATGTTTTAGCCATAGTAAAAAAGGTTTTATCTATTTATTGCTTCGTCTTCCGATCCATATCCGATCGCTTGTTCTGTTATTCAAATAACAAATATATAAAACAAAATCCATTAAAGCAAACAATTATTACGAAATTTATGCCTGTCTGATATATTTTAATTGATTATCTGAAAATTATAATCCGGAATAACAAGAAGTTCAAACCGCCGTGTTTCGTTACGAAACCATCATATCGGCAAAACGAAAGATTTCGACACTGCTCCATCTCGCTATCTTCATGCAGCATCGGTTATTGAGTTAGCCGGTCACAAGACAAAAAAATCCCACGCCAGACTGGCGTGGGAGGGTGAACTCGCCGGGGCTCGAACCCGGGACCCCAACATTAAAAGTGTTGTGCTCTACCGACTGAGCTACGAATTCATCGCACCAAATGAAGCGATCTCCATTTTGGTGGTGCAAATGTAGGCATTATTTTTCTTTTGACAAAATAAATCGATAAAATTTATAGCTATAATCGACATTATGCGGTTCATATTATTAATATTGCTATATTTGCAACGCTTTACATTGAATCCAGATGATCGATACGCAAAAATATTGGTATGCACTCCGAGTAACCTACTCGCGAGAGATGAAGGTAAAAGAGCATTTCGACAATCTCGGCATAGAGACATTCATACCAATGCAAACGGTCGAGCGCATTGTATCGGGACGCAAACGCAAGATGATCGTTCCGGCCATTCACAATCTGATATTCGTGCGCATCGAACCGCCGCAGATCAAGCAGATCAAACAATCGACGGCATTGCCCATATGTTACATCATCAACCCCGAGAACAAAAGCCCGGTAACGATAGATGACAGGCAAATGAATGATTTCATCACAGTCTGCAACTCACGAATCAAGAGCCTTAAATGGATAGAGTGTTCGGCAGCAGAACTCAGATCGGGCGACAGAGTGGAAATCACAGAGGGCATGTTCAGCGGCGTGCGCGGAGTCATGGTTCGACGCAACGGTCGCGGCCATTTCGTCGTATCGATAGAAGTGGCAGCCCTATCGATATCCGTTCCTGCGAAAAGCATAAAAAAAATAAGCGAGGAAGCCCTCGCCTGATTATCGTCCCGAATCGGACACTACTCCTCCTCACGGCTTATTTCGGCAACTGTCGCACCGACATAGGATATCAGATCCGACGGCGCGAGACACAGTTGCAATCCTCTTACACCGGCACTTATATATATACGATCGTGCCGCAGCGAACTGTCGTGAATATATGTCGGCAACGGCTTCTTCATACCGATCGGCGAACAGCCGCCCCGAATGTAACCCGTCGAGGGCAGCAACTCCTTCATCGGAATCAAATCGGCCTTTTTGTTGCCCGACACTTTGGCCGCAGCCTTCAAATCCACCGAATGGTTGCCCGGAATCACGCATACGAACAGTCCCGTACGGTCGCCGCGCAAAACGAGCGTCTTGAACACCGTCTCGATATCCTCGCCCAGCTGCTCGGCCACATGCGTTGCGGCAAGGTTGTCTTCATCGACCTCATACGGCACCAGCGAATAGGCTACGCCCGCCCGGTCGAGCAGACGGGCTGCATTGGTCTTGTCCGACTTATGCTTGGCCATAAACGCATCAGTGGCTTAAAAGCTCGTTTATACGAGCTATGTCTATCTGGGTGAAATCCGAGATTATCATATCGGCCTGAGTCGCTTCGAGAAAATCAGCGTCAAACGTGGTGCTCAACGCTATGACCTTCATGCCGGCGCGCTTTCCGGCCTCGATACCGGCCTCGGCATCTTCGAATACGACGCAATGCGACGGGTCGGCACCTATGGCCGCGGCCGCCGTAAGATATATCTCCGGATCGGGCTTGCATTTCGACACCTTGTCTCCGGCCACCGTCGCCGAGAAATAACGCCGCAAATCGCACGAGTCGAGCACGAAGTTGACATTATCGGTACACCCCGACGAGCCGACGGCACATTTCACTCCGGCCGATTCGCATGCCGACAG
The DNA here is from genome assembly GCA_947177225.1 of uncultured Alistipes sp. GTDB lineage: Bacteria > Bacteroidota > Bacteroidia > Bacteroidales > Rikenellaceae > Alistipes. The sequence goes on along the minus strand of CAMWTS010000052.1, from coordinate 4,623 downwards.
CAAATCAGTCAGACCGGCGACCGGCTTTATCGTCGGAGCGTACAATTCGCGGTATATCGCTTCCTTCTCATATCCCAACTCACGCAAGCCCACGCTCTCGATGATGTCGTGCGGCATCACGGCGCGCATGATGTCGTCGTTTCCCATGCCGAATACACGGCTCAGCTCTTCGGCCGATTTGTGCATACCGTAACGCTCGAAAAAGATTCCGAACGCCTGTTTGTGTATTTCAAGATTGTCGACAAGGACACCGTCCATGTCGAAAAGTATTCCCTGCAACATAACCCGCTATTTGTTATTCATAATATACTCACCCACTATACGAGCTGCCGAGGCGACATAATCGGCACACGGACGGCGGCGATAATACTCCGGAGTACGTTCCGACGGCTGCGACGAAGACTGCGTACCGTCCAAAGCCAGCAGCTCGCGGCAGACGACGGATCCGTTCTCTGCGCGGAACTTGCCGGCAAAATCCTGCACCAACGCATAGTTGGCCTTGCGCTCCGCCATATTCGACGGATCGACCGCCGGCGACAGAAATCCTGCCAGTATCGACATTCCGCTGACCGTGCCGCATACCTCCCGCATGCGCCCCATGCCGCCACCGAACGATGCCGAGATCTTGGCTGCCATAGTTATGTCGATCCCGACTATGTCGGCATAGGCCATCACAACCGACTGTGCACAATTATATCCCGAAAGAAAATTCGCACGGGCAGCCTCTACCCGCTCTTCGATATTGATCTCCATAGAAACGCGTTTTTATCTGATGCAAAGATACGAAAAGTTGAGCGCAGAAGCAAGCGACAGCTTGATTATGTCGAGACCGGAGTATCTTCGGCGAAGCCAATGTATGAATAAGCGGGCATAATGCCAAATAAATTTGATATTGCTCCTACTTATCCCTATCTTTGTTCTCGCAAAGAACTACTGTTAAGACTACCTTTCGAATGAAAACCAAAACATTTACCGCCGTGTTATGCTCCATAGCCATGTGGCAAGGCACGCAGGCACAACAGCTTCTCACGTGGGACGAGGCCTACCGGCAGGCCGATGTCGTGATCGAGCGACTTTCGCTGGATCAAAAAATATCCATGATGCGCGGCTACGACAAATTCTTTCTGCCGGGTGTTCCCGAGGCCGGCATACCCTACATCTTCACTTCCGACGCAACGCAGGGGCTTCGGCTGAATCTCAATCTGCCCGATCCGACGATGGTGCGGCAAATCGAACGGTCGACGGCATTTCCTTCGCCCATAATGCTGGCCGCGACATTCTCGTCCGAGCTGGCACACCGTTACGCCCGCAGCGTGGGCGAAGAGTGCAGGGCATCGGGCGTGGAGGTATTGCTCGGTCCGGGCATGAACATATACCGCAATTCGCAATGTTCGCGCAACTTCGAATATTTCGGCGAAGATCCGTTTCTGGCTGCACGCATGGTCGAAGCCTATGTCGTCGGAATGCAGTCGACCGGCACGCTCGCCTGCCTGAAACACTTTCTTGCCAACAACACCGAGTGGTATCGCCGACGGTCTAACTCCATTGTCGACGAACGCGCCATACACGAAATATACACTCCGGCATTCGTCGCCGGCATCGAGGCCGGTGCAGCCTCCGTCATGACAGCCTACAACCGTCTCAATGGCGAGTGGTGCGGCCAGAGTCATTACGTCATAACCGAACTGCTTCGCAACGAGTTCGGGTTTCGCGGCATGGTCATGTCCGACTGGCGGTCGATATACGACTGGCGCAAGGTCGTGGAGTCGGGGCAAAACATCGACATGCCCGGCGAAGACTACTTCTATCTCACCAGCGACATTCGCTCTTTGGCAGACTGCGGCCAGATCACCGAACAGCAGATAGAGGAGATGATACGCCCCACAATCGCCACATCGATAGCATTCGGCCTTTACGACCGAATCCTTTCGGGCGACAAATATCGCCCCGAACTGCTCGACAGCCTGCCCGCACATGCACAAACCTCCTACGAGGTGGCGGCAGAAGGCACAGTGCTGCTGCGCAACAACGGAATATTGCCACTGCGCAACACACGATGCAACATACTGCTCACCGGACGCTGGCTCGAAGAGCTGCCTCGCGGCGGAGGTGCCGCACGTGTCGAAGGCTACGACATAGTGACACCGCAAGCGGCTTTGAGCCGTCTCGGCAACGTGACTGTCAGCCAAAAGCCCTCCGACGAGGAGCTACGCTCGGCCGACGTAGTAATCATAACCACAGGTACCTATGACACAGAGGGTGTCGAGCGGCCGTTCGCAATGCCCAAGGCCGACGAGCGCGCCGTACGCCGTGCCGTGGAGCTCAACCCCAACACCATAGTGATAGTCAACAGCGGTTCCGGCATCGACATGACGGCATGGAGCGACCGCTGCGCCGCACTTATATACGGGTGGTATCCGGGTCAAAACGGCTATGATGCCATAGCCGACATCATCGCCGGCCGTATCAATCCGTCGGGCAAGCTCCCTATGACCATCGAGCGAAGATTCGCCGATTCTCCGGCGTGCGGGACTATGCCACGCGGAGCCTCGTTCTACGATCGCGTACGCAACGAACACTTCATCACGCCATACGACGTCGCATACGACGAGTCGGTTCTGGTGGGCTATCGCTGGTATGAATACAACCGCATCGAGCCGCTGTTCCCGTTCGGGTACGGATTGTCATACACATCGTTCGCCATCGACCGGCCGCAGCTGGCAGCTGCCGGCGACCTCACCGACGGCGACACGGTGACCGTATGCGTCCGACTCACCAACACGGGCAATATTCGCGGAAAGGAGGTCGTGCAGTTATATGCAGGCGAAGACCGACCGACGGTAGTACGCCCGCCGAAAGAGCTGAAAGGCATACGCAAAGTTGAACTCGATCCGCAGCAAAGCACATCGGTGGAATTCACGCTTTCGAAACGCGACCTCGCATTCTGGGACGAGGAGACCCGATCATGGCGCACCAATCCGGGAGACTACACCATATATATAGGCAACTCCTCGGCCGACACAGCCTGCACATTGAAATTAACCGTCAAATAGATTCGTCATGAGAAAATCCTTGCTATTCGCCGTTTCCGCTGTCGCACTGCTGGCATACCCCATCGGCACCTACGCCCAAGATGCCGAAGCCGAGGTACGCAACAATATCTCACGTGCGGCAGACATCTATCACTGTTACGAATATGAGCCTGTCGAGCTGTCGCCTGCCCCCGAAGGTTACACGCTGTTCTATCTGAGCCATTACGGCCGCCACGGATCGCGATTCTTGGAGGGTGAGAGCCGCTACGCCGAACCGCTCGCCACATTGCAGAAGGCTGCCGACGACGGAGAACTCACCGACGAAGGTATTCGCTGCCTCGAAATAGTCCGAGACATGGCCGACAATGCACGATCGCGTTGGGGCGAGCTGTCGCAACGCGGCGTAGAGGAGCATCGCGCCATAGCCGAGCGCATGTGGCAGCGCATGCCCGAGATATTCGCAACCGAGGGCACCGAGATACGCAGCCGCTCAACACTGGTTCCGCGCTGCATCATCAGCATGGCCGCCAACAACGAGCGGCTCAAAGAGCTCAACCCGTCGCTGCACACCACACGCGATGCCAGCGGCCGCTGGCGCGACATATTCGACGACAACCGTCAGGCTCACGCCTGCGTCAACGACAAGGCCGAGAGCATAGCTACACTCTATCGCATGAAGAATCTCGATCCGACCCGACTCATGCGCCTGCTTTTCAATCGTCCCGGCCGACTCGCTCACGACCGCCAAATCGAGCTGATGCAGGAGCTATACACGTTGTGGGCAGACGAGCAGGACGTCGATTGGAACGGAGAGAGCCTCGCAACCATCTTCAACGAGGAGGAGCTGATAGCATGCTGGAAGTGTTCGAATATGCGCTACTACATGCCCTTCGGGCCATCTGAGTTCTTCGCATCGAGACGCAAGGACTCGCATCGGGCTATCTGCGAAATGATCGAATGCACCGATCGCGCAATCGCCGACGGCTCGGTTTCGGCCGATCTTCGATTCATACACGATTCGGGCATCACCTCGATGATGAGTCTTATGGGCATATGCGAGATGGACTACACCACTACCGAATACGACTCGCTGCACGAGCACTGGAACATCTACCGCGTTACGCCCATGGCCGTCAATCTGCAAATGATGTTCTATCGCAACGACGACAATGATGTGATAGTGCGCCTGCTTCACTGCGAACACGAAGTAACTCTGCCCATACGGCCATACGAAGGCTGCTTCTATCGATGGGACGACGTCAAACGCCATCTGACGCAGCGCATGAACGAATAACAAGACCGTTGAACACACATTCATAAGCCCGGCATTGCATTGTGTCGGGCTTTGTCATACCCATATTCCGAAAATGCCAGGTTAAAAAATTCATATTTTTTTCGATCAATCGTTACAACATATCGAAAAAATGTCTATATTTGCATGCTCTTACGGAAAAACCTTTTCGTCTGAGCTACCGAGGAGAGATGCCGGAGTGGTCGATCGGGCCGCACTCGAAATGCGGTGTACGGGCAACTGTACCGGGGGTTCGAATCCCTCTCTCTCCGCTGAACTAACCGGACAATACCGGACAGT
>CAMWTS010000051.1 GCA_947177225.1 uncultured Alistipes sp. | reverse complement strand
AAATTTGGCATTACGCTCACTTATTCGAATTTGACTCCGTCCAATATACTCCCGCTCGGTAATGCCAAATAAATTTGGCATTACGCTCACTTATTCGTATATTTGCCCAAAATATAGTGAAATGGCAGATAATTCAATATTGACACGACTCGACGGCCTGCGGCTCAAATACGAGGAGATCGGACAGAAACTGACCGACCCCGAAGTGATCGCCGACGTAAAGCAGTTCGTGCAGCTCAACAAAGAGTACAAGGAGTTGGACCCCATCGTTACCACCTCGGAGCAATACCGCACGGCACTGGCCAATCTGGCCGAGGCCAAAGACGTGTTGGCCAACGAGAAAGACGAGGAGTTTCGGGAGATAGCGCGCGAGGAGGTTGCCGAGTTGGAGCCCCGGATCGCAGAGATGGAGGAGCAGATCAAGCTGCTGCTCATACCCAAGGATCCGCAGGACGACAAAAACGCAATAGTCGAGATCCGCGGCGGTACGGGCGGCGACGAGGCTGCCATATTCGCAGGCGATCTGTTGCGCATGTACACCAAATATATTGAAACCAAAGGCTGGCGCTATGAGATCACATCATACTCCGAAGGTGCCGCAGGCGGCTACAAGGAGGTGGTGATGAAGGTGAGCGGACAGAGCGTATACGGCACTCTGAAATACGAATCGGGCGTGCATCGCGTGCAGCGCGTACCGCAGACCGAGACCCAGGGACGCGTCCACACATCGGCCGCATCGGTGGCAGTGCTGCCCGAGGCCGAGGAGTTCGACATCGACATCTCGTGGAACGATATTCGCAAGGACATATTCTGTGCATCGGGTCCGGGCGGACAGTCGGTCAACACCACCTATTCGGCCATACGTCTGACCCACATACCCACGGGTATAGTCGTGCAGTGCCAGGATCAGAAGTCGCAGTTGAAGAACACCGACAAGGCTTTCGAGGAGTTGCGTACACGAATATTCAACCTCGAATATTCGAAATATCTCGACGAGATAGCCTCGAAACGCAAGACGATGGTCTCGACGGGCGACCGTTCGGCCAAGATACGCACCTACAACTACCCGCAGGGACGCATCACCGACCACCGCATCAACTACACGATCTACAATCTGTCGGCCTTCATGGACGGCGACATTCAGGACTGCATCGATCATCTGATCGTAGCCGAGAATGCCGAGCGATTGAAGGAGAGCGAGTTGTAGACGCACCATACACAGCGCGACGACCGAGCACGGCACTTCCGTCGGCTCGGTCGTCGGCGTATAACGAGCTTTCAGCCAGCCGCACAAGCAGCAAAGCACAATAGATGCGCCGAGGCGGCGTTTATTTTAAAGAATAAAAACCGATGATAACAATGCATTCTCTGACAAGACGTATGCTTCTGACGGCCGCGGCTCTGCTCGCAGCGGCAACGGCCATGGCGCAATCGCCCCTCTATGTCGTGGGAGGCGAGATCGTGCAGGGCATCGATCACATTCCGCAGAGCAACATAGAGAGCATCGACACCCTGCCGGCCGACGACGACACCATAGCTCTCTACGGACAGCAGGCAAGCCATGGCGTCATCATCGTTACTCTGCGCTACGACACGCCGGCGAGGTTCGCAGCGGAGGGCTTCACCACACTTACCGACTACGTGGCATCTCGCATCGAGTGGGACGATCGCATGCCGACAGCCAAAGTGTCGCTGCGGTATACGGTCGATGTCGACGGCAGCATCGTTGTCGAAGAGGTGCTGCAATCGACCGACAAACGTCTGCTGCGCCGCATTATGCGTCTGCTTGCGACGGCACCGTCATGGCAGCCCGCCATGCGCGACGGCACCCCTGTCAGAAGCGAACATCTGCTCAATCTCACCCTGCCCAAAGGTCGCCGTCTGGCACCCGAGCTCGGAATAATACTCTTGTAACCATACATCGCAGCACCGTATGACCACATCGCCCGAACACCATCTGACACTCTACGACCTGCAACGCATGGTTCGCTCGGCTCTCGACGAGAGATTCCCGCTGCCCGTGTGGATCAGCGCAGAGATATCGGAACTGAAAGTAAACTACTCGGGACACTGCTATATCAATCTCGTGGAGAAGGGCACGACGGACGGCGTACCGCGCGCCGAGGCTCGCGCCGTCATCTGGCGCAGTCATTTTTCGAAGATCGCCGCATACTTCTCGTCGCAAACGGGTACCGCACTAGCAGCCGGCATACGCATACTGGCCAAAGTACATGTGACGTATCACGAGGTCTACGGATTCTCGTTGCAGATAACCGACATCGATCCTCGCTACACAATGGGCGAGGTCGAACGCCGCCGCCGCGAGACCATACGTCAGTTGCAGTCCGACGGAGTGTGGGAGATGAATCGCGACGTGCCGCTGCCGCGTCTAATCAGCCGCATAGCCGTCGTATCGAGTGCCGCAGCAGCCGGTTATCGCGACTTCATGCGCGAGATAGCAGGCTGCGGCTATGCCATCTCCACCGAGCTCTTCGATGCCTGTATGCAGGGTGCGGCGGCCGAGGAGTCGGTCATATCGGCATTGGAGAGGGTGGCGCAACGCGAAGAGGAGTTCGACGCGGTGGCGATCATTCGCGGCGGAGGCTCGACCAGCGACCTCGCCGCATTCGACTCCTACCGCATGGCCGCACATGTAGCGCAATTTCCCCTTCCCGTCATATCGGGCATAGGTCACGACAAGGATACGAGTGTGGTGGATATGGTTGCCCACATCTCGCTCAAAACACCCACTGCCGCAGCGGCATGGATAGTCGAACGCATGGCCGCCGAGCAGGCGTGGATAGATACCGCCGCCGACATACTGCGCAGCTGCGTGGTGGAGTCGCTCCACCGCCGGCGCCTGACCTTGGAGCGCAGCTCGGCCGAGCTGCACCGCTCGGCGATCACGACATGCGTAGGAGCTGCAACGCGTCTGGACAACATGGCCGAGAGACTGGGCGACAACGCCAGGCGGCTGATACGCTCGGAATACAAGCGGTTGCAGGCGGCCGACGACATAGCCCGAAGCCGTTCGGTGGACAATATTCTGCGGCTCGGATTCTCGGTGGTGCGCATCGACGGCAAGGCCGTCGCTTCGATCGACACGGCTGCCCGCGGCACCAAACTCGACATCGAGCTGTCCGACGGACATCTGCAAGCCGAAGTTACCGGCGCAAGACGCACGTCCGATCCATCATGACCGGCGGCGGCAGAGGTTCGCGATTGCGCAACGGCGACGACGCGGAGTGCGAGGCGAGCGGCAAGGTGTTGTGATCCATATCGAAACCGACGAACTCCTCATAGTCGAACTGCCACGACGCTCCGTAAGCCAGCCGCAAGATCCGGCGGTAGGCCGTTTCTCGGCTTATGGCATTGAATCCGCCCTCGGTATAGAGCATAAGGCTCTGCCATGACGAACGCCACACGCCTGTTCCATAATACGATCCGCCCTCGAAATAGCCCACATCTGTACCCGCATAGCGAGGATCGACCGTATAGCGATACCACGACGAAGCTACTACATCGCCCGACATATCTATATTTCTGTAATAGCCGTAAGGTTGCAGCTGAGCGTAATATGCCCGCGTCTGCTCCGGAATCGTCTCCCCGACGGTGAAATACTCGTCGGCCAGCTTCGCAAAGCCGTGACCGGCAGCCTCGTGCACGATGGTATACCTAAGGTCGGAAGCGTCGACATAACAACTGTAAGTTATGGAGAACCCGCGGCCGTAATCGCCGTCGAGCATCGTCACTCCGTCGGCCATCGAGTAGGGTCCCCACATATAGCATGTGCCCGCCCAGCGGATATGATTGACCACGACCAGTATCACCAGCTCATTGATACGGTCGAAGTTACCGGCCAGTTCATCGACCTGCCACACATAGCCGTAGCAGGCATCGTAATCGCCCGTTACGACCGTACTCTCACCGAATCCCACTCCAAGAGCCGTACTGCCGCCGTCGTGTATGCCCTCCGACTCCGACACCACGTTGACAGCAAATACGTTGAACAGATGACGCAGCGAACGGTACGGCTCCTCCGAGAAGAAGGCATCGACCGCCTCGCGCATCTTGCGCAGATATGCTCCGTTGGCAACGAGCCGGTCGGAATATCCGTCGCCCATGACGACTATGTCGATACCGCGTCCCTCCGTGGCGCGTTGCAGCACTACTACGCTGCCGTCGGCCGAGTAGTCTGCGGATTTATAGCCGGCATCGAATGTAGGCTGGGGAAGGGTTCGTTTCAGATCGACCCTCCATATATCGCCCGATATGCGCTCGCTGCCGTCCACGCTGACACGCGTATTCACCTTGGGGGTATTGCCGTTCCATGCGACGTAACAGTCGAAAGCGATCTCGGTCTGCGTACCATCGCCCCAATCCATCGTAAACCGCTCGTCGCGATGATCGTCCGAGGGCGAGAACTCACCGAAGCTCAAAGCATGGCGAACCACGCCTCCATCATCGACAGTCGTACGGCGCAACCCCAGCGGCTTGGGCATATTGGCAGCCTTGTGAAGATCGTCGGCAAGCGCGTAGCGGCGGCCGTCGTATATTACCGCCACATCGCCGAGCCACACACCCGAAGGATTGTCCTCATCGAGCAAGTCGGCTCCGGTCTGGGCATCGACCATCGTAAACACCACTTCATAGTTGTTAAAATCCCATATAACCGGCTCCTGCTCCGGCTCGGCACAACCCGTCAGCACGAGGGACAATGCGCACAGACTTAGCAAATATCTCATATATCGGTATGTTTTTTACAAAAATACATTTTTTTTGGGATAATCGCCGCAAATCCGCTATCTTTGTCAAACCAGACATTTTCCGATAAGCCGAGCGCAAGGCCGTGCTTGCACGAGCTATGCCGAGGCTGGAAAAGACGCGAGTAATCGAATGCAAGATTATGGCAAAGAGAGTGCAGATGACATACGACGAGGCTGCCGGGCAGATAGAATCCATTCTCGCCCGCCTGCGCGACGAGCAGATGTCGGTCGACGAACTGGCGACCGAGGTCAAGCGTGCCACCGAGTTGATAGCGTTTTGTCGCGAGCGGCTCCGCAAGACCGAGGAGCAGATCGACAAGATCATCGACACCGACCGGAAGCAGTCTTAATCAGCACGCATCGCTCACCTCGCAGAGAGAGGTTCGATCGTCGCTTGCACACCCTATAAACGGCAGCATCATGAAAAAGCTCATTCGCTGGATACTCAACCACATACCTCGCAGCCTGCTGCAACGCACGGCTTCGTGGAGCGTGCCGCTGCTCGGACTGCTCTACATCGGTCGCGGCCGCGAGTGTCCGGTGTGCGGTCTCAGACGGCGGCGGTTCCTGCCCTACGGCTATGTCACACCACGCGAAGATGCCCTCTGTCCGCGCTGTCTGGCACTCGAACGCCACCGGCTGCTGTGGCTGTGGATAGAACGCGAAACCGACTTTGCCGCAACTCGTCCGCGACTGCTGCACATAGCTCCCGAAGTATCGCTCATGCGCCGGTTCAGGCGCATATACTCAGATTCCGGCGACTACCTCACTGCCGACCTGTGCTCGCCGCTGGCCGATATGCACTTCGACGTGCAGCGCATTCCGCTCGCCGACGAGTCGGTCGACGCAGTAATATGCAACCATCTGTTGGAGCATGTCGACGACGACCGGCAGGCCATGCGCGAGTTGCACCGCGTAATGCGACGCGGAGGCTGGGGCATAATGCTCTCGCCCGTCGACGAGTCGCGCGAGGAGACATTCGAGGATCCGACAGTCACCGCCCCCGAGGAGCGCACGCGCCTTTTCGGGCAGTACGACCACCGTCGCGTCTACGGCCGCGACTATGCCGACCGTCTGAGGGAAGCGGGATTCGAGGTGGAGGTCGAACACTACGCCCGCCGCTTCTGCGACGACGACCGTCGCCGTTATGCGCTGACGGACGAGCCGCTGTATATCGTCCGACGACGATAGACAAACGAAACGGTCGGATTCCGGCCGATCGATACAATTATCCGACGCCATGGAGCGTTATATCATATCTTAGTGCAGAGAGACAAGAAGAGGACAGTTATGGAGAGATACAAGGATTTCAGAGAGCTTATAGCTTCGCAATTTTCAGCCGAAACACAACAAATGGTAGACCACGCCCTCGCCTTCACGGCCGAGCGCATGCAGCCCTACGAACGTTACGACAACACGCCGATGATGGACCACGACGTGGCTGTGGCACGCATCGTCGTCGAGGAGATCGGCTTGGGACGCAACTCTACAATAGCCTCGATCCTGCACGACGTGATGCGAATAACCAACCGTGAACACCCCGAGCAGGTGGCCGAACTGTCGCAGACCATACGTCGCAACTATGGCGACGAGGTGCTGGGCATCATCGTGGGACTGTGCAAAATATCCGACATAAAGCTCAAAGTGTCCAAAGAGCAGGCATCGGATTTCCGCGACATGATCGTATCCTACTCGGAAGATCCGCGCGTGATACTAATCAAGCTGGCCGACCGTCTCGATGTGATGCGCTCGCTGGCAATGTTCCCTCAGCAGAAGCGTCGCAAAAAGAGCTGGGAGAGTCTCAACCTGTATGCACAGATAGCACACAAGCTGGGACTCTACAACATAAAGAGCGAATTGGAGGATCTCTCGCTCAAATACCTCGAACCCGACTCCTACAACCACATAGTGAAAAAGTTGGAGGAGACAGAGAGCGAACGCCGCACATTCATCTCCAAGTTCATCGCGCCGGTATTGGAGCGTCTCGATGCCGACGGCATCAAATATCACGTCAAGAGCCGCACGAAGTCGATATTCTCCATCTTTCAGAAGATGCGCAAGCAGAACGTGCCGTTCGAGGGTGTCTACGACATCTTCGCGCTGCGCATCATAATCGACTGCGAACCCGAACGCGAAAAAGCCCTCTGCTGGACGGTCTACTCGCATATAGGCAGCATCTACACCCCCAATCCCGAACGCATGCGCGACTGGATCACCATACCAAAGTCCAACGGCTACGAATCGCTGCACACCACCGTCAGCGACGGCCACGGCCGCTGGGTGGAGATACAGATCCGCACCGAACGCATGGACGCCGTAGCCGAACGCGGTATCGCCGCCCACTGGCGTTACAAAGGTGTAAAGCAGGGAGGCATGGGTGCCGACCAATGGCTGGAACGCCTGCGCGAGCTGTTGGAGGATACGACCCAATCGCTGGCGCAACGCTTCGACGCCAAGCCTTCGTCGGGCGAGATATTCGTCTTTACGCCCAACGGCGACATACGCAAACTTCCCGAGGGAGCCACGGTGCTCGACTTCGCCTTCGACATACACACGTCGCTGGGTTCGATCTGCGTCGGCGGCAAGATCAACAATCGCGCAGTGCCGATCAAGGAGCCGCTCCGCAACGGCGACATCTGCGAGGTGCTCACGCGCAAGGATCAGACGCCCAAAGCCGACTGGCTCAACATCTGCGTCACGTCGAAAGCCAAATCGAGAATACGAGCCTACCTGCGGGAGGAGCAGATGAAACATGCCCGCATGGGGCGCGAGGAACTCGAACGCAAACTCAAAAACTGGAAGCTGTCGACCTCGATCGACGAGGCCGTAGCCTATCTCTGCAAATACTTCAAGATACGCCGCGGCACGGAAATCTATATGATGATAGCCACACAGAAGATCGAGATCTCGCAGATCAAGGATATACTCTCGCGCTGGCTTTCGGGTCAGGCCGACGACGAACGCCGTGCCGCAGCCGCCGAGGCCGAGGAGCGCAGGGTGCAGAACGCCGCAGCCTCGCGCGAAAACGTATCGCACTCGACCGATGCACTTATCATCGACGAGAGCATCAGCAACATCGAATACAAACTCGCACGCTGCTGCAACCCCATCAAGGGCGACGAGATCTTCGGCTTCGTAACGATCAATTCGGGCATCACCATACATCGCTCCGACTGCCCCAATGCCATGCGATTGAAAGAGCGTTACCCCTATCGCGTAATGGAGGCACGCTGGCGCGAGGAGGCCTCGGGCGCATTCCGCGTCACGATAGCCGTCACAACGCAGGATACCCCTGGCATAGCCAACACCATCACCGAGGTGGTCAGCCGCGAGTTGAAACTCAACATACGCACACTCTCGATGACTTCGCGCAACGACGGCACCGCCGTCGGCAACATCACCGTGGAGGTACCGAGCACCGGCATTGTCGATACACTGCTGTATGCCATATTGCGCATCAAAGGCGTAAAACATGCCTATCGGGTCAATTAAACGACCGGCGCGCCATACAACTCCGGCTCATCGCACTCCATGCGGGGCGGGGCAAAGCCTGAGCAATGCCGTGCGCCATGCTTGGCAGAACCATACGGAATCATATTGTTTTACACAGGCTGTAATGTCGAACGAACGTGAGACATCTGGGGAAGACAAGGCTTGCAACATACTCAGAGAAAAGAGACTTGACGGCGAAAATCGCCGCGCACAGATTTCTCGCTTGCGCACAGAATGACACCGGCATGTCACTCCGAGGAGCCGCAGGCGACGTGGGAGTCTCGCTGTCACGAGCCAGTTTGCCGCAACAAAAGAGATTCTCACGTCGGACGTGCCGTCCTCCTCAGAATGACAGAGTGGAAATCGCCGCGCACAGATTTCTCGCTTACGCTCGAAATGACATGGCAATAGGAATAATCTACTAAGCACCACAAACCCATTTTTCGTCAAAAGGCGTTAGTAGCGGTGCCGACATGAAAGCGGCGCGGATAGGCTGTACTAAACCGTACTGCCTATTCGCGCCGATGATTGAGGTGACGCTAATGACGCCTTTTCACGA
>CAMWTS010000050.1 GCA_947177225.1 uncultured Alistipes sp. | reverse complement strand
CCGTTGTGGAAGGTCTTTTTCCTGGGAGCCTTGAGGGGGACTCGAACCCCCGACCCCTTCATTACGAATGAAGTGCTCTACCAACTGAGCTATTAAGGCAACCTAATGGTCAATTCTGAGATTGACGGTGCAAATATCGTAAATATTTATTAAATTCGCACAATAAAACCCATATTTTTTTAAGTAAATGATAACTTTTTTTATATGCCTGTCGCTTCTTGTGGCCGCATATTTCCTCTACGGCAGCTTCCTCGATCGCGTGTGCCGCATCGACCCTGAGGCCGAGGTGCCGTCGAAACGTCTCTACGACGGTGTCGATTACATGCCCATGCCGCGCTGGCGGATCTTTCTGATCCAGCTGCTCAATATAGCAGGTATAGGTCCCATCTTCGGTGCCGTGCTCGGTGCATGCTTCGGACCTGTGGCCTTTCTGTGGATTACATTCGGCGGTATATTTCTCGGTGCCATGCACGACTATCTGTCGGGTGTGGCCATTTTGCGCAACGACGGGCGCAGCCTGCCCGAGATCGTAGGCCGTTATCTGGGCGGCGGCGTGAAGCAGTTCATGCGTTGGTTCACGCTGGTGCTGCTGGTGCTGGTGGGCGTGGTGTTTCTGCGTTCTCCGGCCTCGATCCTGGCTGATATGACCGGTTGGTCGAATTATATATGGCTCGGTATTATCGTGGTCTACTACTTCGTTGCTACGCTGATGCCCATCGACAAGATCATCGGTCGTATCTACCCGCTGTTCGGTGCAGCTCTTATCATCATGGCGATCTCCATTGCCGGCGTGATTCTTTTCGGCGGATACGAGGTTCCCGAATTGACGACGCTCGCCAATGCCCAGCGCGATCCCTCGTCGATGCCCGTCATGCCGATGCTCTTCATCACCATCGCCTGCGGTGCCATATCCGGGTTCCACGCCACGCAGTCGCCGCTTATGGCGCGCTGCATGGGCAACGAGCGCGAGTGCCGTTCTATCTTCTATGGCGCCATGATCTCCGAGTCTGTCATCGCTCTGATCTGGGCGGCCGTTGCCATGGCTTTTTTTCACGGTGCCGACGGCCTTAATGCGTCGCTGGCTGAGCACGGCAACGATGCCGGCTGGGCTGTCACTACCATCACCCGTACTACGCTCGGCGTTGCCGGAGGCATTTTGGCAGTGCTGGGTGTGGTGGCTGCACCCATCACTTCGGGCGATACTGCATTTCGCTCGGCGCGACTTATCATTGCCGACATGCTCCGCATCGACCAGCACTCCACTTCGCGCCGCCTGGCCGTTTGCCTGCCGATATTCGCCGTGGGCATTGCCATTACATTCGTCGACTTCGACGTGATATGGCGTTACTTCGCATGGTGCAACCAGGCACTCTCGGTTATCGTGCTCTGGACTATCGTGGCATGGCTGCGTTCTGAGTCCCGCACCGTGTGGATTGCGCTGCTGCCGGCTCTCTTTATGACTTACGTCTGCTCGGCATTCGTCTTCGTCTCGTCGCAGTTCGTCGGCATGGGTGCGCAGCCTTTGGCATACATCTGCGCCGCAGCGGTTACGGTCGCAATAACGGCTTTGATGCTGCGGATTTCGCGGTTTGCTCCCTGCAAGACCGGCCATGAAGACGTAAAAGCATAAATTTGTCGATATATCGTTATGAATCACAATACTATACTTCAACCTACCGACGATCAGCGTTTCGAGATCGTCGGCCGCGGCCGCTACGACTTCGTGCGGCGAGCCGCTGCTGCTGCAAAGATGCAGGCCGACGGCGATACGGAGGCGGCATGCAACGAGCGTTTTCACGCCTTTCAGGATATTGCCGCGCTTCTGCCCGACGACGAGGCGATCGAACTGCGCTGGGAGCACAGCAATACGGCGGCGGCCATCGGAATCCTCCGCGATACGGCTGTCGACCACTTTCTGCTGGGCGATTTGGAGATGACGATGGCTATCTTGGAACTGTTGCTCGACATCGATTCGGAGGACCACACGTGTGCCGTCGAGCTGTTGGCTCTGTGCTATGTCGCTGCTGAGGAGTGGGACGCGTTCGACGATATGTCGATCGATCTGAGCGACAAGTCGCCTTCGGCGGTCATAGCGCGTTTGTGGGCAGGGTGGCGGCGCAACGGCTCTCTCGACGAAGGCCTGTTGCGGCTTCTGTGCCGCAACTTCAAGGAGTATTTCGAGGAGTTTGCCTCCGATCTGCACCCCGCAGACGAGGAGTATTTGCGCGATATTTCGTCGGCGTCGCCTTCGCGTGCGGCCGAGGCGCGCGAGATGTGGTTGCAGACCGAACCTCTGTGGCGCGAGTTTTCCGATTTCATCGCAGCCCTGCAAGAGCGAAAAACACCCCGAGACCGATAGCTCCTCCGTCTGTCGATTCCATCGCGGCTGCGGGCTGCGTTGTGCCGGCCTGGCTTTTTGCCATGACATCTGCCGCACTCACGACAGCCTCTTCCGCCGCACACTGCGCACTCACGACAGCCGCTCTCATCGCTTTCTCCGCCGCATTGGCAGCGGCCGTTGCGCAGACTGTTTCGGCCGTCTCCGGGCTGCCGTTGATTTGGTGTTCATCGGCGGTTACGCTCCGTTCGGCATGTCCCAATACCCCCCCCCTCGCGGTACTCTTTTGGCGATATTCCGGTCATGCGTTTGAAGTATTTGCCGAAGAACGATTGATTGGGAAAGTTCAGCTCAGCCGCAATCTGCTGTATGGTCATGTAGGAGCTTCTGAGCAGGTTTCTCGCTTCGAGTATCACGTAGCTGTCGATCCACTCCACGGCCGACTGCCCGCTGCTCTGCTTGACCACTTTCGACAGATATTTTGGCGTTATGCACAACTTGTCGGCGTAGAATCCCACCCTCCGGTGCTGACGGTAGTTGTTGCGTACAAGGTCGATGAAGCGTTCGAGTATGGAGTTGTGAAACGATGTCGGACGCTTGTCGAGCAACTCGTGGAAGTAGAATCCTCCGGCGTAGAAGAATGCGCGGGTGAAGTTCTCGACTACTTCCAGCCGGTAGGGGTTGGTGGCATGGCTGATCGACTTGCCTATGATCTCGCGATAGGCTGCCACGGCATTGATGGTGGTGTAGTCGAGCTGTATGACCGGATTGTTTCGCAGAGCCATGAATACCTGCGTGCGACTCGATATGTTGAGCATGTCGATGAAGCGGTCGGACATGTTTATTATCACCGCTTCGAAGTTGGGACTTATCGACATGCACTCGGCACGTTGCGCCGGCAGCGTGACTGCCATGGCCGGCGATTCGACTGTGTGCTGCACCAGGTCGATGCGCAGATCGATGGCTCCGCTCCTGCATACGATGATCGATGTCGAGGGACGGTCTATAAGGTTTTTTACAAGCTCTATATCGTTGATTGTCACTCCGTCGATCATCACGAAATCGTCGCCTATCGAGGCTGTGCGATTCGTTGCGGCGGCAGTTGAGCGGTCGGAAAAATCGTTCATAATGTCTGTTTGCAACTTATTGTCGCGACAAAATAAATCGATTGCAACCACTCGTCCAAACCCATTCGACCAAATGACCAACATTGCGGCATCATCTGCTCGATTTCAATTTTTCTGAGGGCGTTTTCAGCTTGAAGCATACGCGCAGCACGCGCTGCCGGATTGGGATTATGTTCGGAGACGGGCGTCTCGGCATAGTGTTTTTTAAGCCCGCTCTGTGTTGCGTTTTTCGAGTCCGTGTTCGGCTGCCAGACGCTCCATCATGGCATATGCCGCGTCGTAGTCGTTGGGTATCTCGCCGTCGAGAATAGCGTTTTTGATACGCTCCTTTATATCGCCTATCAGGCTGCACGGCCGCAGGTCGTAGGTTTGCATTATCAGATCACCCGTGACCGGAGGCTGGAAGTTGCGTATGCGGTCGCGCTCCTCCAAGTCGCGCATCTTGCTGCGCACCAGCTCGAAGTTGGCCATATAGCGTTTTACCTTGGCATCGATGCCCGATGTGATGTCGGCCTCGCAGAGTGTCATGAGCGATTCCACGTCGTCGCCCGCTTCGAACAGCAGACGCCGTACGGCCGAGTCGGTCACCATGTCCTCCGACAGGATTATGGGGCGCAGATGCAGAAACACCATCTTCTGCACGAAACGCATGTGCTCGTTCATGGGCAGCTTCATGCGGCGAAATATCTGCGGCACCATCTTCGAACCTACTACCTCGTGCTGATGGAATGTCCAGCCTATGCGCGGATCGTAGGCCTTGGTCAGCGGCTTTGCTATGTCGTGCATGACGGCCGCCCATCTCAGCCAAAGATCCTCCGAGCGGCGTGCTACGTTGTCGAGCACTTTGAGCGTGTGCTTGAAGTTGTCTTTATGGGCGTGACTGCCGCGCCGCTCCACACCGCCCAGGCGGTGCATCTCAGGGAATATCAGCTCCAACAGTCCCGACGTATCGAGCAGTTCGAATCCTATCGACGGTACGGGTGAAGCCACTATTTTGTTCATCTCCACGATGATGCGCTCTTTCGATACTATGCGTATCCGCTCGCGGTTGCGGCGTATGGCCTCGAACGTCTCGTCGTCGATGTCGAATCCCAGCTGCGTGGCGAAGCGTATGGCGCGCATCATGCGCAGCGGATCGTCCGAAAACGTAACGTCGGGATCGCACGGCGTGCGTATGATGCAATCCTCCATGTCGGTCATGCCGTCGAACGGATCTACCAGACGTCCGAACGTTGCGGCGTTGAGCGACCATGCCATGGCGTTTATGGTGAAGTCTCTGCGCCGCTGATCGTCTTCGAGCGTGCCCGGCTCCACCTGCGGCTTGCGCGAGTCTTGCGAATACGACTCTTTGCGTGCGCCGACGAACTCCACCTCGGTGCCTTGCCAGCGCAGCATGGCCGTGCCGAAACGTTTGAATATCGAGACCTTGGCATGCAGCTTCTCGCCCAGAGCCTCGGCCACCTCCACGCCGCTGCCTACCACCACCACGTCGATGTCGGTCGACGGACGTCGCAGATAGAAATCGCGCACGTAGCCGCCCACCACGTAGGCCTCCACGCCCAGCCGGTCGACTGTGTCGCGTATGTGTTCGAATATCGGGTTGTCGAGTGCTTCTGCTGCCATTGCCGTTTGTTTGTCTGTGTGTCGTTCGTTTCGGGTGCCGTCCGCTATTTGACGTAGGGGCGCAACAGCTCCACCCACACCTTGTAGCCGTCGGCCATCAGATGCAGTCCGTCGTTGGTATAACGCTCGTCGAGCAAACCACGGGAGTCGGTCAGCGATGAGTAGACGTCTATGTAAGGTACTCCGCGCTTGGCGCACTCCTCGGCCAGAGCCTTGTTGACGGCCACGATCTCGCCGCCCTTCGACCAGTGGCTTTTCTTTGCCATCTTGTCTTTGAACGCTTCGCCGTTGACGGGGAAGAGACTCTGTACGTAGAGTCGTGTGCGCGGTGATTCGGCAAGTATGCGGTCTATGGCCTTGCAGATGTTCTCCACCACCGTTTCGGGGGCGGCGCCCGCTGCCAGATCGTTGGTGCCGATCATCAGAAACAACTTGGCCGGCTGCCCCTCGATGAGGGGATCCATGCGTTTGAGCAGCCACTCCACCCTGTCGCCGCTGATGCCGCGGTTGATGATCTTCGCATTGGCGAACCATTCGCTCCAATCGCCGTAGTCGGTTATGCTGTCTCCCAGGAAGACTATGCTCGACTTGTGTACGGGCAGTACGGCATAGTGGCTCTGTTTCTGATAATTGTAGGCATTCTGCGCCTCGGCCGCCGAGCATATGAAGAGCGTGGCGGCGATAATGGTCAAGATTCGTTTCATGATATTCAAGGTAGTCTGTTGTTGTCGCATTAGCGTGTTGAGGCCTGCTCGATGCAGCGGCGGTATATGCCGACCGTATTTTCCAGTCCCCAGTAGAGGGCGTCGCTGATGAGCGCATGGCCTATCGATACCTCGTCGCACCACGGTATGCGGCTGATGAAGTATGTCAGATTCTCGGTGTTGAGGTCGTGTCCGGCGTTGAGTCCCAGCCCCAGACGACGTGCCTCTGCGGCTGCTACGACATAGTCGGCTATGGCCTTTTCCGGATCGGCGGGGTAGTTGCGGGCATAGGCTTCGGTGTATAGCTCCACACGGTCGGCTCCGCACATGGCGGCGCCTTCCACCATCTTGGGATCGGGGTCGACGAATATCGAGACGCGAATGCCACGGCTCCGGAACCGGTCGCATATGCGGGTGAGAAACTCTCTGTTGGCAATCGTGTTCCACCCGGCATTGGAGGTCAGGGCGTCGGGTGCGTCGGGCACGAGCGTAACCTGCGCGGGACATACCTCCTCGACCAGTGCGCAGAAACTCTCCGTAGGGTTGCCCTCGACGTTAAGCTCTGTCGATATTTCGCGTTTGAGGTCGCGCACGTCGTCGTGACGGATATGGCGCGCGTCGGGGCGCGGGTGTACGGTGATGCCGTCGGCTCCGAACCGCTCTATGTCGAGGGCTGCGCGCAGCAGATCGGGAACGTTTCCTCCGCGCGAGTTCCGCACTACGGCAATCTTATTGATATTTACACTCAGTTTTGTCATAAAATGTATATATTTGCCGTGTAAAGTTAAGTATTATTTTTCGTTTGGCCAGATGAATATCATACTTTTTTCGCGTCGGCAGTCGGCGCATGTGCCTTCGCAGATCGCAGCCATATTCGATGCCATTGCGCGTTACGGCTTCGACTACTCGATAAATGAGGAGTTTGCCGAGGTCGTTGCCGCACTGACGGGCATCATCGTGCCGGCCGACAAGGTCTATCGCGGTGCCGCCCCCGCATCGGGCGGCGACGAGGTGATGATCTGCTACGGCGGCGACGGCACGCTGCTCGACGGCATACATCGCCTTGCTCTGTGCTCGACGCCCGTTGCAGGCATCAACAGCGGCCGGCTCGGATTTCTCACCGAGAACAACGGCGACGGCATAGAGCCGCTCATGGAGCGCATATCGCGTGGCGAGTTGCGCTGCGAGCCGCGTACCATGCTTCGTGTCGAGGGCGATTTCCGAGGTTCGGAGACCTGGCATCATGCGCTGAACGAGACCGCCATACAGCGTCGCGGAGCTACCATGATCGCGGTGGAGGCATATGTCGACGGCGAGATGATCGCCACCTACCACGGCGACGGCGTGATCGTCTCCACACCCACCGGTTCGACGGCATATTCGCTCAGTGCCGGCGGCCCGATCGTGGCACCCTCGTGCCGGTGTCTGGTGCTCTCTCCGCTGGCTCCCCACAACCTTACCATGCGTCCGGTCGTTATCCCCGATTCGAGCAGCATCGAGCTGGTGCTGCGCTCGCGCTCGCAGTCCGCGCTGCTCTCGGTCGACAACCGTGTGTGCCGTCTCGACGACGGCGGCCGTGTGCGCATAACCTGCGCCGCACAAAGGCTTTTTTTGGCTACGCCGCATAATAATTCATTCTACGACACGTTAAGCAATAAGATGATGTGGGGCATCGACCGACGCGATTGAAATGCAGCTGTTTGAGCCTCTCCGATCGGGACTGTCGCGCAGTATTTTCAGCGATATGCTTCCGTTTTAAGATTAAAATGCTTACATTTGCAAGTTATTATGACTGACAGAAGTTCCATACCGCAACACGTGGCCATCATTATGGACGGCAACGGCCGCTGGGCGCAGCAGCTCGGCAAGGAGCGTTACGAGGGTCACATAGCCGGTGTGGAGTCGGTCAGAGCCTCTGTGCGTGCGGCTGTGCGCAACGGAGTCAAATACCTGACGCTCTATGCTTTCTCGACCGAAAACTGGGGTCGTCCCCGTCAGGAGGTCGAGGCCATCATGGAGCTTTTCTGCCGCAGCGTCATCTCCGAGGTGGAGGATCTGCGGCGGCAGGGTGTCAGAGTGATGGTCATAGGTCGGCGCAACCGCTTCTCGGAGCGTGTGCGCGAGCATCTGGAAGCCATCGAGCGACAGACTGCCGACGGCGACAAACTGACGCTGGTGCTGGCTTTCGACTATTCGTCGCGCAGCGAGATTGCGGCCGGTGTGCAGGCATTGGCGCGCCGGGTGGCCGCAGGCGAACTGTCGGCCGACGATATCGACGAGCAGGCGGTTGCCGACTCGCTCTATACGGCTTCGATCCCCGATCCCGACATCATCGTGCGTTCGGGCGGCGAGTGCCGTTTGAGCAACTTCCTGTTGTGGCAGGCGTCGTATGCCGAACTCTATTTCCCGTCGGTGCTGTGGCCTGACTTCGGTGAGGAGCAGTTCGATGCGGCTGTCGAGGAGTTCGCCCGCAGAGATCGCCGCTACGGATTGGTTAACGATAAAAAATTATAGTTTTTTCGATGAAATATACACATTTTGCGATACTTTTTACGGCAGCGGCCATGTTGATTTCCACCGGTGTCGATGCACAGCAGCCGGTCACGGCGGGTGCCGGTGCCGAAAAGGCCGATTCGACGGTGCAGGGCTCCGACCGACGATATGCTATCGACGAGGTGTCGAACAACATACAGCCCGATTCGGTCGAGTTCGATGCCGATGCTCCGATCCTGACCGAGAGCGACGGCAGGCTCTACTACATTCGCAAGGTCAACCTGCATGGAGTGAAGTATCTCAATCATGAAATCCTGAAGTCTTCGGCGGGTTTGGAGGAGGGCGACTCGATATATCTGCCCAGCAAGTTCATCTCCAATGCCATACAGCGTCTGTGGGCACCCAAATACTTCTCCGACGTGCAGATCGGTGCCACCATCGACGGCGACTCGCTCGACTTGGAGGTCTTCCTCAAAGAGCGCCCGCGTATTCTGCGCTGGCAGTTCGAGGGCGTGGGCAAGGGCAAGCAGAAGGATCTTGTCGAGGAGTTGAAGCTGCGCCGCAACACCGAACTTTCGGACTATGTAATCGACAAAAACACCAAACTCATACAGAGCCACTTCGCCAAAAAGGGCTTCCGCAACTGTCAGGTCGATGTGCGCATCGAAAACGATACGGTCTACGAGCAGTGCGTCAACGTCACTTTCCTGATCGACAAGAATCCCAAGGTTAAGATCGGCAAGATCACATTCAACGGCAACGAGGCTTTCGACGACAAGCGCTTGCGCCGTACATTCAAGAAGACCCATCAGAAGAGCATCAACATCTTCCAGAGCCACAAGCTCTCCGAGTCGGACTACGAGGACGACAAGGAGCTGCTTCTCGACTTCTACAATGCGCGCGGCTATCGCAATGCCACCATCGTCCGCGATTCGATCTACGATATCGACTACAAGACCATCGGCATCGACATCGATGTTTCCGAGGGTAACAAATACTATATCCGCAACATCTCGTGGGTCGGCAACTCGATCTACACC
>CAMWTS010000049.1 GCA_947177225.1 uncultured Alistipes sp. | reverse complement strand
GCAAACTTGCCCTTTTCGGAAGAGTCGCCCTCTCCGCCGCCGCCCCCCTGACCGCCGCCATGACCTATGGCTCCCACGGCCTGCATGCCACGTTCGTATTCGCTGCGGTTGGCCGCCGCATCGGACGCGACCTTGTCCATCAGCTCGCGGGTCTGGGCATCGTACTGAGGCATCGACGAGGCATTGTTCTGCGACGCTTCGTTGGAGGAGACGTTCTTTACCTGCGACCAGTCGAACTGCCGCTGTTCGATCTCCTTTATCAACTCGTCACGACGACGGCGCAGACGCTCCAATTCGTCGACAGTCGGCTCCTCGGCCATATCGAAGACGACCTCATACTCAACCGGCCTCTTCTCGACATAGATCCGCGCCGACCACATGGCACCCATTGCCACCGCATACATCAGCAGAACGGCACACAAGCCCAGACGATGCTCATAGAGCCATTCGCCTGCACTGAGAGGGCGCGTCCCGTAAGAGACGGAGCGGCGGCGAGACGTCGCTCTGCGCTGCCCCGAGCTCCTTAAACGGACATTATCACCATGTTGTCTTCTGTCGTCGGTCATCTCTTGTCGATTATTCCGAGCAAAATTACTATTTTTTTCGGGAAAATTAGTACCTTTGCGTGCGATTACATAAAATTAATATAGTATGGCTACTAAACAACGAACCTTGGCCGCGCCGATTTCGTTCGAAGGCAAAGGACTGCACACCGGACTCAACGTCAAGATGACGGTCAACCCGGCACCAGAGAACCACGGCATAGTCTTCCGCCGCATCGACCTCGAAGGCTGCCCCACGATACCGGCGCTCTGCGAATTCGTTACCGACACTTCCAGAGGAACCACCATAGAGCGCGCAGGCGCGAAAGTATCGACCATAGAACACATCATGTCGGCATTGTGGACGCTCGGCGTAGACAACGCACTGGTCGACATCAACGCCCCCGAAACGCCCATCATGGACGGTTCTGCACGCGAATACGCAGCCAAGATCGTCGAGGTCGGCACAGTCGAGCAGAATGCCGACTGCAAGTTCTACGAAGTCACTGAGAAGCACGTATATACGATTCCGGAGAAAGGCGTGGCGATAATCATCTATCCCGACGACGTATTCTCGGTATCGGTACACGTAGACTACAACTCGAAGGTGGTCGGCAACCAATACGCCACCTACTATCCGGGCGACGATTACGCCGAGAAAATCGCCCCCTGCCGCACGTTCGTATTCCTGCACGAGCTCGAACCGCTGATGAAGATGAATCTTATCAAGGGCGGCGATCTGGACAACGCCATCGTAGTCGTCGAGAACCCCGTCTCGGACGAGCAGCTGAGCCACCTGAAAACCATATTCGGCAAGGACGACATCAGCATCACCGGCGGATATCTCAACAACTTGCAGCTGCGCGCCAACAACGAGCTGGCTCGCCACAAGCTGCTCGACCTGCTGGGCGACTTCGCACTGCTGGGTCTCAGAATCAAGGGTCGCGTATGGGCTACGCGTCCGGGACACTTCGCCAACACCGAATTCATGAAAGACATTCTTCGCATGATACGTCGCGACGGCGAACAGCCCGCATTCAAATACAGCGCAAAGGAGCCTGCCAAATTCTCGATAACCGAGATCCAGAAGCGACTGCCCCACCGCTCGCCGTTCCTGTTGGTCGACAAAATATTCCATATCGACGAGAACTCCATCGGCGGCATCAAGAACGTCACCATGGACGAACCGTTCTTCATGGGTCACTTCCCCAAGGAGCCGGTCATGCCGGGAGTACTGATTCTCGAATCGCTGGCACAGTGCTGCGGCGTACTCGTATTGAACAAGGTGCCCGATCCGGAAAACTATTCGACCTATTTCCTCAAAATAGACAACGTGCGTTTCAAGCGCAAGGTCGTTCCGGGCGACACGCTCCAATTGGAGACATTCATCACCGAACCCATACGGCGCGGCATCACCACGGCGCAGGGCAAGGCTTTCGTCGGCGGCGTACTGGTTTGCGAAGCCACGCTCACGGCGCAGGTAATCAAAAACATGAAGTAACAACGACCTAACTCACTCCTGAATATGATTAGCAACTTAGCCTACGTACACCCCGATGCCAAAATCGGCAACAACGTAACCATCGAGCCGTTCGCCTATATCGAGGGCGATGTCGTCATCGGCGATGACTGCTGGATAGGCCCTCATACGGCCATCTACGACGGCGCACGCCTGGGCAAGGGCAATAAGATTCACCCCGGAGCCTGCATCGCATGCCAGCCCCAGGATCTGAAATTCGCCGGCGAGAAGACCACTGCCGTCATAGGCGATTACAACGACATACGCGAATGCGTAACCATCTCGCGCGGCACGGCTTCGCGCGGCACCACGGTGATAGGCAGCCACAACCTGCTGATGGCATACGTACACGTGGCGCATGACGACGTGGTGGGCAGCCATTGCGTTTTCGCCAACCGGCTGTCGCTTGCGGGCGAGGTAGAAGTGGGCGACTGGGTCGTAATAGGCGGACATTCGGCCGTGCACCAGTGGGTGCATATAGGCGACCACGCCATGATCCAGGGCGGCGCACTGATCGGTCAGGACATTCCGCCCTACATCATCGTCACCAACGGCGAGGCACACTATGCCGGCATCAACAAGATAGGATTGTCGCGCCGCGGTTTTACGACCGAGCAGATAGCCTCGATCCACGACACATGCCGCATACTGTTCCAAAGCGAACTCAACTACATGACCGGCTGCGACAAGGCCGAAGCGGAGATCGCACCATCGCCCGAACGCGACGCACTGATCGATTTCGTGCGTTCGTCGAAACGCGGAGTGGTCAAACAATACATCGGCCGCAAGGAGTAGAAATTCCGACCGGAGGATCGAAAAAAAACGTGTAAAATATTAGGTATAACCGAAAATTATATCTAAATTTGCACCATAACGGAGCAGATAAGGGGACGCAGAGTCCCCTTATCTCATGAATATGGCAGAACAAATTTCAGTTTACTACAACAAATATGATTGACAGCAAGAGAGTTATTGAGATCGCCGAGCGGCATATGGAGGGTACCGACCTCTTCGTGGTGGCATGCAACGTATCGCCTGCGGGCGATATAGAGCTATTGATCGACAGCGACACATCGGTATCGATCGATGCCTGCGCCGAGCTGAATCGGGCATTGGAAGCGGAGTTGGATCGCGACAGCGAAGATTTCTCGCTGACCGTAGCCTCGGCAGGCATAGGATCCGAACTGCGTTCGATGCGCCAATATCGCAAGCTCGTCGGCTCGTCGATCGAGGTTCTGCTCACCTCTTCGGAGAAGATTCTGGCATGTCTCGATGCCGTCGACGAGCAGGGGCTTACCCTCTCCTACGACGAGAAGCAGAGCGTCGAGGGCAAGAAACGCAAACAGACCGTACACGTCACACGCAGCTACGCATGGGCGGATATACGTTATGCCAAGGAGTGGCTCGATTTCAAGTAAGAAGCCGCAAGAAAAGAAATTTAAATAAAATAAAACGATAAACGACAATGAATTATGTGAATCTTATCAGCAATTTCGCTGAGTTCAAAGAGTTGAAGAGCATCGACAACGCCACACTTATCGGAGTTTTGGAGGACGTATTCCGTCACGCGCTGCAAAAGCAGTTCGAGAGCGACGAGAACTTCGACGTCATCATCAATCCCGAAAAGGGAGACTTGGAGATATGGCGCAACCGCACCGTCGTCGAGGACGGAGCTGTCGAGAATCCCAACATGCAGATCTCTGCGTCGCAGGTCAAGGCCATCGACCCCACCTATGAGGTAGGCGACGAGTATGCCGATCAGATCGACATGACGCAGTTCGGCCGCCGCGCCGTGCTGTCACTGCGCCAGAACCTGGCTTCGCGCATTCTCGATTTGGAGAAAGCTGCTCTGTTCGAGAAGTACTCGGAGAAAGTCGGCGAGATCATCTCCGGCGAAGTATATCAGGTGTGGAAGCGCGAGGTGTTGATCCACGACGACGATGACAACGACCTCTCGCTGCCCAAATCGGAGCAGATCCCCAACGACTTCTACCGCAAGGGCGACACGATCAAGGCAATCGTCAAGAGCGTGGAGATGAACAACAACCAGCCGCGCATCATTCTCTCGCGTACGGACAACCAGTTCTTGGAGCGTCTGTTCGAGCAGGAGGTGCCGGAGATCTACGACGGTCTTATCACCATCAAGAAGATCGCACGCATACCGGGCGAGAGAGCCAAGGTGGCCGTCGAGTCTTACGACGACCGCATCGATCCGGTCGGAGCTTGCGTCGGCATGAAAGGTTCGCGTATATACACTATCGTCAAGGAGTTGCGCAACGAGAACATCGATGTAGTCAACTACACGGCCAATCCTCAGCTGCTGATCCAGCGTTCGCTCAACCCGGCCAAGATATCGAGCATCACCATCGACGAGGAGAAGAAGACGGCTGCCGTCTATCTCAAACCGGAGGAGGTGTCGCTGGCAATCGGTAAGGGAGGTCTGAACATACGTCTGTCGAAGATGCTCACCGGCTACGACATCGACGTATATCGTGAGATCGAAGAGGAGGACGTGGCACTCACCGAGTTCGCCGACGAGATCGAGAGCTGGATAATCGATGCCCTCAAAAGTGCCGGCTGCGACACGGCCAAGAGCGTGTTGGAGCTGCCCGTAGAGGAGATCGCCACACGTGCCGACCTTGAAATCGAGCAGGCTCAGAAGGTCGTCGAGATATTGAAGGCCGAGTTCGAATAGTGGTATACGTAGTAAAACAATGCAAACGCAAGAAAGGAGATATTGATGGATAACAACAAAAAAATAAGGCTCATACAGGTTGCCAAGGAGTTCAAGGTGGGATTCAATACGATAGCCGACTTCCTCCAAAAGAAAGGCATACAGAGCGACGGTTCGCCCAGTTCGCTCGTATCGCCGGAGGTCTATGCCATTTTGGAAAAGGAGTTCGGCAAGAATCGCATCTCAGGCAACGAGCGCAACGCCATACGCGAGCGCATATCGCAGAAACCGGCCAGCGTAAGTATCAACTCGCAGCAGCCCAAGGCCAAAGATGAGGAGGAGCTGGTGGTAAAGAGCAATGTCATAAATGTCAAGGACGAGATACAGACTCCCAAGATATTGGGCAAGATAGATCTCAGCGCAGGCAAGGGCGGCAAGATCGTCGCCAAGACGCAGCCTGCGGCCGAGACGAAGCCGGAGAGCGCACCCGCGGTCGAGGCTCCCAAGCCCCAGCCTGCGGCGGCAGCGGCAGCAGCACCTGCACCTCAGGCCGAGCAGAAACCGCAGAATGCACCAGCAGCTGCACAGCCGAGCCAGACACATGTCGCACAGCAGGCGGAACCCGCAAAGGAGGAGCCGGCCGAGAAGCCCAAGGACAACATATTCCGTCCCGGCATGACCCAGCTGCGAGGTCCGCAGATCATAGGTACGATGGACGTCTCGAACATGGTTCCCGGCGGCAAGCACAAGCGCAAGCGTCTGGACAAGGAGAAGGTCGATGTCAACAAGGCTCAGCACAATGGCAAGGGCAAAGATCAGGGCGGCAACCGCGGCGGCAACAACAACAATAACGGCGGCAACGGCAAGGGTCAGCAGCAGAACCAGCGTCCGCAGGGCGAGGGCAAGAAATTCAAAAACAAGAAGAATCAGCCCAAACCGGTAGTACGTCCCGAAGTAAGCGACGAGGAGGTACAGAAGCAGATCAAGGATACGCTGGCACGTCTTACGTCGAAGGGTGCCAAGTCGAAGGGCGCGAAATACCGCAAGGAGAAGCGAGAAGAGGTTCGCGAGAAGATGAACGAGGAGATGGAGCGCGAACAGATGGAGCGCAGTGTGCTCCGTGTCACTGAGTTCGTTACGGTCAGCGAGCTGGCTACAATGATGAACGTCTCGCCCATGGAGGTCATATCGGCCTGCATGAACCTCGGTCTGATGGTATCGATCAATCAGCGTCTCGACGCCGAGGCTCTGGTGGTCGTAGCCGAGGAGTTCGGCTTCAAGGTAGAGTTCGTATCGGTAGAGATACAGGAGGCTATCGAGACGGTCGAGGACAGCGAGGAGGATCTGGTTCCGCGTCCGCCCATCGTCACGGTTATGGGCCACGTCGACCACGGTAAGACCTCGCTGCTGGACAATATCCGCAAAACCAACGTCACGGCAGGCGAGGCCGGCGGTATTACGCAGCACATCGGCGCATACTCGGTAGAGTTGAACGGACAGAAGATCACTTTCCTCGATACGCCCGGTCACGAGGCCTTCACGGCCATGCGTGCCCGCGGTGCCAAGATCACCGACGTGGCGATTATCATCGTCGCAGCCGACGACAACGTCATGCCGCAGACGATCGAGGCAATCAACCACGCTCAGGCGGCAGGCGTACCGATGGTATTCGCCATAAACAAGATAGACAAGCCGGGAGCCAACCCCGACCACATCAAGGAGCAACTCTCGCAGATGAATTATCTGGTGGAGGACTGGGGCGGCAAGTATCAGAGCCAGGACGTATCGGCCAAGAAGGGTCTCAACCTCGACAAACTGCTCGAAAAGGTGTTGTTGGAGGCCGAGATGCTCGATCTTAAAGCCAACCCCGACCGCAAGGCTCAGGGTGCCGTCATCGAGTCGACGCTCGACAAGGGACGCGGCTACGTGGCTACTATCATGGTTCAGAACGGTACGCTTCGCATAGGCGACGTACTGTTGTCGGGTACATTCACCGGCCGTGTCAAGGCCATGTTCGACGAAAACGGAAAGAAGGTCACCGAAGCAGGACCCTCGACACCCGTACAGGTGCTTGGTCTGAACGGTGCTCCGCAGGCCGGCGACACGTTCAACGTCATGGACGACGACCGTTCGGCACGTGAGATAGCCAACAAGCGCGAGCAGTTGCAGCGTATGCAGGGCATCATGACCCAGAAGCATGTAACGCTCGACGAGATCGGCCGACGCATCGCCATCGGCTCGTTCAAGGAGCTGAACATCATCGTCAAGGGCGACGTCGACGGTTCGGTCGAAGCCATGTCGGGTTCGCTCATCAAGCTCTCGAAAGAGACCGTGCAAGTCAACGTCATTCACGCTGCCGTGGGTCAGATCTCCGAGTCGGACGTATTGTTGGCCGCAGCCTCGAACGCCATCATAGTCGGTTTCCAGGTGCGTCCGTCGGCCGCAGCACGCAAGACGGCCGAGAAGGAGCAGATCGACATACGACTCTACTCGATCATCTACGATGCCATCAACGAGATCAAAGATGCCATCGAGGGTATGTTGGAGCCTGTGATGAAGGAGGAGATAGTCTGCTCGGTCGAGGTTATGGAGGTGTTCAAGATCTCGAAGGTCGGTGCCGTGGCCGGTTGTATCGTGCGCGAAGGCAAACTGCAACGCTCGACTCCCATACGCGTCATTCGCGACGGTATCGTCATCTACACCGGCAAGCTCGGCTCGCTGCGCCGCTTCAAGGACGATGTCAAGGAGGTGCTCACGGGTCAGGATTGCGGTCTGAACATCGAATCGTACAACGATATACGCGTAGGCGACATAATCGAGGGTTACGAGCAGGTCGAAGTAAAGCGCAAATAAACTTCATTCAATATAAAAACCTAAACTTACTCTTTAACAGCAATGGTTAATCAGATCAAATTCACTACGCCCGACGAGGCCGTGAAAGTAATCAAATCGGGCGATCACGTCCACCTCAGCTCGGTAGCTTCGGCTCCGCAGTGTCTTATCAAGGCCATGTGCCGCCGTGCCGACAACGGAGAGTTGCGCGACGTACACGTACACCACCTCCACACCGAGGGTCCTGCCGACTACGCCGATCCCAAGTACGACGGTATCTTCCAGCTCGACTCGCTGTTCGTCGGAGGCAACGTCCGCAAGGTGACTCAGAGCGGTTATGCCGACTACATTCCCGTGTTCCTGTCGGAGACGCAGCGTCTCTATCGCTCGGGAGCCGTACCGTGCAACGTAGCCATGGTGCAGGTATCTCAGCCCGACAAGCACGGCTATGTATCGCTCGGTACGTCGGTCGATGCCACACTGGCTGCCATCGAGACTGCCCAGACCGTCATCGCCGTAGTCAACCGCCATGTGCCCCGTGCTTTCGGCGATGCCATGATCCACATCTCGAAGATCAACCTCTTCGTCGAGGACGATACGCCGCTGATGGAGGCTCATTTCTCGGAGCCTAACGAGACCGAGGTTAAGATCGGTAAGTTCTGCGCCGAGCTCATCGAGGACGGTGCCACACTGCAAATGGGTATCGGTGCCATTCCCAACGCCGTGCTCGCACAGCTGGGCGGCCACAAGAACCTGGGTATTCACACCGAGATGTTCGCCGACGGCGTACTTCCGCTAGTGGAGAGCGGCGTAATCAACGGCGAGGCCAAGAATATCGACAAGGGTATGATGGTATCGACATTCCTTATGGGTTCGCAGAAGGTCTACGACTTCATCGACGACAACCCCGGCGTGCTGATGAAGGACGTGGGCTACACCAACGATCCCTATGTCATTGCCAAGAACGACCGCGTAACGGCCATCAACTCGGCTTTGCAGGTCGACATCACGGGTCAGGTATGTGCCGACTCATTGGGCCGCAAGTTCTATTCGGGCGTGGGCGGTCAGGTCGACTTCGTCTACGGAGCATCGCTTTCGAAGGGCGGCAAGGCCATCATCGCCATGCCTTCGATCACCAACAAGGGCGTATCGAAGATTGCCGACGTGCTTACCCCCGGCGCAGGTGTCGTTACCACGCGTAACCACATGCACTGGTTCGTAACGGAGAACGGTGCCGTCGATCTCTATGGCAAGACCTTGCAGGAGCGTGCCCGACTGATTATCTCGGTTGCTCACCCCTCTGCACAGGAGGAGCTGGATCGTGCCGCTTTCGAGCGTTACGGCGAGCATCACCACTATGTGAAGAAGTACATGTGCAAATAATCGCACGAGCTCTTTTCGACTTCCGACCGCACCTCAGTTGAGGTGCGGTCGTTTTTATTCGTGCCGAGTATATTGTTGCAATGGGTCTTAACAGTCATTACCAATATAGGGAATGCCTTAAACGAGTACGATTCTCAAAAAGAGAAGAGCTGCGATTAGCACAAACAGAAGCCGTGCAACGCGACGAGCCGGCAATGCAGACTTGTCATGCTGAACGTAGCCTCGCGGAGTGAAGCATCTGGGGAAGATGCGGTGGCTTGCGACATGGTTGTTGAATAAAGGCTTGACTGCGGAGATCTTAGCACACAGATTATTAACTGCGCTCAGAACAGCACCGGCATATCACTCCGAGGAGCCGCAGGCAACGTGGGAGTCTCTTCTGAATTGTCACTCCGAGGAGCAGGCAAAGGCTGCGACGTGGGAGTCTCTCGATCAGGAGAGCCCAGCTTGCCGCACCAAAAGAGATTCTCACGTCGGACGTGCCGTCCTCCTCAGAATGACAGAGCGGAAATTGTCGCGCACAGATTTCTCGCCGACGCTCGAAATGACATATCAATGGAAATAGTCAACCAAAGAACCACCAACCCAATTTTTCGTCAAAAGGCGTTAGTAGCGGTGCCGACATGAAATTGGCGCGGATAGG
>CAMWTS010000048.1 GCA_947177225.1 uncultured Alistipes sp. | reverse complement strand
ACAACTTTTTCATTAAGCCGGACGAGCAAAGCGAAGTTTACTTCGACTTTGCCGCGGCGAGAAAAAGTGCATGAAATGAGCGCGCAGCGAAAAATGTCCGGACGGGTAGTACTGTACGTACGTCCCGTTCGGACATTTGAGGGAGAGGCAGTAAATGACGCCTTTTCACGAAAAAGAAAAGGCATCAGAGATTTTCAAGACAATACTCCACCATCTTCTCTCTGATGTTGATTCTGTCGTCGGGCATCATAGAATGGTTCTGATCGGGATATACCATCATGTCGTACTGCTTTCCGGCACGATTCAGGGCACGGCACATCTCCATAGAGTTCTGGAAATGCACATTGTCGTCGGCCGTACCGTGGATAATCAGCAATCGGGTATCGTCGCTGAGCCGATCGGCAAAATTGATGGGAGAATTAAGATCGTAACCTTCGGGATTATCCTGCGGCAGATCGTTGTAGATTTCGGTATAGATGCTGTCGTAATAACGCCAC
Source organism: uncultured Alistipes sp. (assembly GCA_947177225.1). Lineage (GTDB taxonomy): Bacteria > Bacteroidota > Bacteroidia > Bacteroidales > Rikenellaceae > Alistipes. The sequence continues at coordinate 9,197 of CAMWTS010000048.1, read as the reverse complement.
GAGGTTACCGGCGCCACGGCTATGGCCATGCGGAACAGACCGTCGCACTTCAAGGCGCAGCCCAATGCCATGAATCCGCCGTACGACCAGCCGTATATACCTATGCGCGACGAATCGACATATGGCAGCGACGCCATATAACGCGCAAACGACAACTGATCCTCAACCTCTGCACGCCCAAGATCGCCATATGTCTGCTTCTTGAACTCCTCGCCGCGAAATCCCGTTCCGCGACCGTCGCAACAAGCCACAATGTAGCCGTTCATTGCCAGCGTCTGCTCCCAGTCGCCGCCCCAGCGGTCGGCCACCTGTTGCGAGCCAGGGCCAGAGTATTGTGTAAGCAGCACCGGATAGCGGCGTGACGGATCGAAGTCGCGAGGACGCATGATATAGATATTAAGCTCGTCGCCACGCTCGGTTGTAAATGTCGTGAACTCCTGCACCGGCAACTTGTCCGCACCGGCCTTGCGCTTAACCATGGCCGAGAGCGAGCGCTGCATCAGACCGTCGGCATCGTATATGGCACTCATCGGAGCACGAGCGGCCGACGAACGCGTCGCAGCAAAATATTTCATCTGGGGCGAAGGGTACACCGTCCAATAAAAATCATCATCGCCCAGACAGCACTTGTTGCGGCCGTTCATATCGACGCGATAGAGGTTGCGGCGAAGCGGCGACCGCTCGGTCGACATATAATAGACTCTGCCTCCGCGCTCGGCATCGATGCCGACAATGCCCGTCACCTCCCACTCGCCGGCAGTAAGCGCCCGTATGCGACCGCGCTTGATACTATATAAATATAGGTGGAACCAACCTGCGGTGGTCTCCTCGCGCACGATGAAGCGATCGGCATCGACGAATGTTACGGTCGACGGATCGGGACGTTCGACATAGCGAGGCGACTGCTCGCGATAGATGGTCTGCTGCACGCCGTCGGCATGGCACACAATCACCTCGAAGAGATTTTGCTTGCGATTGACGCGATAGAAATACAGCTCTCCCGCCGGTGTCCAGCCAATATGAGGTATATACTGATCGGTCTCCACGCCCGTATCGATACGCTGCGTGGTGCCCGAGGCAATGTCGTAGAGATGCAATTCGACCACCGAGTTGCAATCGCCGGCCTTGGGATACTTGAACCGGTAGGCATGATTGTACAGCTCACCGTCGAAGCGCATCATCTCGAACAGCGGCACGCGGCTCTCGTCGAAGCGCAGAAAAGCGATGCTGTGCGAATCGGGCGAAAACGCATATGCACGCGTGAAGCCGTACTCCTCCTCGTAGACCCAGTCGGTGGTTGCGTTGATGATGTTGTTCCACTCGCCGTCACCGGTCACGGCAACCGTAGCGGCCGACGCCATATCATAAAGGTACAGGTTGTTGTCGCGGGCATACGCCAGCATACGCGAATCGGGCGAGAACGACACGTCGCGCACACCCTCGAATCTGGCCAGCGACCGGCCGTCGGCCGCGAGCAGGTCGTAGTCGCTCGTATAGGAGTGGCGATATATTGCCCGACGCGGAGATGCGGCACCGTTCAGGCGCGCCTCCATCAGCAGCATCTGCATGTCCGAAGAGAACTCTACCGACAGTATGCTGCGATCGTCGCCGATGCGCAACAACGTATCGCACCGCTCTCCGGTGGCATAATCATAACTCACCACCGCATGATCCGTCACCACGCAATAGCGGTCGGCATCGGAGGTCGGCATCATTGCCGCAGGCGACTGCAACACGGGAATCGATTGTGCACTGCGCATGCGCAGCATGTCGACATATCCCACCTGTGCCGACGCAGAGCCGGCGAGTGCGGCACCCAATAAAAACAGATATAGTCTCTTCATAACTCAATTCGGTATGTCTACGCCGCCGTGCGGCGAAGAATTTTCAGTTAACAAAGATAGTCATTATACGTAAAACGACAAATCGCCGACAATTATTTTCGGCCGAAGCGACCCCGAGGCAACAAAAAAAACGGAGGAGCCGTCACGGTTTCCTCCGTTTTCGTATTTCGCATCGGATTTTACTTATGGCTTAACAGGAATGATCCCGATGCGCAATACCACCAATAAAAACTAAAAAGATTCGATTCCCCGGAAGGGATCGCTCTACATCATACTCGGCAGAGTACGAACGGTGTCGCGCACACTCGCGCGACAGAGCGTTTTCACAAACTATTTACAAAACAAGCTTTTCAAAAAACACTTAATTGTCCATGCCAATGCAGCCTCAGCTGCACCCGATGAAAATACCTGTTATTCACCGATGCAAAGATCGTGACAAAAAACAGATCGCACAATCGCACGATATGGGGAAATTCGCGGTGTTCCGATCCCAAAATGTAGGGATTTGCAGTTGCGGAATTAATGAGTAACTTTGTATCGTATTTGATAAACCAATAGCGTTATGAACCATCGCAAACCGATATCGCACACCTGCGAGCGACTGTCCAGGGAGATGAAACTCGTCGAGTTGATAAACGTCGACTACAATCTGCTGTCGATATTCCACCGGCTCAATATTCGCCTGCCGTTCGGCGACATGTCGGTCGAAGACATGTGCCAGAGAGAGGGATTCTCCACCGAACTGTTCATGACCATCTGCAATATATATATCGACGAGGAGTACCGCCCCTCGGTCGGCACTCTGTCGGCCGACGCCCTGCCGCGCCTGATAGGCTATCTAAGAGCTTCGCACCGCTACTACCTCGACGACATACTGCCCCATGCCAACATGCACCTCGAAAGCATATTGTCTTATTGCGACCCGCTGTCGGGCACGACGCTTCGCCGCTTCTACGACGATTACATGGTGCATGTGCGCAAGCATCTGGAATATGAAGAACAGCACATATTCCCCCGCATAGAGACCCTCTCCGACAACAACGGAGTGCTCGCCGCCACCGAACTGGACATGCCCCACTCGGAGATCGACGATCTGACGGGCGACATCACCTCGCTGGTGATAAAATACCTGCCCGAGCAGGCTCCCACGTCGCTCAGATGCGAGCTGCTGTTCCATATATTCCGTCTTCGTGACGACCTTCGCCGCCACGCGCTTATCGAATCGCGGCTGTTGACACCGCTCGTCGAACGACTCTCCAAAACCAATTCTTTATGAAACAACTGCGAATAGCCATGGCCGTCGGCTCGCCGGTTGTAGCCGAGGGATTGAGATCGATCATAGACAGCTGCGGTGATCTGGCCGTAGTTTTGTCGGTCGACTCCCTGCATGCTCTCATCGACCGCATTACGGCCATAGCTCCCGATGCGGTCATAATCTCCACCGAACTGTGTCCGACCGATGCCGGCGACATTAAATCGGCATTCCCCGAACTCTCGGACATGACGCTGATGGCTGTGCAGAGCACGCTTTGCAGCGACGAAACGCTGCGTCGCTTCGATTCATCGATCAGCATATTCAACTCCGCCGAACAGATCGCAAGACGCATACGCGAAGCCGTCGACCGTCCCGCCGCCAACAACTACGCCGACAGTCACGACCTTACCGAACGCGAACGCGACGTTTTGGTATTGGTCGCCAAAGGCCACACCAACAAGGAGATAGCATCGATGCTCAACATATCGCCCCACACGGTCATCTCCCACCGCAAAAACATAGCGCACAAGACAGGCATACGCTCCGTGGCGGGTCTGACCGTATATGCAATTCTCAACCATCTCATAGATGGCGACATAGAATAATCGGAAGACAGCTTGCACAATACACGCACGGCGGTTTCATTATGTAAAACCGCCGTTTCGTTGATTTTAAGACCATCAATACTTTTTTTGAGATAAAAAAGTTTACCTTTGTCATGATTTAAATCCACATAAGTATGAATAAGCGTCTATACATCTCACCCGACATCGAGGATATAAATGTATGCTTCGAGTCGGGATTCGGCATATCATCTGACAGGGCGAAACTCGATTTCGACTATGAAGACGAAATACTCGCCGACGATTAACTTTCCAAAAGCAATCCTATCATGAAATCAATATACAAACTCTTAACCGCAGCGGCAACAATACTTGCCGGCTGCTCTAACAACGATACAGAACTCAAAAACGCACCGCAAGCGGATATGGTCGAAGTGAGCATAACCGCATCGGGGGGGGGTGCTGAGGATCCGACACGCGTCAGTTTCGACGACCGCTCGATGATATGGCAAAGCGGCGACGAAGTGTCGATTGTCATTGCTAGCCAAAGCGCGATACCGGCAACACTCACTGCCATAACCGGCGGCAGCTCTGCGACCACACTCACGGGCATCATTCCCCGACCGGCCGACACCGACGACTATTATGCCGTCTACCCGTCGAATGCCGTCGTCGCCACCTCGTCATCGGGACAGATCGTCACACTCGAAATTCCCGCCACGCAAGGCGAGACGACCAAACCCCTGCTCACGGCAGGGTGCAGACAATGCTCTCTGTCCGACCTGGAATTGAATTTCACTCCGGCCACAGCCATACTCGACATAACCGTCTCGCAACCCGTCATCAGCGTATTGTTCGAGGCATCTAACGGCGAGGCCGTCGCAGGCGAGTTCTCGTATGACATATCGAGAAACGCCGTCTACGACATCACCACGCTCTCGACCTCATCGATAGAGTATCTCGGAGGTTCGGGACAGTCGCGCATCAAGATGCTCGTTCCGGCACGCTCGCTCAGCCAGGGCTACAAACTCACGCTCACCGATACCGCCGGCGGCAAGATGGTGCAGTCGTTCGGTTACCGCAGCGGACTGACGCTCAACGCAGGCAAAGCCTATCCGGTCAACATAGACTTCGTTCCAGTATCTATCACCATGGGTGAATTGCAAACCTCGTACAGCAAATATCTGTCGCACGACCTCACCGCCGCCAACGATTTCGGCAAGCGGCTCACCATCGACGGTACCGACGCCGTCATCGCAGGTGCCTCGTCGACCATGATCGAGGAGGCCGGGTATTACATCGGCGACGAGAAACACGCAATCACCTCGGGCAGCAAGACCTTCGCCATACCCGACATAACAGTCTCGGCACAAGGCAACCACTCTGTATGCGCCTATGCCGTAATAAATGGCCAGGAGTATCGTTCCGCCGCACAGGAGTGCATCATCACCGGCCTGCCGATAAACGGAACCCCCAAATCGGGAGAATGGAACAAATCGACCGGAACGGCATATGTCAACTTCAACGATACATATGTCAGAATGGGCAACAACGCCACAAGCGACCAATATTTGTCCAAGAACTTCAATATCCCGAACGATGTCGACGTAAGCACGACCACATCTTTCAAAGTAAGAACTTACAGATTCTTAATAACATATCGATCTACCGTCACTGCGAAACTGAGCGATGCCACACTGTTCACGCAAGCCGGTCCTTCGGGGAATTCAACGGCAGAACAGGATTATACGATATCGAAAGATGCCACGCTGACAGCCTCTGCGCCGACGTTCCGCATAGACAACTCAGGCGGTAGAGCCGGCTCATACGCCGATATATACACCGTGGAGATAACCTATCGTTAACGCTTCACATTCCACCAAACCAAGGAGAGCCTCGACCGCTCTCCTTTTCTATTTTGTCATGCCGGGCGAAATGGCAAGATGTGAAGCATCTGGGAAAAACGCGGTCTGCGAAATGGCGGTTGCATAAAGACTTGACTGCGGAAATAGTCCCGCACAGATTTCTCGCCGACGCTCGAAATGACAAACGCTGTCACTCCGAGGGAGGGCATGCCAGACCGTGGGAGTCTCGTCATCGGGAATTGTCACTCCGAAGAGCGACACAGTTGCGACGCGGGAGTCTCTTCTTAATTGTCACTCCGAGGAGCCGCAGGCGACGTGGGAGTCTCGCAGACGGGAGCACAGTTTGCCGCACCAAAAGAGATTCTCTCGTCGCGCGCATTGCACGCTCCTCAGAATGACAAACACGTCATGTCTTGTCGAACGAATGTGAGACATCTGGGATAGACTGAACTGGCGGCATGTTAAACAACTGTGGAAATTGTCACGCACAGATTTCTCGCCGACGCTCGAAATAACATATCAAAATAGTCAGTCCTAAGCACCACCAACCACCTTTTTCATCAAAACGCCACAAATGCAACGCGACGACGGAGCGAAGCGATAGGACGTACTGCGCGTACTGCCCATTAATGAGCGACAAGGCGCGGCAGCAGAATGCCGCTTTTCACGGAGAACAGCCCAAGAAACACAAACCATATTTTTCGTCAAAAGGCGTTAGTAGTAAGCCGTACGTGAAAAGTCTGCCGATGGGGCGTACTGGACGTACGTTCCATTGGCAGACTTGAACGAGGCGACGCTAATGACGTCTTTTCACGAAAAATTACTCGACACGTATAAACTTCTCCACTCCCATATCCTTAGCCTTGCGAATAAGCTCCTCGTTGTTGTCGGAGACGACAAGAAGTTTGTCGCCGATGGCAAGACGGGTGTAGCCCTTGGGAACGAAATATTTTTCATTGCGGCATACCATTACGACCAGAGTACCGCCGGGCAGATGTATGTCTTTGAGCGTATCGCCATGCTCGATAAGAGATTCGTTGACTTCGATCTCGGAGAACTCGCTCTTGACACTGTCGGGCATATTGACCTTGAAGACACTCTCCAACTCCTCATAGGCAAGTCCGAGCCAGTTGGCCATGCCGCTGACAGTAGTACCCTGCACCACGAGCGATATGATGGTCACCAGAAACACCACATCGAATATATACTCGGCACCGGGCACACCTTCGAGCACGGGATAGGTGGCGAAGATAATGGGTACGGCTCCGCGCAAACCCACCCACGATACGTAGATGCGCGCTTTGGCCGTGAATCGGCGGAACGGTGCCAGCCAGATGAACGTAGCCACAGGTCGTGCCACCAGTATCATGAAGGCTCCCACGGCAAGACCCATAATCAGCACGTCGCGTTCAAGAAGGCTGTTGACATCGACCAAAAGGCCGAGAGCGAGGAAAAGCACTATCTGCAACAGCCACGTAAAACTGTCGAAGAAGGTCATAAGCATGTGGCGATGCACGATGCGATAGTTGCCGACGACAAGTCCCGTAATATAGACGGCCAGATAACCGTTACCGTAGGCCAATGTGGTGAATGCAAAAGAGAAGAAAGCGCAGGCCAGCAGCATGATCGAGTAAAGCGACTGGTTGCTTCTGATGTTGATGCGATTGATGACCCACACCGAGGCGCGTCCGAACAGATATCCGAGCGCAGCACCGACGATCATCTGCACGGCGAACGTACGCAGCGTATCCACCCAGTAGAACTCGGCACCGCCGCTGCTTCCGATCATCGAAACGAGCAGCACGGTGAGAATATAGGCCATGGGGTCGTTACTGCCGCTCTCCAACTCCAACAACGGACGCAGATTCTGCTGCAACCCCTGTCGCTTCGAACGCAATATGGAGAACACCGATGCCGAGTCGGTCGACGACATGGTGGCCGCAAGAAGCAGTGCCGCCAGGAACGACATTTCGATTCCCAGGTAAGGCGCGATCAGATAGACGAATCCGCCGACTATAAAGGCCGTTGTCACAACACCCATCGTGGCAAGCACCACACCCGACGTCATGACGGGACGTATCTCCGCAAACTTGGTATCCATACCGCCCGAGAACAGTATGATGCAGAGAGCTATCATACCCAGGAACTGCGTAAACTCATACGAATGGAACGGGATAAAATCGTTATAGCCGAAGACCATGCCCACGCCGAGAAACAACAACAGCGCAGGTGCGCCCAATCTGTAAGCCACCTTACCGGCCAGCACGGCGATAAACAGGAGCAGTGCTCCGACAAGCAAAAAATTCTCGTTCAACATATTCAAATCAACATTTTTAACAACGACCGGCCTCTCTCACTGCACCGGCCTGCACCCATCGGGCACATTACGCCCGTTTGCAATCGATGCCGACGATCTTCACCGCACACACGGCACGCAGCTCGAACTCGGCATATTCATATATGCACAAGGCTCGCAGATCGCTCTTTGCAGAGTAATACTCCACCAGAGTCAATGCCGATACGTCCGACTCCGGTATTGCGTCCAGCGCAGCAATATCGCCCGCTTCGACGGCACGCCGCAGCTCGGCAAGCCGCCCGCGATCGTAATAGCGTTCGCGGCGGCGCAGATAGGATCCGTCGGTCACATAATACGGTGTACGCTGATCTCCCAACATGCGCACGGCGATCGCTATCGCTCCACCGAAAAACAGAATCGAACCTATCATCAGCAATCCAGCTGCAAGGTTTCCCGACGAAGATGAGTCGACGGCGAGAATATCGGCAATCAAAAGAACGGCTCCCGACACAGTCAGTGCGGCAGGTTTGAAAACGGGGCGGCGGCGAGCCTCTACGACTCCGCCGGGCAAGGCGTACAACGCCTCGCAAATATCTTTTATCTTCATAAAACAGTGTTATAATCGTTATTCAATTGTGTATCGTGCGAATGCGGCGGCACGACATGCCCGACCGCAGGCAACCGGCAAGCGACAGCGCAAGTTGCCGTCGGGCGACTAAATAACGAGCCTGCACATCTTGTGGAGATAGTGATCCACCGAGCGCGGGGCGAACAATATTTTATGATTATACAATCCGTAACGTCCGTCAGCACACGACGAATCGATGGCGCGCGCCATGAATCCGCATGACGCGTGACGATACATCGGACGCGTGTGATGCGACAAAGTGCGTACCGAAACGGGTGCCGCATCGGCACCTGTGCAAGAGTTGACAGCAATACCGGTGCAATACGACAAGCCATACGACAGTGTATGTGCCGCATCGGCGGCAGACCCGCCCGCAGCATCGCCACCGGCAGACACCTCGACGGCAACGCTCCGGCAGTCGGCAGCCTCCTCCCCGAAGAGGGGTGCAGCCCACCAGCTTGCGGCCGCGGCCAGCAATATGACAAACAGATGCCGCATCATCACTGTGGTATGAATATATAGGTTATCTCACCCTCGTGCGACGAAGGTGCCTGAGGATTTATCTCGAAGGTCGAACGTCGTGCCGCATCGAGAGCCACCTCCTTCATGGAGGCATCGCTACCCGAGAACGACTTCACGCGCGCCGACACGACCTTTCCGCCATGGTCGACCCACACCGCCACGACCACCTCGCCGCCACCCTGACAGCGATACGCCGGAGTATAGAGCGAACGATGGCTGCGCAC
>CAMWTS010000047.1 GCA_947177225.1 uncultured Alistipes sp. | reverse complement strand
AAACAGCGCTCCCGCCTGCGAGACTCTCACGTCGCAACTGCGTTGCTCCTCGGAGAGACAGGCTGTGTCATTTCGCGCGCAAGCGAGAAATCTGTGCGCGACAATTGCTCTCCCTGCCAATATACTCATGCTCGGCAATGCTCAAATAAATTTGGCATTTGCTCACACTCGCTTATTCGTATATTTGGCTTCGCCCAATATACTCAAGCTCGGCAAAATGCAAACAAGTTTGCTTTTGCCCTCACTTAATCGTATATTTGTCATAACAAAGCCTGAATGTGATGACTGAAAAATCGGAAATAAGAAAAGAGGTGCGACGCCGCATAGCCGAGATGTCGCAGCAGCAGCGCAACGATGCCGCCGAGTCGATATTCGCTCGTATCGAAACCTCCGAGCGGTTTGCCCGTGCGCGTTGCATAGCTTTGTATGCGTCGCTTCCCGACGAGGTGCCAACGTATGATGTCATCGGGCGATGGTCGGCCGACAAGCGTATCGTCTTGCCCAGAGTGGAGGGGGAGATAATGCGTTTTTACGATTACGACCCCCGAACGATTAGCCGTGGCAGTTTCGGGATCGACGAGCCGGAAGCGGCCGAGGAGTGCCCTCCGTCGCAGATAGATATGATAGTGATTCCTGCACGAGCCTTTACTCCGTCGGGCGTGCGACTGGGTCGCGGCAAAGGCTTCTATGACCGTTACATGTCCCTGCCCGACTTCCGCGCCTATAAGATCGGGGTGGCTTTCCGGTGCCAGATATTCGATGCGCTTCCATTTGAAGATCACGATATTAAGGCCGACGAAACTCTGTTTTGAAATAACGCAGGAAATATCTGATGTTTTTTATCGGGATATTGTCCGATTGGTCGGAGAATGCGACTTTTATTTCCTGTATAAAACATAAAATAGGAAAAATCGTATATTTTTAGATTGCCATTGTATAATGTTTGTTACCTTTGCCGCAAGGATTTGCACCTTTTCTATAAGCCGAGGGCAGAGCCGACTTGTTCGAACTATGCCGAGGCGGGAAAACGGAGCATGAAAACGAAGTGTAATTCAATATGCAATCTATGAAGAAAATTCTACTTTTGGCAGCTCTTGTCGCTGCCTCGACAGCCGTTCATGCTGAGGGCTATCAGATCAACAGTCTGAGTGCCAGACAGCAGGGTATGGCACATGTGGGTACGGCTATGAAGCTCGATTCGGAGTCGATATATTTCAACCCGGCTGCACTCGCGTTCCAGCAGTCTCGTTTCGATATGTCGCTGGGTACGACGCTCATCATGCCCAAGGCCGACTATACGAGCTCATATTACAACTACGACGATCCGGCATCGGTGCATGCCCAGGCCAAGCGTGGCATATCCACTCCCGTATTCGCATATGTCGGTTTCAAGCCCACGAAGAATCTGGGTGTGGGCGTAGGATTCTATACTCCTTACGGCAGTGCGCTCGACTGGGGCGACAATTGGGCTGGGGCACATCTCATACAAAACATAAGCCTTGCCGCCTATACCGTGCAGCCGACCGTGTCGTACAAGATCTGTGACCGTGTCAGTTTCGGTGCGGGACTCAATATCACATGGGGATCGTTTGATCTGTCGCGTTCGTTCTTTCCTGTGGGCGATGCGACCAACAATGCCATAGCCATGCTTTTGCAGAGCGTGGGTATGGGTGATTATGCTCCGGCCATAACGCAGGTCGGCGATCAGCCGCTCGTCTCGGCGCGTTTGAAGGGCGATTCGCAGGTTGCAGTCGGCGTAAACCTCGGCTTCATGTGGAATATAACCGATAAATGGACCTTCGGTGTCACTTATCGTTCGAAGCAGATGATGAAGGTCAAGAGCGGCAATGCAGAGCTGCTCTATGCCAATGAGACGGTGAAGCAGATATTGTCGGCTACCGGTCGCATACCCAAGATCGACGAGGGTACGTTCCGCACCGAGCTGCCTCTGCCGTGGAACCTGACCTTCGGTCTGAGCTTCCGCCCCACGGAGCGCTGGGAGCTTGCCGTAGACGTGCAATGGGTCGGCTGGAAGAGCTACAAGGATCTCAACGTCAGCTTCAACGAGCAGGAGTTGCAGATAGAGGATATCTACTCGGTGAAGAATTACAGCAATACTGTCATCACCCGCTTCGGTGCACAATATCGTCTGCGCGACTGGGCAACGTTGCGTGCGGGTATATATGTCGACGAGAGCCCCGTGCGCAGCGACTACTTCAACCCCGAAACACCGTCGATGACCAAGTTGACCTATACCTGCGGCGTGTCGCTGCGTCCGACCAAGTGCCTGTCGGTCGATCTGGCCTACAATTACGTTTCGTCGGCCGATCCGGAGCGTACCGGTTCGGTACCCTTTGTCAACAATCTCACCGGACAGACCGAATATTTTTCGGGTAATTACTCCGTGTCGGCACACGTCGTGTCGATCGGCATAGGGCTGAGATTCTGATCGCTGGCCGTATAGCGCCATTGCATAAACACCCCGAATTTGCAAATGTCGAATTCGGGGCGTTTCATTTCTGCCGGAGTGTGTCGTACACGACGGCGCAGTGCAATGCGAAGCATGCGCGGAAAGGGAGATTTGCCGGCGGGGCACACTCGATGGGCATGATGGCGGAAACGTCCGTGCCGGCCTTAGGCATGATGCCTAACGGGCGCGCGGAAACATAATGATAGCTTTTTTTATGAAAATATCAGAATACCTCCTGCAATATTCTCACTGACTCGACCGATCGTATGGCGTCGAGGTGATAGGCATAATAGGAGAGCATCGATTCGAGAAAGGCGACGCGCTGAGAGCGGTTGAGACCTATCTCGCCCAGATAACGCACGTCGCATTCGAGCATGTCGTGCAATATCGAGGCGTTGTCGGGTGCCATGGCGGCACCTATCGGCGGCGGAGCGGGGGTGAAGTGGCCGTCGCGTATGTCGAGCCATGCGCCCGGACAGAAATCGTTGTCGGGCGAGAAGCCCAGCGGCCTGCTCAGATTCGACAGAAACCAAAGGTGAAAGTTGGATACTCCCTCGTCGAGAGCGTCGAGTGCCGCGACCGAGCCCCATACGAATTCGAACAACTCCTCGTTGGACTCCGACTCTTTGACCAGACGATACAGCACTTCGGCCATGAAGAGAGCCATCGTCGACTTGCGCACATCGAATGGCAGCGACTGCAACACCACTCCGCTGCGCACCTCCTTGAAGCGGTGCATCGACATCTTCGGCGAGCACAATCCCTCGAACTCCAATGCGAACATGGGCTGCATGAGAGCCATGCGCGAGCCTCGCGAGGCCGAACGCACACCCTGCACCATATAGCTCTGACGGCCGAAGGCATCGGTAAGCATGTGTACGATGAGTCCTTTCTCGCCGTATTTAAGCGTGTTGAGCACTACGCCGCGTGCCTTGTAGCTCCTGACCGACATATTCGCTTATCTATTTCCCGCTCTCTGCGGCAGGCTCCGACCAGCGGCCGTCGGCCTTTATCAGTGTTACGAGGCGGTCGAGAGCTTCGCTCTGCGAGATGTTGCGCTCGACGATCTGCCGCCCGCGATAGAGCGTTATGCAGCCGGGAGCTGCGCCGACGTAGCCGTAATCGGCATCGGCCATCTCGCCGGGACCGTTGACGATACAGCCCATGACACCTATTTTCAGATTGGGCAGATGACTGGTTCTGGCCTTGATCTCGGCCAATGTCGATTGTATGTCGTACAGCGTGCGGCCGCAACTGGGGCAGGCAATGTATTCGGTGCGCGAGAAACGCACGCGCGAGGCTTGCAGAATCATTAGCTCGATGTCGCGAACGGTCGCCGGATCCACATCGGGAGCATCGATCCACACTCCGTCGGCAAGACCGTCGAGCAGCAGTTGTCCCATATCGGCGGCGGCGCAAAGCGCGATGTCGTCGGCATCGCTGCCGTCGTAGCGGCGACGTATCGCCACCGGAGCATTACCCTCCATGTCGAGTATGGCGGCACGCCACTCTGCCGTGGGATTGCCGCTCACGGCATCGACGACGGTGAACCGGTTGTCGATCTCGTCGTGCGTTACGGGTATGTCGATGCTGCTGCGGCGACGGTACTCCGTGGGTGAATAGCGTTCGGCATGGTGCACCTCGAAACGACCTTCGCGGCGGGCGAAGTATTCGACCAGACGCCGCGCAACCGGCACCTCCCGCTCGGGATCCTCCGTAAGCGATACGCGTATGGTGTCGCCTATGCCGTCGGCCAGCAAGGCTCCTATGCCCACCGCACTCTTTATGCGCCCTTCGCGGCCGTCGCCGGCCTCGGTCACTCCCAGATGCACCGGATAGGTCATGCCCTCGCGCTCCATGGCCTCGACCAGCAGACGATAGGCATGTACCATAACGCGCGTATTGCTCGACTTCATCGATACCACCACTTGGTCGAAATCCAATTCGCGGCAGCGGCGCAGAAACTCCATGGCCGATGCCACCATGCCTTCGGGCGTGTCGCCCCACTGGTCGACAATGCGCCGCGCGAGCGAACCGTGGTTGACGCCTATGCGCAGAGCGACGCCGCGACGGCGGCATATCTCGATCAAACGCTCCAACTCTCCTGCATCGGTGCGGAAATTGCCGGGATTGATACGCACCTTGTCGACCGACTCGGCCGCCATGAAGGCCACCTCCGGCGTGAAATGTATGTCGGCCACGACAGCTGTCGGATAGCCGTCGGCGCGCAATGATGCCATTATGCCGGCCAGTGCCTCGCCCTCCTTGCGTCCCTGCGCCGTCAGGCGCACGATGGGTGCTCCGGCATCGGCTATGCGCTCGGATTGCGCCACCGAAGCCTCGATGTCGGCCGTGGGAGTGTTTGTCATCGACTGAACCGCCACCGGAGCCTGGCCGCCTATGATATATCGGCCGATGCGCACGCTGTGCGTTTGCCGGCGGCGAAAACCGTTGAGATCGATCATATGTATTACAATTTTATATATATCCTTTTACGATAGAGCGGCCATGTGACCAGCCAGCACAACACCACCAGCGACAGTGCGCACAGCATCGAGCCGACCTGCGGCGAGGTGCACGAGGCGAGTATCTCGTACCACCGTGCATATGGCGAGACGAGTGCGTCGTGTGCGGCATTCCACACTCTCATCTGTGCGAATATCTTGGCGAACAGCGTCGACAACACGTAGGCCAGCAGTGCGTTGGTTCCGAACACTTCGAACACGCGTCCCGCCTTGCCCGTACCGCTGCGGCGGTCGGTCAGATACGATACGGCATTCCAGACGATAGCTGCTATGCCGCACGTGTAGAGCACGTATGTGCCCGACCAGATGGGTTTGTTGATCGGTATCACGGTGTTGAGCGCCAGTGCCGCCAGCACGCCGATGCCGCCCCACACTCCGATGCGCATCATGCCGCAGCGATGGTCGCCGCTCTGGCCGATACACTTCGCCGCAAGGAATCCCAGCAAAACGTTGACCACGGCCGACATGGTGCTCATCAATCCTTCGGGATCGAAAGCCATGCGCTCGCCGGCGGCATTGCGATAGCCGTGGTAGAGATGCTCCTCGCCTAACAGTGCCGTATCGACCTTGGCGCCGAAGAATCCCTCCAACGTAGCGTCGCCCAACGCATATACCATCGCCTCGTAGGCTGCGAGCAGCAACAGCGCGGCAGCTGCGATCCGGCGCGTCGAGCGCAGGCCGAGCACCAATACCGAGCCGATCATATAGCATAGACCTATGCGTGGCAGCACGCCCATTATGCGCACGTTGTGCCATGCGATCCACTCGCCGCTCAGGAAGTTGTAGTAGGGGAATTTCGATATGACGATGCCCACGGCCCATATCGTCAGGCCGCGTCGGACTATCTTGCGCAGAGCCTGCCCCGAGAGCCGGTGATCGTAGCGGCGAAATGCGAACCATACCGATGCTCCGACGATGAACAGAAAGAACGGAAACACCAGGTCGGTCGGTGTGCAGCCGTCCCACGCGCTGTGTGCCAGAAAGTCGAACTTGTGCGACCAGCTGCCTGGGTTGTTGACCAGGATCATCAGTGCGACCGTAAGGCCGCGCAATATGTCGAGCGACGGCAGACGGCGTGGAGTGTCGGAGAGAGTTTGCATGACAAGTCGTATTTCAGATTTTTTTCTGAGGACAAAGATAACTTTTTTTCGCAGGATTGCCAATATTCAAATTTCTTATTGCATATTTATCGATGGGAGATATGCCCGGCAACAGTTGTTCTGCCGCATGCACAGTTTGGTAAAATAGCCGAAAAAGCATATCTTTGTCGTATGCAAAACGCATTGTCATACGATGTGAAGTTTGTCGGCGGCGTGGGTGAGGCGCGCGCGCGTCTGCTGATGCGCGAGTTGGGCATACGCACCGTCGGCGATTTGCTCTACCATATCCCATTCCGCTATATCGACCGTCGACGCATATACTCCATCGGCGAGGTGGACGAGTCGCTGGAATCGACTCTGATACAGATTCGCGGCCGTATAACTGGCATATCCTATTCGGGCACCGGGCGCAAGCAGCGTTTCATGGCATCGGTGTCGGACAGCACCGGTTCGACCGAACTGTTGTGGTTTCAGGGCATAAAGTGGATCGAGAAGCGCATAGAGGTGGGACGCGAATACATGATATTCGGCCGTCCGTCGTTCTATCGCGGCACGTTCAATATGGTTCACCCGGAAATAGAGACCGTCGAGCAGGCTCTTTCGCGCAAGGCGGAGAGCGGCTTTCAGGGCATATATCCCTCCACCGAGAAACTGTCGCAGGGTATCGGCACCAAAGCCATGTCGACGATCATCGTCAACGCGTGGCAGCTGGCCGGGGAGAGTATCGGCGACCCTCTGCCGGACGATCTGCGCCGCCGCAATGCGCTGATGCCGTTGCGCGATGCACTCTATAACATACACTTCCCGCAATCGCCCGAACTGCTGCGGCAGGCTCAGTATCGGCTTAAATTCGATGAGCTGCTGGGCGTGCAGCTCACCATACAGTCGCGCCGTTCGGCGCGTATGGCACGTGGCGACGGCTTCGTGATGCCGCGTGTGGGCGAACTCTTCAACGGCTTCTATCGCGAAAAACTGCCATTCCCTCTGACCGGTGCGCAGCAACGCGTCATAAAGGAGATTCGTGCCGACATGATCTCCGGACGTCAGATGAACCGTCTGTTGCAGGGCGACGTGGGCAGCGGCAAGACGATGGTGGCTCTGATGTCGATGCTTCTGGCTGTCGACAACGGCTATCAGGCCTGCATCATGGCACCGACCGAGATACTCGCCCGTCAGCACTATGCCGGCATGGTGCGCATGACCGAGGGGCTGAATCTGCGTATCGGCATACTCACCGGCTCGTCAAGGGCGCGCGAACGGCGCACGGCATTGGAGGGCGTGGCCTCGGGCGAGGTGGATATCCTTGTCGGCACCCATGCTCTGATCGAGGATAAGGTGGTATTCAAGCAGTTGGGCTATGTGGTGATCGACGAACAGCATCGCTTCGGTGTCGAGCAGCGAGCACGGCTGTGGGCAAAAAACAACCGGCCGCCGCACGTGCTGGTCATGACGGCCACTCCCATACCGCGTACGCTGGCCATGACTCTGTACGGCGATCTCGACGTATCGGTGATCGACGAACTGCCGCCCGGACGACAACCCATACGCACATTCCGCTACACGGACGCTTCGCGTTTGAAGATGTTCGGATTCCTGCGCGAGGAGATACGCAAACGCCGTCAGGTCTACATCGTATATCCCCTTATCAAGGAGTCGGAGAAGATGGACTACAAAGATCTGTACGACGGCTTTGAGTCGATCTCGCGCGATTTCCCCCTGCCCGATTACCGCATTACTGTATGTCACGGCAAGATGAAACCCGAGGATAAGGAGGCGGCCATGGCGCAGTTCAAGCGCGGTGAAGCCGATATACTCATCGCCACCTCGGTCATAGAGGTGGGTGTCGATGTGCCCAATGCTACGGTGATGGTTATCGAGTCGGCCGAGAGGTTCGGTCTGTCGCAGCTTCATCAGCTGCGCGGACGTGTGGGACGCGGCGGCGGACAATCCTACTGCATATTGATGTCGGGCGACAAGCTGTCGAAAGAGGCGCGCTCGCGTCTTGATGCCATGTGCCAGACCAACGACGGATTCCAGCTGGCCGAACTCGATCTGAAACTGCGCGGTGCGGGCGACGTGCACGGCACCCAGCAGAGCGGCGAAGCGTTCGATCTGCGCATCGCCAACCTCGCTTCCGATACCCAGATCATGCAGATCACACGCGACGAAGCCGTCGCTCTGCTCGATGGCGATCCTGCTTTGTCGCGACCTGAAAACCGTGGATTGCAGCGGCTCAAAGAGCGTTATGTCGCACACGACAAGATGGATTTCTCGCAGATTTCATAATAGGTTCCCAAGAAAAACGTTATATTTGCACGATAAACTTTCAGGTATCTCGATATGGCACTTATCAGATGTAAGAAATGCGGCAATCTCGTGTCGGACAAAGCCTCGGCATGCCCGATCTGCGGCGAGGAGGTCGCCGCGGCAGCTCCGGCCGCACCCAAGACACTCAACGATATTCTGGCCGAGCGCGGCGCGACACCCGTAACGCTCAACGACCGTCTGCAACAGCAGAGCGGCGCACAGCCCGCGCAACCGGTGCAGCCCGCTCGCTCCGAGGCTGCCGTCCACGAACCCGTTCGCGAACATGTTTATGAACCGGCTCCGCAACCTCGTCCCGAATCACGCCCCGAGCCTCAGCCGGAGGCTGTGCGTCGCGACGAATCCGCCCTCGGGCAGACAGCTGCTCCTGTGGCCGATATCAAACCGGCGCGCAACGATTATGACCTTGACGGTCGCGACAACGACTGTCGCGGCAATGATTTTCGTTCCGGCAGCGGAGACCCCGATTATCCCCGCGACGGGAGCGATGACGAGGAGTATGAACGCATGCGCCGCTCTGCCAAGGGCTATCGTATCGCTATTATCGTATTGATCCTTATTCTTATACCTCTTGCTTACTTCTTTGCCAAATATGCCAAGGACATTCGCGATGTGGAGCGTAACGTCGATATTCTGACCTCTGCCAAACAGATGTTCGAGGAGGAGAACTCGCTACTCGAAGCACAGGCGCAGGACGTCGTAACGCAGTTGGAGGAGATGAAGCTCCAAAACGATACGATGATGGTGAAGTATCAGGAGGCTGCGGCAATGCTCGAAAAGTTGCAGAAGGAGAAGACCTACAACTACAACGAGCTTAACCGCTACAAGCGCGAGCTTGCCACGTTGAAAGATGTCATGAAGGGCTATCTGCGCCAGATCGATTCGCTCAACAACATCAACAAGCATCTGCAAGCTCAGAACATATCTTACAAGAGAGAGATCTCTACGGCACAGCTGCGTGCCGATGTGGCCGAGGAGAAGGCCGAGGAGCTCAACAGCAAGGTGCGCATAGGCTCTGTCATACGTGCCCGCGGCATTGCAATGTCTCCGCTCAATGCCAAGAGCAAGGCTGTGACGCGCGTTAAAAACGCCGAACGTCTGCGTGTCGATTTCGAGCTTACGGCCAACGAGTTGGCCGAACCGGGACAGAAGACGGTCTACGTGCGCATCATATCGCCCGACGGTTATCTTCTCTCCGCCGACAATGTCATCACGTTCTCATTCGAGGGCGATGCTCTGCTGGCCTCGGCCGAGCGTACCGTCGACTATGAAAACAACGATGTTCCGGTAAGCATATTCTACGACTACAATCGCAAAGGTCTCTCCGCAGGTACCTACAAAGTGCAGCTCTACACCGAAGGCAGGTTGATAGGGGAGAATGATGTTTATTTGAGATAATCATGTCTTTTTTTCGTGACTTTTTGTGACTTTTTCGTGAAAAGGCGTCATTAGCGTCACCTCAATCATCGGCGCGAATAGGCAG
>CAMWTS010000046.1 GCA_947177225.1 uncultured Alistipes sp. | reverse complement strand
CTACTTATTCGGCGGAGCAAGCGCGCGGCAGTAGAATGCCGCTTTTCACGAAAAATGGCGCCTTTTCACGAAAAATTATATGGAGATTATATTACCGGTATACTGCACGCTATTGTAGAAAGGCGACGAAATAGTCAGTGTAGCACCGCCGTAATGAGAGTAGATCTCCAAAGAGAAGGTATAGGTATTGGCAGAGAAGAGCGACGTTTGGAAAGTGACAGTCCAGCCATCGTGGGTCTGCTCGGTGGTATAGCCCTGAACAGAGGGAAGCACATAGTTGAAGACCACCGGATAGTAGGGAGGCGCATATCCTTTGATGAAGGGAAGGCAGACATCGACAGTCTCGTCCCAAACGGAGAGCTCGTAATTGGGGTTCATCAGATTGCGCATCATGCCTGCCGGTTGACGCTGCATGGTCTGCGGAGTGAAGCGGAAGTTGCGCGACAGCACGAGCGAATCGACATATTTCTCATACTCGGCCAAACGCTGGGCACGACGCTGCTGACGCTCCTCCTTGCGCTGCTCACGTGCCACCTGTTTTGAATCTTTCGACTGCGAAGAACGGCTCTGTGCGAACACCAACGCGAGAGTTGCCGTTACGGCAACCGCAATTAACAATATACGTTTCATAGGCAATAAAATATGTTTACGCCAATGAAACGCAAATACCTTGCCTAAATGCCCATATCGCGTAAAAACTCACCTGTATAACTGTCCCTGCACAAGGCCACTTCATGAGGCGTGCCCTCGACGATAACGCGTCCGCCGCCGGCACCTCCCTCAGGTCCCATGTCGATGATGTGATCGGCCACCTTTATCACATCGAGATTGTGTTCGATGACGATAGCCGTATTGCCGCAGTCGACCAGACGGTTGATAACCTCCAAGAGCTGTCTGATATCCTCGAAGTGGAGTCCCGTAGTGGGTTCGTCGAGAATATAGAGCGTACGTCCCGTGTCGCGCTTGGCCAGCTCGGCAGCCAGCTTGATACGCTGAGACTCGCCGCCCGAAAGCATCGTGCAAGGCTGTCCGAGAGTAAGATATCCCAGACCCACCTGCTGAATGGCACGCAGCTTCTGATGGATAGAGGGTATGTTTTCGAAGAACTCGACGGCCATGTTGACGGTCATATCGAGCACATCGTTTATGCTCTTGCCCTTATACTTCACTTCGAGCGTCTCGCGATTGTATCGCTTACCTCCGCAGGCCCGGCACTGCACATAGACATCGGGCAGGAAATTCATCTCTATGGTCTGCTGGCCGGCACCCCGACACTCCTCGCAACGTCCGCCCTTGACATTGAACGAGAATCGGCCTGCCTTGAATCCGCGGATCTGAGCATCGGGCGTAGCCTCGAAGAGTTTGCGGATATCGCCGAAAACGCCCGAATAGGTGGCCGGATTGCTGCGCGGCGTGCGGCCTATGGGCGACTGATCGACGACGACGAGTTTGTCGATATGCTCCATGCCCTCCACCGAATCGTATTCCAGTGGTTGATCGTAGGAACGATAGAGCCGGCGCGCCAACACCGGACGCAGAGTCTCGTTGATGAGCGATGATTTGCCCGAACCGCTGACACCGGTAACACAGATAAACTTGCCGAGCGGAAACGCGACATCTATATTTTTCAGATTGTTGCCTCTGGCACCTCGCACGGTAAGATATTCGCCGCTACCCTCCCGAAGTCTTTCGGGAAGAGGTATGGCGCGTCGTCCCGACAGATAGTCGGCCGTCACGGAGCCGCTTCGCAGCACCTCGTCGAGCGTTCCGGCCGCCACTATATTGCCGCCGCGGCGGCCTGCGAGAGGACCTACGTCGACGATGAAATCGGCCGAACGCATCATATCCTCATCGTGTTCGACGACGATGACCGAGTTGCCTGCGTCGCGCAACTCTTTGAGCGATTCGATCAGTCGCCGGTTGTCGCGCTGATGCAGACCTATGCTCGGTTCATCGAGGATATACAGGACATTGACCAGCTTCGATCCGATCTGCGTGGCAAGACGTATGCGCTGCGATTCGCCGCCGGAAATGGAGCGTGACGAACGCGACAGCGAGAGGTAGCCCAGACCCACATCGATCAGAAAACGCAACCGTTCGCGGATCTCCTTCACGATCTCCTGAGCTATGCGCCACTCCTTGTCGGACATATACTCCTCGACATGCCCTATCCACTCCGAAAATTCGGCGATCGACATCGCACAGACATCGGCTATGCTCTTGCCGCCTATCTTGAACTGCAACGCCTCGTGTTTGAGTCGCGTGCCGCCGCACAACGAGCATTTGCGGTAGATCAGAAACTGCTCACGCCACTTCTGACCCCGCTTCGAATCATCGTCGATATCCTTGTCGCGCACAATCCACTCGGCCACACCCTCCCACGACAGCAGCTGATTGCCGCCCGAAGCTCCGAACTCCGACATATTGACGGTCAGAGGTTCGCTGTCGCCATAAAGAATGGCGTTCATACCGGCCTTGGATATGGCACCTACCGGATCGTCGAGCGTAAAGTCATAGCGTCGTCCGAGCGTATCGAGAGTGGCGAACAGCAGATTGTTATGATATTTGCCCAGCGGTTCGATGCCGCCGTCGCGCAACGACCGCGACTGATCGGGAGCGATCTTCTCCATATCGAATACGGCCTCCTCGCCCAAACCGTTGCACTGAGGGCAGGCTCCTTTCGGAGAGTTGAACGAAAAGGTGTGCGGCGCGGGATCCTCGAAAGCATCGCCCGTAGTGGGACACATCAGATGACGCGAATAGTAGCGTGCACCCTCGCTCTCATAGTCATAAAGCAGCATTGTGCCCTTGCCCTGCCTCATGGCCTCGGCAAGCGACTTCATCATACGGTCGCGGTGCTGTTCGCCCACGACCATGCGGTCGATAACCATATCGATCGTATGAACTTTGTAACGATCGAGTTTCAGGCCGGCCGAAAATTCGCGTATCTCACCGTCGATGCGTGCATAGATATAGCCCTTCTTCGACATAGTCTCGAACAGCTCACGATAGTGACCCTTGCGTCCCTTGATTATGGGAGCCATGAACGCTACGCGGCGCGACGAAAAGCCCTCGATTATCAGGTCGCATATCTGCTCGTCGGTAAAGTGCGCCATCTCCTCGCCCGTAGCAGGCGAATAGGCACGCGAAGCACGTGCATACAGCAGACGCAGAAAGTCGTTGATCTCCGTCACGGTGCCTACCGTAGAGCGCGGATTCTTGTTGGTAGTCTTCTGCTCGATGGCAACGACAGGGCTCAGTCCCGTAATCTTGTCGACATCGGGGCGTTCCATGGCACCGACGAACTGTCGGGCATAGGTCGACAAGGTCTCCATATATCGGCGCTGTCCTTCGGCATATATGGTGTCGAATGCCAACGACGACTTGCCCGAACCCGACAAACCGGTAACGACGACGAGTCGGTTGCGCGGTATTTCGAGATCGACATTTTTCAGATTGTGCACTCTGGCACCGAGTATCTTTATCTTATCTTCGCTCATTGTATTAATCAATCGGTTATCGGATCGGCCGGCACGGATCATATCATGGCGCAAATAATATCGTGCAGCGATATGACGCCTATAAGGTCGGCAAAGCATACCACAACGACGGCCAGTGTAAAGACTCTGACAAACTTCACGCCCCAGCCGATGGCGAAGTGCGAAGCCAGCAAAGCGCCGACGACATTGCCCGCACCGTGCAGCAAGCCTGCGGCATAGTCGACCTGTCCGTTAATCATGAATACGGCCAGAGCAAAGGGCGTCGAGACGAATATGACGAATCCCTTGATGACATTGGCCGTGATGATGTCGAGGTGCATAGACCATATGGTTATGGCAAGAATCACATAGCCCAGACCTATATAAATATATCCGCCATAGAATCCTATGGCAAGGAACCACAGATAATGCCACCAGCGTACACTCAGACGATGTCCGCCGTGAATGTGTTTCTTGTGGTTGTCGAATATCATATAGATGAGTATGACCGACAACACCGCTCCCAGACAGATACGGAATATGGTCTCGCTCACCTCCAAAGCCACCATCGAGCCGATTATGTTGCCTGCCACAGCCGGCACGGAGAGTTTGAGCCCGCTGCGAACATCGAGCATGCGTTTGCGCAGAAACGTAATAGAGGCCGACAGATTCTGCATCACCACAGCTATGCGGTTGGTGCCGTTGGCAACGCCGATGGGCAGTCCCATGGCCATGAACAGCGACATGGTGATGACCGAACCGCCTCCGGCAAGCGTGTTGATTATGCCGACCACGATGCCCGACACGACAAGCAATATAATCACGTTTACACCCATATCATTTATGTTTGCGTTACAACTCTATCTCAAACCGGTCGGCATCGTGCAAGGCGGTAAACTTCTCGCGAAACGCCATCATAGGCTCCAAATCCAACTCTCCGACCGCCACTCCGGCCGCCTCGTCGAGCGCCACGATCTCGTCGCCGCGGAAATCCACGATGCGCGAACCGCCGGCATAATGCAGTCCGGGTTCGTCACCCGTACGGTTGACACCAATGGCATAGCACTGGTTTTCGATGGCTCGTGCCGCCAGCAGTGTCGTCCATGCCCTCTGTCGCGGTGCCGGCCACAGTGCGGAGTAGATGACGGCATCGTAATCGCCGCGATTGCGACTCCACACCGGAAAACGCAGATCGTAGCATATCTGCAACAGAAATCTCACTCCCCGCCACTCCACTATCGTGCGACGTCGCCCGGGTTCGAAACGCTTGTGCTCATTCGACGGCGAAAAGAGATGACGCTTGTCGGTATGGCTCACCCTGCCCGACGGCTCGACGAACAACAGACGGTTGCGACACACGCCTCCGTCGCGTATCACCGCTCCGCCGGCTATGGCGGCATTGCTCCGCTCTGCCCAGCGGCGCATGGCAGCGACAGTCTCTCCCTCCATGGTCTCGGCCACACGTTCGACATCGGTGACGAATCCGGTCTGAAACATCTCCGGCAGCACGATCAAGTCGGCATCTATACCCGACAGCATATCATCGACACGCGCAAGATTGGCCTGCGTCGCGTACCACTCGATATCGTATTGACATACAGCCACCCGGAGTCCCATAGCGCGTCAGTGTTTTGATGCGACGAAAAACAGATCGAAGCAGTCGTCGGCCACATCGTCCACACGATAGTCCTCCATTGCGATGGACTCGGTAAGTTCGGTGTTGCGTGCCAGCAGCCGTCGGCGGTTCAGACGATTGGCCACATCATACGGCATGCGCAGCAGCCATCGCGGCAGACGATGTTGCAGATCGAGCGGATCGAGACGTGCGATACGTTCCACCGATCGGCGATTCTCTTCGTAGTAGGCCATCACCTTCTCGTTGCCGAACACACCGTACTGCTCCACCTCGTCGAACATGCAGCCGAGCAGATTGGCCAGCTCTGCGGCACTGTACTCGCGCACATGCCACGGATTGCGCGTAAGCGACATCGGCGCATTGGGCGTGGTCACGATGAAACGTCCGCCAGGGCGCAATACGCGATACACCTCACGCACGAAATCCTGATCGCGGCCGATATGTTCGATTACCTGAAACGATATGACGCAATCGAAGCGTCCGTTCTCGAACGGCAGCGGCGGCACCTTTGAACGCACAAACTCCACATTATCGGCGAAGACGACACCTTCGGGCACATGCTTGTCGACCGTAGTGAAGCTCCTCGTATGCGGTGCGACCATGTCGATGCCGTAACCGGTTCCGGTACCTATCTCCAACACATCGCCGTGCACCATCTCCGATGCCCTGCAATAGGCCAGCAGCGAACGTTGAAAGACGAAATTGTCCGACTTGTCGCGCGATACTCTCTCGGCACTCTGCATACGTTATCTCTTTATCGATTCTATTCCCGTTTCGGTCTGCACTATCTCGCCGCGCTTCATCAACATGCCAACGGCACGCTTGAAGACCTTTTTGCTCATCTGAGTCATTGCGGCCACCTCTTCGGGGCGGCTGCGATCGTTCAGCGGCAGGCGGCCGCCATTGTTACGCAACAATTCAACCAGACGCTCCACCGAGTGCTCCACCTCGGCCAAACCCTGCTGCTGCAGACTGACATCGATGCGGTAATCTTCGGTTATGCGACGGACATAGCCGCGAAGCCGGTCGCCCACGGTCACACGCTGGAAGAGCTGATTCTTATACAGCATGCCCCAATGACGATTGTCGACGATCACACGATAGCCGATAGGCATCTCCGATGCTACCAGAAGCTCCACCTCGTCGCCCTCGGCCACCGTCAGAGGAGGATCGTTGTGCACGAATGCTTTGAATTTGTTGGTGGCGACACAGCGGCCGGTCTTATCATCTATATACAAATAAACCAGCGTCTTGCGACCTGCAATCACTCCGCCCTGCTGATTGCGGTTGGGTAAAAACAGATCCTTGCCGGCCAAACCCCAGTCGAGGAATGCACCGTGGACGTTCTTGTCTACAACCGTCAGAGCCGCCACACGTCCCTCCCAGATCAGCGGACGCTCGGTGGAAGCCACAAGACGATCTTCCGAATCGTGATAAACAAACACCTCTATTTCATCGCCGACCTTCATGCCGAGCGACACATAGCGATTGGGCAACAACACCTCCTGCGACTCTTCGTCGGCAAGATATAATCCGTAATCGGATATGCGCGACACGGTAAGCCGCTGGATTCTACCTACTCTCATATATTTATTTTTAATCTGACAAAGATACGAAAACTTTTCGTATGATGCCGCAGTTTTATATCCATAAAAAAAATCGCAGATAGAATATTTTTACTACCTTTGCGCCGTAATTTTTAAAGGAAACCCAAACAAGTTCATACCATGTTGAGTAGAAGATTGCTTAGAATAAAGGTTATAAAGAGTCTGTATGCGCATCTCAAATCGGGTTCGACCAATTTGATGGCCTCGGAAAAGACTCTGATGCAATCGGTAGACAAGTGCTACGATCTCTATTTTCTGATGATGTCGGTCATAGTCGACATCGCACGTTATGCCGAAAGCCGACAGGAGCTGGCCAAGCAGAAGCAGCTGCCTACTCACGAGGATCTCAATCCCAACCGGCGTTTCGTCGACAATCGAGTCATACATCTGATCGCCACGAGCGATTCGATCAACGACCGTCTGGCCGCGCGCAAACTGTCGTGGTCGCAACAGGGCGATCTAATCAAGGATCTCTATAACAAACTCATCAAAACCGACTTCTACAAGGCATACATGACCTCGTCGGAGGATTCTTTCGCCGCCGACTTGAAGTTCGTAGACCAGTTCTTCCGCGAGGCGTTGGAGAATGACGAGCAACTCGAATCGACGCTCGACGACATGTCGCTGCTGTGGAATGACGATCTGGGCTTCGCACTTATCATGGTCGTGCGCACGCTTTCGGGCATTCGCGAGTCGGCAACCGAGATCAAGACTCTGCCCAAGTTCAAGAGCGACGAGGACGAGGAGTTCGTCAAGCGACTCTTCGAGAAATCGCTGTTGCAGTACAACGACAACCAGACCATCATAGACCGCTTTACGCGCAACTGGGACGTGGAGCGCATAGCATTCATGGACAACCTGATAATGTCGGTTGCCACCACCGAGCTTACCTCGTTCCCGTCGATTCCCGTCAAAGTGACCCTCGACGAGTATATCGAGATAGCCAAGTTCTACTCGACAGCCAGCAGCGGCATATTCATCAACGGCGTACTCGACAAGATCGTCGTAGAACTGACCGAGCAGGGCGAAATACGAAAGAGCGGCCGCGGTCTGATCTGATCCCGACACCATGTCTGTCAATAGAAAACATATAGCTGTTGCGACTGCCGTCATGGCCGTTGCAACAGTTGCGGCATATATTTTGCTGTCGCATCGCCACGATGCCGCAGGCAACGACGACAACTCGCGGAACATCGCACCGACAGCCGTATTTTACGGTGTTACGGTGGAGTTGCGGCAAGACGTCCGCAGTTGCGACACGGTTGCAATGGGGGCGATGCACGAGGGCGAGCGCGTGGTTCGCAAGATCAGGTTCGTCAACCGCACGGCCGAACCGCTGACTCTGCTCGACTATCGGTCGTCGTGCGGCTGCACGACAATAAATCTGCCGCGGCATGCCATTGCACCCGATGCCCATGCCGATGCCGACTGCATGTTCGACTCGCGCGGCGAGTACGGCGCACAGCTCAATGTCGTCGAAATAGCGACTTCGGATAACGCCACAAAAGCAGTGCTGCTGGTCGAAGCCGAGGTGGAATAGCCGCCGGACAGCATATCCCTGCACGACGATTGGTCGAAAGGGTCATTTTGCAGATCGGGCGGCAGTTATTTATTTGCATATACAATAATTTTCACTATCTTTGCGCTATTGGCATTGAGTTGCAAACATTAAAATTAACGGAATAAAATTATGATGAATTTACTTTTTATCGACGGTGAGGGCGCGTTGGAGGCTCCCGTACAGGCAAATACCGACAATCAGGTTCAGACTATCACAGTGGAGAGTGGCGAAACTGCACTTGCCAACCCGCAGCCCGCAGGCGGCGGCATGGGATTCTGGATCATGATTATCCTCATGATCGGCGTTATGTATCTGTTCATGTGGCGTCCCGAATCTAAGCGTCGCAAGGCCATGGCCAAGTTCCGCGAAGGCTTGAAGAAGGGCGACAAGATCATCACTGCCGGCGGTATCTACGGCGTGGTGAAAGAGATCAAGGACAACAGCATTCTCGTGGAGGTAGACAGCAACGTTACGCTGCGCGTCGACAAGAACATGGTCGTAGGCGATCCTTCGCAGGCTCAGCAGACGAAATAGTCGGTCGTTACCGACCGGATAAACAAAAGCGGTCTTGCCGGATTGGCAGACCGCTTTTTTCGTATGCCGACCTCAGAAGTCGAGCAGACGATAGCGTCGTCGCGTATCGGTCATCGACATAACCTCCTCGAAATGCCACCACTCACGGCGATACGGTACCAGACCAGCCTCGCACATCACCTCCATAAGCAGTATGCGATTGTCGGCAGCCTGCCGGCCGATCGATCCGCGACGAGCCAGAGCCGATATGTATGCGCGATAGACATCGATCGTTCGGGTCGACGGATCGTCCGTATCGGGCGTTCCCTTCACCGAGGCCTCATCGCCGAAAAAATCGAAGCACGTACCCATATCGAGCGGGCGTCCCGCACCGTCGGCAATGGTAAGATCGACCGCCACACCGTAGTTGTGGCGCCCGCCGCGCGACCCGTCGGCAACGAACGACTCGTTGGGCGTCCCCTCGACCATACGTCGCATGGCACGCTGCACGCTTATAGGACGGGCAGCGTCGTAGATCAGGAGCGTATATTCCGGATAACGGCTCTTCAATATGCGATGCGCCTCGACCACCTTGCGCGCGAAATGCGGCAGCAGATAGGCTCTTTCCAGATCGCCGTACATGTCGCGTCCCACGAAATTGTCTTCGGTCGAGTATCGCAGTTCGACGAGTATGCCGGCGTCCAGCGACTGTATGTCGACCAGTCCATACTCTTTCATCATAGTGTCGAAGTCCTCCGACGACGGTTGTTGCGCAGCCGCAGCCCCCGACAACATCACAGCGGCCATAGCCGCCAATGCACATTTGCCAATGTGTCGCATCATCATTACATTCGGTATTTACGACGTAAATATACGTATTTTTCACCAAACACGAACTTGTCATGCCTAACGGAGCCGCGCGGAGCGAAGCATATGGGGAAGACAAGACCTGCAACATGTGGCTGAATAAAGGCTTGACTGCGGGAATAATCGCGCACAGATTTCTCGCCGACGCTCGAAATGACAAGTCGCTGTCACTCCGAGGAAGGGCATGCCCGACCGTGGGAGTCTCACCGTCGGGAGCGCAGTTTGCCACAACAAAAGAGATTCTCACGTCGCGGCTTATGGCCGCTCCTCAGAATGACAAACACATCCTCTCATGTCGAACGAACGTGAGACATCTGGGGTAGACAAGACCGGCGACACGAGGAGAGGAAAAGACAGCAGCGGAAATAGTCCCGCACAGATTTCTCGCTGACGCTCGAAATGACAAGGCTATGGGAATAGCCAACCAAGCACGCCTACCATCTTTTTCGTCAAAAGCGGTTAGTTGCAACGCGCAACGAAAAGTGCCCGGATAGGC
>CAMWTS010000045.1 GCA_947177225.1 uncultured Alistipes sp. | reverse complement strand
AATTGACAGATAAATACTACAATTTTCTCTCAATAAAAACCAGTAATTCAAAGAACCGTTTGGTATCACTTTTGCTCTTTATTTCGGAGCGGAAAGTGGTGCAAAGGTAAGAGCTATTTTTGAATCTTCCAAATTTTTCGGAAGTTTTTTTTCAAAAATTTTTCGAAGAACCTTTTTGCCACTCGCTCATTTTCAAGCGAAAGCGGTTGCAAAGGTAAGAACTATTTTTGAAACCTCCAAATATTTTCGAAGTTTTTTTTCAAAAATTATTTCTAAGAACCTTTACTCTCGCTTTCATCGATCGTTTATCTCTGAAAGCG
Organism: uncultured Alistipes sp.; assembly: GCA_947177225.1. Taxonomy (GTDB): domain Bacteria; phylum Bacteroidota; class Bacteroidia; order Bacteroidales; family Rikenellaceae; genus Alistipes. Next base: position 9,908 of record CAMWTS010000045.1, on the reverse strand, counting down.
GTTGCAAAGGTAGGGCTTATTTTTGAATCTGCAAATATTATCGCAACTTTTTTTCGGGAGTTTTGCGCCGTCAGACCTCAGATATCAATATATCAGCACATTAGAACTTATACTTTTTTTGTCGTATATTTGTAGCCGAAAGCGAGCGGCGGCAAGCCGTTCTTAATATAATATAGGTATGAAAAAAACGGCTATTCTGACCATAATTTCGGCAGCCGCACTCATGACGGGTTGCGGCAGCGATAAATTCGATTTTCAGGACGGAGATTTATTGTTCGAGGCAGGGCAAAGCAGTGCGATGACCGATGCGATAATCGATGCGACCGGCAACGGAGCAGAGATAAAATTCTCACATGTGGCAATGATCGAGTGCTGCGGCGACAAGCAATTCGTAATCGAAGCGACCTCGAAAGGCGGAGTGCGACGCATACCGCTCGACGAATTTTTAAAAGATTCGGGACACGACACGAACGGTCGTCCAATGGTCGCAGTATATAGGTTGCGCAATAATGATTGCGGACGGGCAGCCGTCGAGCGAGCCAAAACATATCTCGGCCTACCCTATGACTACGCCTTTCTGCCCGACAACGATGCGATGTATTGCAGCGAACTGGTCTACGAATCGTATCTCGACACCGATGGCCGTCATATCTTCACCTCACGGCCAATGACATTCAAAGGTGCCGACGGCAGATATGACAAGTTTTGGATAGAGTTATTCGAATCGCTCGACATGGATATACCGGAAGGCGTGCCAGGCACGAATCCTCAGGACATGTCAAAAGAGGAGATACTCGACGAGGTGTACAGATTCTTCTAACAAAGATCGAACAGCCATGGTCACAAGCCGTGGCGATCAGACCGGTCATTGCAAGGGATCAATCGCTCGCAAATCTCGGCTACTGCATAATCGCGCAACTCGGCGCGAGTCGACAATCGGCAATAGCGATACTTGCGTGGCAGACGATGCCAATATCGAAAGCCGAAAAGATCGAACGAGCTCGATTCGAGATAGATCTCCGTTCCGATCTTCTTATCGAAGATTCCCCATAGCGAACCGTCGGCCGGACAGCAGCGATCGGTGGAGTGAAACAGATAGACCTCTCCGACGGTGAATCCCGTCTGGCACGTATAAGACAACGGTATGTTATCGACCATTGCTGATCGAACAGTACCGTCACGTTTCGGCGTTTTCATCTAATGGCATGTTATTTGCACGAAGCCTCAAAAAATATGCGCGGAGCCCTGCCTTAGCAACCACTGTCTACCAAACCAAATATGCATAAGGCAAGACCCGCGCATAACGCGTCCTTGCTGTCTATCTGCATATTCTTGGTTATTGGTAGGTGTGGTTGCGATAAACAGTCACAGAACCATACTATAATTATCGGTTCCGCAGTGTTATAGAATCAAAAGTAGTATGTTTTATGCTATTTTCCAAATATTTTGGACTAAAATTAATAATGAGATTTCGACAATATCTCGGACAATTACTTACAACACCCTATTATACAACGATTAACAAGCACGCGAATACCATTGCAACATCGTTCTGCAACGAGTCTGAGTCGCTGCTCAGCACAACTCGCGCAAGACGCACGTCGCTGCTCCACGGCCTGTAATCGCAGCACGTCAGCGCAAATGCGGACGTCCATGCACAGAACTGCCCGCAGCGTACGATCCGATGACACAGCCTACGCCGATGAAGATCAGCATGGCAGCAATCACGGTATCGGCATGCAGCTTGTCGAGCCCCATGGCAATCGACAGGACAATGGCCAGCAGCGGTTGAAGATAGGTATAAATGCTCGATACGGTAGGCTGCACATAGCGCAAAGAGTAGTTGAGCATCAGATTTGGCAAATATGTCGGTACGATAAGCACGAACAACGCAGCCAGCACGATATGGGTATCCATTGCCGCATAGTCGGTATGCACGATGTCGTAACCGCCGAACGGCAGCATTATTATGGCCGCAAAACAATATACCCAACGCAGAACGGTCGTTACGCGATACTTGGCTATCAGCTTCTTGAACCAGACCATATAGAGTGCCGTCGCAAAAGCGCAGCATAAGATCATCACGTTGCCACCGAAATCGGAGTGTTCGTGACTGCCGGAGGCTCCCGTCAGCACAATGGCGATGGCACCTATCATTCCGAGCACCAGGCCGACTATCTTCAATTTGGTAAAACGGTCGATACCTATTATGACCGACAGAATGAGCACCAACAGAGGCACCACCGTCTCGATGATCGAGCCATCGATGGGCGACGTACGCGACATTCCGTACATAAGCAGCAGCTTGCGCGCCACGCCTATGACGAGTGCGGCGGCAAACATCACCTTTATGTCGCTGCGAGCTATCTTCTCCGGTTTCTGCCACAGCAGCGGAACGAGCGAAAGCAGAGCTGTCACGATCAACGATGCCGATACCATCGCCACCGGAGCCACATAGCGGCCGAGTACCATGCTGTAAAAAGGATAGTCGCACGCCCAGATAACGTTGCACAGCAGCAACGCCAGATGCGGCCGAATATTGAATGTCGATGTCGCAGATGCAGTCATGTAAGGATAATTTTACAGCTCCGTCATGCAACTATCAAACCATATCGGCACCAATACCGTTACGACATTAAATATAATCTACGCAATTGCCTTCACAAATACCAGTTATGATCGGATTCATACGATATACTGTCCCGCAACAGCAGCATCGAGATTCATCAATGTATTCATAACCTGCTTATGTCTCAAAAAGATGCACGATATCAACGAGAATCCGCCATCATGCGACAGACCGCCGCACAAGCGGATATACGGCCAATAGCCATGCTGCAAGTCTCCGAGCATTGAGGCTGCATATAATTAAAATTTATTAATAAATTATTAAAATATTTTGCAGAATATCGATTTTTGCAATATCTTTGCAGCGGTTAAGGTTAGTTATTGAGAACATGCGACACCGCACGGGTGTTGCGAAACAGTTTAGGTTATGAGAAAATTTTTTGTGAAAGTAGCCAAGAGCTACGTGGTTGCGATGACGAAGGCTATGCCCTACCCCTACATCAACACACCGCACAACATGTAGGGTATCGCAACTCGGCAATATTTGTTTTAGGGTTAAATACGAGGTCGGCCGCAACAATTGTTGCGGCCGGCTTTTTTCGTGCGGCAGAGTCGCAAAACCGAAGAGCGAAAGCACAGCCTAACCTGCCGCCAATATGCCGAGGCGGGAAAAGGTGCAAGAAATTTGAACCGCAATCGACTACTGTCGCTATTTTTCACTAACTTTGCACCTATGGAAAAGAGTTATACCTACGACCGCATAACACTCCGCTACGACGATGACGGAGAGGGCGAAACACTGTTGCTGCTTCACGGCTGGGGTTGCGACCGCAACGTATGGAGCGGCATAAGGCCGATCCTGACCAAGCACTTTCGCGTCATAAGCGTCGACTTCGCCGGCTTCGGACGAAGCGACGAACCGCAGAGCGTATGGGGTGTAGAGGAGTATACACGATCTGTCGAGGCTCTCGTTCGTGAGATCGGCGCCGAGCGTCCAATACTCATCGGCCACTCGTTCGGCGGTCGCGTAGCCATACTCTTCGCCTCGCGCAATGCCGCACAGCGCATTATTCTGACCGACGCTGCCGGCATCAAACCGCGCCGTCAGCTCTCCTATTATTATAAGGTATACTCCTACAAGGCCATGAAGCGGCTGCTGCCGCTGCTCGTCGGAAGCAATCGTGCCCGACAGCTCATCGAGCAACGGCGAGCCAAGACAGGCTCGGCCGACTACAACAATGCCTCGCCGATGATGCGAGCCATACTCTCGAAGTGCGTCAGCGAGGATCTATGCCGCGTGATGCCGAAGATCGAAGCTCCGACACTTCTGTTCTGGGGCGATCGCGACACGGCCACGCCCATAGCCGACGCCCACCGCATGAAGCGGCTGATTCCCGATGCCGGACTGGTCGTAGCCGAGGGTTGCGGTCATTTCGCCATGACCGAGAACTTCCCTCTGTTTTCGGCTGCCGTCACCCGATTCCTTAACATAGAACAATAGCCAACAAGAGATGATGACTCCGTCGCTTTACATATTTGCCGCAGCATGGCTGCTCTATTGGGCTGCCACGACGCGCTACGACACGCAGATGTTCCAACAGAACTCTTATCGTCCGCGCCGATGGTGGCGATGGTGGGTCTCGACCAAGGAGTTCGCATCGCGCAGCCAGCTGCTGTCGGTCTCGGCAGCCGTAGTGTTCGCCTTCACATGGCACACGGCAGCACTTCTGATCTATGCCGCATGGGCGGCTGTCATCGCATGGGCAGAGTTTGCCATGCACTACAAGATACGTCTGGCCTACACCATGCGCATACGACGCCTGCTCACCACACGCTCGCTGCTTACGGCGGCGGCAATCGGTCTTACGGCAGCATACGCGCCGGCATGGACTCTGAGCGTGGCGATGATAATGACGCTGCAAGGTTGGAGCGTATCGGTCAACATCGTCAACACTCCCATCGAGCGCGCCATCACGCGATGGTACTACAACGATGCACGCCGCATATTGCGCAGCATGCCCCGACTGATCGTGATCGGCATTACGGGCAGCTTCGGCAAAACCTCGACCAAGCATTTTCTTTACAGAATATTGTCCGAACGATACAACGTCTTAATGACACCCGGCAACTTCAACACCACTCTCGGCGTGGTGCGCACTGTCCGCGAGCAACTCAAACCCTATCATCAGGTATTCATCGTGGAGATGGGTGCCAAGCAGCTTGGCGACATACGCGAGATCTGCGATCTCGTCCACCCGTCGATCGGCATCGTCACGTCGGTCGGGGAGATGCACCTCGAAACCTTCGGCTCGGTGGAGAATGTGGCACGCACCAAGTTCGAACTGATAGAATCGCTGCCTGCCGACGGACTCGGCATCATAAACATCGACTCCGAAGCGGCCGCAGCACACCGGTTCGAGTCAAAGGCTAAGTGTCAGACCTACTCGATAGACAACCCCGCGGCCGACTACCGCGCCGTCGACATATCCTACGATGCCCGACAGACGACATTCAACGTAGTCACGCCATCGGGCAGACACGAAGGCTACACGACCCATATTCTCGGCAGCGGCAATCTGCTCAACATAACGGCAGCACTGGCAGTGGCCGACCGTCTCGGCATCGATGTGGAGCGGCAGCGAACGGGGGTCGTGCAGATACGGCAGATCGAACATCGTCTGAGTCTGCGCAATTCGGGCGGCATAACCGTTCTCGACGATGCCTACAACTCCAATCCGGCAGGTGCCAAGATGGCTTTGGAGGTGCTCGGCGCATTCCGCACCGAGGGTCGCCGCTATGTGGTCACACCCGGTTTCGTAGAGATGGGACAGCGTCAATACGACAACAATCGCCAGCTCGGACGTCGAATGGCTCAGGCCGGCTGCGATGCGGTGTTCGTCGTCAACGAAGTCAACCGCCGGGCTATATGCGAGGGTTTGGCCGACAACGGCTACCCTGCCGAGCGCACTCACGTTGTGGCATCGTTCGCCGAAGCCTCGGCTGCTCTCGCGGCAATCATGCGTACGGGCGATGTAGTGTTATACGAAAACGACCTGCCCGATTCGTTCAAATAAAAGAATAAACCAAATTACGATAACAGCAATGAAGATCAACGTCGGAGTAATATTCGGAGGCCGATCGGTCGAGAACGAGATCTCGGTGATAACGGCCGTACAGACGATGGCGGCAATGGACGCCGACAAATACAACGTCATACCTATATATATATCCAAGGAGGGACACTGGTACACCGGAGCCAAACTGCTGTCGACAGACAACTATCGCGACATGAAAGCTCTGTTGAAGAGCGTCGAGGAGGTCTATCTGCGCCCCGTCTACGGCGACAACCGGCTATATCGCGTGCGCAAACCGCTCTTCGGCAGCGATGTCGTCACTGCGATAGATGTAATTCTGCCGGCTCTGCACGGCACAAGCGGAGAGGACGGATCGTTCCAGGGCACAATCGAATTCACGGGCATACCATACGCCTGTCCCAATCCGCTGGCATCGGCCAACGGCATGGACAAGATCACCATGAAGATGATACTCAAAGAGAGCGGCATACCGGTAGTCGACTACTGCTGGTTCTCCGACAAGGAGTGGCTCGCCGAGCGTCAGCCGACCATCGAGCGCATCGAGCAAAAACTGCCCTACCCACTTATCGTCAAGCCGGCCAACCTCGGATCGAGCGTCGGCATCAAGGCCGTACACAACCGCGAGGAGTTGACCGAGGCCGTGGAGAATGCCGTAACCTACTCCAAACGCATCATCGTGGAGACCCTGATCGAGCGGCTTAAAGAGATCAACTGCTCGGTACTCGGCAACTACTACCACTGTCAGGCATCGGTATGCGAGGCACCCGTTCGCAGCGGAGAGATCCTGAGCTACGAAGACAAATATCTCGGCGGCGGCAAGAACAAACCCTCCGAGGGCATGCACTCCACCGTCCGCGAGATCCCGGCACGGCTCCCCGAGCAGACAACGGCCTTTATTCGCGAGACAGCCTGCCGCACCTTCAAAGCGCTGGCTTGCGACGGCGTTTCGCGCATCGACTTCATGATCGACGAAGCCACCGGCGAGATCTACGTAAACGAAATCAACACCATACCCGGTTCGCTGTCGTTCTACTTGTGGGAGGCATCGGGCATATCGTTTCCTGAGCTGATCGACCGACTGATCGATATCGCCTTCCAGCGCAAACGCGATTCCGACTTCAAGATTACGAGCTACTCGGAGAACATATTCGCATATCAGGCACTGCACGGCACCAAAACCGGCGGAGCCAAACGATAGGCCGAAACATCGACACACGTTGCGCCGCAAGAGAACATCTTGCGGCGCGACGCATTTTTTCTCAGGCCGACACGGCATATATCCCACCACACAATATCGCATTTGAGAAATGCCGCCAACCGTCGTTTCGTCGCAACATTTATCTAAAATGTCCGATTAGGGCACATTTTGTTCGATATTTTTTTTCATAAGTGGAAAAATTAGCTAATTTTGCGTATTACTAAACCCCAATGTTATGAACAAGGAAATATGCGGTTCAACCGATATATCATCTATCAAGACCTCTGACGGAGATTTTGCTCAGATCGGATTTATCGACATAATAGGCAACTCTCCGACATTCATGGACAGCGTCACCGCACCGTTGGTCATGCCGGTGGGCGGTGTTACCATCTGCTTGCAAGGCAGTTGCGATGTGGTACTCGACGAGAAACGCTACCACATCACCAAGAACGACATGTTCATCGTCTTTCCCAATTCGATTCTGCAAGTCATAGCCAACCGCAGCGACGATTTTCATTCGGAGACAATCGTCATAAACCAGTCGATGCTCTACAACTTCCGCAACATCAACCTCACGGCCGCAACATCGCTGTTTCTGTATATCAAGGAGAATCCCTGCATATCGCTCTCCAACGATCAGGTAGAGCAGATATTGCAATACAGCCGCATGATGCACCATTACAACCATGCCATCGACATACCGTTTCAAAAGCATATCATCGAACACGGCGTTATGGTCATGAGCTACATGGTGGCGAGCATCTATGCCAAGTATGCACCCATAAAGCAGATGCCGCTCACGCGTCAGAACACCATACTCCACAAATTTCTCTCTACGCTGGCCACCGATTTCACCAAATCGCGGGAGGTAGCCTACTATGCCGACAAGCTCTGCATCACGCCCAAGTACCTTACCATCGTCGTGCGCAACACCTCGGGAATGAGCGCCACGGAGTGGATTTCGCGCATAGTAATCAACAATGCCAAGGCGTTGCTCACCGGAACTCAGATGACGGTGCAGCAGATATCCAACAAACTCAATTTTCCCAACCCGTCGTTCTTCGGCCAATACTTCCTGCGCCACGTGGGCAAGACCCCGAAGGAGTTCCGCCGCAACTCGACCAACATGCTATAAAACGAAAAAACATGACCTCGCTCTACAACGACATAATATTCGGTCCCGTCCGCTCGCGACGACTCGGAATCTCGCTCGGCGTCAATCTGTTGCCCGTCGAATCGAAATTGTGCAGCTTCGACTGCATCTACTGCGAGTGCGGCTGGAATGCCGATCACCCGGGCATGCGGCGCTTCAACTCGCGCGACGACGTGCGACAGATGCTTCGCTCCACCCTTACACGAATGGTGGCCGACGCCGCACCGCCCGATGTAATTACTTTCGCCGGAAACGGCGAGCCCACGCTTCACCCCGAATTCGAGCAGATCATCGACGACACACTGGCCTTGCGCGATGAGCTGTGTCCGTCGGCCAAGGTGTCGGTATTGAGCAATGCCACACAGATCGGACGGGAGTCGGTGCGGCGCGCACTGCTCCGCGTCGACAACAATATTCTCAAACTCGACTCGGCCTTCGATCGCACCGTGCAACTCGTCGACAGACCGCAAGGTTCGTATACGGTTGCCGACACTGTCGAGAAGTTGAAACTCTTCGACGGTCGCCTTATCATACAAACGATGTTCCTTCGCGGCGAGATCGACTCCCAGCGCATCGACAACACTACCGAGGAGGAGATCGCGGCATGGCTGCGACTCATCGCCGATATCGCCCCGCAGAAAGTAATGGTCTATTCGCTCGATCGCGATACGCCATGCAAGACTCTCGAACGCGTCTCGCGCGAGGAGTTGGAGACGATAGCCGCCCGTGTCGGGCAGCTCGGCATAGAGACTTCGGTTGCATAAAAGCCTCCGAAAGTTTGCAAGGCGGGAAAATTATCCCTACTTTTGTGAGATAAAATATCGATTAATTATGGATTTCGAAGGAAAAGTTTTACAGATATTGCCGCCCACCAAAGGCACTTCGGCGCGCGGCGAGTGGCAGCGTCAGGAGGTCATATTCGAGATGACGCAGGAGTTTTCGAGAAAGGTCGCAGTGACCTTCTTCAACAAGCCCGACGACGTGGAGAAGTTGCGCGTGGGCGAGTCGTACATTGTCTCGGTCAATGTCGAGTCGCGCGAATACAACGGCCGCTGGTATACCGACGTGCGCGAATGGCGCATTCAACCCTTGCAGCAGCAGGCAGCAGCTCCGGCAGCCGATCTGCCGCCCCTTTCCGAGGAGCCGTCGTATGCCTCGAACAATACACCTGTCGACGACATGCCATTCTAAGCATCGGGCAACACGCCAAATACAACAGCCGCATCTTTCGAAAGATGCGGCTGTTTTTTCACGCCCACCCTTTCCACAAAAATACGCTGTCATGTCGAACGAATGTGAGACATCGGGAAGGGGGGGGGCAACATTGTGACTGAATAAAGGGTTGACTGCGGAAATAGTCGCACACAGATTCCTAACCGCGCTCACAACAGCACCGGCCTGTCACTCCGAGGAGCCGCAGGCGACGCGGGAGTCTCTTCTTAATTGTCACTCCGAGGAGCAGGCAAAGGCTGCGACGCGGGAGTCTCGCAGTCACGAGCGCAGTTTGCCGCAACAAAAGAGATTCTCACGTCGGACGTTAAGTCCTCCTCAGAATGACAAACACATCTTGTCATGTCGAACGAATACGAGACATCTGGGGAAGACAAGACCGGAAGCATATTAAAAGACAGAGGAAATCATCTCGCACAGATTTCTCGCTTACGCTAGAAATGACATATCGATATAATAGTCATTCCCCTAAGCGCCACCACCTTTTTCGTCAAAAGCGGTATTATGCAACGCAACGCAGGAGGGAGACGATGGGCTGTACTCGCCGTACTGCCCATTGGCGAGCGACAAGGCGCGGAAGCAGAATGCCGCTTTTCATGGAAAAGTTTTTTCGTCAAAAGGCGTTAGTTACAACTTTTTCATTAAGCCGGACGAGCAAAGC
>CAMWTS010000044.1 GCA_947177225.1 uncultured Alistipes sp. | reverse complement strand
CTCCACACCATACTGCGCACCTATCTCTTCGGCCGCCTTGTGAAGACTGTTCCACGTCATATGGCGCACGTCTTCGTCGAAGGTTCGCATGGTTCCCTCGGCATAAGTCTCGTCGGGAATGACATTGGTGGCTCCCTCCGAGAGCAGTCTGCCCACCGACACCACACACTCGGCCGAGTTCAGCTCGTTCATACGCACCACCATACGGCACAATGCCGCCACCGGATCGCACAGCTGCGACCGCCATGCGGCATGACCTCCGCGGCCGTGCACCCTCAGGCGCAACTCGTCGTTCGAAGCCATGAAGCGGCCGGCACAGAAACCGACCTCGCCCACCTCCAACGCCGAATCGACATGCTGGCCTATGACCGCCGCCACGTCGTATCCGCCGAAACGGTTCTCGGCCAACACCTTGACGGCACCGCCCGGATTACACTCCTCGCCGGGCTGGAACAGACCTATGACCGTACCCTCGAAGTCACGATGGGCAGCCATCGACAACAGCACGCCGTAGAGCATTGCAGCGTGCATATCGTGGCCGCAGGCGTGCATCACACCCGCATTCTGCGAAGCGAACTCCACACCGGTAGACTCCTCGATGGGCAGTGCGTCGATATCGGCACGCAACACCACCGCACGGCGCGGATTGCCACGGCGGCCTTCGATTCTGACCATGACGCCCGTGTCGGCTACCGGCTCGCACTCCAACCCCTTTTGTCGGAGCGACTCGATGATGAAGCGCTGCGTGGCATGCTCCTCGAACGAGAGTTCGGGACGGCGGTGCAGCTCCCTGCGAAATTCGATGCTTGTCATGACTCTATATTTTGCGAGGTTCGTAACGACGGCACATCTCGGCCAACGCCGCTATATGGCCAGGCGTCGTACCGCAACAGCCGCCTGCGATATTGAGCCGGCCGCAGCTGGCCAAAGACTCCATAACGTCGACGAAGCGCCGCTCCGAATCGGGGAATCGCCCCGAAGCATCGGGCACTCCGGCCGAGGGCATGGCAGCAAGTGCGAAATCGCACTTTTCGGCCATGAGCGAGATATTATCGGCAACATTGACGGCACCGTAGGAGCAGTTGAATCCCACCGCCGCAGGAGCTATCTTCTTCATATCGTCGACGAAACGATCGATCGGACGCCCCGACACCAGATGCCCTTTTATTTTCGACAGCGTAGCCGTCACCACCAGATCCATATCGGGCAACAGGCGGCGGCACTCCTCGGCGGCAATAACCGCATTGCGCACGTCGCACACGCTCTCAATGAGCACCACGTCTACGCCCGAATCGATCAGCGCACCGATCTGTCGGGCATATGCCTCGCGAAGCTGCTGCTCGGTGACATCGGTCGAGAGCGAGATGTTGCGCACGGTAGGACCCACCGATCCGGCCACCAGTATACGGCGGCCGGCCTTGTCGGCCGCACGACGCGCCGCACCGACGGCAGCACGCACTATCTGCTCGCACCGATCCTCCAAGTGCCATTCGGCCAAGGTCAGAGGATCGCTGCAAAAAGTGTCGGTTGTAATCATGTCGGCACCGGCAGCTATATAGTCGGCATGCAGAGCCTCCACCGCATCGGGCTGCTCGACGGCCAGCAGATCGCAACACTTGTCTCCGGCACGGGCGGCAAGCATGGTGCCCGTCGCTCCGTCGGCAATAACGATGCGCTCACGCATCATATCTCTCAATATTCCCATAATCTTTCTACTCGAATATCTCTATCTCGAACAATTTGTTCCAATACTTGCCCGTAACGAATATGCGTCCGGTCGCGGCATCGTAGGCTATGCCGTTCAGAACGTCGGTCGTGGAGTCGATCTCGATGCGCTGCAACAGATCCGACAGATCGACAATGCCCTCGACCCTGCCCGTCGCAGGATCGATGATGACAATGGTCGAGGTCAGATAGACATTGGCCCATATACGATTGTCGATCCACTCCAACTCGTTGATATTCTCTATGGGGCGTCCCTGCGACATGACGGCTATGCCGCGGCGAGGCTTGAATGTCACAGGATCGATCTCGTAGATCATGGCCGAACCGTCGGACATGAACAGACGCTCGCCGTCGGTGGTGATGCCCCACCCCTCGCCGCGATAGTCGATGCTGCGATGCAGGCGACCGCTGCGATCGTAGAGATGTGCCTTGCCCGATGTCCACGTAAGCTGATATATCGTGTCGCCCAGCAGAGCTATGCCCTCGCCGAACTCCGAGCGCGGAAGCGAGGCCAGCACCTTTCGGCGGCCTGTCGACAGATCGGTAGTCTGCAAATGCGACTCGCCCCACTGTCCTGTGCCCTCCCATAGAAGGCCGTCGGAGAAGTATAGTCCTTGCGTATAGCTGGTCTTGGAGTGAGGATACTCGGCCACAACGCGATGCCGATAGTATACCGGGGCAGCCTCCTCGGCTGCCGATGTCTTCGGCTGTCCGGCCGCAGACTGCCCGGCCGCAGACTGTCCGGCCGGAGTCTGCCCGCCGCTGCCCGAACCGCCGCCGCATGCCGCAGCTGCCGAGCAGATCATTGCCAATATGATTGAAATCTTCTTCATAACCGCACATTATGTCGGTTACAAAAGTAGTCAAAATTTTGCTAATATGCTCCTGCCGCCGGCAATGATGACGAATATTAACGGCGATCCAACTCCCCGAACAGGCGCAACCAGTCATTGCCCACCCGGTCGATATCGTATAGAGCGGCTTTCCGCATGGCTGAACGAGCCGCATCAAGGCGTTTTGCATCATCTCTCATAAGCCCCCTCAACGCAGCGGCATAGGCATCGACATCGAACGGCTCGACAACATATCCGCCACCGTCAGCCACGATCTCCCGCACTCCGGCCGAACAGCCGAACGCAACCGGAATCGCACCGTAACGCTGACCCTCGACCAGCACCATGCCCCAACCCTCGTAGGAAGAGGTAAGGCAGACGACCGATGCACGGGCGAAATATTGCGACGGATCGGACACTGCACCGCAGAAACGCACGTTGCGCAGACCCTTTCGGGCGACCGCAGACTCCAAAGTCTCCCGCTCCGTACCGTCGCCTACGACAAGCAGCTCCCAGTCGGCGCACTCCTCGCCCAGCAGGCTCCACGCCTCCAACAATCTGTCGATCCGTTTGTCGGGATAAGAGAGCCGGCCGACGAACAATACTTCGCGACGTTTGTCGGCAAGAGCGATCTCCGTATCGGCCAGCGGACGGGCGGCGGGATTGTACAGCGCGCGACACTTGTCCTGCGCAGCACGCGCGTCTCCCACAGCCCCGTACAGCTCATCGACATATCCGCCGCACAGTACGACATAGCGGTCGACGGCATCGTACATCTTGCGGTAGCGTCGCACGGAACGACGGTGTGCCGCCGACAGCAGCAAACGGCGGCGAAGCGACGAGAGTACGCCTCCGCTACGCTGTTTTCTGTCAAATATCTCCGCACTGCGCACCTCCTCCCACAACACTTGCGAGTGGTTGCAATAGATGACCGGCACCCGTTGCGGGATATTGCGGCGCAGCAGATCCATGTGTTTGAGGTGTCCGCCCTGGCAGATGACATAATCGATCTCAAAACGCGCGACACTCTCGGCCACGAAGTTGCAGTATGCCCGATCCGACATCTTGCGGCGCGGAGTGGAGATCATCGTCACCTTATCGGCCAGCTGCTCCGGAATGATCGGAATGTCGAAGCCGACGGCTGCCACATAAGACCGGAAGCCTCGCGTCTGCAACCATTCGGCAAGCATAAGGGTTACGCGCTCTATGCCGCCGAACGAGAACGGTGCCCGACGCGGGTTGTGAATGAAGAGAATATTTTTCACTTAGGGGTTATTTTGAACACAAAAATAACCAAATTGTAGAGACAAACAACCTTCATTATTAAAAAAACGCATATCTTTGACGCGTTTATATGAATTTGCTATGATCTATCGCATCGACAAAACCACATCGACCAACGACGACGCACGCGACGCGCGCTACCGGCACGGCGATGTCATATGGGCCGAGGAGCAGACCGCAGGCCGCGGACAGCGAGGCCACAAATGGGAGAGCCGCACGGGCGACAACCTTCTTTTCTCGGTAGTGCTCACACCCGAATTTCTACCTGTGGCAGAGCAGTTTCTGCTGTCGGAGGTGGTGACACTGGCTCTGGTGGAGACATTCGCCGACTACGGCATACAGACACGCATCAAGTGGACCAACGACATATATGCCGGCGACCGCAAGCTGGTCGGCATACTCATCGAACACATGCTCGCAGGCGAGCGGTTCGAACGCTCGATAGTGGGCATAGGCATCAACGTCAACCAAAAGGAGTTCGACGAGTCGCTGCCCAATCCCGTATCCATGCGGCAGGCCGGCGGACGCGACTATTTGCGCGAGGAGGTGCTGGACAGATTCATCGCACATCTGACTGCGCTTTACGAAGAGTTGCAGAGCGGCGAACGCGAGCGCATCGAGCAGGCATATCGTCGCAACATGTATCATCTCGACCAGGAGCATACCTACGCTCTGCCGTCGGGCGAGCAGTTCCGCGCCACGATTCGCGGCGTGGAGCCGTCGGGGCATCTTCTGTTAGAGCACACCGACGGCACACTGCACCGGTATGCATTCAAGGAGGTGGAGTTCGTGCTGCCGCTGCGGAAACGATAGCCTCGCGAGCGCCATGACAATGCAAACGGCGGCGGCTGCGATAAACGCAACCGCCGCCGATACCATCACCGCAACCCTCTATCTTCTGATGAGTTGCATGAACTCGTCGCGAGTGCGGGGATCCGAGAGGAATATACCAGTAAAGGCCGAGGTCGTGGTCGACGACCCCTGCTTCTCCACACCTCGCATCTGCATGCACGTGTGGCTCGCCTCGATAACGACAGCCACACCCACCGGATTCAAAGCCTGCTGTATGCTGTCGCGTATCTGCACCGTCAATCGCTCCTGCACTTGCAGACGGCGGGCGAAGCACTCCACCACGCGCGCTATCTTCGACAGACCGGTGATATACCCGTCAGGAATATAGGCCACGTGAGCCTTGCCGATGAATGGCAGCATGTGGTGCTCGCACACCGAAAACAGCTCTATATCCTTCACTACCACCATCTGTTTGTACTCCTCCTTGAACATTGCCGAGCGAAGTATGGCGATAGGATCTTCCGAATAGCCTTTGGTTATGAACGACATGGCTTTGGCCACACGTTCCGGGGTCTTCACAAGCCCCTCGCGCTCGGGATCCTCGCCCAGCAGACGCAGGATCTCGCGGTAGTGTCCCATAAGAGCCTCTATCGTCTGCTGCGAGTAACGGTCCTCGCGCTTGTAGTTTGTCAGTTGTTCCATAGCGGCTGCAAATGTATGCTATTTTACCCGATTGTGCAAAAATTCCACGAGTTTTGCAACTGCACGTCCGCGATGCGATATGGCATTCTTCTGCTCGGCCGCCATCTCGGCAAAGGTGCAGTCGCAGCCGTCGGGGACGAACAGAGGATCGTAGCCGAAACCTCCGCACCCTGCCTCGCCAAGGGCGATATGCCCCTCGACGACACCCTCGAACAGATGCTCCTCGCCGTCGACGATGAGCGATATCACGGTGCGGAAACGGGCACGGCGACTGGCCGCGCCCTGCAACTCTTCGAGCAACCGGCGGTTGTTGGCGGCGAAGTCGTGTCCGTCGGTGGCGTATCGCGCCGAATGCACGCCGGGAGCACCGTTCAACGCTTCGACTTCCAGACCGGTGTCGTCGGCGAAACAGTCGCAGCCTGTACGGGCGTAGATATAATGCGACTTCTGAGAGGCGTTGCCCTCCAATGTAGGCTGTTCTTCGGGGATCTCCTCCGTAATGCCGTGCTCGCGCGGAGTGGAGAGTGCGAATCCTTCGCCCAGCACCGCCTCGACCTCGGCCAGTTTATGGGAGTTATTGGTTGCGAATATTATCTTCATATGTTACATACATTCAAAATAGGTAAAACCTTTGACAACGGTCACCCTCACGCGATCGGTCACCGGATCGATGAAATCGTCATAGACGATATCCACCTCGCCGTCTTCAAGAGAATCCTTCGAGTCATACAGCAGCGGAGAGGCTATCTGGTAGACGATTCCGTAAGAGGGATTGTCCTTATCGTCGCCAATCTCTCCGCGGCCGCCGTCGAGAGTCATTGTCAAACGCGCACGAACGGTATCGACATCATAGCTCAGACCGATCTCGGCCGCATGGAATTTTCCGGCACGGAAATCGGACATCATGCTAAGGTGAAGGCCATCGGCGTCGCGCGTCAGAATCAGATCGGTCTCGGAGCTGTTGCCGTCGCAGATCACAGTCCACGGGTTATCGGCCGACACGGACTGCCCTCCGGTGGCGATACGGTAGCTTGTCGTGATGCGGTCGGAATAATCGTATATGTAGATTTCGTAGACACCCTTGTCGTCGACCCTTATTATGGCATTGTCGAGATATCGCATTTCGAGCTTGTCGACTATGTCGCTCCACTGGGGTGAGAGCATGGCGTCGAGCGTCGAGAGGCAACGGCATATCGACTTCACTTCGGTCAGCCGGCACGACACTTCGAACCACAGCGCTCGTGCCGGACGATATATGTCGCGGTCGGAACCGTCGTCAATCTTGCAGCCGCCCAAAGCCAGAGTTGCCGCAACGGTCAAAAGTATGGCAATGCGTCTCATCGTTCGTCTCCTTTCCTCTTAAAATCGTTGAATCTGTAACCCACGCCCACTCTGAGCATGCCGCCCATGCCGGCTCCCAGTTCGGCAAAGCCGAAGAGTTTGCGGCCGAACGTGCAGCCTATCAGCGAGACATCGTACCAAGGCAGAATGCGTGTATCGTCATCGACGGTAAGCGCAAGACCCAAACCCACCGACGAATAGAGCGACACGTTCTTGCGATGCACCCACATAAGTCGCACGATGGGAAGCAGCGATGCCGAGTAGCGGTTGAAATTGTCGATCGTGCGGTCGTCGGCAATGTTCTTGCGACGCTGGGTGACAGCTGCGAAAGTAGCCATAAGACCGACCTGGACACGGCGTCTGCCATGATAGACATAACTCAGCGAGAAGGTGCCGACAAGGCGTTCGGGCGTAAGGTAGGTGTGCATATCGAGCATCTGATCGCGGAAATCACGATAACCTGCCCAACCGTCGCAGCAATCTCCGAACCAGTTGTTGCTCAACATCATCATGGTCGACAGATTGATCGAGCCGATGCCCAGCCGCACGTCGTGCATATCGATCTTCGCGCGCCAGTATTCGCGGCGATGTGCGCGCAGATCGGCCATATCGCTCAGATCGGATATGTGGCAATATTTGTCGGCGCCGATCACAACAAGCGTGTCCTGCGCCGCCGCACAGGCTTCCTGCCGCCGTACGGTATCGTCGTCAGAACAAGGCGACTGCGCCCGTGCACCGTCCAAAAAAGACAATGCAAACAGCAATAAAAACAGAAGAGGTTTTTTCATAGTCGGGGTATTTCAAGTTCCGACAGACGATTGTCGAGAACTATTTTATCTATTATGGTCTTGACGACGACATCGATCTCCGAACCCTCGGTGTAGTCGGCCGGACAGACATGATTGACGCGGTTGTCGCGTATCAGATCGTTCAACGTGCGACGCTGCCCCGTCTCGTCGGGATTGTATACGGCTATGGAGTGGCCGCCGAAGTTCTTGACAAGACGCATGCAGGGTATGTCGGTGGTACCGTCGCCGACGTAGATCATGCGGCTGAAAGGCACCGGCCGATTCTTCTCCTCCATGTATCGGTTGACCTGCTGCGTATCGAATACCGACTCCACGCCCTTGTTGATCTTGAAGATAAACTGCGTCTTGTTGGTGTAGTTGACCGCCACGGCCGGCCAATAGGCTATGCCGTCGACATTATACAGAAACGAGCAGGCGTATATGTTCTTGAACTCGTGAGCGATGGAGGTGCCCTCGATGATCTCTTTCAAACCCGAAGAGTTGATGTAGTGCAGAATGTCGACACCGCGGCTGCGGCCGTATTCGTTGATGCGGGCAAACCACTCCTTCACACCGCGGTACAGCTCCACGTGACGTCCCGACTCGCGAAAAGCCTCGCGGCGCAGCGACAACCCCTTCGACTGCGCCTCCTGTATCATGCGCGCCATGTAGGTCAGCACCTGGTCGGCGTCCTGCTCCTCGGCCAGCGTATTGGCATCGTTCCAAAACTCCTTGTTGCTTTTGCCAACCGCCGGAATAAAATCATACTCCTGCATGTTGCCCGGTGCAAGCGTTCCGTCGAAATCGTATATCAGTGCGGCAGTCAATCTCTTATTCATACGAGCCTGTTATTCTGATTAAATGTATGCAGTTGTAAAAATAATCAAATTTTCACTATTTTTGCAATATAACGGAACAAAACTGACAGATTATGGAATTCAAGGATCTTATCAATAAGCGTCGCAGCACGCGACGATTCATCGACAAAGCCGTCGACCGCGACACATTGCGACACATAATGGAGCAGGCCTTGACAGCCCCGTCGGCCAAAAATACGCGCTCGACGCGTCTGCTGGCCGTAACCGACCGCGCTCAATTGGAGCGCATGGCGCAGATGCGCGATTTCGGTGCGGCGTTCATGTCGGGTGCGGGTGCGGCCGTAGTGGTGATGGGCGATCGGGAGGTAAGTCCGCTGTGGCTCGACAACGCCGCCATAACGGCCACCATATTGCAGCTTGCGGCAGTCGATGCCGGGCTGGCCTCATGCTGGGTGCATGTCAACGGCTATCGCCGGCTCAAAGACGATCCGCAATCGCAGCTCGCCTCCGACTATCTCAAAGAGTTCCTGCCCATACCCGCCAACTACGACGTGTTGTGCGTTGTGGCGTTGGGATATGCCGACTATACGCCCAAGCCGCTGCCCGAATACCAGGGCGACGAGCGCATAGTATTTGCATAGAGAAGACAGCCGAAGCCGGAAACAGCCGGTCGGGATCGTCAGATCTCGACCAGTGAGTTTTTTATGGCATAGACCACCAGCGAAGCCGTGTTACGGCAGCCGGTCTTTTCGAGAATATTGGCGCGATGCTTGTCGACCGTTCGTTTCGATATGAAGAGCTTGTCGGCGATCTCCTGATTGGACAGACCCTGACATACGCACACCAGGATCTCGATCTCGCGAGTCGACAACGTCTCCTCATCGCCCTCGTCGTCGCCGCTGCCGGTGGAACGCATGCGGCTGGTGAGCGAATCGAGCAGCGTGCGGCTGAAATAGGATCCGCCGGCATAGACTGTGTCGACAGCCGCAATGACCTCGGCAATATCCGAATCCTTCAACAGAAATCCCGAAGCGCCGCACTCCAACATACGCGTATAGTACTGCTCCTCGCCATACATCGACAAGGCTATGATCCTCAGATCGGGACGCACGGCAAGCGCACGCCGCGCAGTCTCGCCGCCATCGATGCCCGGCATCGATATGTCCATGAACACCACATCGACATCGAGTGCGGGCAGTGCCGCCAGAAACTCCTCGCCGCTGCCGACATCGGCCGTGACGCTATATCCCTCATGATGAGAGAGCAGACCGCACAGGCCGCTGCGAAACAGTGTGTGGTCGTCGACCAAAGCTATGTTAATTCTCTCCATTTTCCCTCTTGTGTTTTATCTTGTCGCGCCGGCGCGGCAGCGAGTGCACTATGGCACTGTCGATGTTGACGCATATGTCGGCACGCATACCCTCGCCGTCGCGGCTGTCGATGTCGAAACTGCCGTTGAGCGAACCTATGCGCGAATTGATATTCGACAGACCCATGCCGCACTCGATCATCTCCCGCGGCGAGAATCCGCGGCCGTTATCCTCGAAATGCAGGCGCAGCTCGTCGCCCGAAAGCGCGAGCGAGATGCCGATGCGCGTGCAGCCGGAGTGTTTGAGCGAGTTGTTTATAAGCTCGCAGACCACACGATAGAGTATCACCTCGATATTGGAATCGAAACGTTCCGAGCGCATGTTGGTCGTGAAGACGATCTTGGTGGAGTGCATCGTGCAACTCTTGTCGATGAAATTCTGTATGCCCCGCGCCAGACCGAAGTTGTTCAACACGTGTGGCGAAAGATTGTTCGATATTTCACGCAGCGAGCGTATGGCCTCGTCGATGACATACATCGTATTGTCGATAAGCTCCTTGCGGTCGTAGGCCTCGTCGTGCGCCGACATGGCCGACAGCGACATCTTCGCCGACGACAGCAACGGTCCCAAACCATCGTGCAACTCTCGCGAGAAGTTGGCTCGCGACCGCTCCTCGGTACGCAGCACGGCCGTCATGAGCCTGTTTTCGAGCAGCCGGCGATTGAGATTGATGCGGTCGATATATCGTATAAGCACATTGGCGAAGAGCACCCCTATCGAGAAGCTCAGCGAGATACAAATGCCGAGCCATATAAAGATCGTGCGCGGCACGTCCACACCGTCGTAGGCCAGCAGCTGGAACACGCGTTCGACCGTCAGCAGCGAGAATCCTATGATGCAGCATATCCACAACACATTGAACTTGGTCTGATTGATGAGCAGTATGGCGATTATGGTCGCCACACTCTGCAAGACGATAGCTGCGATGAGCAGTATTTCGATGGCTGTCATAAAGGGACGATTTTAATGTTGCGGTATGACATCGTTCAAAGCCGACAACGCCTTGTAATCGGTCATATCGACCTGCACGGGCACTACGGCCACGAAGCCGTGAGCAAGCGCCCACTCGTCGGTGTCGTCGGCATCGGGCTCGGCATTGTGAAACTCGCCCGTGAGCCAGAAGTAGTCGCGTCCGCGCGGATCCTGACGGGCATAGAAGTCCTCGCGCCAGAAGCCCCGCGTCTGACGGCAGAGCCTGATGCCGCGAATCTCTGCAAGCGGGATATTCGGGACGTTAACGTTGAGGCACAGCGGATTGGGCAGCGATGCTCCGGCGTCGAACAGCGACGACAGAATACGCCTTCCATACTCGACCGCCGCCTCGAAATCGGCATCGGCCGAATGATCGTCGAGCGACAAACCTACGGCCGGTATGCCGTAGAAACTGCCCTCGATGGCCGCACCCATCGTACCGGAATACATGACATTGACAGCGGCGTTGGAGCCGTGATTTATACCCGACAGCACCAAGTCGATCTTGCGCTCGCGCAGGAAGTGATCGAACGCGATCTTCACACAGTCGACCGGCGTGCCGGAAAAGGCATATATCTCCACACCGTCGCTCTGTTCGACCTTTCGCAAAAACAGCGGCGACGAGATGGTTATGGCCTGACTCATGCCGCTCTGCACGCGGTCGGGTGCAATGGCTATCACCCGTCCGAAACTGCGTGCCACCTCCACGGCCGCACGAAAACCCTTCGACGCATAGCTGTCGTCGTTGGTAAGAAATATGGTTCTCTCGTTCTGCATATGCACCTCAAACTTGATTCTACAAATATACGAATAAGCGAGCGCAATGCCAAATTTATTTGAGCATTGCCGAGCGAGAGTATATTGGGCGAAGCCAAATATACGAATAAGCGAGCGAGAGCAAAAACCAAATTTATTTGAGCATTGCCGAGCCGAGCGAAGCATCTGGGGTAAACGAAATTTGCAGTATGTTAAAAGTCAGTGGAAATAATCGCGCACAGATTTCTCGCTTACGCTCGAAATGACAAACGCTGTCTCTCCGAGGAGCCGCAGGCGACGTGGGAGTCTCTTCTGAATTGTCACTCCGAGGAGCAGGCAAAGGCTGCGACGTGGGAGTCTCGCAGGCAGGAGCACAGTTTGCCGCACAAAAAGAGATT
>CAMWTS010000043.1 GCA_947177225.1 uncultured Alistipes sp. | reverse complement strand
CCGCTCGGCAATGCTCAAATAAATTTGGCATTGCTCTCACTTATTCGTATCTTTGCAGCAAAAGCGGACATGTGGTCGCTGAGAGCGGTGTTATTCGGTGTGCTGTGCACGATGGATTAGGCAATGCCGGTACACGGCGGAAGCGACATGTCCTAATGATGATTGCGAGATGAATAAATTGAAACTTATATTTTACGCATTGGCGGCATTTGTCGAGCGCAACCCTGTATTTTGTACGTTGCTGCTTATTTGTGCCATTGCTGCGCCGTGGCTGTTGAAATCGGTCTTTACGGTCATATTGTATATTGTTGCGGCATTGCTGCTGGTCGGACTCGTAATGTTCGGTTCGATGGCATGGCGCATTCGGTCGATGCGCAATCAGATGCGCGACCGGTTCGGTGCCGACAATCGTGCGGCGGGATCGCAGAGCGGGCACCGCGGAGCATCGTGGGGAGGTTTCTCGCGCGGACGCAATGAGGGAGATGTGAAGGTGCATCGCACCGATCGTGCCCGCGAGAAGCGTGTCAGCGACAATGTGGGCGATTATGTCGATTTCGAAGAGGTCGGCGACAACGACAAACACTAAATCATACCAGACAAGTGATAAAGATTTTAGAACTTACGGGACGATATTTCCTGCTTCTTGGCAAGGTCTTTTCCCGTCCCGAAAAGATGCGTATCTATCGCGAGCGAATCATATTCGAAATGGAGGCTTTGGGAATCGGTTCCATACCTCTGACGGCCATCATATCGGTATTTATCGGAGCTGTGGTCACGTTGCAGATGTCCATATCGCTCGAATCGCCATTCATACCGCAATACCTCATCGGATATGCCACTCGCGAGACTATGGTTTTGGAGTTCTCGTCGACGGTGGTGGCGTTGATTCTTGCCGGCAAGGTCGGTTCGAACATCGCGTCGGAGATCGGCACTATGCGTATCACCGAGCAGATCGATGCCTTGGAGATCATGGGTGTCAACTCTGCATCGTATCTCATACTGCCCAAGATCGTGGCCACTGTGCTGTTCTTTCCGCTGCTGACGCTTTTGAGCATCTTCATCGGCTGTGTGGGCGGTTATGCCATTGCTTATGTGACGGGTATCATGATTCCGGGTGATTATATCGAGGGTATGCACTATGCTTTCCTTCCCTATTCGATCACCTATTCTCTTATCAAGAGTGCGGTGTTTGCATTCATCATCACTTCGATCTCGGCTTTCTGCGGCTACTATGCCGATGGCAACTCGTTGGAGGTGGGACGCGCCTCGACGCGCGCCGTTGTCGCCAGCTCGATCGTCATAATGATATTCAATCTGATATTAACGCAAATCCTTTTGGTATGATAAAGGCCGACCACATATCCAAATCGTTCGAGGGACGCACTGTGCTCGATGATATCTCGGTGGAGTTCGAAACGGGCAAGACCAACCTTATCATAGGTCGCAGCGGATCGGGCAAGACCGTTCTGCTCAAATCGCTGGTCGGATTGCACGAGGTCGATTCGGGTGCCGTCTATTACGACGACGTATGCTATACGCAACTCACGTTCAATCAGCGTAAGGCGATTCGCAAGGATATCGGTATGATATTTCAGGGCGGAGCGTTGCTCGACTCGTCGACCGTGGTGGAGAATGTCAAGCTGCCGCTGGATCTGTTCACCGATCAGTCGGAGGCCGAAAAGATGGAGCGTGTGGCCTTTTGCTTGGAACGTGTGCGTCTGCAAGGTGCCGATCATCTCTATCCGTCGGAACTGAGCGGCGGTATGATTAAGCGTGTAGCCATTGCGCGAGCCATAGTCATGAATCCTCGCTATCTGTTTTGCGACGAACCCAATTCGGGACTCGACCCGCAGACAAGTGTGGTTATCGACAATCTGATCCATGATATCACGCGCGAGTATAATATCACCACCATAATCAACACTCACGATATGAACTCCGTGATGGAGATCGGCGAAAAGATTGTCTACATACACGAAGGCCACAAGTGGTGGGAGGGTACCAAAGATGATATTCTGCATGCCGACAATGCCGAGCTGAACGATTTCGTATTCGCCTCGGCCATGGCCAAGCGTGCCCGGCGGGCTGCCCGATGATCGCTGCCGGACTCTTGTGCGGCGTATTTTCGGCTATAATATCCCCAGGCTTTCGAAGTGTTCTATGGCGCGAGCTATGCCGTCGTCGTCGATCGACGAGGTAATGTAGTCGGCTGCGGCTTTCAGCTCGTCGGTGGCGTTGTCCATTGCCACGCCCCAGCCTGCGCTTCGTATCATATCCACATCGTTGCCGCCGTCGCCGAAAGCCATTGTCTGCGAGATGTCGATGCCCATGTGTCGAGCCACCTGCCCGATGGCGTGACCTTTTCCTCCGTTAAGCGGATTGATGTCGAATATGGGTTCGCACCACCGTGTCTGCTTCACCTCCGGCATGTGTTGCAATACGCGCCAGGCCTCGCTGCTCGACAGATAGGGCGTGATCTGGTATATCGGCACGCCGCGCAGCAGTTCGAAATCGATGATGGGTATATCCACTGCAATCATCTCGTTCATTGCTCTTACGCGATCGGTTATCCGGTTGACATACCAGGCATCTTCCGTATCGAATACGCACGAAATGTCCGTGTCGGCGAGTGCGTCGATCAGCCGTTCCACCGAATCGTGATCGAGCGGATTGCGATATATTATCCGGTCGCCCAGCCGGCACAATCCTCCATTCATATATATGTATCCGTCGAACTGTTCGCTGCCCAGGTTGTCCACCCCGAGCGGGTGGCGGCCGGTGGCTATGAAGAGTTTGATCCCTTTTCGGCGCAGACGGGCGAGTGCCTGCGTCGCAGATTCGGGAATGCGGTGAGTCTTGAAGCTGACCAGTGTGCCGTCTATGTCGAAAAATATCGCTTTTATCATTGATAATGCAAATATAGCAAAATCGGGCGCAAAAACAAATGCGTGATTCTTGTTTGTCGAGTGGGGATAAAAGGCACATCTTTTGATCTCTGATCGTTGCCGATCGACATTTCGTGTCGGCCATAAACGGTCATCTATATGAAAACGACATTTTTCGGAACGCAGCCTTACGATCGCGATACGTTTTGTCGCATCAACGAGGAGTTCGGACTGCAACTCGATTTTCATCGCAGCCATCTCAACCGGCGCAACGTTGCGCTGGCCGACGGAGCAGATGCGGTGTGCATATTCGTCAACGACGAGGCCGATGCCGCAACCATACGCGAGCTGGCGGCTCGCGGCGTGAGACTCATTGCGCTGCGCTGTGCCGGATTCAACAATGTCGATTTGAGGGCGGCTGCCGAGTGCGGCATCACTGTCGTGCGGGTTCCGGCCTACTCGCCTCATGCTGTGGCCGAGCATGCCGTGGCACTTATGCTTTCGCTCAATCGCAAGATTCATCGTGCCTATTGGCGTACTCGCGACGGCAACTTCTCGCTGCACGGACTGCTCGGATTCGACATGTACGGCCGCACGGCCGGCATCATCGGCACGGGACGCATAGCCAGGGCTTTGATCGAGATCCTGCAAGGTTTCGGCATGATCGTGGTGGCTTACGATCCGTCGCCCGATATGGCATATGCCACCTCCCAGGGGGTGGAGTATATGTCGCTCGACGAACTGTATGCCTGCTCCGATGTCATATCGCTGCACTGTCCGCTCAACGAGTCTACGCAATATATGATCGATGCGGCAGCCATCGGCAAGATGAAGCGCGGCGTGACGATCATCAACACCGGCCGCGGCGGTCTTATCCATACCGAAGCCTTGATCGACGGGTTGAAGAGCCGCAGGATAGGGGCGGCGGGACTCGATGTCTACGAGGAGGAGGCTGCCTACTTCTACGAAGATACCTCCGATAATATCATGCGCGACGATACGCTGGCGCGTCTGTTGTCGTTCAACAATGTCATAATCACCTCGCATCAGGGTTTCTTCACTCGCGAAGCGCTGGACAACATTGCCCGTACCACGCTGTCCAATATCAAGGCTTTCGCCATGAGTGAAGAGCCTCTCAACGAAGTAAAAGCATAGTAACAGATGAAACGTATAGTATTGTTGCGCCACGGACAGAGTCTGTGGAATCTTGAAAACCGGTTTACCGGCTGGACAGACGTTGATCTGACCGACGAAGGTGTTAACGAAGCAATGGCGGCCGGCGAGCTGCTTCGCAAGGAGGGTTTCGTGTTCGACAAGGCCTATACCTCCTATCTCAAACGGGCGGTGCATACGCTCGATCATGTGCTTCGCGTGCTCGATGTCGACTGGATCCCCGTGGAGAAGTCGTGGCGGCTCAATGAGAAGCATTATGGAGCATTGCAGGGGCTCGACAAGCGGGAGACTGCCCGTCGCTACGGCGACGAGCAGGTGAAGCGGTGGCGGCGCAGCTATGATGTCGCACCCGAGCCGCTGTCGGATTTCGACCGCCGCAATCCTCGCTTCGACCGCCGCTATGCCGCCGTGGCCGAAAGTCTGCTGCCGGTTACGGAGTCGTTGCGCGATACGGTGGCTCGCGCCATGCCTTACTGGGATTGCGTAATCTTCCCCGATCTCGGCAGATATGATACGTTGCTGGTGGTGGCACACGGCAATTCGCTGAGAGGCATCGTCAAGAATCTTAAAAATCTCTCTGACGACGAGGTCGTTGATCTTAATCTGCCCACGGCCGTGCCATATGTATTCGAGTTCGACAGGCGGCTCGATCTGGTGCGCGATTACTTTTTGGGCGATGCCGACCGCATAGCCCGAAGCATGGCTGCCGTCGCTGCGCAGGGCAGGGCGGAGTAGACCGATGCCTGTCCGATATCGTTGGAACCGACCCGAAGGAGCATGCTTCTTCGGGTCGCGGCGTTGTGTCTTGCGGCGAAAACGGTGTATGATGAATGGAAATATTGCATAAATATAATGAAATGTAAATTTTTATCAATGTTTTTCAACATATCATTGCAGTATGATCGATTTTTATTATATTTGAAAAGGAAATTGCAAAAAATAATATCATATTCTGACTATGGAGAAACGAATCATCGAATGCGTTCCCAATTTCAGCGAGGGACGCGACAAGGAGATCATACGGCAAATCGCCGAGGTGATCGAGAGATCGGAGGGCGTCAAACTGCTCGATGTCGATCCGGGCGAGGCTACCAACCGCACCGTGGTAACGTTCGTCGGCTCGCCCGAAGCTGTCGTCGAGACGGCGTTCGAGGCTGTGCGCCGTGCCACCGAACTTATCGACATGCGTTATCACAAGGGTGCTCACCCGCGTATGGGAGCATGCGACGTGTTGCCGCTTATTCCCGTTGCCGGCGTTACGCTCGAAGAGTGTGCCGCCATGGCGCGCAAGTTGGCCGAGCGCATTGCCGAAGAGTTGAAGGTGCCGACCTACTGCTACGAGGCTGCTGCATTGACGCCCGAGCGCAAGAACCTCGCCGTATGCCGTGCCGGTGAGTACGAGGCTCTGCCGGAGAAGTTGTCCGATGAGAAGAAGGCGCCCGATTTCGGTGCGCGCCCATTCGACGAGCAGGTGGCACGTACGGGAGCTACGGCTGTCGGTGCGCGCGATTTTCTTGTGGCTGTCAACTACAACCTCAATACCACCTCTACGCGCCGTGCCAACGCCATTGCCTTCGACGTGCGTGAAAAGGGTCGTCCCGTGCGTGAGGGCAACCCCATAACGGGCAAGATCGTAAAGGACGAGAACGGCAACACGGTGATGAAGCCTGGTACGCTGAAATGCTGCAAGGCCATCGGCTGGTTTATCGAGGAGTATGGCATCGCGCAGGTGTCGATGAACATGACCGATCTGTCGGTAACGCCGCTGCATGCTGCTTTCGACGAGGTGTGCCGTGCGGCCGATGCTCGCGGCGTGCGTGTGACGGGCACCGAGATAGTGGGTCTTATTCCCAAGCGCGCACTGGTCGAAGCAGGCCGCTATTTCCTTCACAAGCAAAACCGCTCTACGGGTATCGCCGAGAGCGAACTGATCCGCATCGCCATCGAGACCATGGGATTGTCTACTCTTAAAGAGTTCAAGCCCGAAGAGAAGATCGTCGAGTATATCCTCGAAAAGGATCAGACGGCAGGCAAGCGTCGCCTTGTCGATATGACCTGCGCCGATTTCGCCGAGGAGACTGCAAGCGAGTCGCCTGCACCTGGCGGCGGTTCCATCTCTGCCTATATGGGAGCATTGGGTGCCGCTCTCGGTACGATGGTGGCCAACCTTTCGGCTCACAAGGCAGGTTGGGACGACCGTTGGGAGTTCTTCTCCGACTGGGCGGACAAGGGGCATGCCGTGATGGCCGAGCTGCTGCATCTTGTCGACGAGGATACCGAGGCGTTCAACCGCATTATGGCCGTGTTCGCCATGCCCAAGTCGACCGACGAGGAGAAAGCCGCGCGCAGCGCAGCTCTGCAAGAGGCTACGCTTTATGCCACGGAGGTACCCCTTCGTACTATGAAGGCCGCATTCGCCGCATTCGATATCGTTCGTGCCATGGCCGAGCAGGGTAATCCCAACTCCGTTTCAGATGCCGGAGTCGGCGCACTCGCCGCGCGCAGTGCCGTGATGGGTGCGTGTCTCAATGTCAAGATCAATGCCGCAGGCCTGAAAGACCGCGCCAAGGCCGATGAACTGGTGGCCGAGGCCGAGCGTATTGCAGCCGAGGCACAGCGTGCCGAGGCCGAGATTCTGGCAGTGGTGGAGAACAAGATCAACCAATAAAACACAATTACTTCAATGACCGATTTTCAAAAAGAGATAGTTGCCGGTATTCCCGATGTGCTGCCGGCACCCAAACCCTACGATACGCAGATCAACCATGCGCCCAAGCGCAAGGAGATACTCACGCCCGCCGAGAAGGTGCTGGCGTTGAAAAACGCTCTTCGCTACTTCCCCGAGAAGCACCATGCGGTGCTGGCTCCCGAGTTTGCCGAAGAGTTGCAGCGTTACGGCCGCATTTACATGTATCGCCTGCGTCCCGACTACGAGATGTATGCCCGTGCAATCGACGAGTATCCCCATCGTTCGCGTCAGGCCGCAGCCATCATGATGATGATCCAGAACAACCTCGACAAGGCTGTTGCGCAGCACCCTCACGAGCTTATAACCTATGGCGGCAACGGTGCCGTATTCCAGAACTGGGCACAATATCGTCTGACGATGCAGTATCTGTCGCAGATGACCGACAACCAGACCCTGGTCATGTATTCGGGTCACCCGCTGGGATTGTTCCCGTCTCACCCCGATGCGCCGCGCGTAGTGGTGACCAACGGTATGGTTATCCCCAACCATTCGAGTCAGGACGACTGGGAGCGATTCAATGCCATGGGCGTATCGCAGTACGGTCAGATGACGGCCGGATCATATATGTATATAGGCCCTCAGGGTATCGTTCACGGTACCACCATCACTGTGATGAATGCCGCGCGCAAACGCTTGGCCGAGGGTCAGACCGATCTTCGCGGCATGTTGTTCGTGTCGTCGGGTCTGGGCGGCATGTCGGGTGCACAGCCCAAGGCCGGTAACATTTCGGGTGTGGTGAGCATTGTGGCCGAGATCAACATCAAGGCCGCCGAGAAGCGTCATGCGCAGGGTTGGGTCGACGAGATGTATTCGTCGCTCGACGAACTGATCCCTCGCGTGAAGCGTGCCTGCGAGCAGAAAGAGGTGGTTTCGTTCGCCTATGTGGGCAACGTCGTCGATCTGTGGGAGCGTCTTGCCGATGAGGATATTCGCGTCGATCTCGGTTCCGACCAGACCTCGCTGCATAATCCGTGGGCAGGAGGCTACTATCCCGTTGGTCTGAGCTACGAGGAGTCCAACCGCATGATGGCCGAACAGCCCGAAGAGTTCCACGAACGCGTGCGCGAGTCGCTGCGTCGTCAGGCCGCTGCCATCAACCGCCTTACCGAGCGCGGCATGTATTTCTTCGACTACGGCAATGCCTTCCTTTTGGAGGCTTCGCGTGCCGGTGCCGATATAGTATTGCCCGACGGTCGCTTCCGCTATCCTTCTTACGTGCAGGACATCATGGGACCCATGTTCTTCGACTACGGTTTCGGCCCGTTCCGCTGGGTATGCACCTCAGGCAAGGAGGAGGATCTCGCCACGACCGACCGCCTGGCAGCCGAGGTTCTCGAAGACATGTATCGTACTGCACCCGAAGAGATTCGCGGACAGCTCTACGATAACCTTCACTGGATTCGCGAGGCTGCGCAAAACCGTCTGGTCGTAGGCTCGCAGGCTCGCATACTCTATGCCGACTGCGAGGGTCGCACGCGAATAGCCCTGGCATTCAACGAGGCTCTGCGCCGCGGCGAACTGTCGGCTCCGGTGGTGCTCGGACGCGATCACCACGATGTGTCGGGTACCGACTCTCCCTATCGCGAGACGTCGAACATCTACGACGGTTCGCAGTTTACGGCCGATATGGCCGTGCACAACGTCATCGGCGATTCGTTCCGTGGCGCTACATGGGTATCTATCCACAATGGCGGCGGTGTCGGCTGGGGAGAGGTAATCAACGGCGGCTTCGGTATGGTAATCGACGGTTCCGACGACTCTGAGCGTCACATACGCGAGATGCTCATGTGGGACGTCAACAACGGTATTGCACGCCGCAGCTGGGCACGCAACGAGGGTGCGATGTTCGCTATCCGTCGCCAGATGGAGCGTACGCCCGACATGTGCGTCACCATGCCCAACCTCACCGACGACAAGCTCATCGAGCAGGCACTCAACAATGTTAAATAACCTTAAAAACTTCAATATAATGATACATCATATAATCTCCGAGCATCTGCCCATCGACCGTGTCGAGGAGATCATCACCAAGGGCTACAAACTTGCATTGAGCGACGATGCCCGCAAGCGTATCGTGAGCTGCCGCGAGTATCTCGATCGTAAAATGGAGCAGACCACGCGCCCGATCTACGGCGTTACCACAGGCTTCGGTTCGCTCTGCAACATCTCGATCGAGGCCGACGCGCTGTCGCAGTTGCAGAAGAATCTGATGATGTCGCACGCATGCGGCACCGGTGCCCGCGTACCTTCCCAGATCGTGCGGCTGATGATATTCCTTAAAGCGCAGTCGCTCTCTTACGGCCATTCGGGTGTGCAGCTGGCTACGGTCGAGCGCATGATCGAGATGTACAACAACGATATTCTTCCGGTGGTCTACGATCAGGGTTCTCTCGGTGCTTCGGGCGATCTCGCTCCGCTGGCTCACCTCTGCCTGCCGCTGGTCGGTTTGGGCGAGGTTGAGGTCGACGGTAAGGTCGTACCTGCCGCCGAGGTGCTTGCCCAAAGAGGTTGGGAGCCTATAACACTCCGCTCGAAGGAGGGTTTGGCTCTGCTTAACGGTACGCAGTTTATGAGTGCCTACGGCGTATGGTCGCTTATCGGTGCACGCCGTCTGAGCCGCTGGGCGGATTACATCGGTGCCATGGCGCTCGACGCATTCGACGGCCGCATGGAGCCTTTCGAGCATATCGTACATGCCATACGTCCCCATAAGGGACAGATCGCCACTGCCGAGAACTTCCGCCGTATGATGGAGGGCAGCCAGATCGCCGCACAGCCCAAGCAGCATGTGCAGGATCCCTATTCGTTCCGCTGCATACCTCAGGTTCACGGTGCATCGAAAGATACGATCGACTATGTGGAGAGCGTGCTTACGACCGAGATCAATAGCGCAACCGACAACCCGTCGGTATTCCCCGACTGGGACGAAGTTATCTCTGCCGGTAATTTCCACGGCCAGCCTATCGCCGTGGCGATGGATTTTCTGGCGATTGCCGTGGCCGAGCTTGGCAACATCTCCGAGCGTCGTACCTATAAACTCATATCGGGTGCTCGCAATCTGCCGGCATTCCTCGTTGCGAATCCGGGTCTTAACAGCGGTTTCATGATTCCGCAGTATACGGCGGCTTCGATCGTCAGCCAGAGCAAGGGTCTTTGCATGCCCGCTTCGGTCGATTCGATTCCCTCGTCGCAAGGACAGGAGGATCATGTCAGCATGGGTTCAAACGCTGCCACCAAGCTGTTGCGCGTTGTCGACAACACGGAGAGAGTGTTGGCCATCGAGCTGATGAATGCCGCCCAGGCGTTGGAGTTCCGACGTCCGTTGCGTTCGTCTCAGTTCGTCGAGCGTATGTTCGAAGCCTATCGTCAGCGCGTTCCGTTTGTCGACAACGATCAGGTGATGTATCCCCATATAGCTTCATCGGTAGAGTTCCTGCGTACGTATGAAGTTGCTGATTAAAAATATAGGCACCATCGTCGGCATCGACGAGAGCGGCCGCGACCGTGTCTGCGGAGCTGACATGGCCGAAATAGGCACTCTCGACAACGGGTGGCTGCTTGCCGAAGATGGGGTCATAGCCGATTACGGAGAGATGGGACGATGCCCCGCCATGTCCGGCGTCGAGGTGCTCGATGCCGGCGGTGGCATGCTGTTCCCCTCGTTCTGCGATTCTCACACCCATCTGGTCTATGCCGGCAGCCGCGAACAGGAGTTCCTCGACAAGATCAACGGTCTCAGCTACGAGGAGATTGCCAAGCGCGGCGGAGGCATTCTCAACTCGGCCGACCGCCTGCACGCGACCTCTGAGGACGAACTCTACCGTCAGGCCATGGAGCGCATCGACGAGATAATCGCGATGGGTACGGGTCTGGTGGAGATCAAGAGCGGTTACGGTCTGTCGACCGAAGACGAGTTGAAGATGTTGCGCGTCATACGCCGCATACGTCGCGATTCGCCCATTGCCGTGCGCTCGACATTCCTCGGTGCGCATGCCGTAGCTCGCAGCTATGCCGGTCGTCAGCAGGAGTATGTCGATATGGTGTGCAGCGAGATGATTCCCGCCGTCGCTGCCGAGCAGCTGGCCGATTTCGTCGACGTATTTTGCGACAAGGGATTTTTCACGGTCGAGCAGACCGAGCAGATCATGCGCTGCGGTGCCGAGTATGGCATGCGTGCCAAGATACATGCCAACGAGCTTGATATATCGGGCGGTGTCGAGGCCGGCGTACGTCACGGAGCACTCTCTGTCGATCATTTGGAGCGTATGGGCGACGAGCAGATCGAGGCCTTGCAAGGCTCGAAGACCATGCCTACGATGCTGCCGGGTGCCGCCTTCTTCCTGGGCATGAGCTATCCTCCCGCACGCAAGATGATCGATGCCGGACTGGCCGTGGCACTCGCTTCGGACTACAATCCCGGATCGTCGCCGTCGGGCAACATGCGCATGGTGGTTTCGCTTGCGTCGATCAAGATGAAGATGACTCCGGCCGAGGCGATCAATGCCGCCACGCTCAACGGTGCCGCAGCCATGGGCGAGAGTGCGCGTTACGGCTCGATCACTCGCGGCAAAGTGGCCAACATGTTCGTCACCAAGCCGCTGCCGTCTCTGGCATTCCTGCCGTATGCGCATCAGACACCGGTCATACGACACATTGTTCTCAACGGAGAGTTGCAGAAACCTAAGCACTCCTGACGGAGTTTTTCGGCAATATTGAAATATCTCGCATCTATACCGATGCGAGATATTTTTTTGCAATCTGTAAAAATGGTAGTCATTCCGGTAATTTGCCTGTTTGGCGTGTAGTTGTGATGTCCTATTTTTGCAGAAATAAACAATATAATAAGCCTATGAACGAGACGAGAATCGATATGCGTGACCCGCGGCAGGCCGATCCGGAGGAGGGCATTCGCTGTGCACAGTTGTGCTTCAAAATCAATCATACCATGCCCCATACGCCGGAATACGACGCTCTGATTGTCGAGTTGTTTGCCGGCGGAATCGGCCATGGCAGTATGGTGATGCCGCCGTTGACGGTTGTGCGTGGCAAAAGTGTGAAGATTGGCCGCAATGTGGTAATCATGAACAATGTACTGATGATGGCTGCCGGTGGCATTACAATCGACGACGATGTGATGGTTGCGGCCAATGTGCAACTTATTTCCAATAATCACGATTTGACCGATCATGCTGTGTTGACATGTAAACCGGTGCATCTCAAACGCAATTGCTGGATAGGTGCCGGAGCTACTATTCTGCCCGGTGTCACAGTGGGTGAGAATGCCGTGGTTGCCGCCGGAGCAGTCGTCACGCGCGATGTCGAGGCCGATACGGTCGTGGGCGGCAATCCGGCCAGACTGCTTCGAAGAGTGTAGTTCGAACGAATATATCCATAGATATGGGAGCACCGAATGGTGCTCCCATATCTGTGTTGCGTAGCGTTTACATTATCAACTCTGCGGTGGCATAGATATTCTCGCTGCGATTGCCTTTGAGTCTTATCGTGCCCGATACCTCGCGTGGAGTGGTAGGAGTCTCGATCTTGCTGTCGAATATGATCTCCACCACGTTATGGTCGGCATCGAGTCGTGCGGCAGGCCGTGCTGTCGAGCGGTCGATCTTGTCTGCCCTGAACTTTACGTTGTCGACTACGGCCGATCCTGTGCCGCGGTGCATCGTTATGCGTATTCCCCTGACCTTGGCGAATGTGGTGTTGGGTATGGTGAAGCCGATATTGTTGCTGCCCTCCTTCTTGAAGTCGTATGGAGTTATTGTGGCCACCACTCCGCGAAGCGGCGATAGCTTGTCGCGTCCGGCGCAGCTCTCCACCATGCGGCGACACTCCGCAATGTCGATTGCCCGTGGTGCTGCCGACAGATCGGGACGATCGATGAAACGGTCGTCGAAAGCGCGTGCGTCGTATGTCTCGCCGCGGTGCATATGCTCGAAATAGTTGCGCCAGCGCGGTATGTAGAAGTCGCGCACCAGACCCGACCACACTCGGCACGAGTAGTCGGCAAGACTCGGACCTCCCCATGTGGTCACTATGCGTCGCGCCTCGCGTACGAACGCCTCGCACTCGGCCTGGCATGTGGCGGCCGCAGCTGCCTGCTGTTGCCAACGCTCCATGGTGTAGAG
>CAMWTS010000042.1 GCA_947177225.1 uncultured Alistipes sp. | reverse complement strand
ACACTATTCTGTCATTCTGAGGAGGACGGCACGTCCGACGTGAGAATCTCTTTTTGTGTCGGCAAACAGCACTCGTGACAGCGAGACTCCCACGTCGCAACTGCGTTGCTTCTCGGAGTGACAGACCGGTGCTGTTATGAGCGCGAGCGAGAAATCTGTGCGCGACGATTTCCGCAGTCAAACCTTTTCAACCATCATTCGCTGGCCTTGCCGCGCCCCACATGGAATGCGACTGGTCGCGCTACATGCAAATAGAATATTCAATATAGGCAAATAGGCGGTTAAAACATTAAAAATTCTTTAAAGTCTTTTAAAAACTTTAAAGAATTTTAATGCTTTTATACATGTGCAGTTGCTGTTATGATCTGTTTATTCGTTGTAAAACAGTTGTTTATGTATTTGACGATAGAAGCCGAAGACGGGCGGTATTTTAAAAAATCGCCGATGGACGAACGGCAATTATGCCGTAAGCCGCCGCCGATCGGGGCTTACGAATTGATACTTTTTATTTTTTATTTCTATTTAATTTTGCTAAATTTGAACCAAATTAGTAATACTATATCATTTGTATGACAAAAGAGTATAAACGTTATCTGGTAACATCTGCGCTGCCATATGCCAACGGACCGGTACACATAGGTCACCTGGCCGGTGTCTACATACCTTCGGACATATACACGCGTTATCTGCGTCTGCGCGGTGCCGATGTAATATCGGTCTGCGGCAGCGACGAACACGGTGTGCCCATTACCATTAAAGCGCGTAAGGAGGGTGTTACGCCGCAGCAGATCGTCGATCGTTACCATGCCATAATAAAGTCGTCGTTCGAGCGTCTGGGCATAGCATTCGACATATATTCGCGCACGTCGTCGCCGACGCACCGTCAAACTGCTTCGGATTTCTTCCGCAAGCTCTACGACGAGGGCAAGTTTATCGAGAAGAGCTCGATGCAGTACTACGACGAAGAGGCGCAGACGTTTCTTGCCGACCGCTACATAGTGGGCACGTGTCCGCATTGTCAGAACGATCGTGCTTATGGCGATCAGTGCGAGAAGTGCGGATCGACCCTCTCTCCCGACGAACTGATCGAACCGCATAGTGCGGTATCGGGATCGGTGCCCGTAAAACGCGAGACTAAACACTGGTATCTGCCTTTGGATCAATATGAAACATTCCTCAGGGAGTGGATTCTCGACGGTCATAAGGAGTGGAAAACCAATGTCTACGGTCAGTGCAAGAGCTGGCTCGACATGGGTTTGCAGCCGCGTGCCGTGAGCCGTGATCTGGATTGGGGCATACCGGTGCCCGTGGAGGGTGCCGAGGGCAAGGTGCTCTATGTATGGTTCGATGCTCCGATAGGCTATATATCTGCCACGAAGGATCTTACGCCCGAATGGCAGAAGTATTGGTGTTCGGACGACACCAAGATGGTACATTTTATCGGCAAGGACAATATCGTTTTCCACTGTATTGTCTTCCCGTCGATGTTGAAGGCTCATGGCGGTTATGTGCTGCCTGACAATGTGCCCTCTAACGAGTTCCTCAATTTAGAGGGAGACAAGATATCTACCTCGCGCAATTGGGCGGTATGGCTTCACGAATATCTCGACGATTTCCCGGGCAAGGAAGATGTATTGCGCTACGTACTTTGCGCCAATGCTCCCGAAACCAAGGATAACGACTTTACATGGCGCGATTTCCAGTCGCGCAATAACAGCGAGTTGGTGGCCGTTCTCGGCAATTTCGTCAACCGTGCACTGGTGCTCACCAAGAAATATTACGACGGTGAGGTGCCGGCATGCGGTGAGCTTACTGATTACGACCGTCAGACGCTCGACGAGCTGTCGCAGATACGACCCTCGCTCGAACGCAATATCGAGACATATCACTTCCGCGAGGCGTTGAAAGATGCCATGGCCTATGCTCGTATCGGCAATAAGTATCTGGCCGACACCGAGCCGTGGAAACTTATCAAGACCGATCCCGAGCGGGTTAAGACCATTCTTAATATCGCTTTGCAGATTACGGCCGATCTGTCGATCGCTGTGGAGCCGTTCATGCCTTTTACGGCTGCCAAGTTGGTTAAGATGCTTAATATTAATAAGTTGACGTGGAACGATCTGGGTTCTGCATCGCTTGTCGAAGCAGGACATCGTATCGGAGAGGCCGAGCTGCTGTTCGAGAAGATCGAGGACGATGCTATACAGCATCAGCTCGACAAGTTGGAGGCTGCACGTCAGGCCAATGCTGCGGCCGAGGCTGCTGCCAACGTCACGGAGCAGAAACCTGCTGTATCGTTCGATGATTTCCAGCGTATGGATATACGTGTTTCGACGATCGTTGCTGCCGAAAAGGTTGCCAAGACCAAGAAGCTGCTCAAACTGACTATCGATACCGGTATCGATCAGCGCACTATCGTGTCGGGTATAGCGGAATTTTATACACCGGAAGAGTTGGTCGGCCGACAGATTCTCGTGCTGGTCAATCTCGAACCTCGTCAGATCAAGGGTATCACTTCCAACGGAATGATCCTCATGGCGCAGGACGCACTGGGTCGACTGGTGCTGTTGCAGCCGGGTGACAGTGTTAATGCCGGTGCTATGGTGGGATAGAAAGGACGATCGTCGCCGATTCGTACCGCTTGCGGACGATGCGGCGCCTACGACCCGAAACAAAAATGAAAACCTTAAAACTTTAATATATACGGTTATGGAAAATATAGAATGGGGTAAGCTGGGCTTCAACTACTACAAGACGGCTTACAATGTACGATTCCACTTTGCCGACGGCAAATGGGGTGATATGGAGGTTACCGACGATGAGTATATGCGTATGCACATTTCGGCTGCCTGTCTGCATTATGGATTGGAGTTGTTCGAGGGCTTGAAGGCCTTTCGCGGCGAGGACGGCAAGGTGCGTCTGTTCCGTCCCGATGAAAATGCCAAACGTCTGCGTTCGTCGGCCGAGCGTCTTTGCCTGCCTATGCCGAGCATAGAGATGTTTGTCGATGCCTGCAAGGAGCTTGTGCGTCGCAATGCCGATTTCATTCCTCCTTATGGAACGGGCGCATCGCTCTATCTGCGTCCGATGCTGATCGGTTCCAAGGCGTGCCTGGGAGTTAAGGCTGTCGACGAGGCTGATTTTATCATTTTCTGTTCGCCTGTCGGTCCCTACTTCAAGGAGGGTATGAAGCCTATTAAGGCTGTGATAGATCGTGAACAGGATCGCAGTGCTCCACGTGGAACAGGCGATGTCAAGGTCGGTGGTAACTATGCGTCGAGTATCTTCTCTGGTGAGCGCGCTCATCGCAACGGCTACTCTAATGTGTTGTTCCTCGATTCGGCCAAGCATGAGTTTATCGAGGAGTTCGGTGCGGCCAACTTCTTCGGTATTCGTCAGGGTTGCTATATTACGCCGAAGAGTACGTCGATTTTGCCCTCTATTACCAATAAGAGCCTTCGTCAGATTGCTCTCGATCTGGGTTTGGAGGTTCAGGAGCGTCCGGTTGCGCTCGAAGAGTTGGATACTTTCGAGGAGGTTGGTGCTTGCGGTACAGCAGCTGTGATCTCTCCTGTCGGTCAGTTGTATGATCTGGATACTCAGAAAGTATATGATTATGGCAGCGAAGTGGGCGAATATTCACGCAAGATGTATGATGCTTTGCAGGATATTCAGTATGGTCGTGCCAAGGATAAGTATAACTGGACGGTTGAAGTCGAGATGTAATATCGTCTGTTGATCGTACTGTTTTAGCTCTTTGATATAGTTCGGACAGATTCGTCTCTGCTCTCGGCTTATCGAAAGGGGTTCGATCATATGCGAATAAAAAGGGTGTTCCACGTGGAACACCCTTTCTTTGTTTTATGCTGCTACCCTATTCTATCGTCCGAATTTGACGAGCAAAACATTGACGTCGGCCGGAGATACTCCCGGTATGCGCGATGCCTGGCCTATGGTTGCAGGTCGTATACGAGACAGTTTCTGTCGGGCTTCGATAGTCAACGACTGCATAGAATTGAAATCGAAACCGTCGGGAATGACGATATTCTCCAATCGATGCAACTTTTGAGCGATGAATTTCTCTCGTTCTATGTAGCCGTGATACTTGATTTCGATCTCTGCGGCTTCGATCATCTCGTCGGTTATTTCGTTGTCTGCTATGAATCGATCGAGTTTTGGCAGTGCGCGTCGCAGTGCTGCGATCGTCACATCGCTCCTCAAAATGATATCGTAGATGCGTCGTCCTTGTGTCATGGGCTCCGAACCGATCGATTTTAAATAGTCGTCGATTTCGCCTATTCTGATACTCTGTCGGCGCGTAAATGAAATAAGCGATTCTACGAGCGATTTTTTTTCGGTGAATATTTTGTGCCTGCGCTCCGAAATAAGCCCCAATTCATACCCTTTTTGTGTCAATCGCATATCGGCATTGTCTTGGCGGAGCAATATTCTGTACTCGGCGCGCGAGGTGAACATGCGGTAAGGTTCGTCTACGCCTTTTGTCACCAGGTCGTCGATCAAAACACCTATGTATGCTTCGTCGCGCTGCAATACTACCGGCTCCTCCCCTGCCAGTTGGCGATGGGCATTGATGCCAGCCATGAGACCCTGCGCCGCCGCCTCTTCATAACCGGTCGTGCCGTTGATCTGGCCGGCGAAATAGAGATTGTCGATGAGCTTTGTGGCGAGCGAGTGATGCAATTGCGTCGGTGGGAAATAGTCGTACTCGATGGCGTATCCCGGACGGTAGATATGCAGATCCTCCATGCCTCGAATCATGTGAAGTGCCTCTAACTGAACTTCATAGGGTAATGACGACGAGAAGCCGTTGAGATAATACTCGTTGGTCGTGCGTCCCTCGGGTTCGAGAAACAGCTGGTGTGAGTCGCGGTCGGCAAATGTACGCAGCTTGTCCTCTATGCTCGGACAGTAACGGGGCCCGATACCCTTTATGGTTCCGTTGAAGAGCGGCGAACGGTCGAATCCGCTGCGCAATATGTCGTGCACCTGAGAGGAGGTGTGAACGAGGAAACATGGTAATTGGTTCTTAACAGGCTCTATATCAGGATCGAACGAGAATTTCGACGGATTCTCATCGCCATATTGCGGCTCCATCTCCTCGAAGTTGATCGTGCGTGCATCGAGTCGTGCCGGTGTGCCCGTCTTCATGCGTGAGGCTTCGAAGCCTTCGGCGATGAGCGATTCGGTGATGCCGTACGATGCTCCGTCGCCCGCCCTGCCGCCGGCGGCATGCGCCTCTCCGCAGTGCATAAGGCCTGAGAGGAACGTTCCGGCAGTAAGTACCACGGCCAGACACTCGAATTCCACTCCCATTCGCGTTTTAACACCCCTTACGCGCCGTTTGCCGTCTTCGTCGACAAACAATATCTCTGCGGCCGTATCCTGCCATATGTAGAGGTTTACGGTGTTTTCCAGCGTGCGCCGCCACTCTGCCGAGAATGCGCGCTTGTCGCACTGTGCGCGAGGGCTCCACATGGCTGCCCCCTTCGAGCGGTTGAGCATGCGAAACTGTACCGATGTCAGATCGGCTATGCGGCCGGTATTTCCGCCCAAGGCGTCGATCTCTCTGACTATCTGACCTTTGGCTACTCCTCCGATGGCCGGATTGCACGACATGTCGGCGATTTTCTCCATATCCATCGTCAGCAGCAGTGTGCGCGAACCCATGCGTGCGGCGGCCGAAGCGGCCTCGCAGCCGGCGTGTCCGGCACCTATGACTATTATGTCGTAAGCGAGTGTTGCCATGATTATCTCTCGGAAAGAAGCGGGGTCAGCATTTTCAGATATCTGTTCTCCTTGCGGCGCATCACTGCTGCCGAGTTGGGTGTCTTGTCGCCTTGTCCGCAGAGGTGCAGCAACCCGTGAACCACCACGCGGCGCATCTCCGTAGTCGGTATTGCATGATATATCCCGGCGTTGTCGATGACCGTCTCAACATCGATGTAGATGTCGCCGTTGACCACGCCGCTGCCCTTGCGGTCGCTGTCGTCGAAGGTGATTACATCGGTGAAGTAGTCGTGTCCGAGATAATCGATATTGATCTGGCGATGATATTCCGACGAGCAGAATATGTAGTTGATATCGCCTATGCGGTAACCCTCTGCTTCGGCCACGGCGTGCAGCCAGCGGGTTACGATGCGTTTGGACGCGAGCCTGTATGCCGATCCTTCATTGTAGTATTTTACAGCCATTCGCCTCTATTTTTTAAAGCAGTTGGCGGCATTGAGCTTCTTGCCCGAAGGGTTGTACAGAGCGAAGTTCATGTAGATGCTCTCGCGCCCCTCGTCGTCGATGCCTATGCCGACGGTGCCTATCTGTTGATTCTTCTTTATTTTGTCGCCCTCGGCAACGCATACGCTGCCCAGATGCACGTAGGTCGATATATAACCGCCGTGGGCTACGAATACCGAGAAGCGATTGGTGTTGTCGCGGTCGATCTTGACCACCTTGCCATCGTAGATCGATACGACTTTGGCACCTTTGCGTCCCTTGACATAGGCCACGTTGTTGCTGTAACGCATCACCGATCCTCCCTCGACCGGCAGGTTCAGATTGCTCGTCTTGTCGGTGAACGAGGCTCCCTCGGTGTTGCCCTTGGTCAGTCGCCGCAGCTCCTCGGCGGCGGCATCGAGCCGTTTCTGATAGCTGTTCTGCTCGGACAGCGTCTTCTTCTCGTTGGCCGAAAGTTTGTTCAACCGGCTTCTCACGTCCGATATGTCCTGCCTGAGAGCGTTGCGCTCCGAGGCCAGCGACAGACTCACCGAATCGAGTTCGTGTTTGCGGCGGTTCAGCTCGGCGCGATACTCGCCCAGCTCCTGCTCCTGCGAGGCTATCTCGTCCGCCTTCTGCGCACGCATCTCGGCTATGCGTCTGATGTTGGCCGTGCGCCGTGCCGCGTCGCTCACGCCGCGAGCCGAGAACAGATATGTCGTGTAGTTGTTCTGACGATAATTGCGCCACGCTTCGCGCACCATTTCGGCGTATATGGCGCGGTTGCGTTCGATCTCTGCGCCGAGCACCGTAGCCACCGAGTCGCTGTTGTCGATCTGCTGCTGCAACAGCCGCATCTCCTCCTCGGTCTCGTGTATAAGGTTGTTGCGCAGGTTCATCTGCGTGCGCAGCTGTTCGATCTGGCGCGATGCCGAGCTCTTCGAGGCTATGATCTCCTTCATGCGACGCTTGCATTGCTCCAAGTCGCGTTTGTAGCTTTCGACCTTGGCGCGCTGCTTTTCGACGGCACTTTTCGATTGTGCACTTGCACCGGTTGCCGCGGCCGACAGCAGCAGCATTGCCGCTGTTGCAGTGAGCAGTCTCACCGTATATCTCCAATCAGACATCTGTTATCGTTGTTTGTCGTCCGCGGAGGACGATCGGTTCTTCATCATTTCGATGTGGGACTCCATCTCGGCCTTGTCGAATCCTCGCTCGACGGCACGTTTCCAATAGGTTTCGGCCATGAACTTTTCGCCAAGATCCCACAGTATGTCGCCGTAGTGGGCTGCCAGATCGGCGCTTTGACGGCGGTCGAGCGACAGTGCCTGCTGCATGGCACGCTTGGCCTGCTCCAAGCGTCCGAGCTTGTACAATACCCATGCATAGGTGTCGATGTAGGTCGAGTTGCCGCTTTCGAGCTCCATGACGCGCGAGGCCATGGCGAAAGCCTTGTCGAGATTCTGGCCGGCAATGGTGAGGAAATATGCGTAGTTGTTCAATACCATGACATTGTCGGCGAAATATCGCAGCGATCGGTCGTAGGCCTTGAATGTGCGGCGCGTGTCGCCCTGCATGTGATATACGTCGCCTATGTATGCCCACAGCTCGCTGCGCAGTGTGTCGCTGTCGGCGTGCCGCAACGCTTCGCGGTAATATTTCACCGCTTCCTGATAGCGGTTGTCGGCACCGCGCAGATGTCCCAGATTGGTCAGCAGGGTCGTGTTTTCGGGAAATCGTGCTATGGCACGGTCGAGATCGGCTGCCAGCGAGTCGGTCTGTCCGAGATACGACTCCAACTGCATTATCGTAAGATAGATGTCGAGATCGGGGTCGTTGCGGTCGAGATGCCGGCGATAGTAGTTAAGTGCCGTCTGCGTATCGCCCGACGCTATGAGATGGCCGCCGTAGAGATCGATCACTTCGCGATTGTCGGGATACTTCACGGCCAGTGTCGATGCCAGGTCGTTGAGCTGGAAATAGTGCTCGCGGTAGAAATCGATGCTCGATGTGAGTTGCTCGAAGCGTTTAATCTTGCGCTCGACGGGTATGCGGTCATCGGCGAACAGTCGTCGTTCGATACCGAGATATTCGCGGTAGCGACGGTGCTTTTCGTAGTAGTTGCCCAGTGCCTGCATCAGTGTCAGATCGGTCGAATCGATCTTGAAAGCCTCGTTGAGCGTGGCATATGCCAGCGAATCCTTGCCGGTGGCCGAGTAGGCCTCGCTGAGCGAGATATATGCCTCCACGTCGTAGGGGAAGCTCTCCACCGAGCGACGTCCCTCCTCCACTGCTTTGTCCAGCTGTCCGGTCGAAAACAGCAGTTGCTGTTTCAGGTCGCTCAATACTCTGTGGCGGCCGAATCGTATCTCGGCCGTGTCGAGTGTGGTGATGGCGGAAAAGGGCAGATTGCTGCGTGCATAGAGCAGTGCCAGCAGGCGATAGTTCTCCGGGTCGCGCGAGTCGATCGAGGTAAGACGACGGTATACGGGCAGAGCCAGGTCGTATCTCTCCGTCGCGAGCAGCATTCGTCCGTAGAGCTGCGTATACCATCTGTTCATCGTGTCGCATAGATAGGTGCGATGAGCGAGCTCTGCGGCCTCGGCGAGCGAATCGCGGTCGGCGGCGAGCATGGCAAGTCTGTACAGTGCCGGTGCATATGCCGAGTCCGCTCCGGCGGCTGCGCGCCACAGGCGTTCGGCCTGCAACGTGTCGCCGTGCAGTTCGAGAGCCTTTATGCCGTCGATGTAGAGATAGGTCTGCCGCAGCGATTCCGGATATTCGATCTCGTTTCCGGCTTGCGGTCGCTCGATGATGCGAACAGCAGCAGAGGGGCGTCGCACCGATGCGAAGCCGCTCAGAAGCACCATGACGAGTGCCGCCGAACAGATATTTTTCAATATGCCTGCCACCCTTGCCGTTGTTTTGCGGCTCGCACCTGCCCGGCGAGATGACCTTGCGGCAAGCGTGAGCCGTATTGTTTACAGTGCGCTGTCGAACTGGTTGAGGAATCGCACGTCGTTCTCGAAATATAGACGCAGGTCACCCACTCCATATTTGAGCATGGCGATACGCTCAATACCCATACCAAAGGCGAAGCCTGAATATTGGGTGTGATCTATACCGTTTGCCTCCAATACATTGGGGTCGACCATGCCGCAGCCCATGATCTCCAACCAGCCGGTGCCCTTGCACACGCCGCAGCCTTTGCCGCCGCAGATGCTGCACGATACGTCCACCTCGGCCGACGGCTCCGTGAAGGGGAAGTACGACGGGCGCATGCGTATGCGCGTCTGCTCTCCGAACAGCTCCTTGGCGAAGTACAGGATCGATTGTTTCATATCGGCGAACGAAACGTTGCGATCTATGTAGAGACCCTCGATCTGGTGGAATATGCAGTGTGCACGGTACGATATGGCTTCGTTGCGGAATACGCGGCCGGGGCAGATGACGCGAATGGGAGGCTTCTGATGCTCCATCGTGCGCACCTGTATCGACGACGTATGCGTGCGCAGCACCACGTCGGGCGTCTTCTCTATGAAGAATGTATCCTGCATGTCGCGTGCGGGGTGCTCGGGCGGGAAATTCAGTGCCGAGAATACGTGC
Source organism: uncultured Alistipes sp. (assembly GCA_947177225.1). Classification (GTDB taxonomy): domain Bacteria; phylum Bacteroidota; class Bacteroidia; order Bacteroidales; family Rikenellaceae; genus Alistipes. The sequence goes on along the minus strand of CAMWTS010000042.1, from coordinate 3,201 downwards.
CAGTCGTCCTCTATCTCCGGACCGTCGGCCACGGTGTATCCCAGTCGCGAGAAGATCTCCACGATCTGGTTCTTGACGATCGATATGGGGTGGCGCGAACCGATACGCTCTGCTGTGCCCGGGCGGGTCATGTCGTCGATGTGCGACGCTGCCGCCTGCTCCTTTTCGCCGATTGCTCCGCGCAGAGCCTCGATGCGTGCCGCAGCCGTGGTTTTCAGGTGATTGAGCTTTTGTCCCAACTCGCGTTTGAGTTCGGGCGCGACGCTCTTGAACTCCTCCATCAGCGCACCTATCTCGCCTTTTTTGCCGAGCAGCTTTATGCGGAATGCCTCTACCTCGGCCGCCGTTGCGGGCTTGAACTCCTCGATCCGGGTCAAAAGTTCGTTTATTCTGTCTGTCATGGTATGTTGTACTTGTGGTTTTGCTAAAATGTACTACTTTTGTAGGTATATATTAGGTTACAAAGGTATCAAAAATTTGTGATATGCGAAGAATTTTCTCGTCGATTCTGATGTTTTTACTGCTGCTGCCCGTTGCCGTATACTCGCAGAGCGTGGGTCTTGTGCTCAGCGGAGGCGGCGCCAAGGGTTTGTATCACATCGGTGTCATACGCGCCTTGGAGCAGAACGGCATTCCGATCGACTACATCTCAGGCACCTCTATGGGTGCCATCGTAGCCGCACTCTATGCTGCCGGTTATACGCCCGAAGAGATGGAGGAGATCGTATTGTCGGGAGCACCCGAAAAGTGGGTGTCGGGGCGTATCGACGACAAATATTTCTACTACTACCGCGAACGCGATCAGATGCACGGCATGCTCAATCTTATGCTGTCGACGCATCGCGAGTCGAAAGAGGCTCCCGGCCGTCGGCGTTTGAGTATTCCTGGTTCGATGATAAATACGGCACAGATCGACATGGCGTTACTGTCGCTGTTCGAGGGTGCAAGCGTGGCTGCGGGAGGCGATTTCGATTCGCTTATGGTGCCGTTTCGCTGCATGGCGACCGATATCAACCGCCATCGTGCCGTCGAGTTGAAACATGGCGATCTGGCACGTGCCGTGCGTGCGTCGATGGCGATTCCGGTGGCCTTTCCGCCTATCGAGATAGACTCCATGATAATGTGCGACGGAGGCTGCTACAACAACTTTCCGTGGCAGGTGCTCGACGACGCTTTCCACCCCGACATACTTATCGGTGCGCGATGCGGCAAGGACGACGAGCCCGTGGGCGAAGATGTCTCGGTGATCGATCAGGCGATGGCCTTGGCTACCATGCCCACCGACTACGACATGCCCGAAGGCCGGTCGCTGCTCATCGGGCGTGCGGTCGACATCTCCACTCTCGATTTCTCGCAGGGACGCTATGTGATGGATTTGGGCTACGACGATACTGTGGAGCGCATGCCCGAGATAGCTGCTATCGTTGCGCGCCGCATGAGTGCCGACGAGTACCGGGCGCGGCGCGAGGCGTTTCGCAGCCGGTGCCCGCAGACCGTGGTGCAGTCGGTACGTCCCGAGGGACTCAATGTCAATCAGCGGGCTATGGTCGACAACTTCATGCGTATAGACCGCAAGCGCGGCAGCGATATGTCCAGCCTTTCGTTCGACGATGTCCACGACCACTATATGATCTTGCTTGCCAATACCGCATTGCAGGGACGGTTCCCGCGTATGGAGTTCGATCATGAGAGCGGCAAATACGACATGACTCTGCCTTTGCATCTCAAACCGCGGCTCAACCTCTCGTTCGGCGGCAACATATCGTCGACGGCATTCAATCTCGGTTACATAGGCGTGGGCTATCAGTCGTGGGGACGCGTGGTGCAGAAGGCCAATCTCGACATGCTGCTCGGTCCCATCTATACCATGGTACGCCTGAAAGGCCGCACGGTGCTGTTGTCGCGCCGCCCGGTATTTTTCGATTACTCCTACAACTTCAACCTGACCAATACGCTGCGAGGCAACTTCGGCAATCTTACCGAGGTGAGCAACTCGGCGGCGATAAAGGCCAAGGAGAACTTCCTCTCGTTTGCTGTGGGTGTGGCTCCCACGCGCAAGAGTGTCGTCGACTTCACCATCAACCTCGGCCGCAACTCCTACGGCTACGACATGGAGCACTACAAGTCGCGCCAGTATACCCATTTCACCTACGTCGCTCCCAAGTTGGAGATCGAACGTTCGTCGCTCGACCGCATACTCTATCCCACGCACGGCTCGCGCGTATCGCTGTCGGGCATATATGTTTACGGTCGTGACGAGCGCGATTCGAGCGGTGATCTGCTCTTTCCCGACAGCTTCGACCGTGTCGACAACATTCATCAGTGGTGGGGCGTGAAGGGTATTTGGGAGCAGTATTTCGATGTTGCCCGCGGCAGCCGCTTCTCATGGGGCTACTCCTTGGAGAGCGTATTCACCAACTATTCCGGTCTCGACTCTGCCGAGTCCACCTCGATCTCGGCTCCCGTCTATGCACCTCTGCTCCATTCGCGCATGATCTACATGCCCGAATTCCGTGCCCGACGCTACCTTGGAGCGGGACTCATGCCGACAATGAAAGTAATCAACAACCTCTATCTTCGTCTCAGCGTCTTTGCAATGCTGCGCGATCGTTTCGAAGGCTCACTGATGCACTACATGGCCGACTTCTCCATCGTCTATCATACCCCCGTCGGCCCTGTCAGCCTTGCCATGACCAAATATAACTTCCACAACTGGAACAATCTCTATCTTACCTTTAATTTCGGTTATGCCATATTTGGGGGTAAGGGTACCTATTATTAGCTCGGGGATTTTTCGTGAAAAGGCGTCATTTTTCGTGAAAAGACGTCATTAGCTTCGCCTCGTTTAAGTCCGCCAATGGAACGTACGTCCAGTACGCCCCATCGGCGGACTTTTCACGTGCGGCTTGCTACTAACGCCTTTTGACGAAAAATGGGGTTGTGGTGCTTAGTCTGTTTTCCATGAAAAGCGGCTATTTGCTTCCGCTCGCTCGTTATGTCATTCTGAGGAGGACGTATGTCCGACGTGAGAATCTCTTTTGGTGCGGCCAACTGCGCTTGTGACCGCGAGACTCCCCCGTCGCCTGCGCTCCTTGGAGAGACAATTCAGAAGAGCCCCCTGTCGCAACAGTGTTGTTCCTCGGAGTGACAATTCAGAAGAGCCCCCTGTCGCAACAGTGTTGTTCCTCGGAGTGACAATTC
>CAMWTS010000041.1 GCA_947177225.1 uncultured Alistipes sp. | reverse complement strand
CGATATGAATATGGAGATCAGGGGTATCGACCAATTCCATCTGAAAGGCGAGCGTCGACGGTGGGGCAGCCACATGACAGCCACCATGACCGACATCATCGCACACTGATACAGACAAAACCAGCTCTGCACGAAGACCGCATTGAGCTGTCCGACGACATATTTGTCGTAGAGTCCGCTGGCAGCCCCCAACACCGTAGCGGCGGCAAGCGACCACACCCATACATTATGTCGGAAATCGACTCCTTCGCGACGGCTCGACCGCCCCAGCAGATAGAGCGAAAACACCGCAAGCGCGATACCTGCCCATTGCCACATATTGAGACGCTCGCCGAAAATCAGCATCGCACCGACGAGTACCATTATCGGGCGCGTGGCATTGACCGGACCGACAATCGTAAGCGGCAGGTGTTTTATGGCATAGTAGCCGAATATCCACGACGACAATACCAATGCCGCCTTGGCGACGATAAGCAGATGGTCGTGCAACGAGCCCACAGTCGACTCCAAGACGGTATCATCGAACCAGCCCAATGAAAACTGCGCACTCAAAAGCGGCGGCAGAAATATCAGCGTACAGAACAACGTATTGAGCAGCAACACCGGCAGCACGGCATTGCCCGAAAGTGCCCGTTTCTTGGCCACGTCGTACAGACCGAGCAACATGGCCGATGCGAATGCAAGCGACAACCACATGTTACGCTACCCGAAAATTGCCATATCGGCGATGAGACATATGGCCAAAACCGTACTTGCCAATCCGTTCAACGTGCCGAAAGCAATACCGATGTTGCATTGACGCGACGGCGTTACGAGCACGTGTTCCAGAACGACGATCGAAGAGAATAGCCCGCAACCGACATACAGAGGCCAATGCTGCGGCAGATAGCTCGCAAACCAAATCAGAGCGGCAACGCTCACCGCATGCAATCCCGCACTGATGACAAGCGAGGTGCGCACCGAGAAACGCGAGGGTATGGAGTGCAGCGAATGGCTGCGATCGAACTCCGCGTCCTGCAACGCATATATTATATCGAATCCACCGCACCACGTCATCACGAGCAGCGACAGAATGCACGGAGCAGCGGCAAACTCGCCCGCCACCGAGAGATATGCTCCCACGGGAGCTATGCCGAGCGACAGCCCGAGCACCAGATGTGCCAGCGACGTAAATCGTTTGCAATAGCTGTAAAACATCACAACAGCCAATGCCACCGGCGACAGTGCTGCCGTAAGATTGTTGATCGTCGAGGCGAGCACGACAAAGCAGAGTGCATTGACCGCCACGAACCACAATGCAGCTCGCGGCGAAACCACACCTGCAGGAATCTCGCGTGAAGCAGTACGAGGATTCTGTGCATCGATTCGTCTATCCGCCCAACGGTTGAAGCCCATGGCCACATTGCGCGCAAAGACCATACAGCCCACAACCTGCAACAGCAGCAATGGCAGCGACAACGCCGATACGTCGCAGGTCTTCCACGCATAGACGAACGACATCAGCGCAAACGGCATTGCAAATATGGTATGCGAAAACTTAACGAGCCTAAGATAATCGGTCAAAGATGCCATATATCAATATTTTACTTTACTAATCACACTGTTCGACTATCTGTTCGACGCCATGCGGCGGCGAGCCCACTCCATCACGTTCGACGGCGGACGACGGTGCGCCAACTCGTTGCGCATAAAATCCATATATGGCGCCACATGATCGAAGAACTTGTAATAACCCTTACACAGATAGTTCAATCCCGGCTCCCCCTCGCGAGTAGTGGCAAAACGGTTGCGCGGGCACTCGCCATTGCAGGCGAAGCGATAACGGCAGCGCCGGCACTGACCGGGCAGCGAACGCAGCTTGGCATCGCCGAACTCTGTTTGCGTACGGCTGCGCATCAGATCGCCTATCGGTGTATCATATATGTTGCCGAGCTTGTACTCCGGAAATACGAAGTGGTCGCAGGCATAGAGATCGCCGTTGAACTCCAAGACTCCTGCATGTCCGCAGATCTTCGAGAGCGTACACATACCAGGAGCTTCACCCACCCAATTGGCAAGCGTGGCATCGAACATCTGTACGAACACCCGCCCCACATCTTCGACGACCCAGCGATCGAACAGCCTGCACAGGAAACGTCCCCATTGTTCGGGCGTTACCGAGAAGTCGGCCAAAGTCGAACTGCGGTCGGCCGCCGAGGCCAGCCACCGGCCGTCGGCATGACGTTCGATGCGCTCCACGACAGGCGTAAATTGCAAATAACGGCAACCTATCGATCGGAAAAACTCGTAGAACCCGATCGGATCGTCACCGTTGGCTCGATTGACCACAGCCAGGGCATTCCACTCGACGTTGTGTTTGACAAGCAGCTCCACGCCGCGCATCACCTCGTCGAAAGTACCGCTGCCGTCGCGATTCAGACGATAGCGGTCGTGATACTGACGGGGACCGTCGATCGAGACTCCGACCAGCCAGCCGTTCTCTCTGAAAAACTCGCACCAGGCATCGGTCAGCAGCGTGCCATTGGTCTGCACGGAATTCTCTATCGTGCGATCGGCTCCGTATTTGCGCTGCAATTCGATGACCCGGCGATAGAAAGCCTCCGAGCGCAAAAGCGTCTCGCCGCCGTGCCAAGAGAACACTACATACTGCGACGGCTGCGCTGCGATATAATCGCGTATGAAACGCTCCAACAACTCGTCGCTCATTGTCTGCGCCGGCTGCTCGGCATACATCTTACTCTTTTCCAGATAGTAGCAATACTCGCAAGCCAGATTGCAACGTGCACCAGCCGGCTTGGACATTACGTATATCGGTCTTACATATTGTTGAAAAGATATTCTTTCCTCCATGATCTCTAAAAAAACGCTGCACCATTAGGTTTCGGTGCGATGCAAAGATACGAAAAGTTGAGCGCAGAAGCAAGCGACAGCCTGATTATGCCGAGACCGGAGTATCTTCGGCGCAGCCAATGTACGAATAAGCGAGGGCAATGCCAAATTTATTTGAGCATTGCCGAGCGGAAGTATCTTCGGCACAGCCAATGTCGAATAAGCGAGACCAGCGCCAAATTTATTCTATCATTCCGGCATAAGATTGGCGCGGACAGGACGTACACTCTGTACTGCCTGCCCGCGCCAATATCGAGATGACGCTGATGACGCCTTTTCAGGAAAATGTCACACGAAAATTACATCATCGGTATATCCATTTTAAACATAGGATTCTCCGGCTCGGTATGCGACTCACGGATAAACTTCCACATTTTGGCTACGATCTCAGGGTGCTCGGCAGCAACATCGTGCTCCTCATATAAGTCGGTAGAGATATCGAAGAGCTCCATCTTGTTGTTACCCTCCTTGACGTTGCGCAACAGACCTTTCCAGTTACCGTATCTGACAGCCACCCAGCCCTTGCCGCCGGGGAACTCCCAGTAGAGGAATTCATGCTGCTTCTGGCGCTTCTCTTTTCCCATGATCGTAGGCATAAGCGAGATACCGTCAGTAGCAGGAGATTTCACACCGGCAATGTCGCAGAGCGTAGGCATAACATCGGGGAAGAAACCGACATGATCGCAAACCTGCGGCGTGAGACGGTCGCCCCAGGCAACGATGAACGGCATGCGGATACCGCCCTCGCGCAACGAAGCCTTGCCCCAGCCCTTGCCGCTGCGGAACGGAGCCGCACTCTGGAACCACTCGGTCGACGAACATGAGTTGGCGGCCGGGCCGTTATCGCTGGTGATGAAGATGATGGTATTGTCCCACAAGCCCAAACGCTTCAACTCCTCGACCAAACCGCCGATCTGCTTATCGATATGCGATATCATGGCGGCATATGTGGCATGAGGCCAGCGCGAAGGGAAATAACCCTTGCCTTCGATCGGATCCTCGTCGCCGAACTTGCGAACATAATACTGCACCTCGTCGTTGGGAGCCTGCATAGGACTGTGCGGAATAGGCGTAGTCCACATCAGGAAGAACGGGTTCTCCTGATTGTCGTTGACGAATTTAAGCACACGATCATACATCAGATCGGGGCTGTAAGTATTCTGCGTATATTTGTCGTAGCTGGCCGGATCGTAAGGATCGGCACCTTCGTCGATCGGCGTTCCGGGAGGAAGCAACTGATTGTCGAGGTATACGCGATGATCGTTCTCCCAAAGGAAAGGAGGGTAGTAGCAGTGTGCCTGACGCTGGCAGATGCAACCGAAATACTCCTCGAATCCCATCTTGTTAGGCGTGCTCTCACTGCCCGGATTGCCCACACCCCATTTGCCTATCATCGCCGTGCGATACCCCGCACGCTTCATCTCACTGCCGAGCGTCGGAGTACCGGCACGCATCGGCGCCTGACCTTCGAGCGTCGAGTCGCGCAACATCTCGGCATGATTCCACACGTCGCCGCGCCATGTCATCTCGTCGTTGGCACGGATCTGCGCATGTCCCGAGTGCATACCCGTCAACAAGCCGCAGCGAGCCGGCGACGACAACGGTGCTGCCGAGTACATATCGGTAAAGCGCAGGCCTTTGGCAGCCAGCGCATCGATGTTGGGAGTCTCCGTGCGACTCTGACCGTAACAGCCGAAATCGCCGTAACCGGCATCGTCCAGCAAGATAAAAATAACGTTCGGTTTCTCAGGCTTGGCAGCCACGGCTTCATGACCCGGCACCAGCGACAGAGCCGGTGCGGCAGCTGCGCCCAAGAGTAGAGCTTTACTCAGTGAATGATTCATTTTGTTTCGTTTTATAGTAAATGTTTTCTTTTAGCATACATTTGCGATTGCTTTTTATGATGCAAATGTAATATTTTTATATCAAATTGCAAAACGATTCACCATACATCAATTTATAAAAGGCAGGTCATTATCGTCGGACGATACGAATTTCAGGCGTTGGGTTTGCGCATTTGACATATTTTGTGTATTTTTGCAACTTGTAAAAACGAAAGATAAGACGATGAAGAATATTCGCAATTTCTGTATCATTGCTCATATTGACCACGGTAAAAGCACCTTGGCCGATCGTCTGTTGGAGAAGACGAACACTCTGAATCAGCGCGAAATGCAGAATCAGGTGCTCGACGATATGGACCTCGAACGCGAAAAGGGAATCACCATCAAGAGCCACGCCATACAGATGGAGTATGCGGCACGCAACGGCGAGGTATATACGCTCAATCTGATCGACACACCGGGACACGTCGACTTTTCATACGAAGTATCGCGCGCCATCGCATCATGCGAGGGAGCATTGCTGGTGGTCGATGCCACGCAGGGCATACAGGCTCAGACCATATCGAACCTCTATCTGGCATTGGGACAGGATTTGGAGATTATTCCGGTGATGAACAAGATCGATTGCGACTCGGCAATGATCGACGAGGTGCGAGACCAGATAATAGATCTGATAGGCTGCAAAGAGGAGGATATCCTGCTGGCCTCAGGCAAGACCGGCCAGGGCGTAGAGGATATATTGGAGGCTATCGTAGAGCGCATTCCGGCTCCCAAGGGCGATGACGACGCACCGTTGCAGGCATTGATATTCGATTCGGTATTCAACCCGTTCCGAGGCATCATCGCATATTTCCGCATATTCAACGGAACGCTTCGAAAGGGCGAACATGTCAAGTTCTTCAACACCGGCAGCGAATACGATGCCGACGAAGTGGGCGTTTTGAAATTGAAGATGTCGCCGCGCACAGAGATCAAAGCGGGCGACGTAGGCTACATATGCTCCGGCATAAAGACCTCGACCGACGTTAAGGTAGGCGATACGATCACCTCGGTAACACGTCCGTGCGAGCAGGCCATAGCAGGCTTCGAAGATGTCAAACCGATGGTCTTCGCAGGTGTATATCCCGTCGAGGCCGACCAGTACGAAGATTTGCGTGCTTCGCTCGAAAAGCTGCAACTCAATGATGCCTCGCTGACATTCGAGCCGGAAAGTTCATTGGCTCTGGGCTTCGGATTCCGATGCGGATTCCTCGGGCTGCTGCATATGGAGATCATACAGGAGCGACTCTATCGCGAGTTCGACATGGACGTCATAACCACGGTTCCCAACGTATCGTATCGCATTACGACCACTTCGGGCGACGAATTGGAGGTACACAATCCGTCGGGACTACCCGAGATCACCAAAGTGTCGAAGATCGAAGAGCCGTATATCCTCGCCCAGATCATCACCAAAGCCGATTTTCTTGGCAACGTCATAAAGCTCTGCATCGACAAGCGAGGAGTGATGAAGAATCAGACGTTCATCACCCAGGATCGAGTGGAGATAAATTTCGAGATGCCGCTGTCGGAGATCGTATTCGACTTCTACGACAAGTTGAAGAGCATATCGAAAGGATACGCATCATTCGACTATCACCGCACGGGCTATCAGCCCAGCAAGCTGGCCAAGCTGGATATCCTGCTCAACGGCGAACCTGTCGACGCACTGTCGTCGCTGATATATGCCGATCACGCCTACGACTTCGGACGGCGCATGTGCGAGAAGCTCAAAGAGTTGATCCCGCGTCAGCAGTTCGACATAGCCATACAGGCTGCCATCGGTGCCAAGATCATTGCCCGCGAGACGGTCAAGGCCGTCCGCAAGGACGTCACGGCAAAGTGCTACGGCGGCGATATATCGCGTAAGCGCAAACTGCTCGAAAAGCAGAAAGCCGGCAAGAAACGTATGCGACAGATCGGCTCGGTGCAGGTGCCGCAGTCGGCATTCCTCGCCGTGTTGAAAATGGACTAAACGGCCGGGCGAGAGCAGGCAGAGCAGGGTTAGGTAGCAGGGTAGTGCTCTACCCGCTTCGAGAAAGAAACATTTGCTCGCACTGCAACCGGATACAGGCTCGGCTGCGCACCCGATAAGCGGCAAAGGCCGCAGGTCGCGCAACCGTACATATAAAATATTGCGGCAGTAGCTCAGTTGGTAGAGCATCGGCTTCCCAAGCCGAGGGTCACGGGTTCGAGTCCCGCTTGCCGCTCGAATGAAACAGCCGTTTATATGTGTGAACCATATAAACGGCTGTTTGGTTTGCAAACCGCAATAAAGCGACACCTCCCCGATGCCAAGCGATCGGGGAGGTGTTCATTTGTCTGAATCTGGAAATATCTGACAACAGCCATCTCTGAAATCTCGAATCAACCGGTCAAGACCGAGGCAGGCTATTGTACAAACGTGTCGGCGTAAAGTATCCGCCGAATATCACAAGATAACGACAAGCATCATCGACTGCCGCGAACACCGAAGCATGCCGATAACACAACGCTGCCGGCACTATTTCTTTTCGCCGCGGGCAAGGCTCTCGCGCATCTGAGTGTCGGCCATCACATTCTTCATCTTGTAGTAATCCATGATGCCGAGATTGCCGTTGCGGAATGCCTCGGCCATAGCCAACGGCACTTCGGCCTCCGCCAGAATAACCTTGGCACGCGCCTCCTGCGCCTTAGCCTTGTTCTCCTGCTCCAATGCCACAGCCATGGCACGACGCTCCTCGGCCTTGGCCTGAGCGATATTTTTATCGGCATTGGCCTGATCCATCTGCAACTGTGCACCGATATTCTTTCCCACATCGATGTCGGCTATATCGATCGAGAGAATTTCGAATGCCGTACCGGCATCGAGACCCTTGCCGAGCACCACACGCGAGATAGAATCGGGATTCTCCAAAACGACCTTGTGCGTCTCGGCCGAACCTATCGACGACACGATACCCTCGCCGACACGCGCCAATACGGTCTCCTCGCCGGCACCGCCGACAAGCTGGCGGATATTGGCACGCACCGTGACACGCGCCTTGGCTATAAGCTGAATGCCGTCTTTGGCAACGGCCGCCACGGGAGGAGTGTTAATCACCTTGGGATTGACAGACATCTGCACGGCCTCGAAGACATCGCGTCCGGCCAGGTCGATAGCCGTAGCCATATCGAACGACAATGCGATATTGGCCTTCTGAGCCGAAACAAGCGCATGAACGACGTTGACGACGTTGCCTCCGGCAAGATAATGCGCCTCCAACTCATTGGCATTGAGATGAAGTCCGGCCTTGGTACCCTCGATCATCGACGATACGATCTTCGAAGGCGGCACCTTGCGCCAACGCATCAGCACCAATTGCAACAGACTGATACGCACGCCCGACACCAATGCCGAAAACCACAATCCCACCGGGATAAAATAGAATATAAGCCATATTGCCGCAAGCACGAGAGCAGCAACGATACCGATCATTTGGCCTTCCGTCATAATATTATTGTTTAATGGGTTTTACAATCAGTGAGAAATCATCGAAGCCAGCGACTTCCACCTCGACTCCGGCATCGATATAACCGTTTTGCGACTTGGCCTCATAGGTGCGACCGCCGAACTCAGCCTTACCGACAGGAGCCAGACGCGAAACACAGCGACCTATGTCGCCGACAGATACGGCCGACACATCGTTTTTACTCGACGAGGTGATCTTCTGTTCGAGCGACAGCCGACGCCATGTCTTGGCACGCAACGATATGATGACGACAATCAACGACAAGACGACGATAGCGGCGATGCTCCATACGCCCGTGGCAACCGAGTATCGATCGAATGCCACATACAAAGCTCCGCCATAGCAGGCCAAAGAGAGAAATGCACCGACCGAGAGTCCGGGCAGCAGCAGCAGTTCGGCAAACAGGAACACCAGTCCCAAAACGATCAACAATACGATTATCCACATAGGTCACATATATTTATTTAAGAGGTTATTACTCCAATACTATCTCCGAGACCTTAACATCGAGCATCGGATCAGCCTCCGAGATCAACTCGGCGAGCCTGTCGGCCACGTCACGATCGGAGTATGTTCCGACGACGAACATATTGTCGCCGACACGGGAAATCTCTCTGCCGTCGCCGTTTTCGCCGATCATATCATGAATCTCCTCGCTCAACGGCTCGTCCGACGATATTTCAACGACATATCTCACTCCAACGACAGCCGCCCCTTCGTCTTCGGCCTCGGCGAGTGTGAGGTTTGTCATCTCGCCATCGACCCACCGGCATATCTGCGGTGCACGAAAACCCCTCTCGCGCAACTGCTGCTGCGCCTCATCAGCCTCGGCACGAGTGGCATAGCCACCTGCATAATAGCAATACAGACGCTCCTCGTCCTGATCGATATAGAGCGGATATACCCCTTTGAAGAGCGTCATGGGCTGGCGTGCCTTGAACGATCCGAGCAATATGCGATAGATGGTACCCTCGTCATACACCTTCAACATAGGCAGGGGGTTGCGAGAGTTGTAATAGGTGGTTCGGCCGAATGCTATGGGCTGATAATCGAGAAACAGACGTCGTTTCAACTCGATCTTGTCGAGACGATAGTCGTGTTGCGGCATGGCTCCGACTGCGGCCGAGATTGAATCCGCAGCCTCGCCGAGCGACATGGCATCGGCAAAGCGGCGTTCATAATCGGCCATAAACGGCTTGCCCACAGCATAGAGCGAGAGTCCGTCGGAAACAAACCGGTTTTCGACGGCAGCATACTGCCTGCGCATCTCAGCAAATTGCGGCTCGATATTGTTGAGTATATCGGAACGCTCCGACTTCTCCAAGACAAAGCTATAGGCGAAAGTCTTTACATCGACGATATGCGACCACTTGTCGGCCACACGTTTCGACAACGAATCGATACGATCGCTCAACCGGTGGCAATCGGTATATATCGAATCGGCCATCAGTTCGTCCGAGGCTTCGTCGTAGGCGACTGCCGCAGATTGCAGACGGCGATAGACAGACAGCAGCGTATCTATATCGCCGAGAATCGTCTGCTCATCGACATGTGCCTGCAACAGATCGGCGTAGTCTTCGGCACTCAAATCATCGCGCAGACAATCGTTATCTACCAGATTGCGCCGCACGACAATCCTGCGTTCGGGCTCTGCGGCCGGCTCCTCAGACTCCTCCGCAAACTGAATATCGCGGCTCAGGCGCGACAACACCCACTCCTGCTCGATGGTATTGATCTTATCGGCGATAAGTCCCTTTGCCTTGCGTATCTCGAAGATCTTGCGTTCGAGATCGACTATATAGTCGGTGAACTCGTCGCGGGCATCGGGCTGATCGACAAAACGCTCACGTGCCGTATTAATCAGATTGACAACCGAATCCTCTCGCTGTTGCAGCAGTTCGTTGTCGCCCAGCAGCGACATATATTCGTCGTTGGTCTCCAATCCGGCTATGCGTGCCGTGACGCTTTGAGCCGTAGCCGACGAACATAAGAAAAATGCAACGAGGGTCAGTATGATATTTCTCAGGTTATTCATTTATTTCCAATAACGTATAAAAAACAGTTGTATGAATCCGAATATCTCCAAACGTCCGAGCAGCATCAGCAAAGCGCCGTTGAATTTCAGAACAGACGGAAAATCCGAGTAGTTGTTCATCGAGCCTACGCCGCCGAAACCGGGACCGACATTGCTCGTACAGGCGACCGATGCCGAAAAGCCGGTCATCAGATCCTGACCGAACATCGTATTGACGATCGTACCGATAAGTATCAGCATGATATAGGCCACCACAAATATAACCACCGTATTGAGTACCGAATCGTCCTGCACGATGCCGTCGACCTTGGTGCGGATCACGGCATTGGGGTGCTGCTGCAATTTGAGTCGGTTGCGTATCATCTTTCCCGACAACAGCAATCGGTCAACCTTCATACCGCCCGACGTCGATCCGGCGCAGGCGCAAATCGTAGAACACGATATGAGCAGAATCACGGCCAGCGAGGTCCATGTATTGGTGTCGGCAATGGCGAAACCGGAGGTAGTGGTCACGGATACGACATGAAACACCGATCGTCGCAACGACTCCGGAAACGAGGAATATACGTCGTCGCTCCACAGGCTCATCGCTATGACAATGGAGATGACGAGCATCATGCAGAGATAGACACGCACCACCTCCGAACGGAAAATATTGTTGCGGCGTCCGATAATGGTGGCATACAGCAGACCGAAATGAATACCTGCCAATGTCATTGCGGCAATCAGTATCACCTCGACCGATACGCTGTCGAAGAATGCCACGCTTGCATTCTTGGTACCGAAGCCGCAGGTGCTGCACGCCGACATGGCATGTGTCGCAGCATCAAACCAGCACATACCGGCAAGTTTGAGCAGCAGCGTGGTAACGAGAGTCAAGCCCACATATACGAAGATCAATATACGCAGAATGACCTGCGTCCGATATTTGTAGTTGTCTTTGGCGATAGTCGACAGCTCCACGTTGGACAGCAGCAGTTTGTTCTTGCCCATCGACGGCAAGATGACAAGTGCGAACATCACCACGCCGATACCGCCGATCCAGGCCGTAGACATACGCCAGAAGAGCAGGCCTCGCGGCAGATCTTCAACGTCGTTCAGTATCGATGCTCCGGTAGTGGTGAAGCCCGACACGCTCTCGAACCATGCGTTCATCGGAGAAAACTCCCCGCCCCAGGTAAGATACGGGAACATGCCGACGATACATGCCACCAGCCACGAACCGACCACGATGCAGTAGCCCTCCTTGGTCTTGATCTGCTCGGCTCGCGGAACGAATATCAGAGGGAAGACACCCAAAAGAGCCGTCAGAAACGACGACAGCAACAGCGGATAGTAGGCCGAGTCGGTATTGTTGACGAGCGACACGCCGGCCGAGGCCAGCATGAAAGCGGCGATAAACACCAGCACCATACCGATATATCGAATTACGACGTGTACTCTCATAACAGCTTTGCCTTCAACCTGAAATCAAACTTACGGTTATTGCATACGCGATACAAGCGCCATGATGCGCTCCTTCAACTCCACAAGCTCGTCGCGCAACGTAATGCCGACATCGAACGGCACCTTGAAAGTAAGGTAGTCGCCGAGGCTCTTGTTCATGCGCAGTATGGGACGAATGTAGTAGACCGACAGGAAATAGTAGAACATCAACACCACGACGAGCATCACCACCAATGAGATGAAGACGGGTGTTACGGCACGATATGCCGTGCGGCTGAGGCGGTTGACCTCAGGGCCGAGCGTACTCTGGGCACCGGTCATATAGCTGGTGATGTGAGATGCCACGTTGAGATATTCGTCCTTGTACGAGTCGACATACCAGTCTTGCGAAGAGTATTCGTCGGTCAGCATCAGGTTGCCGTCGAGATAATCGGTCACCATGGCATTGAGAATATTGGAACGCATGACCAGCGAGTCGACCGCGCTATTGTCGTCGACACGTCCGTCGGCCAGTCTTACGGCATTGGCAAGCCGCTCGATCGATCTCTTGCAAGCATCGCGATAACTCTCCGACGAATCGCCTATGACCGACATGCAGATCATGGCGTCGTTCTGCTCGTTCAACGCCGATATCATCTCGCCGGCAAGCTCCACATTGGACTTGCTTGCAAGCAGTATCTCCTCCGTATCGTTGCTCACACGTCCCAACTCGAACAGCGACACCATACCCGAAAAGAACAGAAGCAGAATGATGCTCAGGAATCCGACGAACATTCTTTTTCGCATTCCGGTAATTGTGAGTAATTTCAATCGCGACATCTTTTAACTTTTAGTTAAAACTCCGACAAAGATAACACCTTCCGGACAATTATCCAATAATTTCGGCGGCAATATCATGGTTTTCCTTCATCTCCACGAGCTTCACCCGACAGATGCTATTGATCCTTTGCCGGTCGTACGGAGCACATACGCGCAGATAGTTTTCCGTATAGCCGAACATCAGTCCGCCGCGCATCGTACTCTCGAACAGAACGTCAGCCTCCGACCCGACATACCGACTGCAAAACTCTGCATGAAGTCGCTCGCACAGCTCCTCCAACGCTTTCACACGATCGGTGGCCACCGACGCCTGCACCTTGCCGGGCATATCGACCGCAGGTGTTCCCGGACGCTCCGAAAATGGGAAAATATGCAAAAATGAGGGGCGTATATCCGACAGAAAATCATATGTACGGGCAAACTCCGCATCGTCCTCGCCCGGGAATCCCACGATCACATCGATGCCGATGAAGGCATCGGGCATCAGTGAACGGATCTTGGCGATGCGATCGGCATATTTGGCCGTCGTATAACGGCGGCGCATCAGACCGAGTATGCGATCCGACCCGCTCTGCAATGGAATGTGGAAGTGAGGCTGGAATTTAGATGATGCCGCACAAAACTCTATTATCTCGTCGGTTATCAGATTGGGTTCTATGCTCGAAATACGATAGCGGCCGATGCCGTCGACAGAGTCCAACGCACGCAGCAGGTCGATGAAACGCTCGCCTGTGGTGCGTCCGAAATCGCCAGTATTCACACCCGTTATGACGATCTCTTTCTGACCGCCGGCCGCAATCTGCCGAGCCTGATCGACAATGTCGGCAATAGGTATGTTGCGACTCGCTCCGCGTGCATAATGTATCGTGCAATATGCACACTTATAATCACAGCCGTCCTGCACTTTGAGAAATGCCCGGGTGCGGTCGCCGCTCGAAAATGCCGCGAAGAATCGCGTCAGCTCGCCGACATCGCAGCTGTAAACCTCCGCACCGCGTTTGCCCGACAACTCGACCACACGCTTGTACAAATCGCCTTTGTCGTTGTTGCTCAACACGATGTCCACGCCCTCTATCGAGGCTATGTCCTGAGGTTTGAGCTGGGCATAGCAACCCGTAACTGCGATTATAGCATCGGGAT
>CAMWTS010000040.1 GCA_947177225.1 uncultured Alistipes sp. | reverse complement strand
GACGACGGCTCCATGACGGGCATCATGGCAAACTTGCCGTAGAAACGCGAATCCTGTTCGTTCTGCGACGAGTGCATCGACGGATCATCGGCCGCCACGACCACCAGACCGCCGTTGACTCCGGTCATTGCAGAATTGACGAAAGCATCGGCAGCGACATTCAAGCCCACATGTTTCATGCAGACCATGGCTCGCTTGCCCATATATGACATGCCCAACGCACCCTCCATGGCAGTCTTTTCATTGACGCACCAACGGCAGAAGATGGGATCGGCATCGGCTGCACGACGCGATTCGTGCAACTGGATAAATTCGGTTATTTCGGTCGACGGAGTACCGGGATAGGCATATACGCCGGACAAACCGGCATCGATTGCCCCCTGAGCTATGGCCTCGTCACCGAGAAGAAGTCGTTTCATAGTATATGTAGTTTTAGGTTCTATTTTTTCGCACCGTTTTCTCGTATCTGCTCTTGCACAGTCGCAATAAGGTTCATTCCAAAATTACAAATTTTATTTCATATCCGAAAGCAAATCTTCAAAAAAAGTTTAAAATTGAAAGCCAGCAACATAAAAAAGCGGACACACCTATGTGCGTCCGCCCGTTTCGAATATGTCGATGCGACTATTTGTCCATCTTGCGGCGTACGGCTGCAAGCATGTCGCGGGTCATAGAATCGAGATCCCACTGCGGTTTCCAGCCCCACTCCTCGCGTGCACAGCTGTCATCGAGTTTGTTAGGCCAGCTGCGGGCAATGGCGTCCTTCACCGGCTCCACATCGTAGTCCATAGTGAACGACGGCACCTGACGGCGCACAGCCTCGGCGATAATTTCGGGAGTGAAGCTCATCGACGCGATATTGAACGAATTGCGATGCTTCAACTTCGACGGGTCGGCCTCCATCAGCTCCACTGCCGCACGCAGAGCATCGGGCATGTACATCATGTCCATATAGACATCGTGCGATATGGGACATGTAAAGCGTCCGGTGCGAACCGCCTCGTAGTAGATCTCAACTGCATAGTCGGTAGTACCTCCGCCAGGCAGCGTGACATTGGAGATTATACCCGGAAAACGTACCGAACGCGTATCTACGCCGAAGCGCGTATGATAGTAGTTCGACAACAGCTCTCCGGCAACCTTGCACACGCCGTATATAGTATTGGGCTGCATGACGGTATCCTGAGGCGTATTGTCGCGCGGAAACTCACCGCCGAAAGCACCTATCGAGCTGGGGGTAAACAGCGAACAGCCCTTTTCGCGAGCGATCTCCAACGAGTTTTGAAGAGCACCCATATTGATGCGCATGGCCAGCTGGGGGTTCTTCTCGCCCGTGGCCGACAACAGTGCGACCAGATTATATATGGCATCGATCTTATATTTGTCGACCACAGCGGCATAGCCATCTGCATCGAGAGCATCTATTATCTCGAACGGACCGGCTGCGCTCAGCGCATCACACTGTTTGACATCGGTAGCAACAACGTTCGACGCTCCGTAAATCTCTCGCAAGTACGGCACCAACTCAGATCCGATCTGACCTCCGGCGCCCAAAACCAATATGCGTTTCATAAGTCCAGGTAACAATTTACAACAAAAATAAACAAAATTTGGAAACGATGTTATCTTTTTCCATAAATTTATTACGATATGTCGACATATTTGCATATCGACATCACCTTAGACAAAAAAAGCTACCTTTGTACCATATATATTCATACAGAGCATGGCACACCACAATCACACCCACGAGCATATCGGCAACGTCGGACGCGCACTCATAACCGGTATTGCAATCAATGTCGTATATGCCGCCACGGAGTTCTGCGTGGGCATCTGGCAAGGCTCGATGGGACTCATCGCCGATGCAGGTCACAACATGAGCGACGTGGCCGGATTGCTGCTTGCTCTGATCGCCGTAAAGCTGTCGGCCAAACAGGCCTCGCGACAATACACATTCGGATACAGAAAAGCATCTATTCTCATCTCGCTCGTCAATGCCGTCATACTTCTCGCCGCAGTGGTCGGTATAGTGTGGGAGAGCATCGAACGCTTCCTCCACCCCTCGCCCGTAATGGGTTGGAGCGTGGCGATAACAGCCGCAATAGGCGTAGCCGTCAACTTCGCGGCCGCATGGCTGCTTATGCGCGACAAGGAGCGCGATCTGAACATACGCGGCGCATACCTCCACATGATGCTCGACGCACTGGTATCGATCGGCGTTGTGGTCTCGGGCATAACGATCTCGCTCACCGGCTGGAACATCATAGACCCAATAATAGGTTTGATCGTGGCCGCCGTCATAGTCTACTCGTCATGGCATCTTCTGACCGAATCGCTGCGGCTGGCCATGGACGGGGTGCCATCGGGCATAGACATGCGCAGAGTGGAGGCGGCACTCGGATCGATAGACGGAGTAAAAGACGTTCACCACATACATGTATGGGCTATAAGCACCACTCAAAACGCCCTGACGGCACATCTGCTCGTCAACGACATATGTCGCGCCGAGCAGATCTCCGCCCGCGCCAAAGAGTTGCTGCGCAGCCTTGGCATAGACCACTCGACACTCGAAATCGAGACCTCGCATCACGCCGAATGCCACTGCCGATGACGAATCTTAGCCCGATCGTTTTGCCGCACGCCACAAATTGAGTACCTTTGCTCCAAACAAGGTATGATGGAAAATCTGCTCGAATACGGTTATCTCGGTCTCTTTATCGGTGCATTTTTGGCTGCTACGATACTCCCGTTCAGCTCCGACGTACTGCTTGTCGCCATGCTCGCGGCAGGCGGCAGCGCGTTGACCGTCATTTCAGTGGCCACCGCAGGCAACTGGCTCGGCGGATTGACCTCCTACGGTGTCGGATATATCGGCAAAACGGAGTGGCTCGAACGATGGTTCGGCATAAAACCCTCTACGGTATACCGTTACAAAGAGCGTGTCGAGCGCTGGGGCGCATGGCTGGCATTGCTGACATGGGTACCTTTCATCGGCGACATATTCGCCGTTGTATTGGGATTCTTCAAGGCGCGGTTCTGGCCGTCGGCGTGGTTCATGCTCTTGGGCAAAGGGCTGCGATTCGTGGCTTGGGCAGCCATATACTATTGGGTAGAACCGTTATTCTGAATTCAAACATATGAACCAGATAGAGAGGGATTTGTTTGCAATGCAGGACACGGCATATCGCGACTTCCATGCGCGACTGCTGCCGACCATCGATAAGGATCGTATCATCGGTGTGCGCACACCGCAACTGCGAGCCTACGCCCGACAACTCGCCAAACGCCCGGATTTGCGCGACAGACTGCTCGGAGAGCTGCCGCACCGCTACTACGAAGAGAACAACCTGCACTCATGGCTTATCCCGACACTCAGCCGCGACATCGACGAGGTATTGCGTATGACAGAGGAGTTTCTGCCATATGTCGACAATTGGGCGACATGCGACATGTTTCCGCCAAAGATCTTCGCCAGGCACCACGAGGCAGTACTTGAACGCATACCTGCGTGGCTTGCCTCGTCGCACACCTACACCGTGCGATTCGGT
Source organism: uncultured Alistipes sp. (assembly GCA_947177225.1). Classification (GTDB taxonomy): domain Bacteria; phylum Bacteroidota; class Bacteroidia; order Bacteroidales; family Rikenellaceae; genus Alistipes. The sequence goes on along the minus strand of CAMWTS010000040.1, from coordinate 10,480 downwards.
ATTGTCACGCTGCTGACATTCTTCTGCGACGAACACTTCCGGGAGGAACATCTTCAATGGGTCGCACAACTCGACAGTGACCAGTACTACGTCAACATAGCCATAGCATGGTACCTGAGCGTGGCTCTTGTCAAGCAGTGGGACGCAACCCTGCCGCTGTTGCAAAACCGGCTGCTCACGGATTGGATTCACCGCAAGACCATACAAAAGGCCGTCGAGAGCTATCGCATCACACCTCAGCGGAAACAGCTTTTACGTTCACTCAGATAACCACGTCCGACCATGAAACACCTCTTATCGATCATAGCAGCATTACTGCTGAGCGCAACGGCACATGCGCAGCTCGCCGACCGGCCGGCCGCCATACGTGCCGAGACTTCGACATGCGACATATCGCGCCGATCGACATCACGGCCTGTCATAGGCATAAGCGTCAACGACGAAGCCCGCAACAGCGTTCGCCACCCATACACTCGTGCCGTCGAGCTTTGCGGCGGTCTGCCGGTCATCATACCCATGACCGACAATACGGAGATTCTGGCCGAACTCCTATCCCTGATCGACGGATTGATCCTCATCGGAGGTGACGACATCGACCCTGCGTACTGGAACGAGCCGCACCACCCGCGCCTGGGCGATCTCGATACGCTGCGCGACGTCTACGACATGCGCCTGCTCTACATGGCCGAACGCGCACGCATGCCGATCCTCGGCATATGCCACGGCGAGCAGATCGTCAACGTGGCATTCGGCGGCACGCTGTGGCAGGATCTGCCCTCGCAACGAGGCGTGGAACACCGGCAAAAGGCCAAAGACTCGCTCGGATTTCACGATGTGCGTTTGATTGAGGGTTCGCGCATAGCGTCGATCATGGGCTGCGAAACCTATAAGACCAACTCATTCCATCACCAGGCCGTGCGCCGCGTAGCCGACGGATTCCGCGCAACGGGCATATCCGGCGACGGCACCGTAGAGGTCATCGAACCCGTCGACAACCGCCCCATTCTCTGCGTGCAGTTCCACCCCGAAATATCGATAGTTCGCCACGGCAACGACGACATGCGCGCCATATTCGGGTGGCTGATGGACGAGGCGCGCAAATATTCGGAAAATAAAAAATAGAGATCATGGCACAGGAGATAGAACGCAAATTCCTGGTTGCGGGCGACTACAAACCCCACGCATCGTCGTCGTCGCACATCGTACAAGGTTACATATCGTCCGATGCCGGTCGTACTGTCAGAGTGCGCCTGCGCGACGATCGCGCCTTTCTTACCATAAAAGGGCCCTCGGCCGACGGCGGCATATCGCGCTTCGAGTGGGAGACGGAGATTCCGTCGCGCGACGCACTGCAACTGCTCACTCTCGCGCAAGGGCCGTTGATCGACAAGCGCCGCTATTTAGTGGAGGTCGGCAGCCACACGTTCGAGGTCGACGAGTTCTACGGCGACAACGAGGGACTCACCCTGGCCGAAGTCGAGCTGTCGAGCGTCGACGAACCGTTTGCCCGACCCGACTGGCTCGGAGAGGAGGTCACCGGCGACCGCCGCTACTACAACTCCCATCTGAGAGTCTACCCCTACAAGGATTGGAAATAACCGTTCCGGCATAAAATCGATCCGGTATGGCTAATGCCATACCGGATTGACTGTTCGCGTCAAGCAGTTCGACGAGATATATTATTCAGAGCGCTTCTTGTTTTGGTTGACCCCCACAATAAATGCGATCAAAGCCAACAGTACTACCCACCAATAATCTGCCAAGAAATCTCATACGCCGTCGAGCCAGCCTTTCTGATTAGCCTTTGCCAAGGCATAACCTCCATATTTCGACAATGACAAAATCGACATGGTGTCTCACTATAAATATTTATCCTCTAACTTTTCGAAAGCCTCCTCCATTAACTTTTCGGTAGCCTCCTCCGCATATTTGTCATAGAGATTCTGCTCCTCGCTGCTCAAAGTCTCGTAATACTCGACCGCTTCGTTCGACAAGCTCTCCACCTTATCGTAGTCGCCAGCGACACTGGCATTAAACCCGCGGCGAACAAAATTCTCGGCCTTCTCCTTGATCTCCTTTTCACGTTTCGCCTTCGGGTTGCACGATGTAACAACCAGTGTCAGAGAGAATACCGCCAGACACAATAACAATTTTTTCATAAAAAAACAATATTTAAAAAAAATAACAATACAGCGGCAAAGATATGAATACATGTCGATTATGGCAGTGTAAGGACGTTACCTGATCGGCGACGGACGCGTAGCCGCAATGGCTACGGACGCTGCGTCAGGCCGCGGCTTATATCGGCAAAAAAGTCGTGATCGAGAGCTATGGATATGCGATAGAGAAGATCGGTATCGATGCTGCGCTTCGAATAGATCTTGTAGATGTTGACACGATTGCAATAGAGACGGGCGGCAAGCCATGTGGCACCGCGCTGCTGACGCAGACACTCGCGGCGTATCATCTCTCCTATATGTATCTTACAGTTGTTCATCACTTTGTCAGATACATACAAAAACGTGGGCAACTCCTATCTATCGCATATCGAGGTTCTGGAACAACCCTGTGGCAATACATAAAGTGAAGCCCACGCCGAGCGTGAGCATCATCTTCACTACCCTTGCCACATTACAAAATTTTCCAGATTTCGATATGCAAGATGCGAAGCTAACGCTTTTATATGTTATTCGACGACCGGGCATATGCCGATCGCACTGCTATCAATTTCTATCTGCTCATACAATCGTTTTACGTTTGCAAATATACTATTTTTTCCGAAAAAGATATCATCGTGCCCATTCATACGAGTAGCAACGATGCTATCAGCCAAGCAGTCCATTCAAACTTCCGACGGACATGGAGCGTATAAGACGGCAATATTCCATGCTTTGCCAAAAAAGGTTTTGCCGGCCAATGGCCGGCAAAATCCATATCAATCCGCATCGCTCTTAACCACCATTCGACTCAATGACGGCTTATCGGCGGCATACTCGATCGTGATTCGGGAACCTGCTTTGATTCGCGGCTGCACTCTCGACGAGACATGACTGCCCTCGTATCGCTCGCCCTTCACACTATATACATAATGTATCGTATACTCCGTGCGCGGCGGAGTTTTGACCACTCGTCCCAGTCGGCCGACACGCGTCGAATAACCGTCGAAATGTTTGACATTGACACAAATCACCTCGGCCTGCACTCTGACCGCACCGCGATCGAAATGGCGACGTACGCCCAAACCGGCTATGACCGCCGCCACGATATAAACCGCTGCGGCGACAATCAACCACAACCACAACCGGGCAACGATGCGTTTCATGCCTACCGGTTACCGGCCTCATAGGCCTCGGCTTTCTGTTTCATGCGCTGAGCTCGCTTCTCACTGTCGGGGTGCGACGAAAACATCTGCTGCAACTTGGGGGCTTTGTCTCCATTCGACAGTTCTACCAGCCGGTTAAGTCCGTCGGCCATGCCATATGGGCTGAAACCGTGCGCCACACAAAACTCGAAGCCATAATCGTCGGCTGCATACTCCTGCTTCTGCGAAAACTGGGCACCCATAAAAGCCTGAGCCAAATCGCCCAACTGCGATTCGGTCAGCTTCCCGACAGTACCGCCTACGGCACCGGCAGCATTGCGTGCCGCAGAGGCCATATAAGCACGTTTGATCGCATCTTTGGAGTCGTGGTGCACGATATGGCCGATCTCATGACCGATGATAGCCATCAACTCGTCGTCGGTCATAATATCCATCAACGACGAAAATACGCGGATCGAACCGTCGCCGCATGCAAAGGCATTGATATCGGTCACATAATACACCTTGAAGTTGAGAGGCAGTCCCTCGGCATCGGTAATGCCCTCGGTCAGACGTTTCAGACGCGCATCGTACTCGCCCGTATCCACCGGATTATGTGCGTCCAGCCACTCGACAGACTCTCGGCACAAACGTGCGATGTCATCGTCCGACAATGTTACGGCAGTAGCCATGTCGCCTACGGCCTTAACAGCCTTACCAGTATCGATCTTGCGACCGCCGATGCGCAACTGGGCATCGGCTGCCGACATACAGAGAACCGATAAGGCAAGAATCAAAAATACTCGCTTCATAGTCTCTTCATTTTTAGTAATCAGTAATTTCCCTTCAATGACAGTCGTCCGATCGCTGTCCGACAATAAACCGCACGTGCCTGCAAGCCCGTGCGGTTTACCTGTTCGATATCGGCCGGAAGAGCGGATCATATGCCATCGGTACGAAAATCCGATCGGGCAATATACCGCATTTGTTCGAACGACCGAAAAAGGGCTGCAACAGCAGCCCCGATTATATGCTATTGACCGTTCATCGCCTTAAAGGCCGCATTGTACTTCTCATACTTGGCCATAATACCCTCCTCATCGCGCAGAAGGAAGCAGATCTTCTTCAAATACTCGACCGTACCCTCATCGTCGGGCTTGATCTCGTATGCCTTCTCCAACCACGGAATGGCACCGGCATATACACGGTTGATTTCATTTACAGCCTCGTTGTATGCCTGGCTCGACATATTGGTGTTCTGGTTAAGCTCGTCGAGCATGGCATTACCTTTCTCGATGAAGAAATAGCCGGTGTAGAAATACGGATCGAACGTATCGGGACGCAACTCGGCGCACTTCTCGAACGAAGCGATGCACTCGTCGTAATTCTTCAACTTGTTGAATACACGACCGCGGCCGAACCACAAATCATAGCTGTCGGGGTCGCTGGCAAGCGTAGCATCGATCATATCGACCAGCTCGGCGGGATCGCCGACACCCTCTTCGGCAGTGTAGAACTGCATCAGACCGTCGAGAATCTTCTCGTTCTTGGGATAGAGCTTGATACCCTCCAACAGGGCGTTCTTGGCCTTGGCGAAATACTCGTCGCGACCCTTCTCCTTCTGACCGTAGTAGCAGTGGAACAGATAGTAGTAGATGTTGCCCTCGTCGTCGCTGTAACCTGCTGCGATAGCATCGCTGCAATATTTCTCACCCTCGGCGAATGCTGCCACAGCGGCGTCACCCTCAGAAAGCGAAGCAGTGATAGTCATAAGATAACCGGCAATATAGAGGTAGCGCGGATCGGCATTCTGGCTGGGCAGAATCGACTGTGCTGCATAGGCATCGGCATACAGCGCGGCAGCCTCGGCATATTTGCCTATATTCATATTGATCTCACCGGCCATAAGAAGCGCATCGGTAACCGCCTGCAAACCGGCAGCAGCCTTAGCTTCCTGCTTGGGATCGAGCTCGTAAGCCTTCTTATAGGCATCGATAGAGGTCTGATAGAGATTGTCGCCGATCGACTTGGTCTGCTCCCATGCCACGGCTTTGTCTCCAATCAGATAGACCTTTACCCACTCGTAATTCCATACGTTGACAGGCTCACCGTTGAGCTGATCGGCAGCGGTCGACAAGGGATTGCCCATCGTCATGCGCAATGCCATCTCGGGAGCCTCGGGGAAGAGGTTCTTAGTAGGCTCTACGAAGGCATCGAAGTAGATCTTACCACGGTTGATCCACGTCGCAGCCTTACCGTTCTTCTTGGCATCTGCAATCTCAGCATCGCTCTTCGCCATCTTGCTGCGGGCAGCATCGGCATTGACTTTCTGAGCATTTGCAGCCGGCATGGCGAACAACATCGCCGCCATAGCCATCAATACTAACTTTTTCATAATAAAATTAACCTTAGGTTTTTGAATTCTATCTTAATCACTATTCCTCGTTTTGCTGACCGGCAGTCGCGGCGGTTGCGGCACTATCCGCGCTCTGCGCAGTTTCGACAGCCGTCGCCTCCAACTCCTCCTCTTCGGTCTTGGGGACAGCCGTTACGGAAGCTATGGCATCGCCGTCGCGCAGGTTGATGATGCGCACACCCTGAGTGGCACGACCTGCCAGACGTATCTGATCCACAGCCGTACGGATCGTCAGACCCGAACGATTGATAATCATCAAATCGTTGTCGTCCGTCACGGCCTGAATCGAGATCAGCTTGCCGGTCTTCTCCGTCACGTTGATCGTCTTGACACCCTTGGCACCGCGATTGGTGATACGATACTCGTCGAGATCGGTACGCTTGCCATAGCCGTTCTCGCTAAGTACCAGCACATCGCGCTTGACATCAGGCTCGATGCAGATCATGCCGACGACCTCATCGCCCTCTTCGATCGAGATACCGCGCACACCCATGCTCGTTCGGCCTACGGCACGCACCGTATTCTCGTTGAAGCGTATGGCCTTGCCCTCGCGTGCGGCAATCATGATCTCGGCATTGCCGCTGGTGAGTTTGGCCTCCAACAGCTCGTCGCCCTCACGTATAACGATTGCATTGACACCGTTAGTACGCGGACGCGAATATGCTTCCAGAGCAGTCTTCTTTATCGTACCGTCCTTGGTACACATCACGATGAAGTTGTTGTTGATGAACTCCTCGTCGTTAAGGCTCTTGACATTGATATAAGCACGAACCTTGTCGTCGGGCTCGATCTGTATAACGTTTTGTATGGCACGACCCTTCGAAGAACGTGCGCCCTCAGGAATCTGGTAGACCTTCAACCAGTAGCAGCGACCCTTCTCCGTAAAGAACATCATCGTATTGTGCATCGATGCCACATAGATGTGTTCGATGAAATCCTCGTCGCGCGTGGCACTGCCCTTGGCACCTACTCCGCCGCGATTCTGCGTGCGGTATTCGGCCAGCGACGTACGCTTGATATAACCCATATGCGAGATGGTGATGACCATATCGTCATCGGCATAGAAATCCTCAGGATTGAACTCCTCCGACGAATAGATGATCTCCGAACGACGATCGTCGCCGTATTTCTCCTTCATCTCGATCAACTCGTCCTTGATGATCTGCATCTGCATGTCGACATTGGCGAGCACGGCCGTCAAATAGTCGATGGTCTTGCGCAACTCGTCGCGCTCTGCAATAAGCTGATCGCGCGACAGCCCCACCAGTGCTCTGAGTCTCATCTCGACAATGGCTGCCGACTGCAACTCCGACAGATCGAAACGGGTCTGCAACGACTGTTTGGCCTCCTCGACGGTCTTCGACGAACGAATGATGTTGACCACCTCGTCGATATTGTCCTGCGCCGTAATCAGACCCATCACAATGTGCAGACGCTCCTCGGCCTTTTGCAGATCGAAGCGCGAACGGCGCACCACCACATCGTGGCGATGATCGATGAAATGATGGATCAGATCTTTGAGATTCAGCAGCTTGGGACGGCCGTTAACCAGTGCGATATTGTTGACGGCAAACGACGACTGCAACGGAGTATTTTTGTAGAGCGTATTCAGCACGACATTGGCCACAGCGTCCTGCTTCAAGATTATGACGATACGCATACCGTTGCGGTCAGACTCGTCGTTGATGTAAGATATGCCTTCGATCTTCTTCTCGTTGATAAGATCGGCTATCTTCTTAATCATCTCGGCCTTATTGACCATATACGGGATCTCCGAGATGACGATGCACTCACGGCCGGAAGCCGTGTGCTCGATCTCTGTGCGAGCGCGCATTACCACGCGGCCGCGACCCGTCATCAACGCCTCTTTCACACCCTCGTAACCGTAGATCAAGGCTCCGGTCGGGAAGTCGGGACCCTTGACATACTTTATCAGCTCCTCGCACTCCACCTCCGGATTGTCTATGTAGGCGCAGCATGCGTCCACCACCTCGCGCAGGTTGTGCGGAGCCATGTTGGTGGCCATACCCACGGCAATACCGTTGGCTCCGTTGACCAACAGCAACGGTATCTTGGTCGGCAATACGGTCGGTTCCTTAATCGTATCGTCGAAATTAAGCGTCCAGTCTATGGTCTCCTTGTCGATATCGGCCATAACCTCGTCGGTTATCTTCTGCATGCGTGCCTCTGTATAACGCATGGCGGCAGGCGAATCGCCGTCCATCGAACCGAAGTTACCCTGTCCCTCCACCAGCGGATAGCGCATCGACCATTCCTGTCCCATACGCACCATGGCATCGTAGACCGAACTGTCGCCATGCGGGTGGAACTTACCGAGCACATCACCGACGATACGGGCACTCTTACGCGTAGGCTTGTCCGAATAGAGATTCAGCTCCGCGCTCATATCGTACAAGATACGGCGATGCACGGGCTTCAATCCGTCTCTGACATCGGGCAGTGCACGCGACACGATCACCGACATCGAATAGTCGATATAGGCGGACTTCATCTGCTCTTCGAGATTGACCCGGACAATGCGTCCGACCAAACCGGCATTCTTCTCCTCTTCTGTCAACATTGTTTATCTATTTAAGTTCGCTTTTGCTTTAAAATATAGCTTACAAAAATAGTGTTTATTTTACAAATAAACAATTCTATCACCGCTAAATTACTCCACGACGAACGTTTTTCAAATCCGACAGCCCGTTTTCGGCCGTTTTCAGGCGATTTAAGGCACTTTGCACACGATGCCCGTCACCCTGTCGGGACAAAAATAAAAAAATCGCAGCCCGGCCGCCCAAACCATAGCCCGAACATATGGCATAATAGCCCGGCTCCGCAATGGAGTCGGGCTATTGGCATGTTGCGCAGGTTATCGCCTTACGGCTAAAAATCCACCGAATAGATCAGATGGTCGAGACACACATACAACGGCGTGCATGCGCCCCACTCATTAACGTCGGTGGTCTCCATCGTTATGCGAATACCCCACAGAGCACCCTTCAACGGTGACAGGTCGACCTTTGCCCACTCCTCGGCCAGATAACTTTTACCATCGCGATAGTCGGCAAGGAAGAACTCAACCGACTCGCCCTCGATCTTATTCTCCAAAAGAGCCGTAAATGTAACTTTCAGATAATCGCCGTCCTCGAAAGCACGGGCGAAACCGTTGCCGTTCTTAATCGCCAGAGCCGTATAGGTCGAAAGATTGACATATACCGAATCGAACGCGTACTCACCCGCATAGCGGCACAATATGTCCTTGACAGGCGAATAGTCGTCATAATAAAAGAGCAGGAACTGACTGCCCGAATACACCTTCTCGTTGTAGACGCTGTATTGATTCGACCAGTCGCCCGAGGTCATGTCGTTGCACTTCGATACGGCAAAGCCGTTCCACGATCCGTACTGCTCGTCATAACCGTTCTCGAACATCAGGTAATCGCTCGAATAACCAAGCGAATATCCGCCGTCAGCGTCGATGCTCTTCTCGAAACTCTCGATGACGGTAACGTGCATCGATCCGGCATCGCTATCAACCTCACAACCGACAAGCGCGACCGCAGCCACGGCAATCAAAAGTAATCTTTTCATAACAATCTTTCAAGTAATTTAATTCAGGTTACAGTTTATATCAATATTTAATAAATTAATATACAATTATTTATACAACCCAATCATCTGCAACGCACGCTCCAACGACGGCATGTCGCAAAACTTTATCTCACGCGGCTTAGAGCCCTCCTGACGGCCGACAATACCCGCACGCTCCAACTGCATCATAATGCGCCCGGCACGATTGAAACCGACATTGTAGTTGCGCTGGATCATCGAAACGGAGATCTGTCCGCCCGACACCGCAGCACGCGCTATCTCACCGAACATCGGATCGTATTTAGCATATGACTCGCTCTGCTCGCTGCCATACCCCGACAACATACAACCGGCCGATTCGGACGAAAAGTCGGGCAGAGGATATGCCGACGTATAGCCTTGCTGGCAGGCAATGGAGTCCACGATCTTCTCCACCTCGCCAGTCCCAACCAGAGCGCACTGGATACGCGTCAACTCACCGTCTTTCGACAGTAGCATGTCGCCACTGTCACAGTCTGCCAATCCATCTATACCCCGACGACAACAATCGATATGCACCGGGAAATCATCGGATATTCTTTTCGCAGCTCCATGATTCGATCGTAGGGTAGCCATAACAAGGTGTATACCCACGATATGGGCTTTTCGAGCAAGTTGCACAACGATCTGCTCTGCCGTCTTATCCGTCATAATATCGGTGAACTCATTTATAGCAACCACCATATATGGTATAAACCGGTGCCCTTTCTGAGGATTGAGACGGCGATTGAGGAACTTTTCATTATACTCAGCGATGTTACGTACTCCGGCCATCTGACACAACATAAAGCGATTATCCATCTCCGTGCACAGTGCTTTGAGAGTACGCACAGCTGTCTTGGGATCGGTCACCACAGCATAGTCCTCCGATTCCATCTTGGCAAGGAAATGCTTTTCCAGCTTGGCGTAGAGAGAAAATTCCAATATCATATTATCTATCAGAACGAACTTCAACTGTGCCGGGTGCTTGCGATAGAGCAGCGATATGATTATGGAGTGTAATATTTCGGCATTGCCATGCCCCACGGCACCGGCCACCAAAAGATGCGGCATCTTGGCAAGATCGAACGTAAAGTTCTCGTTCTGGATCGTGCGGCCTATGACAACCGGCAACTCGGCCTTAGAGT
>CAMWTS010000039.1 GCA_947177225.1 uncultured Alistipes sp. | reverse complement strand
CGGCGCCGCCGTAGCCGAATTACCGCTGAAATCCAATATCTATAATTCGGCAACCCTATTTACAAAATTACATTTACCGCACTGGCGTGAACCGACTGAAAGGAGATTTTATGTGCGGGATATTGCACGAGCTTGCTCGATGGAATATTCGGCACAAAAACGGCCGACGTAAAAGTCGGTCGTTCACGCTTCTCAAATCAAGTGCGGATAAAGGGACTCGAACGGCGCCGCCGTAGCCGAATTACCGCTGAAATCCAATATCTATAATTCGGCAACCATATTACAACATTACATTTACCGCACTGGCGTGAACCGACTGAAAGGAGATTTTTTGTGCGGGATATTGCACGAGCTTGCTCGATGAAATATTCGGCAAAAAAAACGACCGACGGAAAAGTCGGTCGTTCACGCGCCTCAAATCAAGTGCGGATAAAGGGACTCGAACCCCCACGCCTCTCGGCATCAGATCCTAAGTCTGACGTGGCTACCAATTACACCATATCCGCATAATTGTCCGTCGGGGAGTACCCGATCGGCGAATCGTCGGCAAAGGTAAATATTTTTTTATAAATAGCCCTGCAATATGACGATTTATTTTATTTTTATTACTTTTGCCGAAATAAGAATTTTGTATTATGCCCAAGACCGTCACTCTGCAACTGTCACCGAAACAATCCGCCGACGAGAAATTTTACATTCCGCTGGCAGCCCGTCGCATCGGCGTCAAGCAGAGCGATATAGCTTTGGCGCGCATAGTGAAGCGTTCGATCGACGCACGCCAGCGCATGCCAAAGGTCAATCTCACGCTCGAACTCTACATCGACACCGAGCCGCAGCCCGAACCGGTGCACTTCGACTATCCGCAGGTGGCCAACGCTACCGAAGTCGTGGTGGTTGGATCGGGACCTGCCGGATTGTTCGCAGCATTGCGACTCATTGAGCTTGGCTATAAACCAATCGTCCTGGAACGCGGCAAGTCGGTTCTGCCTCGCAAGCATGACATTGCCAGGATCAACCGCAATCTGGATATCGATCCCGACTCGAACTACGCTTTCGGCGAAGGCGGAGCCGGCACGTTCTCCGATGGCAAGCTGTTCACCCGCAGCAAGAAACGCGGCGATTACAACAAAGCGTTGCAGGTGCTGGTGTTTCACGGTGCCAATCCCGACATACTCGTCGAAGCGCACCCGCACATAGGCACCGACAAACTGCCTCGCATAATCTCCAACATATGCCGCACCATAACCGAATCGGGCGGCAGGATATTGTTCAACCACAAGGTCACAGGGTTTCGCATTGCCGGCAAGCGCATGACGGGCGTCTATGTTGGCGATACGCTCATCGAGGGTGCCGCAGTGGTGCTTGCCACGGGTCACTCGGCCAAAGACATTTATGAAACGTTGTACTCTTCGGGGGTGAGAATCGAGGCCAAGCCATTTGCCATGGGTGTCAGAATCGAGCACCCGCAGGCGTTGATCGACTCGATACAGTATCACCGCACAGAGCGCGGAGAGTGGTTGCCCGCAGCCTCATATTCGCTTGTCAGCCAGGAGGGAGGACGTGGAGTCTACTCGTTTTGCATGTGTCCGGGAGGATTTATCGTGCCGGCAATGACCGACGCCGCACAGTCGGTGGTCAACGGCATGTCGCCCAGCGGCCGCAACTCGGCATTCGCCAATTCGGGCATCGTCACAGAGGTGCGCGAGGAGGATTACGCCCACCTGCGCGAGAAGTGGGGCGAGTTGGCAGGACTCAGATACCAGCAATATTTCGAAGAGCTGGCTCGCGCCAACAGCGGCGAGCGGCAGGTGGCGCCTGCTCAGCGTGTGGCCGATTTCGTGGCAGGACGCGGCAGCAGCTCGCTGCCACGTACATCGTACATACCGGGACTTACTCCGTCGCGGCTCGACCAATGGATCCCCGAACCTCTGTCGGGCAGTCTGCGCAGCGGACTGGCGTCGTTCGGCCGCAAGATGCGCGGCTTCGTCACCAATGAAGCGATAGTCGTCGGCGTGGAGTCGCGTACATCGACTCCGGTGCGTATTCCGCGCGATCCGGAAACGCTTATGCACGTCGAGATCTCCGGACTGTTCCCTTCGGGCGAGGGCGCGGGTTATGCCGGCGGCATAGTATCGGCAGCTTTGGACGGAGAGAAGATCGCCGATGCCGTAGCGGGATACATAAACAAAAAATAGCCGGTCGGCACTCAGAATACGCCGTAGATCAACACGCCGGCCACGGCCGACAATACGATAAGCAATATCGGGTTGATCTTGCGCATCGATCCGTATAACGTCAGTGAGAACAATATCCAGCTCCATGCGTCGATGAAACTGCGCGCGTCGTCCGACGATGGAAATATCAGCAGCAATGCGGCCGCTCCGATCATGCCTATCACCACGGGCTGCATGCCTCTGACAACACCTTTCACATAACGGTTATCGTGAAGACGCAGGAAGAATCGCGTCACGAGCATCATGATGGTCAGTGCCGGCAGACATACGGCAAACGTGGCCACGAGCGAACCCCATACACCCGCCACCTCGTAGCCCACATATGTGGCCGAGTTGATGGCTATCGGGCCAGGTGTCATCTGCGACACGGCTACGATATCGGCAAACTGACCGGCGGTCAGCCAGCCGTGCTGCGTGACCACCTCGTTCTGAATGAGCGACAGCATGGCATAGCCGCCGCCGAAGCCGAAGAATCCTATTTTCAGGTAGCTGACGAACAGCTGCCACAATGTCGGGATCATCGTCTCACCTCCTTTCCTGCATATGCCGCCCACAGCGCACCCGCCGCAGCTCCGGCAACCAACAGCCACACGGGCGAGAATCCCCAATACCACACAGCCACGGCAACCGCTGCCGCCACAGCCATGAGCAGAGCCGACATGCCGCGCGTCAGCCCGACGATCGGCGCCACGATCAATGCCACCACCGCCGGCCGCATGCCGCGAAATGCAGCATCGATACAGACGTTGTCGCGCACATCGGAGAAGAAGATGGCGATGAGAAGTATTATCGTAAACGACGGCACTACCACTCCCATGACAGCGGCCAATGCACCCGCATAGCTTTTCATCTTGTAGCCTACGAACACGGCAGTGTTCAAAGCTATGGGACCGGGAGCCGACTGCGCAAGAGTCAGCAGTTCCAGAAAATCCTTGCGTGCAATCCAACCGCGATGGTCTATCACCTCGGCCTCGATCAACGGAATCATGGCATAGCCGCCTCCGAATGTAAACACGCCTATTTTGAAAAACGTGCGGAATATCTGCAACAACGTCTTCATCTATCGTCTGAATCGGTAATATGTTCCGAGCGGAATGGCCTTATGCGACCGGTCTTCGAAATACAGCTCTCCGAGCTGCTCCATCTTCGGCATGCCGAACGCCTGTCTCACGGCTGTTCGCGCCAACATGGCCGACAGCCCCATGGAGTAGAGGTTAAGCACAAGGAAAGCGCCCTGAGGCTCCAACAGTGCCGAACAGCACTCCAACATCTCGCATATGTTCTGCTCCAATACCCACTTCTCGCCATCGGCTCCGCGTCCGTATGCCGGAGGATCGAGTATTATGCCGTCGTAACGGCTGCCGCGACGCACCTCCCGCCGTACGAATTTCAATGCGTCCTCTACGATCCAGCGCACCGAATCCATGCCCGACAGCTCCATATTCTCACGTGCCCATGTCACCACCGGCTTCACCGAGTCGACATGCGTGACATGCGCTCCTGCCGCACGAGCAGCCAGCGTGGCTCCTCCCGTGTAGGCAAACAGATTCAGCACGCGCGGCTGTCGGCCGGTGAGTGTCTGCTGCTCACGGCACGAATCGTAGATGAAGTCCCAGTTGGCAGCCTGCTCGGGGAATATGCCCACATGTTTGAACGAGGTCAGCGCAAGGCGCATGCGCAGGTGCATGCTCTGATGGCCGTATTCGATCTCCCAGCTCTGCGGTACGCCGCGGCGCAGATGCCACTGCCCGCGATCATCGCTGCGCAGGTCTTTTATGAACGATGCGTCGGCCGACGCCCATACCTCGTCTGAGAGCGAGCGGTGCCATATGGCCTGCGGTTCGGGACGACGCGTGGTGTAGCGACCGAAGCGTTCGAGTTTTTCGAAGTCGCCCGTATCGATAAGTTCGTAATCCGGGAAATCGGGAGTAAGTTGTTCTATCATAATCAATATTGTTTTTCACTGCAATCCGTGAGCGACATCTCGCATCGGGCGCAATCGAAATCTATACGGTAGCGTTGCCGTCCGCGCACCAGATAAAGCTCTCCGTGCAGTCGCGAACCGCGGCGCAGACACTCGCCCATCTCGCGGCGAATGCAATAGCTCGACCGCATGACACGGTGTCCCACGGTAGAGCCGGCAGCCTCCAAACCTCTCTGCACATGTTGCACTCCGTGACTGAGGTAGAATTTCTCGGCAAGCGAGTTGACCACATTGCCATACTCGTCCACCACTGCGCGAGGATAACGCGCCGAGCCATTGTCCGCAACGATCCTCCGCTGCGGCACGCGCAAAGCTCGTTGCGAGGTCAAAGACTCCAATGCTTCGCGCCTCAACTCGCCCAAGAGCGACAATGGCACGAAACGCACCTCACCCTCGATCTCCACCTCCGTAATGCGGAATACGGTGGCTCCGCTGCGCGCAACCTGCTCGCGCAGAGTCGATGTCATACGCTCCACGTTCTGTGCCGCATCGAGTTCGATATCGCGACGCGCAACACCCTGCAAACCCTCCTCGTCGGTATAGGTCAGCACGATCGAACCTGCATCGAAGCTCACTCGGCACCGTGCATCTATCTGCCTTCTTACCTTGCTGCGTTCGACGGCTTGCGCGAAACGGCGGTCGTAGTTGCGAAATACCTCCGCGCCCACACATATGCCCTCCATGCGATTGGGCTCCACGCGTCGTGAGTCGACGCGGTTGATATTGCTTCCCGTCAGAGTGCCGTTCGAAAGAAAACATAGTCCGTCGCCGGGCGACAGATCGGCATTGCGGTCGAGCACGAATCCCCGTGCATCTACACTGCTCACATTACCGAGCCACTCTCCCACGGCTTTCGGCGTGTCGAACGATGCCACGCCGGCCGCCTTGCCGTGAAACATATACTCGCTTGCACCGCGCGTAAAACTCTTCGCCGGATCGGGCGTAAAGTCGATGACCGAACGGCCGGCCGAAGCTCGCGTGCAATCGGGACGATCGGCCAGCGCACGATCGATCTGTCGGCGATAATGACTCACTACGTTGCGTATATATATATCGTCTTTCAGACGTCCCTCTATCTTGAACGACCCAACGCCGGCATCGATCATCTCTCCGATGCGTGCCGACAGATCCAGGTCGCGTACCGACAGCAAGTGCCTGCCCGATATTATCTTTTCTCCACGGCTGTCGACCAGATCATAAGTCAGACGACACGGCTGGCTGCAACTGCCGCGGTTGCCGGATCTGTCGGATACCGACCGCGACAGGAAACATCTGCCGCTGTGTCCGACACATATGGCTCCATGGACGAAGCACTCCAAATCGACACTCGTCGCAGCCCGTATCGTGCGTATCTCATCGATCGACAGTGCCCGTTCGAGTATTACGCGCGAGAATCCGCACCCTTCCAGAAAAGCGATGTCCTCAGACTGCATGTTGCACATCTGTGTCGACGCGTGCATCTCCACCGGCAGATTCATCTGCCGATAGGCCATATCCTGAACTATCAGGGCATCTGCACCTGCATCGATCAGTTCGCGTGCGAGCCGTTCCGCACGCACCAATTCGTTGTCGTAGACCAGTGTATTGAGCGTGGCATACAGTCGCACACCGAACATGTGGGCATACTCGGCTGCTCGCCGCACATCGTCGGTGGTATTGGTAGCGGCATGACGCGCCCCGAAGCCGCTGCCACCCATGTATATGGCATCGGCACCGCAGTCGACAGCCACTACGGCCGTTTCGAAATTGCGTGCAGGCGCAAGGAGTTCGATCTTTCGCATGGTACAAAGATACGAATAAGCGAGAGCAAAAGCAAACTTGTTTGCATTTTGCCGAGCGGGAGTATCTAAGACGTAGTCAAAGATACGAATAAGCCAGAGCAATGCCAAATTTATTTGAGCATTGCCGAGCGTGAGGGTATTGGGCGAAGAGAATGCCGCGCACAGATTTCTCGCCGACGCTCGAAATGACAAACGCTGTCACTCCGAGGGAGGGCATGCCCGACCGTGGGAGTCTCGACATCGGGAATTGTCACTCCGAGGAGCCGCAGGCGACGTGGGAGTCTCGCAGGCGGGAATGCAATGCAACACACAGGAGTTTATCCTCCGAATATAGAGATTCTCACGTCGGACGTGCCGTCCTCCTCAGAATGACAGACACGTCATGTCATGTCGAACGAATGTGAGACATCTGTGGAATACAAAATCTCGGATATGCAGAGAGAAATGACGACAGTGGAAATCATCGCGCACAGATTTCGCGCTCACACTCGAAATGACAAAACGCTGTCACTCCGAGGGAGGGCATTCCCGACCGTGGGAGTCTCACCATCGGTAATTGTCACTCCGAGGAGCCGCAGGCGACGTGGGAGTATCTTCTGAATTGTCACTCCGAGGAGCAGGCAAAGACTGCGACGTGGGAGTCTCGCGGCTCGGGAATGCATTTGCCGAACAATCACGGCGCACCAAAAGAGATTCTCACGTCGGACGTGCCGTCCTCCTCAGAATGACAGACACGTCATGTCATGTCGAACGAATGTGAGACATCTGTGGAATACAAAATCTCGGACATGCTAAGAGAAATGACGACAATGGAAATAATCGCGCACAGATTTCGCGCCGACGCTCGAAATGACATGTCAATGGAAATCGCACACCAAGAACCACCAACCCCTTTTTCGTCAAAAGGCGTTAGTAGCAAGCCGCACGTGAAAAGTCCGCCGATGGGGCGTACTCGGCGTACGTTCCATTGGCGGACTTAAACGAGGCGAAGCTAATGAAGTCTTTTCACGAAAAAGACCCGAAAAAAGACCTACAAACTCTTATCCGCAATAACCCTGTCGATATAGGCCTTGATCTTTGGTGCGGGATCCTCCCAATTGTCGGGCTTGATAACTTTGCCGTCCTTGGGATTGTAATGGGGTTTGCCATCAGGCCAGAGCTTGGCCATGTTGGCTTTCTGCACTATGTCGAACAGCTCGTCGGCCTCCAATCCCATCTCGACCATGGTGCCCAGGGCAAAGTACATCAGATCGATCATGGCATCGGCCTGTTCGTATATGTCTTTGGCCACGAGAAACTCAGCCACCTCCTCGTTCATCCATTTTCCGCGCGAAAGTGCACGTTTGGTATCGATCATGCGGGGGGTCTTGGCTACGGGGTGTCCGAACTTATCGTGAAATTCGCGAACATCGTTCCATTCCTTTTTCATAATATGATAAGATTTACAAATATAAGCTAAGGCAAAGGTATAAAAAATCGATCGGAATGCAACGTATGTCGGGGCAAATATGTATATTTGCAGCCCATATACTAACAGTAGTGTAGAATTTAAAACATATAGCATAATGTGTGGTATAGTAGGTTACATAGGTAGTCGGAATGCTTATCCGATATTGATACAGGGTCTGCACCGTTTGGAGTATCGAGGTTACGACAGTGCCGGCGTGGCACTGATAAACCAGTCGGGAGACTTGAATGTCTACAAGAGCAAAGGCAAGGTCGCAGCATTGGAGCACTATGCAGAGGAGAAGGATACGACCGGTACGATCGGCATAGCGCACACGCGCTGGGCTACCCATGGCGAACCGAGCGACATCAATGCCCACCCCCACTACTCGCAGTCGGACAACATCGCCATAGTGCATAACGGCACCATAGAGAACTATGCCGTCATCAAGCAGGCACTGATCGGTCACGGTTACACATTCCGCAGCGATACCGACACCGAGGTAATAGTACAGCTGATCGAGTATATAATCGCCCAGAACGCATGTTCGCTCTACGAGGCTGTCCTGCAAGCGACAAAAGAGATAGTCGGCGCATACGCCATAGCCGTCATTGCCAAGGACAATCCCGACCAGATAATCGCAGCACGTCGCAGCAGCCCTCTGGTGATAGGAATCGGCAACGACTTCTACTGCCTGGCCTCGGACGCCACACCGATCGTGGAGTACACCAAGAAGGTGGTATACCTCGAAGACGGCGAGATAGCCATTATCAACCGCAACGAGCCGTTGAAGATCATGACCGAGCAGAATGTCGAGTCGAAGATCAACATATGCAAGCTGCGCATGAGCATATCGGAGCTGGAAAAGGGTGGTTATCCCCATTTCATGCTCAAAGAGATATTCGAACAGCCGAAGACGCTACTCGACTGTCTGAGCGGCCGCGTAAGCATCGACGGCAAGAACATCTCAATATCGGGCATCATAGACAACAAGGATAAGTTCCTGCGTGCCGAGCGCGTCATCATCGTGGCTTGCGGCACATCATGGCATGCAGGTCTGATCGGAAAGCATCTGATAGAGGATTTCTGCCGCATACCCGTCACGGTAGAGTATGCCAGCGAGTTCCGTTACAGCAATCCAGTCATAACCGACAGAGACATACTCATAGCCATCTCGCAGTCGGGCGAGACGGCCGACACGCTGGCTGCATTGGAGCTGGCCAAATCGCGCGGAGCATTCGTATTCGGCATCTGCAATGTCATAGGATCGTCTATTCCGCGTGCTACCGATTCGGGCTGCTATATCCACGTAGGTCCCGAAATAGGCGTGGCATCGACCAAGGCATTCACCGGTCAGGTGACGGTTTTGGCCATGGTCGCACTGACTGTGGGTCAGCTGCGCGAAACGGTGTCGAATCAGACATTCGAGCAGGTGGCAACCGATCTGCGCCGCATACCTTCGCTCATCGAGGAGGTATTGAAGCTCAACGACCGCATACACGATCTGTCGAAGATATTCACCTATGCCCACAACTTCCTGTATCTGGGTCGCGGCTACAACTACCCTGCTGCCATGGAGGGCGCGTTGAAGCTGAAAGAGATCTCGTATATTCATGCCGAGGGATATCCCGCAGCCGAGATGAAGCATGGTCCCATAGCCCTCATCGACAATGAGATGCCCACCGTGGTCATTGCCACTGCCGACAGCATCTACGACAAGACGGTCAGCAACATACAGCAGATCAAGGCGCGCGGAGGACGAGTCATCGCCATTGTCACGGCCGGCGACCAGGTGGCATCGTCCATAGCCGACTATGCCATCGAGATACCCGAGATCTCGGAGTGCCTGTCACCTCTGTTGACCTCGGTGCCGTTGCAGCTGCTGGCCTACTACATAGCCGTCAACAAGGGTCGCGACGTGGATCAGCCGCGCAACTTGGCCAAATCGGTAACAGTCGAATAATCTGCAAACACTACTGACGATGAACATCACCAAAGCCGTTTTCAAGTGCAGCTCCGAGCGCATCTCGCAGGTTCCGAAAGACGACCTGCGCGATGTGGCGTTCATCGGGCGCAGCAACGTGGGCAAGTCGTCGCTTATCAACATGCTGACCGGTAACAAGTCGCTGGCCAAGGTGTCGGGCACACCCGGCAAGACACGGCTTATAAACCACTTTCTGATAAACGACAGCTGGTATCTGGTCGATCTGCCCGGCTACGGCTATGCCAAGGTGTCGCGCACCACGCGCGGAGAGTTCTCGAAACTGATAACCGACTACGTACTCAAATGTCAGAAGATGCACTACCTGTTCGTGCTGGTCGACTCCCGGCTCGAACCGCAGCGCATCGATCTCGATTTCATCGAGATGCTGGGACGGGAAGGCATACCGTTCGGCATCATCTTCACAAAGACCGACAAGATCTCGCAAGCCGTGCTCAGCCGCAACGTAAAGACCTATCGTGCAACGCTATCGGAGCAGTGGGAGGAGTTGCCGACGATGCTGTTTTCATCGAGCGAAAAGGGCAAGGGACGCGAGGAGATACTCGATCATATAGCAAAATGTTTAGAATAATGTTGAAAAATCGGCGCATGAAGTGTCCGATTTTTTATTGCGTATAATTATCTTTGTAATACAAATAACCTCATACTTCTACTTCTTATGGCTATCCACAAAATCAAATTTTTCACCGGCAGGGGTTCTCGTTACCTTGCCGAGAAAATTGCGGCCGAATACGGCACTACGCTCGGCGACTCGGACGTATTGCAGTTCAGCGACGGAGAGTTTCAGCCCGCCTACAACGAATCGATCCGCGGCTGTACGGTCTTCATCATTCAGTCGACGTTTCCGCCTTCGGACAACCTGATGGAGCTGTTGATGATGATCGATGCCGCACGTCGCGCTTCGGCCTATCACATCATCGCCGTCATACCCTACTTCGGCTGGGCGCGTCAGGATCGCAAGGATCGCCCGCGCGTGCCCATCACGGCACGTCTGGTAGCCAACATGCTCGTGGCCGCCGGCGTGGATCGCGTCATGACGATGGATCTGCACGCCGATCAGATCCAGGGATTCTTCGATCAGCCTGTCGATGCGCTTTACGCCAGCGGCATATTCGTCCCCTATATCAAGAAACTCGGAATCGACAATCTCTCCATTGCCGCCCCCGACATGGGAGGTGCCAAGCGTGCCAGCGCATATGCCAAGCATCTGGGTACGCCGATCATCATATCGCATAAGGAGCGCGCCAAGGCCAACGTCGTAGGCAGCATGACTGCCATAGGCGATGTCGAGGGACGCAACGTCATCATCGTAGACGACATGATCGACACGGCCGGCACCATCTGCATGGCGGCCGACATGCTCAAACAACGCGGTGCCGAGAGCGTACGCGCCGTAATCACCCACCCCGTGCTGTCGGGCAAAGCCTACGACCGCATAAACGCCAGCGCATTGGAGGAGGTCATCACCACCGACACCATTCCGCTGAAAGAGGGTGAAGACCTGCACAAGTTCACCGTACTGAGCGTGGCACCCATGTTTGCCGAGGTCATAGAACGCGTACACAACTACAAGCCCATCAGCTCGATATTCTACAAGTAGAGCCGGCAGGTATCAAATAATACGATCAGTGCCGTTGTCCTGTCGGACAACGGCACTTCGCTTTCGCAAGCCACGGAGACTATTTCCTGAATATGAAATACACGGCCAATATCAGGCATGCAAACCCTGCAAGATGATTCCATTTCAGCGTCTCACCCTTCATGCACACCACCACGAACAGAGTGAACACCACAAGCGAAATCACCTCCTGAATCACCTTCAACTGCCATATCGTAAAAGGGCCGCCCAGTTCTGCACTGCCTATACGGTTGGCCGGAACCTGAAAGCAGTATTCGAACAGAGCTATCGCCCAACTTATTACGACAATAGCAGCCAATCCATATTTTTCCAATCGCGACTTAAAAGCTATGTGCCCATACCATGCCAACGTCATGAACACGTTGGAACACACCAGCAGCCCAATGGTCGCCACTCCTCGCAACAACATAATCCATCGATTTAATAACGAGCGCAAAGTTATCAAAAATTTCGGTTGTACGCATCGCTGCAACCCTTTTGCAGATCACCCGCCATGCCGGAATACGCTACACCGCAGCAGAATTATTAATGGCAGTGAATGAAGAAAGGCCGCAAACGGCGATATTCATTCCGCTTGCAGCCTTATATTGATGCACGCCGTAGGAGGCAAATGCGCTATTTGACCAGTCGGTTGGTCTTCTCGTCGGGAAACACCACCTTCGGAGAGAAAGAACGTGCTTCGTCGAGATCCATCAGACCGTATGATATTATTATTACGACGTCGCCCACGGCTGCCTTGCGTGCAGCTGCGCCATTGAGACAGATGCAGCCGCTGCCGCGACGACCGGGTATGACGTAGGTTTCGAGACGTTCGCCGTTGTTGTTGTTGACGATCTGCACTTTCTCGCCTTCGACAATGCCTGCGGCATTCATCAGGTCTTCGTCGATAGTAATGCTACCGACATAGTTAAGGTTAGCTTCGGTCACCGTCACGCGGTGAATCTTCGATTTCAATCTCTGGATCAACATCACTTTATACGTATGTTATCGATTAGACGTATCTCTCCGGCCTTGACAGCAATACAGCCCTGTATGCGGGGCGACTCGCTCCACGCCCCTACCTTCTGCATCGAGCGTGCATCGACAGCCTCGAAGTAGATCACTTCGAGCAAAGGATTCTTCTCCACTTCGGCAACGACCCATGCTTCAAGTTCGGCCGGCGATAGCGTAAGGCTGCGCTCGGCACACTGTCGCAAAACCTCGTAGATATGAGGTGCGGCGGCGCGGTGCTCCTTGTCGAGCAGGGCATTGCGCGACGACAGAGCCAGTCCGTCCTCTCCGCGAACTATGGGACACTCGACAATCTCCACCGGCAGCGACAACTGCTCGATCATAGCCTTGATGACGGCTATCTGCTGAAAATCCTTCTCGCCGAAATAGGCGCGGCGCGGCGACACCAACTCGAACAGACGGCTGACCACCTGTGCCACACCGTTAAAGTGACCCGGTCGCGTAGCTCCCTCCATCACCTTGTCTATCATGCCGAAATCGAATACGCGGGTATCGGGTTCGGGGTAGATATCCTCCACTGAGGGCATGAATACGATATCGGCACCGGCCTCTTCGAGCAGACGGCAGTCCGCTTCGGGTGTACGAGGATAATTTTTAAGATCGGTTTTATCGTTGAACTGTGTCGGATTGACGAATACGCTCACCACGACAGTCGGGTTTTCGCGACGTGCACGCTCCACCAGAGAGCGGTGGCCGGCATGCAACGCGCCCATTGTGGGAACGAAACCCACTCCATCGGGATTATGCTGTGCAAGAGCCTCATGCAGCTCTTCAACTCTGCTTATGACCTTCATTTTTCAGATATATAAATTCCATGTAGGCGTGGCAAAGTTACAAACTAAAATGGAGATAACAAGAAAAGAGACCGAAAAAACGGTCTCTTTTGGCATATTAGTGCAATATGTCGTCAATTAAGCGACGGCAGCAGCGAGTAATCTCTGCCGTAGCCGAGCATCTGTCCGACGTAATCGGCCGGATACGACACCACCACATCTATCAGACGCTTGCCCGACGCATCATAAACGAGGCGATACTCCGGATTGACGAATCCGCCGTAGGGTTCGATGTTGAGCGCTTTGTAACGACGCAGAACCTCGGCATGCAGATCGGCATCGACCTTGACGGCATAGGTCTCAACCAATGCGCGTCCGGCCTCGTAGTCGCCCTCGCTCTTGATGCGCTGCACCTCGCGCAGCAACTCTCCGAACAACTCGCGCAGACGCTTGAAATCGTTTACGATTATATAGCGTTTGCCATTGCACTCGACCCACTCTATCACATTATCCTTGCGTCCCTTCTCATAACACCACTCGGCAATGAGTTTGCGATTGCGCATGTGCGACTCCTCGACGTTCTTACCCGGCTCCACACGCGACAGCTGTGTCATCATACCGTTCATTATATATTGCGAATACTGCGCCCACGCCACATCGAGCGACGGGATCAGTCCCAGCTCAACCAGCTTCTCGTCGCCCAGGTAGTAGAGGCCGAACAGATCGGCACGCGCCTCCTCCAATGTCGACGAATAGGTACGCAATTCATTGCCCTTGGTACCGGGAGCCAGCTGACCCGAGCCGTGTCCGAGACACTCGTGCAGATCGGTGTGCAGGTTATCGGCCAGTTTGCCGTATTTGGCCATACGCTCGCGATCGGCCTTGCGCAGCACGAACTCCTCATTGAACCCGTTGCCCTGAGCGGCCTTGGCATAGGCATATGTGATGTTGTCGATGGTGACCGACTTGGAACCGTACTCCTTGCGTATCCAGTCGGCATTGGGCAGGTTGATGCCGATGGGTGTGGCCGGATAACAGTCGCCGCCGAGCATGGCTACGGTGATGACCTTGGCCGATACACCCTTAACCTCTTTCTTCTTATATGCAGGGTCTACCGGAGAGTGATCCTCGAACCACTGTGCATTGGCCGAGATGATCCGGGTGCGGCGGCATGCCTCCTCATCACGGAAATTGACATTGGCCTCCCACGATGCCTTGCGGCCGAGCGGATCGCCATAATCCTCGATAAATCCGTTGACGAAATCGACATTCGAGTCAAGATCCTTGACCCAAAGTATGTTGTATGCGTCGAAATCTTTCAGGTCGCCCGTGCGATAATACTTTATCAGCGCCTCGATCGTCTGGCGCTGCACCGGCTCGGCAACCGTCGCAGCCTTTTCGAGCCAATACACGATCTTCTCTATGGCTGGCGAATACATGCCGCCGATGTGCCATACGCGCTCGACGACATTACCCTCGTCGTCGATTGTCAGTTTCGAGTTGAGACCGTAAGATATAGGCTCCTTGTCGTCCTTATATCGCTCGGCCATCTCCGAGTAGAACTGCTCCACCTGCTGCTGATCGACGCCCTCGTAGTAGTTGTTGGCCGAGGTGAGTATCACGTCTACGCCGTCGGTCTGGTTGAGACGCGTGGGATAAAGCTCCGGGTCGAAGATGATGGCGCAAAGCATATCCACGGGAATCTCGCACTCGCTCACATACTTCGACAGCTGCTCGCGAAACCACTCCTCGCCGAACTCAGGCCGGAACTTATCGTTTGAGTAATGGTGATGAATACCGTTGGCAAACCACACCTTTTTCAGATACTTCTCCAACGCTGCGAAATCCTGCGACTTGCGGTCGCGCTTGTCTGCCGAGGTGTAGATCTGCTCCAACGTGCGGCGCACAACGAGATTATACTTGAAATTCTGATCGAAAAGAATGTCGCGTCCGCACTTGGCAGCCTCCGAGAGGTAATAGATCAACTCCTTCTCGCGCAACGGCAACTTCTCGAATCCAGGAACCTCGTAACGAATCACCTTGATGTCGTCGAAACGATCGACGATCCACGGCTTCTCAGGCTTTGCGGCATCTGCCCCTTGGGCGACTGCGAATGTTCCCATAACGGATAACAATAATAATTTGTTCATATTTGGCTTTATTTAATCATAAGCAATAATCACGTAAAAATACATATAATTATGGAAAATAATAAATTTATCCGAAATTAAATCCATCGCAGCAGACAACAAACGACCTCATAAACCCGGCACTTCGCCTGCAAACATTGCCCCCGACCCGATCTTACTGCCGTCTGCGGCCAACGGCTTGACCCAGGCCATACAAACTTATCGACCTGCGACATGGTGGTTGAATAAAAGTTTGACTGCGGAAATCGTCGCGCACAGATTTCTCGCTCACGCTCGAAATGACAAACTCTGTCACTCCGAGGAGCCGCAGGCGACGTGGGAGTCTCGCTGTCGGGAATTGTCACTCCGAGGAGCCGCAGGCGACGTGGGAGTCTCGCTGTCGATAACACGAACGAGGTTTTGGCGGGTGGGATTTTGTCGACAAAAACAGAGATTCTCACGTCGCTATTTTCAATCGCTCCCCAGAATGACATGGACGCGATATGTCATTCTGAATGAAACGTAACGTCGTGGCCCGACAACAAGCCTGGTGCATAATATGCCAAGATACTAAAAAGAAGATTGCAGATTAAGCATTTGTGGTCATCAAGACCATCGATACCGAATGTATACGATGTCAAGATCGATGATCTACACCGAGGTCGTTAACCTCGATTCCCGAAGGATTGTTGGATATCCACTTAAAAACCGATGATCTACACCGTGATTGTGCATCGGTCTTTGAATGTGATTGTTGGATATCCACTTAAAAACCGATGATCTACACCGTGATTGTGCATCGGTCTTTGAATGTGATTGTTGGATATCCACTTAAAAACCGATGATCTACACCGTGATTGTGCATCGGT
>CAMWTS010000038.1 GCA_947177225.1 uncultured Alistipes sp. | reverse complement strand
AAAAAGAGGTCGCCCGACTTTACAAGGCAAAGGTATGAATAATATTTTTAATTTCCAAACTGAAAAATACGACTATCTCGAAGCCGTAACCGCTGACGTACTCGACTACATTAAAGATAACGATATCACAGTAACGGCCGATAACCGTGAAGAGATTGAAGAGCAGTTACGCGATGATCTTTGGGCGTGTGACCGGGTAACGGGCAATGGTTCTGGTTCGCTTTGTTATGCATGATAGATTGCATAAAAATAGAATCTTCAGGATATTTTGCTGCGCCCGCATGGAGCGCGACTCATTGCGCGATCAAAGCCCATGAAAAGGGAGGGGTTTTGATGGTGGTGGCAATTATCTCGACGGGTGCTGTGATTCTTTATTCGGTGCGGAATTTTGCGGCGGGCGTCAGGCTGCTGGTGAAATCTTTTGCCGAAATGGTGATGACGGCTGCGGTACGGGGTAAAAAGATCCTCGCAGGAGAGCTTTGCAACTGACATTGCCGCAGGTAAAAAAACGGCCGTTACGCTTTGATATTACGATATTATTTGTATCTTTGCACGATTAACACTCGCTATCGAACAGGGTGGCGGCGTAAAGTAGAATTACAAACAAAACGAATAATAACAAAAATTTCTACACAATGCAAAGTAAAGGCGTTATCAAATTGCTGGCAGTTCTTTTGGCTCTTGCCTGCATTTTTCAGCTCTCGTTTACGTTTGTTACGCGTAGCGTAGAGCGTCAGGCCGCAAAGGAGGAGAATCCAGAGGCCTATCTGGCCGCAAAGTGGGACGAAGTGGTTTATAACCTCGGCGTTACGAAGTACACCTACAAGGAGTGCAAGGAGCGTGAGCTGAACCTCGGTCTCGACCTTAAAGGCGGTATGAATGTGATGCTCGAAATCAAGGCCGCAGACGTGGTTACGGCACATGCCGGCCGTGTCGGCGACGTTGCTCTCGATACACACAACCCCAACTACGATCGTTTCCAGCAGGCTATTGCCGAAGCCTCTTCGGAGAGCGACCCCAACAAGTTCGTCGACAAGTTCATCGCAACCTACGGCGACGATGTGTGCGAGGTTTTCGAGAAGACGGGCGACAACGCCAACTACAACGATGACAAGAACAAGCTCGCAGCGGATCTGAAAGAGTTGATCGAAAGCTCGGTCAACACCTCGTTCAACGTCTTGAAGAGCCGTATCGATATTCTCGGCGTTACTCAGCCCAATATTCAGCTGGTTACGGGTACCAACCGCATCTCGGTGGAGCTGCCCGGTGTCAAGGAGCCGGATCGCGTTCGCAACATGCTCTCTACCACCGCAGCGTTGGAGTTCTGGCAGGTTTACGACAATCTGGCCGGTGTGAGCGACGCATTCTATGCTGCCGACGACATCATCTATGCCAAGCAGGCCGCCGAGCTGGCCGGCGACGAGGAGGCACTGGCGGCTTTGAACCGTCGTCCTTTGACCTCGCTCATTCAGTTCGATATGCGTCCTCCCTACGTGGCCGTTGCCGAGAAGCAGAACCTTACGACCATATCGGAGTATCTGGCAATGCCCGAAGTGGCGCGTCTGTTCCCGGCCGACATGGCTCTGCGCTGGTCTAACAAGAGCACCAGCAACAGCGACAAGGGTTGGTTCCAGCTCTATGCCTTGAAGGGTGCCAACGGCCGTTTGCAGCCCGCGATGACCGGTGACGGTATTACCAACGCCCGTGCGCAGGCTCAGTCTGCACAGCATGGCGGCGGCTTCGAGGTATCGATGATTATGGACGGTCCGGCAGCCAATCGCTGGGGCGAGATTACCGGTGCCAATGTGGGTAAACTCATAGCCATCGTTCTCGACAACTACGTATATTCGGCTCCCGTTGTCAACGGTCGTATCGACGGCGGTCAGTCGAGCATCTCGGGTCATTTCAGCGTGACCGAGGCTCAGGACCTTGCAAGCGTGCTCAATGCCGGCAAGGCTCCCGCACCCGCCACGATCGTTCACTCGGAGGTAGTCGGTCCGTCGCTGGGTCAGAAGTCTATCACCGACGGTGTGTGGTCGTTCCTGCTGGCATTCGTGCTGGTTCTGCTCTATATGGGCTTCTTCTACAAGACGGCAGGCTGGTTGGCCGACGTGGCTCTGATCTTCAATGTGCTGCTGCTCATGGGCGTATTGGTGTCGTTCGGTGCAGTGCTGACACTGCCCGGTATTGCCGGTATCGTATTGACGATGGGTATGGCTGTCGATGCCAATGTCATTATCTTCGAGCGTGTCAAGGAGGAGTTGCGCGGCGGTAAGGGTCTTGCTCTTGCAATCAAGGACGGTTTCTCGAATGCCTATTCGGCTATCATCGACGGTAACCTTACAACGATCATCACGGGTATCGTGCTGTTCGTGTTCGGTTCGGGCCCGGTGAAGGGTTTTGCAACCACTCTTATAATCGGTATCATCACTTCGCTCTTCTGCTCGATCTTCATCACGCGTCTGCTGTTGGAGGCTGTTTCGGCACGCCGCGGCAAGGTATCGTTCTCGCGCAAGTCGACCGAGAATTTCCTCTCTAATGTGAAGTTCAGTTTCATCGACAAGCGCAAGTACTCTTACATCATATCGGGCGTTTTGGTCGTTATATCGGTTATCTCGCTGATGTTCCACGGTCTGAACCAGGGTATCGAGTTCACGGGCGGCCGTACCTATGTGATCGGCTTCGACCAGAATGTCGATGTCGAGCAGGTGCGTCAGAGCCTCGAAGAGGAGTTCTCTGCTTCGGGCGATGCTGCATTGTCGTCTTTGGAGGTTAAACAGTTCGGTGGAGAGAATCAGGTGCGTGTGGCTACTCAGCACCTCTACGACCGCACCGACGAGGAGGCCAACAACGAGGTCGACCAGATGATGTTCAACGCAGTCAAGGGCTTCTATGCCGACGCCGATTTCGACTATACTCACTTCAAGACCGACGGCAGCGACAAGCTGGGTATCATCTCGTCGGAGCAGGTGGGTCCGTCGATCGCAAGCGAGATGACCCGCAATTCTATCCTTGCGGTATTGTTCTCGCTGGTTGCCATAGGTCTCTATATCGCTATCCGATTCAAGAAGTGGCAGTGGGCTACGGGTGCAACGCTCGGCTTGGCACACAATGCCATTCTGGTCATCGGTCTGTTCTCGTTGCTCTACTCGATCATGCCCTTCAACTTGGAGGTCAACCAGGCATTCATTGCAGCGATTCTGACCATCATCGGTTACTCGATCAATGATACGGTGGTTATCTTCGACCGTATTCGCGAGTACATAGGTCTCTATCCCAAGCGCAATATCAAGTCGAATATCGATAACGCCATCTGTGCAACACTGTCTCGTACGATCAATACTTCGGGTACGACTCTGGTTACGCTGCTCGCCATCTTCATCTTCGGCGGCGAGACGATCCGCGGTTTCGTATTCGCATTGATCCTCGGTGTGATTATCGGTACTTACACCTCTGTATTCATCGCTACGCCTATCGCTTACGATTTGCAGAAGAAAAAGGCTGAGGAGGCATCGAAGCAGACGCAGCCGGAGGCTTAATTCGACTGTCATATGATAAATTATGGGTCGCGACGTTGTGTCGCGACCCGTTTTTTTTTAACTTTGCCGAAAAGATCGGTCTAATGGAACAGATAAAATCATTCATCGCCTGGATCAGACGTTACATATCGCCGGTGTTCGTCACACTGTTTTTCGCAGCGTTCGTGCTGTGGTATATCACCAAACTTGGTTACGACTATACGACCGACTATCAGGTGGCTGTGACGGTCGAGGGCAAGACGTTCGATGTCGACTGCAAGATTCATGGCAGGGGGCTCGATCTGTTCAACTTCAAGGTGTTGTCGCAGAAACGAGCGTTCGATATTCCGTTGTCGGAGCTGCGCTACGAACAGGTGGAGTGGGGCAGCATAAGCATCGATCCCGTATCGTTGCAGCGTGCCCTTGCCTCGCGTATGGTCGATGTCGATCTGGTGTCGGTGGGCACAGTGCCGTCGATAGAGTTCAGAAACAACGGAGAGGAGTAATGTATAAAGTGGGTATCACAGGAGGGATAGGCAGCGGTAAAAGTACCGTGTGCGGCCTTTTCTCCGAGCTCGGCATTGCGGTCTATGACTCCGATGCCGAAGCCAAGCGACTGATGTGTACGAGCCAATCGCTGCGCGAGTCGATCTGTCGGGAGTTCGGTGAAAAGAGCTATGCCGGCGGGGAGTTGAACCGTGCATATCTTGCCTCGTGCATATTCGGCGACGACGATGCGCGCAGGCGGCTCAATGCGTTGGTGCACCCTGCCGTTATGGACGATTTCGCGGCGTGGGCAGAGCGGCAGACGAGCGATTATGTCATATTGGAATCGGCCATATTGTTCGAGGCGGCGATCGAATCGCATGTCGATCGAACGATAGCCGTCATGTCGCCGGAGCCGTTGCGCCTGGCGCGAGCCATGGCTCGCGACGGTGCCGGGGAGCAGGCCGTCCGTAGCCGCATGGCTTGTCAGATCTCCGACGACGAGATGCGCCGCCGTGCCGATTGGGCGATGATTAATATCGATCTCGACGAGCTGCGCGAGGAGGTTGCGCAATGCGATAAGAAACTGCGTTATGAAGCATCAAGATATGGAAATCGATCTTAGTTCGCGCCACGTGATGGCCATCGTCAATGTGACACCCGATTCGTTCTATTCGGGCAGTCGCAATCTCTCTGCGGCCGATGTCGAGCAGCGTGTGCGCCGGGCGGTGGAGCAGGGAGCTTCGATTATCGACATAGGCGGTTATTCGTCGCGTCCGGGTGCTGCCGAGGTGCCGGTCGATGAGGAGTGGCGCAGAGTCGACATGGGGCTTCAAGTTGCCGGACGGGTTGCTCCCGGTGTCGCAGTGTCGGTCGATACGTTCCGTTCGGAGATCGTTCGCCGTGCGGTGGATAGTCATGGGGCGATAATCGTCAACGACATATCGGCCGGCGAACTCGATTCCGACATGTTGGCTGCGGTTGCCGAAGCGGGTGTTCCATATATTGCCATGCACATGCGCGGCACGCCGGCTTCGATGCAGCAGATGACGGATTATCGCCGCGACATAGTGAGCGAGGTGGTCGATTATTTCCGGAACAAGATCGACGAGATGATCTCCGCAGGCATCGACCGGAGCAATATTATCCTCGATCCGGGCTTCGGCTTCGCCAAGACTCTGGAACAGAATTATTGCCTCATGCACTCGCTCGACCGGCTCGTTGCGCTGGGATATCCCGTCTTGTCGGGCATATCGCGCAAGTCGATGATCTACCGTCTGCTCGACATCACGCCCGAAGAGTCGTTGTGCGGCACGTCGGTGCTCAACTGGGTTTCGCTCGAAAAGGGTGCTTCGATATTGCGTGTGCACGATGTGCGCGAGGCGATGCAGGTGGTCAAGATGTTCGAAACATACGATAAATTCCGGCATATATGATAGTTGTTGACGACATACGCAAGAGCTTCGGCGAGGTGGAGGTGCTGCGTGGCGTATCGCTGCGTGTCGAACGCGGCGAGGTGGTCTCGATCGTTGGTGCCAGCGGTGCCGGCAAGAGCACGCTTTTGCAGATCATGGGCACGCTGATGCGCCCCGACAGCGGAGAGATAGAGATCGACGGCCTGCACCCGTGCCGAATGAACGACCGCCGCCTGTCGGCGTTCCGCAACGGCAAGATAGGATTTGTATTTCAGTTCCACCACCTGCTTCCGGAATTCGATGCGCGGGAGAATGTCATGATCCCGGCATTGATCGGCGGCATGTCGAAACGCGATGCCGACAGACGTGCTCGCGAACTGTTAGAGACGGTCGGCCTTGCAGGGCGCATCAATCATAAGCCGTCGGCACTCTCAGGCGGCGAACAGCAGCGTGTGGCCATAGCGCGCGCACTGGTCAATTCGCCTGCCGTGGTGTTGGCCGACGAGCCGTCGGGCAATCTCGATTCGGCTACGCGCGATGAGATCAACTCGCTGTTCTTGTCGCTCAGAGAGCGTTTCGATCAGACTTTTGTCATAGTGACCCATGATGAAACCTTGGCCGCTACGGCCGATAGAAAAATAGTGATGAGCGATGGACAGATCATTTGACAACATCGATCGTGCGGAGCTGGGCGAATTGCTCGAACGCCTGCACGACAAGTATAACAATCCCGATTTCATCGAGGCCGACCCGATCAGCGTGCCCCACTCGTTCTCGTCGCGCGACGACCGTGAGGTGGCGGGATTCCTCGCCTCGACCATAGCCTGGGGCAATCGCAAGGCCATTGTCAAGAGCGCGCATCGTATGATGCACTATATGGACAACTCTCCTGCGGAGTTCGTTCGCGAGGCCTCAGACAATGAGTTGTGCCGCTTGCAGAGCTATGTGCATCGCACCTTCAATGGGCAGGATTTCACCGATTTCGTGCGCTCGATCCGCCATATTTACGAACGTTGGGGAGGCATAGGCTGTTTCTTCGAGAGCCGTTATGCCGAGACTCGGGATATGGCACGCGTGCTGTCGGATTTTCGTCGCGAGTTTTTTGCCGTCGATCATAATCCCCATTGCGAGAAGCATCTCTCGTCGATCGACAAGGGGGCGGCCTGCAAGCGTCTTAACATGTATATCCGCTGGTTCGTGCGTCGCGACGGGCGCGGTGTCGATTTCGGTCTGTGGAAGAGTATCCCCATGTCGGAGCTCTATCTGCCTCTCGATGTGCATACCGGTAATATGGGTCGTGCGCTGGGACTGCTGTCGCGCCGGCAGAGCGACTGGAAGGCTACGGTGGAGATCACCGAGTCGCTGCGCGAGTTCGATAGGGAGGATCCCGTGCGTTACGACTTCTCGCTGTTCGGTGCCGGTATCGACGGTTTTCTGAAATAGCGTCATCGGGCGATGTTTCGTTTCAAGCAGTTTGCCATAGAACAGCAGCGATGCGCCATGAAGGTGGGTACCGACGGCGTATTGCTCGGTGCGTGGTGCGACCTTGACAAGGCCGATCGACGCATACTCGATATAGGCACCGGTACGGGTGTTATAGCCCTGATGGCCGCACAACGCTGCCCGTGGGCGCAAGTGACTGCCGTCGACATCGACGATGACTGTGCTTCGCAGGCGCAGGCCAACATCGATGCCTCGCCGTGGAGCGATCGTGTCGCGGCTGTGTGCGGCGATATTCGCTCGTTCGAATCGGACGTGCCGTTCGATCATATAATATCCAATCCGCCATATTTCACCTCGTCGCTGTTGCCGCCCGATAGGGCGCGCAGTGTGGCGCGTCACTGTACCGAGCTCTCGTTTGCGGAGATCGTTGCTGCGGCCGATCGTCTGCTCTCCGATAGCGGCCGCATGTCGCTTATTCTGCCGCGAGATGCCGCCGACGAGTTGGTTGGTCTGTGCCGCGGACGCTTTGTCGTGCGTCGTCGCTGCGATGTGCGGACTACGCCCGTCTCGACGATAAAACGTTCGATGCTGGAACTGGGACGCCCGTCTCATTGGAATGAGCCGTACCGTTGCCGGGAGCTTGTGATACAATCGGCACACGAGGTCTTTACCGACGATTACAAGCGTCTGACACGTGATTTCTACCTTAAATTTTGATATGGCGCAAAAATTTGTTATTTTTGTTCTCAACTAAATTGTCGCATGCTTATGAAACGTATCGTATTTATGCTCTCGGCCGCATTGGCCATAACTGCACTCCCGGCTTCGGCGCAGACGCAGAACAACATAAAACGTATAGGCGTATATGCCGAAAATGGCGAAATCGTTTTGGGCGAAGCCTCTACTGCGCTCGAAGTGGAGATCACGGTGCGCAAGGAGCAGGTCGTGGTGGGACCTTATGCCCGTTATGCGCAGAAGTATCTGGGCGTGCGTGCTCCGCTGGTCGATAAAACTTCATATTCGATCGTGGCAGCCGATGTGCGGCTGGCGGGCGAGCAGCCTGCCGTGAGCAAGACTCCGTGCGACTGCGTGGAGGTCGCGTCGCATGTCGCAGGGTCGGAGACCGAATTTGCGCGTCTGCTGCCCAATCGCATGAGCAGTATAGAGCAGACTCCCGAGGCGGCTGCCAAGCAGCTTGCCGGCGACATATTCTCGTTGCGCCGCCATCGTATGGATCTCATAACGGGAGAGGCCGGCGAGAATGTTTTCGGTGCCGGTTTGGAGTATGCGTTGAAGAAGATCGACGAGTTGGAGCAGGCATATCTCGAACTCTTTTTCGGAAAGCATGTGTCGACGACCGTTACCACGACTCTCCCCGTGAGGTTGAGTGCCGACAAGACGAGTTATATCGTTGCACGTTTCAGCGAGTCGGGCGGTCTGCTGCCGGCCGACGATCTGTCGGGTGATATAGTGTTGTTGCAAATCACGCCCGGCGCGACGGTATATCCGCAGAGCGATCCCCGCGGTAAGGTTAACTATCGCTATGCCAACGATGCGCAGTGTACGGTGCTGTTCTCTCAGCAGAGCCTGTGCAATACCATATTGCCTATATTCGAGTTCGGTCGCACCATCACGGTCGTGGCTCCGGTCAAGTAGTCGCATTCAATCGGTTATGGACGATACGCAACGCATGATTGCGATGCTCTCTCAGATGCGTCGCCAGATGAACGGTGCCGTGGCCGAGTCGATGACCGAGCGCGGTGTGCACTACGGTCTGAATTATGGCGTCACGATTCCTACTGTGCGCGACATAGCTCGTCGCGAGTGTCGCGATCACGGCTTTGCCAAGTATCTATACTCTCAGCAGGTGCGCGAACTGCGCCTTGCAGCATGTCATCTGGCCGAGCCGGAGGCTGTGTCGATAGAGGATTTCTCGTTCTGGTCGCGCGGTATCACTACAATGGAGCTGGCCGAGGAGCTGGCTTTCGGTCTGCTGTCGCACATTGCGGCAATCGATTCGCTTGTGGGAATATGGTGCAGCGAGAGCAGTGAACTGATAGCCTATTGTGCTCTGATGGCTGCTGCGCGCAGCGGCAGGGTAGAGGCCGGTGTGGCTGTTTTGGGTATAGAGTGCGCGTTGAAAAGGTTCCGCTCGTCGCGCATCATAGGCTGCGGAGCCGTTGCGGTGCTCTCTCATCTTATAGATCGCGATGGCGAGCCGGCTGCCGAGATGACGGCGGCTCTGCTTGATCGCATGCCGCCGTCGGAGACTTCGCAATATATCGCCGATGAAATCGGTTGGCGATTGTCTTATCGCGGATAGTACAGTTTTAATATGATTTTACGGCTTCGTGACGTCGAATGGCCTCTTCGAGCCGTTCGTATGGCATCACGCCGCTCTCCCGCCAAACAACCTCGGAGTTGCGGAATATGATGAATGTCGGAACCGACACGATGTTGTATCGGCCTACTATGTCGCGATGTTCGCGATTGTCGATGTCTATCTTGATGACGGTTGCGCGAGTGCCCATCGAGGCCGTGAGCTTGTCGATGGTCGAAGCCATGGCCTTGCACGGACCGCACCATGCAGCGTAGAAATCGACCAGTGTGGGAGTGCTCTGTGATATGAGCGAATTGAAATCGTTTACGTTCATATAGTTGTGTTTTAAAGGTTTATTATCGGATCTCTTTTTTCAGTCGCAGCATAATTCGACATGCGGGGATTTGCTCTGCCACTGACGCAACGGCAGTCACTCTTATGTTACGACACCTCCACCCATGTACGTCGTGCGGCAAGCTCGCGTTCGGTCATGCGACGTGCGTAGTTCACCGTGCGCTGTATGCCTTCGGAGAGCGATACTTCGGGCAGCCAGCCGAGCAGACGATGAGTGAGTTGAAGATCGGGTACCTTGCGACGCTCGTCGTTCGAGCGGGGATCGGTTGCCACGATGCGCGATTGTGAACCGCTGAGGCGTATGACCGTTGCGGCCAGCTGTTTGACCGATATTTCCGATAGACCGCCGATGTTTAGAGCGAAGAGGCGCGGCGAAGCGTCGGCCTCCATGAGTCTGACCAGCGCCTCCACCGTATCGCCCACCCAGCAGAATGTGCGTATCTGGTCGCCGTCACCGTTGATTACTATGTCGCGGTTGTCGATGGCTGCTGCGATCATGCTCATCACGGCGCGTCCGTCGTCGAGCGATGCCCCTGTGCCGTAGGTGTTGAATATGCGTGCTATGCGTGCGTCGATGCCGTGTTGGCGGATATAGGCGCGATGCAGTGCCTCGGCCGACCGCTTGGCTTCGCAGAGAGTGGAGTAGAAGCTCTCGTCGCGGTGCTGCTCCATCGACGATGTGCCGTTGCATGTCAGATAGATATCGCCTGAGGAGGCGAAGACGAGCCGCGCCCGATTCTCGCGTGCCAGCTCCAACGTGCGTATCGTGCCCATCACATTGGTGCGCATCGTGTCGTAGGGAGACGATGGGTCGTGATGGAGATATGTCGGTGATGCAAGATTGAATATGCGGTCGCACTCGATGTGCAGCGGCATCGTGACATCGTGACGCACGAATCTGAACCGCGAATGACCGGTGATCTCATCAAGCAGCGGCGACAGACTTGGCTCGCGCAGATCGATGCACGTTACGTGATGCCCGTCGCGAAGCAGTCGCAACGTGAGATGTGTGCCTATGAGTCCTGTGCCTCCGAATATCAAAACCCTTGTCATGTCGTGGTCGTTTGCATGACAAGGGTTCAAAATCCATACCAGCCGCCAGGAAGCAGGCCGGCCGTCGGCGCGCCATCGGTTCTTTATGCGCGGGGCTGCCGTGCGGCATGGTGCGACGGCTTAGAATAAAGCCTTGGGCAGCTGCTCTATGCTGTTGATGAATACCACTTCGATGTTCTTGGGGCGTTTGAGACTCTTTTGCATGAATCCCGAAACCACTATGCGGCGAAAACCGAGGCGTGCCGCTTCGCTGATGCGCTGCTCGCACTTGGGCGAGGGGCGTACTTCACCCGAGAGTCCTATCTCTCCGGTGCAGCACACTCCCTCCTGCAACGGACGGTCGTAGTACGACGATATGACTGCTGCCACCACAGCCAGATCCATGCCCGTGTCGGCCACCTTGAATCCTCCGGCGAAGTTGAGAAAGACATCTTTCGAAAACATCTTCATGCCTACCCGCTTCTCCAATACGGCCAGCAGCATGTTCAGACGCTTCGAGTCGAAACCCGTCGACGAGCGTTGCGGCGTGCCGTAGGCTGCGCTGCTCACCAACGCCTGCACCTCGATCAGATAGGGGCGTATGCCGTCCACGGCCGCTCCTACCGATATGCCGCTCAGCGGTTCGTCGTAGTGCGACAACAATATCTCCGAGGGGTTGTCGACCTCTCTCAGGCCGCTGTCGTGCATCTCGAACACGCCGATCTCGTATGTCGCCCCGAAACGGTTTTTTATGCCGCGCAATATGCGGTAGGTGTTGTTGCTGTCGCCTTCGAACTGCAATACCACGTCGACTATGTGTTCGAGTATCTTGGGGCCTGCTATGGTGCCGTCTTTGGTGATGTGGCCTATGATGAATATGGCCGTGCCGCTGCTCTTGGCATAGCGCAGCAGCGTGGCGGCGCACTCGCGTATCTGAGTGACGCTGCCTGCCGATGACTCCACCAGATCGGTGTACATGGTCTGTATGGAGTCGATGATTACCATGTCGGGGCGTTGCTCCTCGATCTGTGAGACGATGTTTTCGAGCAGCGTCTCGGTGTAGACGATGCACTCCTCGTTGACGATGCCTATGCGCGTGGCGCGCATCTTGATCTGCTCGGCCGACTCCTCGCCCGATACGTATAGCGTGCGGAGCGAATTGCCGTTGAGAGCCATTTGCAGCGACAGAGTCGATTTGCCTATGCCAGGCTCGCCGCCCAGCAGTATCAGCGAACCGGGTACCAGACCACCGCCGAGCACGCGGTTGACCTCGCCGATACCGGTGTCGATGCGTTTCAGATCGCGTTCGCGTATCTCCTGCACGCGCTGCGGTACGGCGCGCGGTATGTTGGTCAGGCGGCTTGCCACCGACGAGGAGCTCTCCTTGGCGACGATCTCTTCGGTGAAGCTGTTCCACTCGCCGCACGAGGGGCATCGTCCGAGCCATTTGGGCGACTCGTGACCGCAGTTTTTGCAGAAGAATGCACGTTTTGCCTTGGTTGCCATCGGCGGAGCTATTTGAAGAGTTTGAATATGTCGTTTCCGTTGGCGTAGATCACCAGCAGCAGTATGAGCACAAGTCCTATATATTGCATGATTTCAAGAAACTTGTCGCTGGGCTTGCGCCGTGTGATGATCTCCCACAGCGTGAACAGCGCATGTCCGCCGTCGAGTCCGGGTATGGGCAGCAGGTTCATCACGGCGAGCATGATCGATATGAATGCCGTAAGCAGCCAGAAACTCTGCCAGTTCCACTCTCCGGGGAAGATGTTGCCGATGGCGATGAAGCCGCCTACCTCCTTGGCCAGCTTGGTCTTGGGGTTGACGATCATCTTCAACTGCCGCCAGTAGTCGGCGATCTTGTCGCCGGCCATGTGCCAGCCGGCGGGGATCGACTCCCAAAGCGAGTACTCTATGCGGCGCGGCGGTATCACGGCCACCTTGATGCCCATTTGTCCCTTGCCGCTTACGGGTACGTCGAGAAGCAGAGTGTCGATGCCGTTTCTTACGACCTCCACTTCGGCCGAGGTGTTTCTGGCGTGCGACAATATCTCCAAACCGGCAAGCATGTGGGGCGTCGGCGTGCCGTTGACGGCTGTTATGCGGTCGCCGGGCTGCAAGCCGGCTTCGGCTGCCGATTCCGTCTCGACGTTGTCGACGACGTATGGCACGAACTCCACGTAGAAGTCTTTGTACTCTTCCGCCTCGCGTATCTCGATCAGGCGCTGCATGGGCAGTGTGAGCTGCAATTGCCGGCCGTTGCGTTCGACGACGACTTCACGGTCGGAGTCGGTGATGAGCAGAGATTGCATGATCTCGTTGACCGTCTGCGGCGCGCGGCCGTCGATCGATACTATGCGGTCGCCGTCCTCGAAGCCGAGCGAGTGGGCTGCCTGATTGAAGGCGTAGCCGTGGATCATATCCTCGTTGGCGTAGTAGGTGTGTCCCCATGTATAGAGTACGCCCGAGTAGATTACTATGGCCAGGACTACGTTCATGAATACGCCTGCGACCATTACGATGAGTCGCTGCCATGCCGGTTTTGCACGGAACTCCCATGGTTGTACGGGCTGTTTCATCTGTTCGGTGTCCATGCTCTCGTCGATCATGCCGGCGATCTTGACGTAACCGCCCAGCGGCAGCCAGCCTATACCGTACTCGGTGTCTCCGCGGCGGAACTTGAACAGCGAGAACCACGGATTGAAGAATATGTAGAACTTTTCGACTCGTATCCGGAATATGCGGGCTGCGATGAAGTGTCCGAATTCGTGGATCAGCACCAGCATCGACAGACAGACGATGAATTGCAGAACTTTGATGAGAATGACCATTGCGTAAAAAAATATGTTTCGGTATTGATAATTACAGTTTAAGATAGCGGCGTGCCAGCTCGCGCGCCTCCCTGTCGGCAGCCTCGTAGTCCTCCAACGAGGGACGGCGTGTGAATGTCGCATGTTCGAGCGCGTGGCGTATGCTGCCCACGATGTCATGATAGCGGCATCTGTGCGACAAAAATGCCGCCACAGCCTCTTCATTGGCTCCGTTCATCGTGCAGGCTGCCGTGCCTCCGCGTCTCAGACAGTCGTAGGCTATGTCGAGTGCCGGATACTTCTCGCGGTCGACTTCGGCGAATGTGAGCGTGGGATTGTCCGCAAACGAGAATCGCTCGGCCGTGCGCGTGGCGCGGTGAGGATACATCAGTGCATAGCTTATGGGCAGGTGCATGTCGGGTGAACCCAACTGCGCCTTGATGCCGCCGTCTTCGAACTCCACCATGGAGTGCACGACCGACTGCGGGTGTACCAGCACCGAGATGCTGTCGGCACCGATGCCGAACAGCCAGTGTGCCTCGATCACCTCGAAGCCCTTGTTGACCAGTGTGGCCGAGTCGATGGTGATCTTGGCACCCATCGACCATTGCGGGTGACGCAGAGCCTGTTCTGGCGTGACCGTGTCGAGTGCCTCGCGCGGCAGATCGCGCAGAGCACCGCCGCTGCATGTGACGATAAGACGTCTGACGGGCGAGCACTCTCCTCTGAGACACTGCAAGATTGCCGAATGCTCGGAGTCGATCGGCAGAATCGTGACGCCGCGTTCGTCGGCAGCCCTCATTACCGTCTCGCCGGCTACCACCAGCGTCTCCTTGTTGGCAAGAGCTATCTTCTTGCCCGCCTCGATGGCGGCCATTGTGGGGTGCAGTCCGGCGTAGCCCACAAGGGCATTTACCACCGTGTCGACTTCGGACGATGCCGCCGCACTGCATAACGAATCCTCGCCGGCGAAGACCTTTATCGGACGGTCGCCTATGGCAGCTGTCAGATCGTCGTAGTGTCGCTGATCGCCTATGACCACGCAGTCGGCCTCGAACTCTATGGCCTGCTTGGCCAGAAGCTGCCAGTTGCTGTTGGCTGTAAGAGTCGTTATTTCGAACTTATCGGGATTCTCGCGGACGATATCGAGCGTCTGTACGCCTATCGAGCCTGTCGATCCCAAGAGACATATGCGCTGTTTCATCTCTAAAATAGTATGTACGATTCGGGGTTGGTCGCCGTGCCGTCGCGCCATATCTCGAATTCGAGCGATGCCGGACGAGATGTCTGTTCGCGATCCGTGTCGTGTCGCGGCTGCGACGATATGTTGCCTATGACCTCGCCGCTCTTGACATGCTGTCCCTTGCGCACGAGTGCCTGCGACAGATTTCTGTATATCGACGTGTAGCCGTCGGCATGTTGCAGCGCGACCTCTATGCCATGTTCGGGCGTGGAGCCAACGCCTATGACCGTACCGTTCTCCATGGCCGCAACAGAACTTTCGGCATCGATGCTGACGATCTCCACCCCATAATTGCCTTGCGTCGGATCGAATCGTTTTACGACGTCGCCGCTTATCGGTGCGGTGAATACGGCCGCTTCCGAAGCCAGCTCGCTGCGCGATCCTGCCAGTGAGTATTCTCCGTATTCGCTCTCCAATGCCGCGCGCAGCAGCGAATCGGCACGCGTGGGCATGATGCGCGACTTGTCGTAGCGTATGGTGTCGGTCATCACCGTCGATTGCAACGTGGGGGTATTGTTGTTCATGATGGTGCTTACGGCTTCGTTGTAATCCATCATCATGGCTATTTTGCGCTCCATCGAATCCACACGCATGATATTCTCCACCAAAGATTCGTGAATGCGCTGCGACTGCGTGCGGTAGCCGGGCAGTATGTCGAGTACGGGCGTATAGGATATCAGTGTCAGCAACACTGCGCATATTACCAGAACGAACGCCGCTATCGTACCCCAGACGCCTATGGGCGATATGTTGACATGCCAAAACTCCTCGCCTGAGGAGCGGTCGCGCATCGAGAGCTGCCGCCGTCCGGCGATGCGTCGCCACAGACCTTTTATATCGGATTGTTTCATATATGATTATATATTGCGCAAAGATAACGAAAAAGGGCGGATACTTTGTATTTCTGCATAACTTTTTTTACCTTTGCCGGGATAAATCATTAACACAAAAAACACTATGATAAAACCTACACTTTTGGTACTGGCCGCAGGCATGGGATCGCGCTACGGTTCGTTGAAACAGATGGACGGCGTAGGCCCCAACGGCGAAGCCATTATCGATTATTCAGTCTATGACGCCATTCGCGCCGGCTTCGGCAAGGTGGTGTTCGTCATTCGCCACTCGTTTGCCAAGGAGTTCACCGAGGTATTCAATGCCGGGCGTTTCGGCGGCCGCATCGAAGTAGAGTATGTATATCAGGAGCTCGATTATCTGCCCGATGGCTTCTCTTTGCCCGAAGGCCGCCAGAAGCCCTGGGGTACCAACCACGCCGTGATGATGGCAGCCGAAGTCATTCGCGAGCCATTTGCCGTAATTAACGCCGACGACTTTTATGGCCGCGATGCCTATGCGGTCATAGGTCGTTATCTATCGTCGCTCGAAGGCAGCCGCAACAACTACTGCATGGTGGGCTACGAGGTATGCAAGACTCTTTCCGACAACGGTACCGTCTCGCGCGGAGTATGTTCGGTCGATGCCGAGGGCTATCTGCAAAGCATGGTCGAGCGCACGCAGATCGAACGTGTCGACGGCACTATTGTCTTCCACGACGGCGGTGCCGATGAGCCTCTTGCCGAGAATACTCCCGTGTCTATGAATCTCTTCGGATTCACTCCCGACTATTTCGAGTATTCGGCCGATTATTTCCGTCAGTTCCTCTCTGAGAACATCGACAATCTCAAAGCCGAGTTTTTCATACCTCTGATGGTCAACCGCATGATTTCAAGCTCTACTGCCCGTATGCGCGTGCTCTCGACATCAGCTCAGTGGTTTGGCGTCACTTACAAGGAGGACAAGCCGCAGCTCATGGTCAAGATCGAGGCTTTGATTGAGGCAGGGGAGTATCCGAGGAATCTTTGGTAGATGCTCTTTTTCGTGAAAAGGCGTCATTTACTTCGCCTCGCTCAATAACCCGAATAGGCAGTACGGTTAGTACAGCCTATCCGGGCTATTTTCGTTGCGGCTTGTAACTAACGCCTTTTGACGAAAAATGGGGTTGGTGGTCTTTGGTCGACTATTTCCATTGATATGTCATTTCGAGCGTCGGCGAGAAATCTGTGCGAGGAGATTTCCACTCTGTCATTCTGAGGAGGACGTCACGTCCGACGTGAGAATCTCTATTGGTGAGGCAAACTGGCTCCTGGCTGCGAGACTCCCACGTCGCAACTGCGTTGCTCCTCGGAGTGACAGACCGGTGCTGTTCTGAGTGCAGTTAAGAGTTTGTGTGCGGCGATTTCCATAGCCTTTTAACATTCTGCAAGTTTAGTCTTCCCCAGATGTCTCACATTCGTTCGACATGGCATATTGCATAATAACAGTGTTTCGTTAACCGTGCAACGCCTATGATAACATTGTAAATATACGCCCCGATTTTTCTTCTGAAAGAGAAAATCGGGGCGGAATCGTATGACGCTGCCGACAGCAGACCGGTATTTACTGAGTAATGTTGACCAGAGCTTTGCGGTAGGCGTTGAGAATGCGCGACTTGGATATGAAGCCGAGATAGCGGTTCTCCTTGTCGACTACGGGCAGCATCCATGTGTTGCTCTGGTCGAAGCGCGGCAGAACGCTCTGTATCTGCTCATGTTGCAGTATCTTGTCGGGCGGTTGAATCATGTAGCTGGTAATTGAGTTGCCCCACTTTTCGCGTTTGAACATGTCGTGACGCAGGTCGTCGAGCTGCACTACGCCGAGCAGATGCCCGAAGTTGTCGATCACGGGGAATATGTTGCGGTGCGTATCGGATATGATGCCCACCACGTCGCCAAGCGTGAAGGTCTCCTTGATGCGAATGAAATCGGTCTCCATCAGGTCGTCGAGTTTAAGGAATACGAACACCGACGAGTCCTTGTCGTGAGTTATCAGATCGCCGCGCATACGCAGCTGCTTGGTGTAGATCTCGGAGCGGTTAAGACC
>CAMWTS010000037.1 GCA_947177225.1 uncultured Alistipes sp. | reverse complement strand
CGTTAAGTCCTCCTCAGAATGACAGAATGGAAATTGCCGCGCACAGATTTCTCGCCGACGCTCGAAATGACAAGACAATTGAAATAGTCTGCTAAGCACTTCTACGATCTTTTTCATCAAAAGCTGTTAGTTGCCACGCAACGCAGGAGGGAGACGATGGGCTGTACTCACCGTACTGCCCATTGGCGAGCGACAAGGCGCGGAAGCAAATAGCGGCTTTTCATGGAAAAGGTTTTCGTCAAAAGCGGTATTATACAACGCAAACGAAGATTGCCCAGATGGGGCATACTAACGTATTTCCCATTTGGGCAAACAAGTGCGCGGCAGTAGAATGCCGCTTTTCACGAAAAAGTCACGAAAAAGAGCTGCTACTCAACCCTATATACCACTCCCGACATAGGTTTCAGCTTGACGGTATTGCGCTTCTTGGCCGGTGCAATGATGAACTTGGCACTGCCCCTGGCTGTGGTGCAGACCTCGAATACACGCATGGCTTCAAGCCCGAACGTGGAAGAGACGCTCTTTGAACTGGGATTCAAAGCGACGATATAACGCTCGCCATCTTTCTCGCG
This sequence comes from uncultured Alistipes sp., assembly GCA_947177225.1. Classification (GTDB taxonomy): domain Bacteria; phylum Bacteroidota; class Bacteroidia; order Bacteroidales; family Rikenellaceae; genus Alistipes. The sequence goes on along the minus strand of CAMWTS010000037.1, from coordinate 17,066 downwards.
CATATATACCATGGGATATGGCTGATCGGGATTGCTCAGAAAACGCCACTCACCGTCGACACCCAGAGCCGGCGTCGATTTATGCAGGGCGACAAGCGCCTTGACGTAGTTAAGCACCGAGTTGGGATCCTGCTGCTCAGCCTCGACCGTAGGACGCTCCGACGATGGATCGATGGGCAAATAGAGCTGATCGGCGGCGGCAGCAGAGAATCCTGCATTGGCCGAAGAGTCCCACTGCATAGGCGTGCGGCACGACGAGCGGTTGCGCGACGAATAGCTGCCCTCCTTGATGGGTGCGTCCTCGATGTTGCGCATGCCGATCTCCTCGCCATAGTAGATTATAGGAGTCCACGGCATGGTGAAGAAGAATGTAAGCATGGTCTTCAACACATCGGGCGATGAACGCTCGAAGCGGTTGAGTCGCCATATATCGTGGCTGCACGTAGGCATGGCGGCGATACCCTCGGTATGTGCCGTCTCGCGGCGCATAGCCGTATAGTCGTCTACGAATGTGCGGCACTCGCCCTTACCTGCCGGATCGAAGTAACAGGGCGTGGGCTTACCGTTGTTGGCCGTCTGCGTGAAGAGCGTGCGATAGAGTTTGTTGCCGCGGCCATTGTGGATAATCAGATCGATGTCGAATCCGGCATCGAGCGAATATTGCGGCTGCGACCACTCCGACATAAGGATACCCTGCGGATATTCAGATTCGAACCAGTCGAACAGCTCGCTCCACAGACGTCGTATACCGCTGTGAGCCTTGTCGTCGCCCTTTACGAGCGAACCGGCCATGTCGACGCGAAAGCCGTCGGCACCCTTGTCCATCCAGAAGGCGATGATACTTTTGAGCTCCTCTCTCACGGCCGTCGGACCGGGTGCATCGTAAGCCTGCTCCCACGGGCGCGAAGGATCGGGATTGGTATAGCCGTAGTTGAGAGCCGGCTGTATGTCGTAGAAGTTTTTCATGTAGTAGCCTCCGCGCGGCAGCTCGTTGTCGACGAACTTCTTATCGGGTTTGCCATGCTGCTTGTCGGGAGTCCAGATGAAATAGTCGCTATACTTGTTGGGTTCGGCCGACGACGAGGCCACGAACCACGGGTGTTTGTCGGAGGTGTGGCCGGCCACCAGATCGAGACACACACGAATGCCGCGCTCATGGGCATCGGCAATGAGTCGCTCCAATGCGGCATTGTCGCCGAAGCGAGGATCGACACGATAAAAATCGGTGATGTCGTAACCGCCGTCCTCGAATTCGCTCTCGAACACGGGGCTGATCCATATCGTATTGAACCCGACGCTTCCGATATAGTCGAGCTTGAAGCGAATACCCTCCAAATCGCCTATGCCGTCGCCGTCGCTGTCCTTATAGGTCGAGGGATAGATGTGATAGATGACCGCATCACGCAACCACTCCGGTATCGGGTGGCGCGCATCGGCCGAAACTGCGACTGCGAGGGCCGCAACGAACAATAAAAATCTTTTCATATGATAGTCTGTTAGGTAATTTAATGGTTACAGGGGAGGTTATATGTGCAGGTCACCGCTTTTGTAACGCATATCTTCGATATAGCGTTTTATGTTCTGCTCCTCCTGACGCGGACATATCATCAGCACGTCATCTGTATCGACGACTATGTAATCTTTCAACCCGCTCACCACGGCCGTCTTGTTTTCGGGCAGCGATATGATGCAGTTGCGCGTATCGTAGGTCTGTATGTCGTCGCTCGATTTGGCGTTGGCATAACGGTCTTTGCGCGAATGCTGGTAGATGGAACCCCACGTGCCGACATCGCTCCAACCGAAGTCGCCGCTATGCACATATACGTTGTCGGCCTTCTCCATGACACCGTAGTCGATCGATATGGCACGGCACTCCGAGAACACGCGCTCGATGGCTTCCGTCTCGCGCTCACCGCCCAGGTCGTCCTCTATCGACGAGAAGAGAGCATGGTGATCGGGCAGATAACGCTCGAACGCGGCTATGATATTGTCTACCTTCCAAATGAAGATGCCGGAATTCCACAAAAACTCGCCGCACTGCACGAACGTCTGCGCCAGTTCCAGATTGGGCTTCTCCGTAAAACTCTTCACCTTGCTGACCTCATCGCCGGTCGAGCGCTGTATATAGCCGTAACCCGTCTCCGGACGACTGGGCTTGATTCCGACCGTCATCAGAGCATCGTTTTCGGCCACAAAGTCGCAGCACTCGTTCATTATGCGGCAAAACTCCGTCTCATCGAGTATGAGATGATCCGACGGAGAGACGATCATCGTGGCGTGAGGATTCTTCTTTCTGAGCGTATATGCGGCATATGCGATGCAGGGAGCCGTGTTGCGGCCTATCGGCTCGCACAATATCTGATGCTCGCCCAATTCGGGCAGATGCTCCAACACCTGCTCCTTATATCGGCGATTGGTGACTACGAGGAAGTTCTCGGCGGGTACGATCTTTGCGAAACGCTCGTATGTCTGACGAATGAACGATCGTCCCGTACCCAGGATATCGAGAAATTGTTTGGGTCGCGCCTGACGGCTCTTAGGCCAAAAACGCGAGCCTATTCCGCCCGCCATAATGACACAATATTTATTATTGTTCATGACTCTGCGATTGTTAAATTGATTAAAATCTACGCAAAGATAAAATTTTTTTGTAATTTTGCAAAATATTTAGTTTAAATTGGGTGCGTAGTGCATACCGCAACCGCATGTTTGATATGAAAATAAGACTCTTTACTCTGCCCAATATGTTGACGCTGGCCAATCTGGTGTGCGGCGCGGCGGCGATTATCTTCGCATTGCAGTATCACGACTACACCACGGCATTCCTGCTGATCGTGGCATCGGCCGTATTCGATTTCTGCGACGGCTTTGCCGCACGTCTGCTGCACTCGTCGTCGGCTATCGGCGTGGAGCTCGATTCGCTCGCCGACGACATATCGTTCGGTCTGGCTCCGGCACTGATTCTCTACGATGCCTACATTGACACTCAGTCATACTACGCTCTCGATGCGGAGGTGATGTATGCCCTGCGTTTCGGGGTGTTGATAATAGCGGCCTTCGCGGCTCTGCGTCTGGCACGATTCAACATCGACGACACGCAGCACACCGAGTTCCGCGGACTGCCCACACCGGCAGCAACGCTCTTGTGCTCGTCGCTTGCGGTGTTGTTCCAGCAGGGACACATAATGCTCTATCAGGAGCAGATCCTCGTCATAGCCGTGGCTGTGGCACTGCTGCTGGTAAGCCCCATACGCATGTTCGCGCTGAAATTCTCGAACTTCTCGCTGCGCGACAACACCCTGCGCTACGCGTTCATTCTGGTGTCGCTGCTGCTGATTATTTTCTGCACGACATACGCTGTGACGATCATAATCGTTTTATACATAGTAGTATCCACTCTGCGCTGGCTGCTCAAAGGCCGTCAGCCGCAGGCTTAAATCATTATAGGCAAACCTGTTGAGATGAATCCGATGAAGGGTATCATATCGTTGATCGTGACGCTTGCCGCGACAGCCGCCATGCTGCCGGTCAAGTCGTATGCCCAGATCAGCGCATCGGAACTGGCTCGCGCGCAGCGCGAGGCACAACTCAACGGCACCGACTACAACGCCGGCTACGGCAGCAATCCGTTCGAGAATCCCGACGAGGAGAATCCCGATGCCGTGGTCGAAGAGCAGGACTCGACCCGCAAACGCCGTCCGCGCATGCCGCTCGAATCCTACTACTTCAACGATTCGATCCGCTCGCTCAACAACTGGAAGTGGAACATCGACCGCGATTTCAACCGTGTCAAAATAGAGCCTCTCGACACCGTTCTGGCCGACTGGCGCATCGACTACGTCTTCTACCGCCACGGTGTCGGCGACATGGCGCTCGGAGGTCTGGGACAGTCGTCTCAGCCGGTCAATTGGTTCGATCGCCGGCAGTCGCCCGACTTCATCTTCGCCCGCTCCTACGATGCCTACACGGCGCGTATCGACAATGTTCCGTTCTACAACGGCAAGACACCGATCACCAATCTGATGTATCTCGAATCGGGACAGAAACGCTATCGCGAGGAGCATTTCGAGCTGGTGCACTCGCAGAATGTCACGCCCTCGACATCGTTCAACGTCAGCTACAAGGCTCGCAGCACCATGGGACAGTACGACTGGCAGCGCACCAAGAACCACGCTCTCTCCGTGGCAGCGGCTCACACAGGCAAACGCTACTCGGTTCATGCCGCCTACATGAACAACATGGTCGACACACGGGAGAACGGCGGCGTAGTAGGCGAATGGGCTATTGCCGACACCACATTCGAGATGCCTTCAGGCGTACCGATGCGTCTGGCCAACTCGCAGGCACACAATAAATATCGCAACAACGCCTTCTTCATCAAGCAGGCATACGCCATACCGCTGCAACGCGTCACCGAATACGACTTCTCGCTCGCCGACATGTCGGCCGTCTTCGTAGGCCATCAATTGGAGTACAACACATGGACCAAGACCTACTCCGACATATACGCCACCTACACCGACGAACGCGGAGGCCGCGACGAGGAGGGCAACTATGTCCCCACCACACACGAATATTACGACAACTGGTATATCAATCCTCTCACGACGCGCGACTCGATCTCGGAGCGATTGCTATCCAACAAAATATTCATTCAGGCTCAGCCATGGGATCGCAACGGTGTCGTCGGCACGCTCGACGGCGGCGTAGGAGTCGATCTCCACACCTACTCCTACTTCTCGCTCGACAGCTATGTTTCGGGCAAAATGGAGCACTCGCGCCGCACGAGCTGGTATGTCTACGGTGCTGTCAACGGCAAGATAAAGCGATATGTCGACTGGTGCGCCGATGCCAAGTATTACCCGTCGGGATATCGTGGCGGCGACCTCTCCATAGGCGGAGAGATCACCCTCAGAGCCTTTATACGCGAACACCCCCTGATTCTCACCGGACGCTTCCGACAGGAGCTTCGGTCGCCGAGTTTCTGGCAGGAGAATCTATTCTCAAACCACTATGTGTGGTTTAACTCTTTCGACAAAGAGAAAGAGACTCGTTTCGAGGTTAACTTTTCCGTGCCCGACTATGCCCTCGAACTGGGCTTCTGGCAAGGCGTCATGGGCGATATGCTCTACTACGACGCATCGAGCAACGTCACTCAGGCAAGCTCGACGGTCAGCCTCACGAGTCTGTACGCCCGCAAGGATTTCCGCATAGGCGGACTCCACCTGGACCACAGGGCATTGGCGCAATTCAGCTCCGATGAGAGTGTACTTCCCGTACCCATGTTCAGCGCGTTCCTATCGTACTATTACGAGTTCTGGGCAAAGCGCGACGTGTTGCGTGTGCAGATAGGTTTGGACGGACGTTTCAACACGTCTTACTATGCACCAAGCTACAATCCTGCACTCTCGGTCTTTTTCAATCAGCGCGATGTCGAGATAGGCAACTATCCCTACGTCGACGCATTCATATCGGCCAAGTGGAAGCGCATGAGAATTCTGCTGAAATTCCAACATCTCAACATGGGACTGTTCGGCAACGGTCAATACTTTCAGGTTGCCCGTTATCCGCTCAACCCCTTCATGTTCAAGATGGGTATCTCCTGGTCGTTCTACGACTGACGGAGGGTATTGTGCCGCATAGCAGCCCGCAATGTGAATTTTTATGTCTAAACGATTTTCGTTCTTACTTTTTTCAGCCGTAACGCTTACGGCATTCGAGTCGGCTGTCGATTACTCAGACCCCTTGGTCGAGCAGATCATCGCCATGGAGCAGACATTCGAGCAGGAGCAGATGCCCTGCATTATATCGCAGTACGACAACATTATGAGAAAAATCGCCGCCGAGCAGGGGCAGGACTGGCGTCTGATGAGTGCCATCGCTTACAGCGAATCGCGCTTTACCGAGGATCTGGTATCGCGTCAGGGAGCAGCCGGTATCATGCAGATACGCCCCATCGTGGCACGACACTTCAACATACCGGTCGAGATGATCGATGACGTTGAAACCAATATCCGTTTGGCCGGCATGCTTCTCTCCGAGCTCGACCATATGCTGCGCCTGCCGGCATCGACTCCGGCCAGCGACCGTCTGAGCATCATTCTGGCAAGCTACAACGCCGGCGTGGGACATGTCATGGACGCACGGCGTCTGGCGCGTATCAACGGAGAGAATCCCAATTCGTGGGAGACGGTAAGCCGCTACCTCGAACTGAAAGCCGATCCGGCATACTACGAAAACGAGGCCGTGCGCAACGGCCGCTTCACCGGCAGCCGACAAACCAACGGCTACGTTCGCGAAGTCATGCGCAAGTATACTCAGTATTGCGCCTTAGCCTCTTGATTTTTTCGTAAAACGGCACCCTGCTGCCGCGCACTTGCTCCGCCGAATAGGAAATACATCGAGTATGTCCTATCCGGCGGATCTTCGTTTGCGTGATATAATACCGATTCTGACGAGGGGGGGGGAAATTTCACCATGTCACTCCGAGGAGCCGCAGGCGACGTGGGAGTCTCGCGGTCGGAAATGCAACGCAACACAAAGTAGTTTGTCGACCGAAAATAGAGATTCTCACGTCGCGCGTGCCGCGCTCCTCAGAATGACAACACCGTCTTGTCATGTCGAACAAATGTGAGACATCTGGGGAAGACGAAACTGGCAGAATATTAAAAAATGGAAATCGTCGCGCACAGATTTCTCGCCTGCGCTCGAAATGACATGTCAATGGAAATCGCACACCAAAAACCACCAACCCCTTTTTCGTCAAAACGCCACAGATGCAACTCTCTGACAGAGCGAAGCGATAGGACGTACTGGGTGTACTTCCTATTGCTGAGCGACAAAGAGAGGACGCAGGTGCGGTGTTTTCACGGAAAACGACCCAAGAACCACAAACCATATTTTTCGTCAAAAGGCGTTAGTAGCGGTGCCGACATGAAATTGGCGCGGATAGGTTGTACTCGATGTACTACCTATTCGCGCCAATGATTGAGGTGACGCTAATGACGCCTTTTCACGAGAAAGTCACGAGAAAGTCACGAAAAAGAGACAGAAACTACAACCCACTTTTCAAAAACTCAACAAACCCGTCTACATCGAGATCGTACCCGCGAACGGGTGCCAGCAACTCGTCGTCGGGAGAGAGCAGGACATAAGCAGGCTGAGCATTGACCCCGAAGCGAGACTGAACGATATAGCTGTTTTTACGCCCCAACTGTTTGAGTACCTTGCCATCGGCAGTAGTAAGATAATCGGTCTCGTCGAGCTGCATCTTGTCGTCGACATACAGTGCGACGATAACATAGTCGCGACGCAATATCTCCAATACGCGAGGATCGCTCCATACGCGCTGCTCCATCTCGCGGCAGTTGACACAACCGTGACCCGTAATATCGACGAACAGCGGTTTACCGGTGCGCTTAGCCTCGGCCAGACCCTCTTGCAGATCGAAATAACCGGTCAGCCCCAACGGCAGATGAAGCTCGTCGCCATACTTGACTGTCGTATTCTGCGACTTTTCGGAGCCGAGGACGAAATCTTGCGACTGCATGGGCGGCATATATCCCGACAGAGCTTTGAGCGGCGCACCGAACATACCCGGAATAAGGTATATGACAAACGAGAATACGGCTATTGCAAGTGCCAGACGCTTGACCGAGAGATACTCCATCTTGGAGTCATGGGCGAAACGGATCTTACCCAGAAGGTAGAGTCCGAGCAGCGAGAATACGGCGATCCAGATTGCCAGATAGACCTCTCTGTCGAGCAGATGCCAATGATAGGTCTGGTCGGCGACACTAAGGAACTTGAAGCCCAAAGCCACCTCGATAAAGCCCAGTACGACCTTGACCGAGTTGAGCCAGCCACCGCTCTTGGGCAGGTTTTTCAGCAGCGAAGGGAACCATGCAAGCAGCGTAAAGGGCAGCGCGAAAGCCGTGGAGAAAGCCGCCATGGTGATGATCGGCGACCAGAACTCGCCCGACGTAGACTTGATGAGCACCGAGCCGACGATCGGGCCGGTGCATGAGAACGACACGAGCACCAGAGTCAATGCCATGAAGAAGATGCCCAGCAGACCGCCCTTGTCGGCACCCTGATCGCTCTTGTTTACCAGTTTCGAAGGCAGGGTAATTTCGAATGCTCCGAAGAACGAAGCGGCGAATATCATGAACACGACGAAGAATATGATATTGGGCAACCAATGCGTAGCCAGCCAATTGAATATGTCGGCCGTCACGGCATCGCCGCCGATAAAGCGGGTGATGAGTATTATTACGGCTATCGGGACTATGTACAGCAATATGATGAACAGACCGTAGAGCAGAGCCTTGAATCGGCCGGCGGCCGGTGTCGAGCTGCCCTTCATGAAGAACGACACGGTCATCGGCACCATCGGGAAGACGCACGGCGTGAGCAGAGCGGCAAAGCCCCACAATATGGCCTCGATGATAAGAGCCCAGCCGAACGGCGCACCGGCGGCCGGCTCGTTCTGTGTCTGCGACTCCGCATCGGCAACAGCGGCAGCGTCAGAAACCGGTTCTGCGACATCGCTGTCCGCGTTATCGGCAATTGCAGCGTCCGACTGCGAAGCACCCTCGTCGCTCTTGGCCGGTTGGGCTGCGACTGCGGCTGCCTTATGCTCCACGGCGACATCGAACTCCCAATACTCCGGAGAGTGGCATGCCCCCTCGATGCAGGCGATCCACATCACCTCGCCCTTGACATGCACTGCCGAGGCTGTAACGCACAGATCCTGCGTGAGGACTATCTTGTCGAAGTAGACCGCATCGCCATCGTAATCGCGCGTCGGAGCGGTCTCTTTCATCTCTCCGGCGAGGGTATACCCCTCTGCATCGGCAAAAGTCACCTCCGTGGGTGAATAGATGTTGGTAAGCGGATAGGTGTGCCACCCCTCGGCAATGTCGCCGCGAATGGTCAGGCGATAAAGATCGCCGTCGATCGGCTCGGCCGAGGCCGACCACTTCACCGTCACGGTGTTCTCGTCGACGGCAGGCATCTGAGCCGTCATCGACAGTGGCAGAAGCACCGCGGCAAAGACTAAAACAAGTCCCAATAATCTTTTCATATCTGCATATTTTATGTTTTATTTATCAACACACATGCCGGCATATCGCCCATCGCAATATCGGCACTAAATACAAAAGTAATAATTATTTCGTTATCGGCCAAATCCCGCGAAGATTATATTCGCCAGCACACCCGCCCCGATTACGATTTAACATACAACCATTTACACCGCCATATAAACAAGAAGCGTCCGGCACGAGCCGGACGCTTCCCCTTGGCTGTAAAACGCAGCCTTATTTCGTAACTCGTTCGAGCCACTTGACCATCGACAACATCACTATCATCGACAGACCGCAAGCGGCGACGAACACGAACCATGTAGCCCACATCGGCATGCTCGTATAGAGCAGACCTCCGACGAACAGAAGCGAGTTGCCCACAGCCGTAGCGGCCAGCCAGCAGCCCTGCATAAGACCCTGCATGTGGGGAGGAGCCACCTTCGATACGAACGCCAATCCCAGCGGCGAGATGAACAGCTCGGCAACGGTGAGGATAAAGTAGAGACCCACCATAACCCAAGGCGTAACCAAAATATCGGCAGTCTGATCGGCTGTCATGCCGGCCAGCTCGGCCTTCGAAGGCAATGCCAGCGAGAAGACCACGAGGAAGAGGTAGGCCGCAGCGGCGATACCCATACCGATGGCGATCTTCATGGGGGTAGAGATCTCCTTACCGCGATTGCGCAGCCAGCCGAACAGCCACATAATCAGCGGCGTCAGCGTAACCACGAAGAACGGGTTGACACTCTGGAATATCTCGGCACCCTTTATGGTAGTGAATCCGAGATTGATGTTTATAACGTCGAGATTGACATAGTCGCGAGCGAAGTATGTGAGCGAGTAACCGTTCTGATGGAACGACACCCAGAAGAAGATCACCACACCGAACACTGCGAACAGAGCGTAGATGCGCTGCTTGACCTCCTGCGCACTCATCTTGATCTCCTCGGCCGATACGCTCGCACCCTGCTTGGCCACAGCTTTCTGCGCCGGATCGGGGAAACGCTTGCGATTGGTCATGTAGATCACCAGCGAGACGAGCATCATCACGATGGCTGCCATGAAAGCGTATTGGAAACCGCGGTTGAAGACTTCCAGATATTCGTTGCAGAATGCGCTCATATCGGTCACGGGCGTACCGTCCAGCTGAGCATTTGCGGCAAATGTCTGCAAGTTGTTCATGCTGCTCTCCGACATGCCGGCCGCACCCTTGTCTATATAGGCGTGGCAAAGCTCGGGCAGTTTGGCATTGTAATCGAAGTTGTGAACCTTCAACCACCAGTTACGCACGCCGATGGCGATGAACGGAGCGAAGAAACCGCCGATGTTGATGAACATGTAGAAAATCTGGAAACCCGACTCGCGCTTGTTGCCATACTCCTTGTTGTCGTACATCTGGCCTACCAGAGCCTGCAAGTTGCCTTTAAACAGACCGTTACCGAATGCTATAACAAGCAGACCCAGACACGTGAGGGTAAGGTAGAGAGCCTTGCTGGGCACGGGAGTGGGAGTGGGAATGGCGATTATCAGATAACCTATGGCCATGACTATAAGTCCCCACATGATGGTTCCCTTGTAGTTCTTGGTTCTGTCGGCGATGATACCGCCGACCAAAGCCAGCAAATAGATCGAGGCATAGAATCCCGAATAGATGTAACCCGCCGTCTTTTCGTCCAGACCGAACTTGGCCGATATGAACAGCGTCAGGATAGCCATCATGATGTAAAAGCCGAAACGTTCGCCCATGTTGGCGAGAGCTGCGGCAATCAGACCTTTTGGTTGTTTAAACATACTGTAAATACTATTTAATTAATTGTTAATCCATACAAAGATAATAAAATTTCGTATATTTGTGCAAAATCAATCGTAAAAACGTATGGGAGGGCAAAAAAAGCGTCTGGCCATTGTCGAGGCCGACAGTTGGCTCGAACCTGTCGAGGCTGAGATAGAGCGTCGCCACGATATGTATTCGCGCCGCATGGCCGACATCGAGTGCTCGGCCGGCTCGATCGTGGACTATGCCAACGGCTACCGCTACTTCGGCTGGCAGAGGGACGACGACATGTCGGGCTGGTGGTTTCGCGAGTGGCTGCCCGAAGCCTCGGACGTCTATCTGTTCGGCGACTTCAACTCGTGGCAGCGCACGCAGCTGCGGCTCGACAAGGATCGTTCGGGCGTATGGAGCACGTTTCTGCCCGATGCCATGTATGCCGACCGGCTGACTCACGGCTCGCTCTACAAACTGCACGTCCACGGTGCCAACGGCTGGCGCGACCGCATACCGGCATACGCCACGCGCGTGGTGCAGGACGAAGAGACCAAGAACTTCACCGCACAATTCTGGGAGCCTCAGCCATTCGCATGGAGCGACGGCGATTTCTCGGCCGCAAGCCTGGGGTCGCTGATGATCTACGAAGCCCACGTGGGCATGGCGCAGGAGCGCGAGGGAGTGGGCACATACGGGGAGTTTACGGAAAAGATACTGCCTATTATAAAAAGCGAGGGCTACAATGCCGTACAGCTCATGGCCATAGCCGAGCACCCCTACTACGGTTCGTTCGGCTATCATGTGTCGAGTCTGTTCGCGCCCTCGTCGCGATTCGGAACGCCCGAACAGCTCAAAGCACTCGTCGACAAGGCGCACTCGCTGGGACTGGCCGTGATAATGGACATCGTGCACGCCCACTACGTGAAGAACCTCAACGAGGGCATCAACGAACTCGACGGATCGGATCACCTCTACTCCAAGGCCGGAGAGGCCGGTTATCAGAAGTACTGGGACTCCAAAACCTTCGACTACGGCAAGCGCGAGGTGCAGCACTTCCTGCTCTCCAACGTAAAGTATTGGCTCGACGAGTTCCATTTCGACGGCTATCGCTTCGACGGTGTCACCTCGATGCTGTATCACCACCACGGATATGTGGAATTCGACTCGCGCGAGAAGTTTTTCGACGAGGGTGTCGACCGCGACGCCATAGTCTATCTGTCGCTGGCCAACCGGCTCGTCCACCAGTTCCGTCCCGAGGCAGTCACAATAGCCGAAGATGTGAGCGGCATGCCCGGCATATGCTCCCCCGTCGACGACGGCGGCATAGGCTTCGACTACCGGCTGGGAATGTCGATTCCCGACTACTGGATCAAGATACTCAAAGATCAGAGCGACGAGGAGTGGAACCTGTGGGAGATGTGGTCGGTGATGACCAACCGTCTGCCCGGTGTTCGCACCGTGGCCTACGCCGAGTCGCACGACCAGGCCATGGTAGGCGACCAGACAATCGCCTTTCGACTGATGGACAAGGAGATGTATTTCTCGATGGATCGGGCTTCGCAAAACCTTGTCGTCGATCGCGGCATGGCATTGCACAAGATGATACGTCTGATGACCATCTCTACCGGCGGCGAGGCATACCTCTGCTTCATGGGCAACGAATTCGGCCACCCCGAATGGATCGATTTCCCCAGAGAGGGCAACGGCTGGTCGTACAAACATGCCCGCCGGCAGTGGTCGCTGCGCGACGACGAATCGTTGCGCTACTCCTATCTGGCCGACTTCGACCGTGAAATGCTGCGGCTGACAAAAGAATACGGCATACTCTCGGACGGCTACCCCTACAACCTGCTGATCGACGAGCACAACAAGACGATGGTCTTCTCGCACAGCAACCTCGTCTTCGTCTTCAACTGGCACCCCACCGCCTCGATCCCCGACTACGAGATGCCGGTACCGTGGCCGGGCAAGTATACCCCGCTGCTCTCGACCGACGAGGAGCGTTTCGGCGGTCCGGCACGTACAGCAGCCGATGAGGAGCACTTTTCGACGACACACGCCGACGACCAGGGAACGGAGCGTTACTCGATACGCATCTACAACACCTCTCGCACGGCGACCGTATTCAAATGGAATAAATAGAAACCGTAAAAAATGGCTCTTATAAAATGTCCGTATTGCGGAGGCACCGTCTCCGACAAGGCCGAGCGCTGTCCGCACTGCTCGACGCAGTTCACCGGCACCGGCAACCTGCAAAACGCTCCGGCAGCGAACGCCGCTGCCGCAACACCGCCCGCCGCCGCACCTGCATCGGCAGAGACGCAAATCGACAATATGTATGCGCCACCGCGCTCAGCGCCCATATTTGCGCCCACTCCGGCACCCGGGTCAAAACACTCATCGCAAGGACGCGTCCTGCTCTACGTCGTGCTCGCACTGCTATTTGGTGCGGCATGCGGCGCAGGCTTTTACATATTCAATGACCGCAAACACAAGAGCAGCGACAGCGACAAACCGTCGTTAGCCGCCGCTGCCCGCACTGAGAACGTCGCAGAACAACACCGCGCATGGGACGACGACGAAGCCGGCTGCGAATATGACGACGACGATCTGGGTTGCATAATACATGATCCCGTCCCCGACGGCGCCGAACATCTCTACGGCAACGTCTACGCCATATCGACCGACGAACTGGACGAATGCGGCGGCTGGATCAAACCGTTGCTGCCGGACAATGCACGTCGTGCCGCCGTATTTGCCGACCGAATATGGCTGCGCTCGTCGATGTCGACCTCGGACAGCTCCAACAAACTCGCACTCTTGGAGTACGGCACACACCTCGACGTGGTGTCGCAGCCCAACGACAAATGGACGGAGGTACGCATATCCGGCGGCGAGCACCACGGCCTGCGCGGCTATGCGGCTACGGAGTTCATCATCTCTGTCGGGCAGTTCTCGGTCATGGACAGCCATATCACTCCCGACGCCGATTCACGCGAGAAGCTGTCCACGGCAAAGTGGCGGCGCGCGCTGACCGACGCCGTCTGCCAATACGGGTGGGCGGGAGTCACCGACGGTCTGATCGTATCCACTCCATACAAGCTCGAAGCCCTGCCGCGGGAGGTCATAGCATTCCGACTGTTCGATCCCTCGGATTACACGGCCTTCATGGCATTCATAGAGTTCTATGACGGCGACGAGGAGTATCGCCTGCTGGGTTGCACCGACGATTGCGACGTACGCCACATCAGCGCCATCTCAACGGGCACCTACCGGCTCGAACTGGACTTTTCAAGCATGCTTCAATAAATAAATCAAGACACTACCCTAACACGATATGAAACGTATCATCGCTTTTATTCTGATAATATTATCGGCCTGGGCTGTATTCGAGATAACCGCCGCTTCGGACAGCGACCAACTGCCCATATTGACCGATACAGATCCCGATGCCGCATATACCTCTCTCTCTTCACCGGCAGCCGACACCCCGCAGGGCGACGCATCGCGCCCCGGACGCATCGTCGTATCGAAGCAGAGCATGACACTCACTCTCTTCGACACCGACGGCCGCGTCATCTGCCGCTTCCCGATAGCCTGCGGACGCAACCTCGGCAACAAGAGCCGCGTAGGCGACATGAAGACTCCCGAAGGCGACTTCACCGTACAGCAGATCCAACCCTCATCGACATGGACACACGATTTCGGCGACGGCAAGGGCGAGATCAAGGGCTGCTACGGCAACTGGTTCATACGGCTCAAAACACCGCCCCACACAGGTATAGGCATACACGGCACGCACGACCCCTCGTCGATAGGCACACGCGCCACCGAAGGGTGCATACGCCTGCACAATGCCGATCTCGACTCGCTCAAACCCATGGTTCGCGTGGGCATGCCCGTACACATAGAGACCTCTGATGCCGATCGCAAGCAGGACGGCAAGAGATATGAAACGGCGAACGACACACCTCAAACATCGACGGCAGACGATGCCGATGCCTTATGGCATACGGTGGCATCGGGCGACACGGCCTCGGCCATAGTCGCCCACTACGGCATAAGGCTTGCACGCCTCAAAGAGCTGAATCCCGACATCGCCAACATCGACAGGCTCTCGCTCGGACAGCGCATCAGAGTCAGATAACGCGAAAAAAAATGGAATAACGCAGATACAACTCAATCCATGGCAACGATTCCACTTGCCGAGCGACTGCGTCCGCGCACGCTCGATGAATACATAGGTCAGCAGCATCTGGTCGGCGAGGGCGGAGTATTCCGCCGCTTCATCGCCTCGGGCAGCGTACCGTCGTTCATATTGTGGGGTCCTCCCGGCGTAGGCAAGACCACGCTGGCGAAGATCATATCCTCACAACTCGACCGGCCGTTTTATACGCTGTCGGCCGTCACCAGCGGCGTGAAGGAGGTGCGCGAGGTGATCGAGAAGGCACGCAACCAGCATCTGTTCAATGCTCGTCCGGCATTTCTGTTCATCGACGAGATCCACCGCTTCAACAAGTCGCAGCAAGACTCGCTGCTGGGTGCCGTCGAGCAGGGCGTAGTGACGCTCATCGGTGCCACCACCGAGAACCCGTCGTTCGAGGTCATATCGCCGCTGCTGAGCCGGTGTCAGGTCTATGTGCTCAAACACATGGAGGATAGCGACCTGCAAACACTGCTCGACAGAGCATTGACCCAGGACGAGGAGATGCGCAGCCGCAATATCGAGGTGCGGCAGACCGAGGCTCTGTTCCGCTTCTCGGGCGGCGACGCCCGCAAGCTGCTCAACATACTCGACATCATGGCCGGTGCCTCCGACGGAGATTTCGTCATCGACGACGAGCATGTCACTCAGTGTCTGCAACAGAACATCGCTCTCTACGACAAGCAGGGCGAACAGCACTACGACGTCATATCGGCATTCATCAAGTCGGTGCGCGGCAGCGACCCCAACGCCGCCATCTACTGGCTGGCGCGCATGCTCGCCGGAGGAGAGGAGCCGCGCTTCATTGCCCGTCGGCTGGTAATACTCGCCTCGGAGGATATAGGTCTGGCCAATCCCAATGCACTGCTGCTGGCCAACGCCTGCTTCGACACGGTGCACAAGATAGGCATGCCCGAAGCTCGCATCACGCTTGCCGAAACCACCATCTATCTCGCAACGAGCGCGAAGAGCAACTCTGCATATAAAGCCATCAACGCGGCCTTGTCGTTTGTCGGACACGACACGACCAACCGCCCCGTGCCGCTGCACCTGCGCAATGCCCCCACCCGGCTTATGGGCGATCTGGGCTACGGTGCCGACTATAAATACGCCCACGACTTCGCCGGTCACTTCGTCGATCAGGAGTTCATGCCCGAATCGCTCAGCGGCCGCAAGTTCTACACTCCCGATGCAGGCAACCAGCAGGAGGCTCGCATCGCCGACAATATCCAACGCCTCTGGGGCGACAAATACCGATAGCAACCGAGAGCGGATTGGCGACAAAGGGTTGCTCTCGGTATCCGCTGCCGAACAAAGAAATCTGCCG
The DNA here is from genome assembly GCA_947177225.1 of uncultured Alistipes sp. Lineage (GTDB taxonomy): Bacteria > Bacteroidota > Bacteroidia > Bacteroidales > Rikenellaceae > Alistipes. Next base: position 681 of record CAMWTS010000037.1, on the reverse strand, counting down.
CACATGAATTTCTCGCCGACGCTCAGAATGACACAGGCCTGTCACTCCGAGGAGCCGCAGGCGACGTGGGAGTCTCTTCTGAATTGTCACTCCGAGGAGCAGGCAAAGACTGCGACGTGGGAGTCTCGCAGACGGGAGCACAGTTTGCCGCAACAAAAGAGATTCTCACGTCGGACGTGCCGTCCTCCTCAGAATGACAAACTCGTCTTGTCATGTCGAACGAATGTGAGACATCTGGGGAAGCATGGCCGAAGACATGGCGGTTGAATAAAGACATGGTTGCAGAAATTATCGCGCACAGATTTCTCGCTGACGCTCGAAATGACATATCGATATAATAGTCATTCCCCTAAGCACCTCCCCCTTTTTCATCAAAAGCAGTTAGTTGCCACGCAAACGACGTGAGGACGAATAGGCAGTACGCCAGTACAGCCTATTCTTAACGAACGAGTGCGCGGAAGCAAATGGCTGCTTTTCATGGAAAAGATTTTTCGTCAAAAGCGGTATTATGCAACTTTTTCGTTAAGCCGAACGAACAAAGCGAAGTTTACTTCGGCTTTGTCGCGGCGAGAAAAAGTGCATGAAATGAACGCAACGCAGGAGTGAAGCGATGGGACGTACTCGATGTACTTCCCATTGCTGAGCGACAAGGCGCGGAAGCAGAATGCTGCTTTTCACGGA
>CAMWTS010000036.1 GCA_947177225.1 uncultured Alistipes sp. | reverse complement strand
TAAGGAGGGCTTAAAGAGGTCACGAGTTCGCCAAGTACATCGCCAAAACAAAAAAAGCAACCCCGAAAGGTTGCCTTCTTAGTGGAGAATACGAGATTCGAACTCGTGGGCTGACAGCCCACGCTTTTTTCATACAGACAATCCTCCCAACCCTCCTTTGATAAGGAGGGCTTAAAGAGGTCACGAGTTCGCCAAGTACATCGCCAAAACAAAAAAGCAACCCCGAAAGGTTGCTTTCTTAGTGGAGAATACGAGATTCGAACTCGTGACCTCTTGCATGCCATGCAAGCGCTCTAGCCAGCTGAGCTAATCCCCCGTTGATGGCACAAAGATACGAATGATTTTTCAATATGCAAATATCTTCGCCTAAAAAACGACGGCGGCAACCATTTATTTCACATAAACGGTTGCCGCCGACATCTCGATCAATCGTTCTACTTGAACTCGACCAAAGACTTGCCGGTCATCTCTGCCGGCTGCGGAACACCCATCAGAGCCAGTACCGTCGGTGCCACATCGGCAAGAATACCGTTCTTAACGCTCTTCACACGATCAGAAACCACCACCACGGGCACAGGATTCAGAGAGTGTGCCGTATTGGGAGTACCGTCGGCATTGACAGCATTGTCGGCATTACCGTGGTCGGCGATCTGCACCACCTCGTAACCGTTGGCCTTAGCGGCCTCGACAACCTCGCCCACACACTCGTCGACAGCCTTGACAGCCTTCTGTATGGCCTCGTAGATACCGGTATGGCCGACCATGTCGCCGTTGGCGAAATTTAGACAGATGAAATCGTATTTCTGCTCGGCCAAAGCCTCGACCAGCTTGTCCTTAACCTCATAGGCAGACATTTCCGGTTGCAGGTCGTAGGTAGCAACTTTGGGCGATGCCACCAGAATACGTTCCTCACCTTCGAACTTCTCCTCGCGACCGCCATTGAGGAAGAACGTCACGTGGGCATACTTCTCCGTCTCTGCTATACGCAACTGCGAGAGACCCAGCGACGCTACATACTCACCTATGGTGTTGGGTACATTCTCCTTGTCGAACAAAATGTGCAGACCGGTAAACTTGGCATCGTAAGGCGTCATGCAGCAATAGTAGAGCGGCAGGGTGTGCATACCCTGCTCGGGCATATCCTCCTGCGTAAGAACTATCGTCAGCTCCTTTGCACGGTCGTTGCGATAGTTGAAGAATATGACCACATCGTCCGGCTTGATCGTACCTATCGGTCGTCCCTCGCCGTCGACATGCACGATCGGCTTTACGAACTCGTCGGTCACGCCCTCGTCGTAAGAGTGCTGCATGGCGGCGACCATATCGGTCGAAGCCTCGCCCGCACCGTCGATCAACAGATCGTATGCTATCTTCACACGCTCCCAGCGCTTGTCGCGATCCATGGCATAGTAACGGCCGATGATCGAGGCTATGCGGCCTGTCGATGCCGCCATATGGTTCTCCAACGCCTCGATAAATCCCTTACCGCTGCGGGGATCGGTATCGCGGCCGTCCATGAAGCAGTGTACGAAGGTGTTATCGATACCGTAGTGCGCCGAGATGTCGCACAACTTGAAAAGATGATCCAGCGACGAATGCACACCGCCGTCCGACACCAAGCCCATGAAGTGAACATTGGCACCATTGGTCTTGGCATACTCGAACGCACCGACGATCTCCTTGTTTTCGAGAATCGAGTTGTCGCGGCAGGCACGGTTGATCTTCACCAGATCCTGATATACGACACGGCCTGCACCAATATTGAGGTGTCCTACCTCCGAATTACCCATCTGTCCGTCGGGCAGACCCACATTCTCGCCGTCGGTCAACAGCTCCGCATGCGGATAAGCAGCCGTCATGGCTTCGATATAACGGGGGTGTGTAGTGTAGATTGCGTCGGACTGAGTGTGGTTACCATTGCCCCAGCCGTCGAGAATCATCAATAAAACTTTCTGACTCATAATTATTTTTGTTTTAATTCTCTATCTTAATTCAATTTGCCGAGAATAAGCTCCACGGCCTTGTCGATGGCAGCCTGCAAACCGTCGGGATTCTTACCGCCCGCCGTAGCATAGAACTTCTGTCCGCCGCCGCCGCCGCCGATCAGCTTGGCCGCCTCGCGCACCACCGCGCCGGCATCGACACCGCGCTCGACGATAACATCGCTCAACATGACACTGAGCGTAGCCTTGCCGTCGACGACATTGCCGATTACCATCACCAGTTTGTCCGAACGCTGGCGCAGAGCGAATGCCAAGTCTTTCAGGAACTCCATCTTGTAATTGCACTGACGCGCAATGAGCATAACGTCGCGAGTACACGGGGTTTCGGCCACGATCTTGTCCGCAAGCTCCGCAATCTTCTCCTTGCGCATCTGCTCCAACTCACGGCTCAGGGTCTCGTTGCCTTCGAGCATCTTCTCTATGGTCTGCACGACCTTGGGGCTGTGCAACATCTGCTCGATCGACACAAGCGTATCCTGCACAGCATAGAGGGCACGCTCGGCACCCTCGCCCGTAACGGCCTCGATACGGCGAACACCGGCAGAGATGGCACTCTCCGACATGATCTTGAACAGACCTATCGTACCCGTAGCCGACGTATGCGTACCGCCGCACAACTCCGTCGACGGACCGAATGTAACCATACGCACACTCTCGCCGTACTTCTCCCCGAAGAGCATGATGGCACCCGCCTCACGCGCCTCGTCGAGAGTGGCATCGCGCTTCTCGACCAGAGGATAGTTGGCACGTATCATTGCATTGACACGCTTCTCCACCTCACGCAGCTGTTCGGGCGTAACCTTCTGGAAATGCGAGAAGTCGAAACGCAGATAGTCGGGCGTCACCATCGAACCCTTCTGCTCGACGTGCGTGCCCAATACCTCACGCAGAGCGCGATCCAAAAGGTGCGTTGCCGTGTGATTGTTGGCAGCAGCCTGTCGGCGTCCGGCATCGACCACAACCGTAAATTCGGCCGACGGATTCTCCGGAAGCTGCTCCGCGATATGGATTATCAAACCGTTCTCCTTCTCCGTCGCCACTATGGCCACACGCTCGTTGGCACTCTCGATGTAACCGGTATCGCCTATCTGACCGCCCGAATTACCGTAGAACGGCGTATTGTCGAACACAAGCTGGAACGAAGTCTTGCCCTTGCTCACCACACGACGGTAGCGTGCGATATGCACCTGCGAGGTCAACGTGTCGTAGCCGACGAACTCGCTCTGTGCCACAGGCATCAGCTCCTGCCAGTCGTCTATGTCCTGCGATGCGGCGTTGCGCGAACGCTCCTTCTGTATCTGCAACTCCTTTTCGAAAGCCTCGATATCGACCTCTACACCCTGCTCGCGGGCGATCAGCTCCGTAAGATCGATCGGGAATCCATACGTATCGTACAAGAGGAATGCGTCCTTACCCGAAATCTTGCCACCGGCAGCCTTGCGTATAACGCCGTCGAGCAGGTTTATGCCCGTCGACAGCGTGCGGAGGAACGAAGCCTCCTCCTCCTCGATAACACGCTCGATAAGGGTCTGCTGAGCGGCCAGTTCGGGGAACTGATGTCCCATCTGCTTTACAAGGCCGTCGACCAGCTTGCAGATGAACGGCTCGGTGAAACCCAGATACGTGTAACCGTAGCGCACCGCACGGCGCAGTATTCGTCTTATGACATAACCGGCTTTGGCGTTGGCCGGCAGCTGTCCGTCGGCAATTGAGAATGCTATGGCACGCAGGTGGTCGGCAATTACACGCATAGCCACGTCGCACTTCTCGTCGCAACCGTACTCCTTGCCCGCCATCTGGCCTATGCGGCGGATCGTAGGTTGGAAAACGTCGGTATCGTAGTTCGACTTCTTGCCCTGCAAAATCATGCAGAGACGCTCGAAGCCCATACCCGTATCGACGTTCTTGGCCGGCAGCGGTTCGAGCGAACCGTTGGCCTTGCGGTTGAACTGCATGAAGACGAGATTCCAGATCTCAATGACCAGACAGTGTCCCGTATTGACCATATCGCGGCCGGGAACGGCTGCGATGTCGGCCTCGTCGCGCAGATCGAAATGTATCTCGCTGCACGGGCCGCACGGGCCGGTCTCTCCCATCTCCCAGAAGTTGTCGTGCTTGTTGCCTCTTATGATATGATCCTCCGGCAGATACTGTTTCCAATAGTCGTAGGCCTCCTGATCGAACGGCACGCCGTCGGACTCACTGCCCTCGAACACGGTGGCGTACATGCGCTCCTTTGGCAGATGATACACCTCTGTAAGCAGCTCCCATGCCCACTCGATGGCCTCTTTTTTGAAGTAGTCGCCATAAGACCAGTTGCCCAGCATCTCGAACATGGTGTGATGATAGGTATCGTGCCCCACCTCTTCCAGGTCGTTGTGCTTGCCCGACACGCGCAGACACTTCTGCGTATCGGCCACACGCGGATATTTACGCGGTGCATTGCCAAGGAATATATCCTTGAACTGATTCATGCCTGCATTGGTGAACATTAGCGTGGGGTCGTTTTTGACAACCATCGGTGCCGAAGGAACTATCACATGCTCCTTGCTTTTGAAGAAATCGAGAAACGCCTGTCTCGTCTGATTAGAATCCATATCTTAAAATTAAATATCTCCTATGTTATATATGCGGTTGCAAAATTACACATTTTACATTAATTTTGTAGCATTGAAATGCGATTTTTAATAATTTTAATTTAGATGAAACTCCCCTTGCGCAAATACGTCCCGTCGCCGGATTCGGAAAGTCGATCGCGACGGCTGAGAATATATCGCATATTGCGCAAGTTTCTGATCGGATTCATACTCGTATCGCTGCTCAACGGCATATTCTCGATCTATTTCGACACTCCGAAGATGTCGCGCATACGTCGCCGCAACGAGCAGATCGAACGACAATACCGCATACTCAACGACAAGATACTCGCTTCGGAGAGAATATTGGAGGACATAAAACATCGCGACAACTACGTCTACCGGCCGCTGCTGGGTATCGACACGCTCGATATCGCAGCCGTCTACCAGGACTATCCCGATTCGAAATACGCACCGCTCGGCGGCGACCGCTACTCTCCGCTCATGACCGACACATGGCGGCGGCTCGATCGGCTGACACGCCACATGTATCTGGCCTCCGTATCGCTCGACGACACCCAGGATCTGGCCGAGAACAAAGAGCTGTTCTCGACAGTCATACCGGCGCTATGGCCTATCGACCGCACCAAACTCAAATATGTAAGCGACCTATACGGCTGGCGCATGCACCCAACATACCACGTATGGAAATTCCATGAGGGTATCGATCTCGCCGCTCCTACCGGCACACCGGTATATGCCACGGGCAACGGCATAGTCATCGAATCGGCTACGGCCAACGGCTACGGCAAGATCATATCCATCAATCACGGATTCGGCTACACAAGCCGCTATGCGCATCTGTCGAAGCAGTTCGTCGCGCGCGGCGACAGCGTCACCCGCGGACAGGTCATCGGCGAGGTCGGCGCAACGGGCGTAGGCACCGGACCGCATCTCCACTACGAGGTGAGATATATGGGATCGACCGTCAATCCGATCAACTACTTCAACAAAGACATGTCGCCCGAAGCATATATCGACCTGGTACAGCAACTCAATGAAAAGACCGTCGAACAACCTTGATATGACACCGCAGCAAGAGATAAACACCCATGTAGCCAGGCACCGTAAACGAGCCGTCAGACTCTTTTTCGGAGCTATGGCATGGATAGCAGTGGCCGTAGTGTATTACGTAATAATATCATTCGTATCGGACACACCGATCGAGCATGCACTACGTCATGCGACAGATAAGTTGGAGCGCGAATACGAAATATTGTCAGAGCGTTACGACTCGCTCTCCATGATACTCGACAACATCGCCGACCGCGATCGCAACGTATTTCGCAAACTGTTCGAATCCAATCCCTACGATCTCAACGCCGACTACCAGCGTCGACGACTCGCTCTGCACGAACGACTGCTCGGAACCGACAACCGGGAACTGATGACCGAATTGTCGACGATGGTTTCCAAATGCGAGAACCGGCTCGGTGCATTGACCCGCGCTCACGACGACCTGGAATATGCGATATCGAATCTTGGTGAAGCATGTGATTATATACCGTCGATTCAGCCGGTGAACAACAGCCAGTTGACACTGCTCGCCGCAGGCAAGAAGCAGCTGATAGATCCGTTTCACCGCACCATGCGCGAGCACCACGGCGTAGACTATCTCATAGCCGAGGGCACAGCCGTATTCGCCACGGCCGACGGTGTAGTGGAGTCGTTGTCGGAGAAGAATTCGACGCATGGCAAGGCCGTAACCGTCAACCACGGCAACGGCTATAAGACATCATACAGCCATCTGCTCGATATCAGGGTTCAAAAAGGCCAGCATGTAAAGCGCGGCGACATCATCGCGCTATCGGGCAACACCGGTCTGTCGCTCGCACCGCACCTTCACTACGAGGTCATATTCAACGATACGCGCGTCGACCCCGTACATTACTTCTTCATGGAGCTTTCACCCGAAGAGTACGCACGCATGATAAGAATAGCTCTGTCGAGCATGCAATCTTTCGACTGATATGGCAAGAATCAAACTCATACTGCTCGATTTCGACGGTACACTGGTCGATACGCGCCGTGCCAACGCCCTCGCATATGTGCAGACACTAAGCGAAGCCGGCATCGACATAACGGAACAGGAGTATGCCGATAAATATTTCGGCGTCAGATGCCCCGAGTTCATGCATTCGCTCGGCATCACCGACCCCGATCAGGCGGAACGGCTGCGCCACCGAAAGATCGAATTATATCCGCAATACTTCTCCACCGTCAAGCTCAACAAGCCGCTATGGGATCTTTGCCAATCGATGCGCGCCACAGGAATAAAAGTATGGATAGTATCTACCGGACACATAGATAACATATCCAATGTAATGCGATACCTCAGGTTGGAAGACGGCATCGACGGCATCTTGTCGAGCGATGACGTAGACGATCCCAAGCCAGCGCCGGACTGTTTTCTTCGAGCCATGCAGATCGTTGGCGCAACACCCGACGAGACGCTTATTTTCGAGGATTCGGCCGTAGGACTGGAAGCTGCGCGACGCAGCGGCGCACCATTCTTCAAGGTGGAGTTGTAGCGATGCCTTAACCACATCGCACGCGCATATAAATCTGCGAGACGGAATTGCCCGTCTCGTTTTTTTTTACTACCTTAGACGGTCGAAAACAAATCTGAGTAACCATGAAAAAATATCTGTTGACAGCTATCGTATCCGTATTGTCGATATGCACTCACGCGCAAAGCATCGACCGCGAAGGCAATGACAGCAAACGAATCTGGACCACCGAATTTAATTCGGTTGACATAAACGCCCCCATAAAGGTTATTTTCAAACGTGTAGCAGCAGACATCGCGCCTTATGTCATCTACACTGCCAACGACAGTACATCGTCGGTATTCACCGCGGAGGTAGACAAGCGCGGTGTACTGAAAATACGTGAGAAGAACAGCGGCAAGCGTGCGAGTATCACCGAAGTGGAGGTGTACTATCACGATCTCGAAGATATACGCATTTCCCGCGCCGACGTACTTTTCAGCGACACGCTCGACCACCCTATCGCCGACATAGAGATCACCGACGGAGCACATGTTCGTGCTGCAATCGACATGACCGACATAAAACTCGCAATATCAAATAAATGTGCAGTCGAGCTATCGGGTTATGCCCGTTACATCGCAGCCGAAGTATCGTCGTCCGTGCTCAACGCGCCGGCATTGAACTGCATGTCGTGCCGAATTGAGGCATCGCACAGTTCGGATATCGACATCTCGGTCGACGAAAGATTGGAAGCCGAAGTCTCTTACGGTGCTAAAATCAGATATTCGGGAGCACCGGCCATCGTTCGCCGCAACGTATCGATATTCAGCGGTGAAATCATTGGCGAAGACGTAAATACTGACAATATATCGTCCGACGCTGCACATGAGTAAGACCTTCCAGCACGAGATAGCCGAACAGCTGTACCGCAAATATGGCGACGACATTTCATCGTTGCACATACTCTTTCCGTCGCGACGCGCACGTCTCTTTTTCAACGACGCATTAGCCTCGGTGGCAACCCGTCCTTTGTGGCAGCCCAACTGGTTGACGATAGACGACCTCATAGAAGAGATCACCGGACTGCATAAAGCCGATAAAATACGGCTTATCACCGAACTGTACAAGATATACGCAGAGTATCACCCATACGAGACATTCGACAAATTCTATTTCTGGGGCGAAATGCTGTTGGCCGACTTCGACATGATCGACAAGTACATGATCGATGCCGACATGTTGCTGCGCAATATCGAGCAGATCAAGGAACTCGAAACCGACGTCTCGTATCTGACACCGGAACAGATGAAAATAATCGCGTTCTGGGGCAGTTTCGGAGACGAGACCAATCTGTCGGAAGAGAAACGCAAGTTTCTGAACATATGGAGAACACTGCCCGTCATTTACAGCCGTTTTCGCGACAGATTGCAGGCTATGGGCATGGCTTATACCGGCATGGCCTATCGGCAGGCCGCCGAGATGATCTCGCGCGGCGAGGCCGTCACCGACCCTAACCGCCGATATGTAGTGGCAGGATTCAACGCCCTGTCGCAAAGTGAAAAGCGGCTGTTCAGGCATATCGAAACAAACTGCCGCAGCATAGAGTTTTTGTGGGACTACGACTCCTATTACGTCGATGGCAAGGAGCACGAGGCAGGCATGTTCCTGCGCGAAAACATTGCGATGTTCAAACCGGGCTTGGAGATCTCGCACGATAACTTCACCTCAATACCCAAAGAGTTTTCGGCCATTGCATGCGCCTCCAATGCCGTGCAGTGCAAATACGTGGCCGAGATACTGTCGTCGTTGCCACGCGAGGAGCTCGACAAGCGCACTGCCGTCGTATTGACCGACGAGAACCTGCTCATACCGCTTCTATACTCACTGCCGCAACATATAGAGGAGGTCAATGTGACGATGGGTTATCCGCTAAAACTCACGCTTGTATACTCGTTTATCGAGCGGCTCATCGAGTTGCAGTCGCACTGCCGCCGCAAGGCCGATGACACCATATTCTATCATGCAGATGTCACCGGAATACTCTCGCACCCCTATATCGCCGAATGCTGCCATCGAAAGGCCACCGAGCTTTACGAACACATTACGCGCAACAGAATCATATCGGTACGCAACTCGCTGTTCAAAGACGATGCGGTATTAAGCAAAATATTTTCTGCTGCAAGCGGTTGGCATGACTTGTCTCAATATATACTCGATATTATCGACATGCTCGTACCGACCGTAGGCAATGGCGACGACAAGACGGCAGTCGAATATATGGCTCTGGCTCACGAGGAGATAGGCAAGCTATCGAACTCGCTGCTGACGTGCGACATAGAGCTTTCCGACCAAATATATGTCTCTCTGCTGCGCCGCCATCTGCAAGAGATACGCATTCCGTACGAGGGCGAGCCTCTCAACGGCATTCAGGTCATGGGTATCTTGGAGACGAGAAACGTCGATTTCGACAACGTAATCATACTCTCGATGACCGATGCCACATTTCCTGGCGACAGAACCTCGCAGCCATCGTTCATACCCTACAATCTGAGAGCCGCTTACGGACTTCCGACTCCGGAGCACCATGAGGGCGTATATGCCTACTACTTCTACAGGCTTATCGAGCGGGCGAGCCGTGTCTTCATGATGTATTGCTCGCGTGCCGATGAAAAGAGCACGGGCGAACAGAGCCGCTACATCTATCAGCTTGCCTACGAATCCCCGTTCGACATACGTCGCATATCGGTCGGCGTCGATGTCAACATCGACGAGCAGAGACCGATTACAATAGCCAAAGATGCAGCGATAATGGAGCGGTTGGAACGTTATCTCACGCCCGAAACGGCATACAAGCTGTCGCCGACAGCACTGTTCCGCTACGTACAGTGCCCGCTGAAATTCTATTTCGCTTCGGTGGCACGGCTTAAAACCTCCGACGAGGTTAGCGACGAGATCGATGCACTCACATTCGGCAACATACTGCACGAAGCCATGTTCGAACTGTACAAACCGCTCGCAGGCATAGAACACCCTGCCGAGAGGATCGAACTTCTGAGAAAGGGACACGCAATAGAAGATGCCGTAGACGTTGCCGTCGGCCGCGTATATTTGCAAACGGATAAACCTCAACGGGAGGACTACACCGGAAACACACTGCTGGTAAAGGATATAGTCACGAAATATATCCGCCGCGGAGTCATGCGCTACGATGCCCGCCACGACAACTTCGCAATAGTTGGGCTGGAACAGGACGTCGAATACCGCTTTCCGCTCGACGAGTGCCGCAGCGTGACGCTGGCAGGCCGTGCCGACCGCATCGACTCGCTCGACGGAGGTGCACTGCGCATCATCGACTACAAGAGCGGCAATACGCCGCACCTCGACTTCAACGGCATCGACTCGCTGTTCAACGGCAAGGCCGAGGAGCGCATATCCAACATCTTCCAGACGCTGCTCTACTCGATGATACTCCATCGCACACAGCATCGCGAATCGGTGCCTACGCTCTTTTATGCCGGCAAGATGCACAATGACGACTACTCGCCGCTGATCGTCGACCGCTCGGCCGGCCACAGCATAGAGCGGTATTCGGAATATGCCGAAGAGTTCGAGCAGGCGTTGGGCGACTCGCTGCGCGAACTCTTCGACCGGAAAAATCCATTCACCCAGTGCGACGACACGAATACATGCCGTTACTGCGACTTCAAAACGATATGCAAGCGATGATACGGGCGAAAATACTCAATGCAAGCGCAGGATCGGGCAAGACCTATCAGCTGGCATACAAATATGTCCGCGATGTGGTGGAGCGTCCCGATCTCTATCGCAATATCCTGGCCGTCACCTTCACCAACAAGGCCACCGAAGAGATGAAATCGCGAATACTGCGCGAAATAGACCTGCTTGCGTCGGGACGAAAGAGCGCATATCTCGCCTCGCTGTGCAACGAGCTGTCGCTGTCGGAGACCACGGTGCGCCGGCGTGCGCTGGAAGCACGCACCCGAATACTGCACGACTACTCGCGATTCACGATCTTGACCATCGACCGCTTCTTCCAGCGCATCATACGCGCGTTTATCAAGGAGCTGGGCATCGATCTCAACTACAACATCGAGCTCGAAACCGAAAGCATACTCGCCAAGAGTGCCGATTCGCTCATCGAGGAGATACTCGACAACAAAGAACTCGAACGCTGGCTGACGGACTATGTGCAGGAGCGCATCGAGAACGACAGACGCTGGGACATACGCGACGACATACTTGCGCTGGGAGCCGAACTGTTCAAGGAGCGCGGCAAGGAGATGATTAGCGGCGGGCAGAGCAAGGAGTCGCTTCGCAAGATCGTCGACGCCATGTATGCCCGCAGTCAGGCCACCAGGCAGGCCGTCGTCGACACGGCGCGCAAGATGCTCGACATGATGAATCAGGCAGGTGTCGCCCCATCTGATTTCAACGGCAAGACACGCAGTTTCGCATATTCGATAATACGTTATGCCGAAGGCGAGCTGCCCGCACCGACAGCCACACTGCGAAAAGCCGCACTCGATGCCGACAAATGGTGCACGAAAGACTCTCCGGCGGCAGCTCGCGCCATAGCACCGGCATTACGCGCAGAGCTGGACAAGTTGTGCAATATCTACGACGACAATGTCGCTCAATGGAATTCGACCGATCTCGTTCGCGAGAACTATCGCAGCTTCGCTCTGCTCGGCGATCTCTACCGCAAGGTGAACGAGGTTTGTCAGCACGAGAATGTCATGGTGCTCAACGAGACCAAATACGTGCTGTCGCGTTTCATCAACGGCGACAACGCGCCATTCATATATGAGAAGATCGGCAACCGCTACGAACGTTTCATGATCGACGAGTTTCAGGACACGTCGGTCAAGGAGTGGGAGAACTTCCTGCCGCTGCTGCTCAATGCCATGGCTCAGAGCGAGCAGATATCGGTTCTCATCGTGGGAGACATCAAGCAGTCCATCTACCGCTGGCGCGGCGGCGACTGGCGTCTGTTACAGAGCGGTGCGGCCGAATCGCTCGGCAAAGACAACTGCCTTGTCGTGCCGCTTACGTCCAACTACCGCAGTCTGCCGGCAATCGTCGAGTTCAACAACGACATCATGCGGCGCGTGGTCGACATGGACAATGCCCACCTCAACACGCTGCTCGCAGAGGCGCATGCGTCACAAGCCATCGGCGACGACACCTATGCCGCACTACACGACACTCTGGCACAAGCCTACACCGATCTTGCGCAGACACCTGAAAAGAGCAACGGCCGGCCGGGTTATGTCCGCGTGGAGATCTACGACAAGCGTGACGAAGCTCCGATAATAGAGGCTATCGAGAGTGCCGTGGCAAGGGGCTACCGTTACAGCGACATACTCATACTGGTTCGCAACGGCGGCGACGGACTCAAAGCTGCCCGATTGCTGTTCGACTACAAGCACTCGCGTTACGGATCATCGCCAGAGGCCGGGTTCAACGTCATGACGCAAGACGCGCTGGTCATAGGGCGTTCGGATATCGCATGCTTCATCGCAGCCGTTCTTCGGCTGACAACGGATCAGCGTCTGAGCATCGAACGCGCCATCTACAACCGCTATCTCGGCCGCGCAGTCGACACACCTCTCGACGACGACGAGCAGGAGTTCCTGCGACGCACGGCACAACTGTCGCCGGAAGAGGCTTTCGAAAATATCGTCATGCGCTACGAATTGCAGTCCCGACACGATCAGACGGCCTACCTGCAAGCCATGCACGAACAGATCATATCGTTCTGCACAAACCGCATAGCCGACATACAACTCTACCTCAAATGGTGGGACGAGCGCGGATCGGAGGAGAAACTGCGTGTGGAAAAGGGCGACAACACGATCGAGATAACAACAATTCACAAGTCGAAAGGACTCGAAAAGCCTATCATCATCATACCCTATTGCAACTGGAAGACCATACCGGAAGCCAGCAAACGACCGGTAATATGGGCACGCGCCGAAGGCAACGGCCTTATCGAGGGGATAGAAGACTTTCCCGTAATATACAAAAACGCCATGCAGCAGTCGGCATTCTCCAACGACTACTACAAGGAGCTTACATACAATCATGTCGATGCCGTCAACCTGCTCTACGTGGCACTCACACGGGCCGCGGAGGAGCTGTATGCCTTCATACCCGACAACATCGACAAACGCAGCACCTCACAGCGGTCGATAACAGGAATAGCTCAGCTGCTCACAGCCGCCCTCGACGACATGCCGTCGATGCAGCGCAGCGACGACGGGCTGGTATTCACTTCCGGCATGCAGTCGACCGCATGTGCGGAGAGTACAGACACGGCAAAACGCACAGAGGAGATACTGCTCGCCGACTACCCCACCGCCATACCGCGCCTGAGGGTCAAACGGCGATGCGAACGCTATTTCGACGATACGGAACATGTTGAGCTTGCACCGCGCAACTACGGCATACTGATGCACCGTGTGTTCGAGCAGGCTTCATGTCGCGACGACATAATGACTGCCGTCGAGCGTATGCAGAGCGACGGCATCGTATCGACGGAACAGTGCCAGGAGCTGCGCCGACGCATCGAGCAGGCATTCGGGCAGCAGCTGGTCTGCGACTGGTTCGGCGGCAGCTGGACCGAAGTTCGCAACGAAAGCGACATCATCATGCCGGGCAAAGGCACCCTGCGGCGTCCCGACCGCGTAATGGCTGCCGACGGACGAGCCGTGGTCGTCGACTACAAATTCGGAGCCGAGGAGCAAAAACGCCATCTGAAACAGGTGCGCGACTATATGGAACTGCTGCGCTCGATGCAACGCTACACCTCCGTGGAGGGATACGTATGGTATATCGCCGAATCGAAAATAGTGAAAGTAGATGAATGAACGCAATCCGGACATGTAAATAATATGACCGTTATGCAATCCGAATCGCGTTAAATTAATATCTTTGCGTCATGATTTCAAGCGTATCTGACATCATACCGCGCAAATTCCGCAAACGCACCATCGGCGTGATCTTCACGATATTGTTGCGTGCGTTGCTCAATTTCGCAGGACTGGCACTGCTGATCCCGATACTCGCGTTGATTCTCGACAGCGGCAACATAACGCCGCAAAGCTGTCTGGGACGCATATACAACTCTCTGGGATTCGAGTCGTACGACTCGTTCACCATAGCCGTATGTCTGGGCATCACGCTCTTCACCATAGCGAAGTGCCTCGCAGGACTGTGGCTCTACCGCATCGAGCGCGACTACATACACTCTCTATATAAATATCTGTCGGAGCGACTGTTCGTCAAGTATCACAATCGCGGCATGAGCTTCATCAAAGGCTCAAACTCGGCGATTCTGGCACGCAACGTCAATGTGGTTTGTCTGGCCTTCGTCACAGGCGTTCTCAAACCGCTGGCTTCGATGGCAAGCGAGTTGCTGCTTCTGTTGTTGCTGTTTTCAGCCGTCGCCGTATACTCACCGCCGACCGCACTGTTCATCGTCGTCATCTTCCTGCCGACCGTATGGCTCTACTACCGTTTGGTTCGCAACCGGCTCAACCGCTACGGCACCGAGGAGAACGATGCGCAACGCCGCAAGGCACGCACCGTAGCGGAGACATTCAGAGGATATGCCGACATCGAGATCGGCAATGCCTTCCCGCAGATGATGCGACGCTTCGAAGATGCCATGCGCAGCGTCATACGCGTCAGAGCCAAGAATGCCATGGTAGCCATGCTTCCGCAAATATTTACCGAGGTGGGACTCGTCGCCGGAATGTCCGCACTCGTCATCGTCAATCTCCGGCTCGGCAGCGACGATCTGCGACTGCTCTTCGGCATACTCGCCGTAGCTGCCATACGGCTCATGCCCTCTGTCCGCAACATAATGTACGGCTGGGCATCGATACGCTACAATCTCTACACGACAGATGTGCTTCGCGAAGCCGACATAAAAGATGACGACATATGCTACGACACCTCCGACGACCGATTTCGATTCGCCCGCACCATCGAGGTCAGAGACGTATCGTTCCGCTTCGACGATGCAGCGGAAGATACACTGCACGATCTGTCGCTCAGTATCGGCAAGGGCGAGCGCGTGGGCATTCGCGGAGAGTCGGGCGTAGGCAAAACCACGCTGTTCAACCTGCTGCTGGGCTTCTATTCGCCCACTCGCGGCACGATCTCGATCGACGGCGAGCCGCTCACCGATGACAATCGCCGCAAATGGCAGAACTCGATAGGCTATGTCTCGCAAAACGTCTTCATAACCGATTCGACCATAGCGGCCAACATCGCTCTTGCCGACGATCCCGAAAATATAGACCGGCAGAGACTCGAACAGGTGCTGATTGCAGCCGACCTCAAACACTTCGTCGACACGCTGCCGCACGGTGTCGACACCTCCATAGGAGAAGCGGGCAACCGCCTATCCGGCGGCCAGCGTCAGCGCATAGGCATAGCCCGCGCACTGTACAAGGACTGCGACGTTTTGTTTTTCGACGAGGCCACCTCGTCGCTCGACAATCGCACCGAGGCCAATATCAACGAAGCCATACGCCGACTCTCGGAGCACAACAAACAGCTTACGATAGTGGTCATCGCCCACCGCGAAAGCTCGTTGGAGTATTGCGACCGCATAATCACACTCACCGACAAAAAACAACGATCGATATGAACGACTACGTAATAGCCGACCTCAGAATACGCATCGAGGCCACAAACAGCGACCTTGTATCATTGGGACTCAAAGGATTCAAGCCATTCGAGCGCGAACCCGACGCAAATCATGCTCCCGACTGCATCATGACACTCGACAGGAGTTGCAGCACCGAAGAGTTCCATATCAACAGCGTCCTGAGCACATTCGACTTCGCCGAGGCCGAGGCCGACTGCACACTGTCGGCAACCGACACCGGACACCTGTTCTGCATAGTAAGGCGGGCACAACCCGATGCCCCCATCATATTCCACAAGGAGCTGGCGTCAAAACATGTCACCGGCAATGCCCTTTGCCATGCCGAGGTCGACCTGTCGCTACTGAGATTCGGCATATGGATCATGGCAGGCATAGCATTCATCGAGAACGATGCCATAGCCATACACTCCTCGACGATCGTATATCGCGGCGGTGCCGTATTGTTCCTCGGCGAATCGGGAACGGGCAAGAGCACTCACACGCGGCTTTGGAGAGAGCATATCGAGGGGGCACGTCTTTTGAACGACGACTCCCCCGTCATACGGCATATCGATGGCGGAAGCGCCGTTGCATACGGCTCGCCATGGAGCGGCAAGACTCCGTGTTACAAGGACGAGCACTACCCCATACGTGCCATTTGCCGACTGAGTCAGGCACCTCACAACCGCATACGTCGGCTGAGTGCCATCGAGGCCATAGGTGCACTGCTGCCGTCGTGTCCGCCGGCATTCGCCCACGACACCGCACTGCAAGATGCCATATGCGCCATAATCGGCCGCGTAATATCATCGGTGCCGATCTATCGGTTGGAGTGTCTGCCCGATGCCGATGCCGCACGACTCTCTTGTCGAACCATATTTGCCGAATAGATGAAAACGTCCCGACACGACGAAATGCTCGACAATCTCGAATTGCTTGCCGGCAACGATACTTTCGAGATCACCGTCACCGGATACAGCATGTTGCCCATGCTCGGCCGCGGACTCGATACGGTTGTGGTACGCCCATGCTCTGAGCAGGAGCTTGTGGCCGGCCGCATAGCGATGTTTCGCGGCGACAACCGTCGGCTGATCGTTCATCGCATACAGCATCGCGACGGAAACCGTTTCATCATGGCCGGCGACGGCAACTATCGCAAGACCGAACAATGCTCGCTCGACGACATCGTGGGCATCGTCGACAAGGTCATACGCCGCAACGGCAAGATCGTCGACTGCACTGCACGCACGTGGAGGCTGCGCGAAAGGTGCTGGCTCGCCACACCGCCCATCTGCCGCCGCTACATAACGGCTGTCATGCGGCGCGTGCTCGACTGGAAAAAACGTAACAAGAAATAACGATGGATATAAGAATAGGACACGGATACGACGTACATGCGCTTGCCGAGGGCTTGCGCCTTGTGATAGGCGGCATAGAGATCGAACACGAGAAGGGCTGCATAGCTCACTCAGATGGCGATGTCGCCATACATGCCATATGCGACGCAATGTTGGGCGCACTTGCTCTGGGCGACATAGGCAAGCTGTTCCCCGATTCATCGGAGGAGTTCAAAGACATAGACTCCAAAATATTGCTGCGCCGCGTAGTAGAGACCATTGCCCTGAGAGGCTACGCCGTCGGCAACGTCGATTGCACCATCGCCATGCAGCGGCCGCGCCTTCGACCGCATATCGACTCGATGCGCGCAGCACTCGCCGCTACAATAGGCATCGACATCGATCGCGTCTCGGTCAAGGCCACCACCACCGAGCATCTCGGCTTCGAGGGGCGCGAAGAGGGCGTATCGGCCACCGCAGTCGTGCTGCTGACAAAATAATACTACTTGCATTATATAAAAAAGTCCCCCTTATCAAAGGGGGATTTAGAGGGATTGTCGATACCGGATTTTTCGGGAATGAAATCAATCCGGGATATGCCGAGCGGCTCCTATTTCTGACGGAAGTAGATCTGCATGGGGACGCCCGATAATACTACTTGCATTATATAAAAAAGTCCCCCTTATCAAAGGGGGATTTAGAG
>CAMWTS010000035.1 GCA_947177225.1 uncultured Alistipes sp. | reverse complement strand
CACACCACTAACTGGCAACGCTCTTGCATTCCACCATTTTCCCGTAACCCCATCTCTCACCGCGAAAAACCCCGGCCCCCAACTCCCCTTGGGGTGCCGGTAATTATCGCATAGAGATATGGGATAACGGAAAAATGCTTCAATCCAAGACCTTTACCATATACTGATCTCTTGCTCTTTGTCTGCCGCAAGCGTTGCCTGCCGCAAAATTACGGGACGGATTGCAAATCCGTCCCGTAATGATTTCTGGAAATTTATCGATATAGTGCAGCCACTATTTCTCGACTACATTTACATTGACAGCCTGTGAGCCTTTTGCACAGTTTCCGATTTCGTAGGTTACGGTCTGTCCCTCTACGAGTGACTTGAAACCATCTTTGACGATGCCAGAGAAGTGTACGAAGATCTCTTTTTCGTCTTCGCCGATAATGAATCCGTAGCCCTTCTTGCTATCGAACCATTTAACTTTACCAGTCATAAAAATAATATTTAAAGTAAATGGGATATACCCGTATCAAATATACTAATATTTATTTAAATACGCAAGTCCTTTTTCGTGAAAAGCGGCATTCTGCTTCCGCGCCTTGTCGTTCGCCAATGGGCAGTACGCCAAGTACAACCCATCGTCTCACTCCTGCGTTGCGTTGTATAATACCGCTTTTGACGAAAAAGGGGTTGTGGTTCTTGGTTGACTATTTCCATTGTCTTGTCATTTCGAGCGCAAGCGAGAAATCTGTGCGCGACTATTTCCACTCTGTCATTCTGAGGAGCGGCCATAAGCCGCGACGTGAGAATCTCTTTTGGGCGGCAAACTGCGCTCCCTTCCTGCGAGACTCCCACGTCGCCTGCGGCTCCTCGGAGTGACAGCGTTTGTCATTTCGAGCGTAAGCGAGAAATCTGTGTGCGATTATTTCCACTCTGTCATTCTGAGGAGGACTTAACGTCCGACGTGAGAATCTCTTTTGGTGTCGGCAAGCAGTGCTCCTGCCTGCGAGACTCCCACGTCGCCTGCGGCTCCTCGGAGTGACAGTGTTTTGTCATTTCGAGCGCAAGCGAGAAATCTGTGCGCGACTATTTCCACTCTGTCATTCTGAGGAGCGGCCATAAGCCGCGACGTGAGAATCTCTTTTGTGTTGGCAAACTGCGCTCTCATGCGATTAATTTGCGTTTCTTGCAAATAGGTGTTATATTTGTACTGAGTATGTGCTATAAAACAGCAACGACCATGAAAAACAAACTTAAAATAGCAGCCATTGCACTGTTGGGCTTCTCCACCGCCTGTTGCGCTACACGCAAAAGCGCAAAGAGCGGCGGCGATGCCGAGGCTCCGGTCATGGAGCAGGATACCGTCGAAGCACGCATCAGACTGATGTACGGCGTACCTATGCCCGATGGCAACACCTCCCGCGTATTGTCCGATGAGGAGGCGCAGACCGATCGTCGCGCCACCGCCGCAACCGATAATGCCGAGGTGAAGTGAGTCGGAGATTGGGTCTTCGCAAGAGACTTGCACTGAGACTCTTTTCGCAACTGTACGACGATACGATTGCTCGTCACCGTCTGTCGACGCTCTTTTGGGAGTGTACTCTGCGGTGTAACCTGGCGTGTCGTCACTGCGGCAGCGACTGCCGTGCAGATGTCGCCGAGCGGGATATGCCCCTGGACGACTTTTTACACGTGCTCGATACTCAGATTACGCCGCATGTCGATCCTCGCGACACTCTTATCATATTTTCGGGCGGCGAGGTGCTCGTGCGCGACGATCTCGAACTTGCCGGCAAGGAGGTGACTCGTCGCGGTTATATGTGGGGCATGGTCACCAACGGTCTTGCACTCACGCGTCAGCGGCTGGCATCGCTCGTCGGGTCGGGCTTGCGCTCGGTCTCTGTCAGCATCGACGGCTTCGAGGATTCGCACACCCGCATACGCCGCAATCCGCAGAGTTATGCCCGAGCCATGGAGGCTGTGGATCGTATACTCGAATATCCCGATCTTGCATACGATGTCATTACATGCGTTACGCCGTCGATGGTCGATCGCTTGGAGGAGTTCAAGCAGCTGCTCATCGATCGTGGCGTAGAGCATTGGCGCATCTTCACCATCTTTCCGGCCGGTCGCGCCGCCACAGACGACGGTCTGCTGCTCAGCAGCGAGCAGTTCGTCCGCGTGTTGGAGTTTATACGCAACACGCGCCGCGAGGGCAAGATCGACCTGAGCTACGCCTGCGAGGGTTTTCTCGGCGGCTACGAGGCCGAAGTGCGCGACCATTTCTATATGTGCGCAGCCGGCGTGTCGGTGGCTTCGATCCGCGTCAACGGCGATATATCGGGTTGCACGAGCGTACGCGCCAACTACACGCAGGGCAACATCTATCGCGACGACTTCTGGGACGTTTGGCAAAACCGATTCCTCCCTTTCCGCAACCGCGAGTGGGCGCATACCGGAGAGTGCGCCGACTGTAAGGCGTGGCAGTTCTGTCGCGGCGGCGGCATGCACCTGCGCGACAACGACGGACAGCTCATGCACTGCCACTACCGTAATATTCGGTGACCGTCGCCCGAAACGACATTTTTGCGTAAATAATCACCCACAGATGTTTCACAGCTCTTGACATGACAGCCGACGGCATGTCATGCCGAACGAAACCGTGCAGAGCTAAATATCTTGGGAGAGTCTAACATGTTATATGCAAACGAAAATCAGCAGGGCAGGAGATACGACAAATAATCTCCTGCCCTGCTGAGCAATTGTGCGGCATGAAGTAGCCGCGTTTCTCTTCGAATACTATTTGAGACCCATCTGCTCGATCAGAGCCTTGGTCTGAGGCTTGTGGCCGCGGAAACGGACGTAGAGCTTCATCGGGTGCTCGTGGCTGCCTTTTTCAAGCACTTCGTGGCGGAACTTGCCTGATACCTTGGTGTTGAAGATACCCTCCTTCTTGAAGTACGAGAAAGCATCGGCGGCCAATACCTCAGCCCATTTGTAGCCGTAGTATCCTGCGGCATATCCGCCGCTGAATATGTGGGTGAATGCCGGGCACATTGCCGTGCCGTCGACCAGAGGTGTTATTTGGGTGGGTGCCATGGCCTTGCGCTCGAATTCCTCGACATCGCCCGTATATGGCTCCGTCAGGCTGTGCCATGCCATGTCGGTGATGCCGAACGAGAGCTGGCGTATGTGGAAATAGGCTGCCAGATAGTTCTTGGCGGCTATGATCTTGTCGACCAGCTCGGCCGGAATCTTCTCGCCGGTGAGGTAGTGTACTGCCCACAAGTCGAGATACTCCTTCTCGGTAGCCCAGTTCTCCATGATCTGCGAGGGCAGCTCGACGAAGTCGCGATAGACGCTGGTGCCGTTGAGCGATTCATACTTGCCGCGTGCCAGCATGCCGTGCAGCGAGTGTCCGAACTCGTGCAGGAATGTGGTGAGCTCGTCGAACGTGAGCAGCGACGGGGTCGACTCGGTGGGCTTGGTGAAGTTCATCACCAGCGACACGAGCGGACGCTGCTCCTTGCCGTCGACGGTCTTCATACCGCGGAACTCGGTCATCCATGCGCCTGCGCGCTTCGAGGCACGGGGGAAGAAGTCGAGGTAGAGCACAGCCAGCATGTTGCCGTCGGCGTCCTTGACATCGTAGGCCGTCACATCGGGGTGGTAAACCGCGATTTCGGTATTGGGAGTGAAGGTCAGGCCGTAGAGACGGTTGGCAAGCATGAAGACGCCCTGCTTGACGTTGTCGAGTTTGAGGTAGGGCTTGATCTGCTCGTCGTTGATGGCATATTTCTCCTCCTTGTACTTCTCGTTGAAATATGCCCAGTCCCACGGCATCAGATCGCCTTCGAGACCCTGCGAACGGGCATAGTCGGCAACCGTTTGATAGTCCTTTTCGGCATATGCCTTGGTGGGACGCAACAGCTCGTCGAGGAACTTGTTGACGTTCTTTGCGCTCTCGGCCATGCGATCTTCGAGTATGTAATCTGCATAGCATTTGTAACCCAGCAGGTTTGCTATGCGCATGCGCAGCTCAGTGATGCGCTTGATGTTCTCCGTGTTGTCGAACTCGCCGCCAAGCGCGCGCGAGTTGTAGGCGCGATAGAGCTTCTCCTTGATCTCGCGCTGCGACGAGTAGGTCATGAACGGCACATAGCTCGGAGCTTGCAGCGTGATGGTCCAGCCCTCCTGGCCGCGAGCCTTGGCATCGTCGGCAAGACCCTCCTTCACGAAGTCGGGCAGCTCCTCTACCAGTGCGGCATCGGTGATGTTGTAGGTGAAGGCGTTGGTGGCGGCAAGCGCATTTTGGCCGAACTGCAATGTAAGCTGCGACAGTTCGGTGGTGTATTGGCGATATAGCTCCTTGTCGGCATCGTTCAATGCCGCACCGCTGCGGGCGAAGCTCTTGTAAGTGTTTTCGAGCAGCTTGCGATCCTCGACCGACGAGAGTTTCAGCTTCTTGTCGTTGTAGACGCTCTGTACGCGGGCGAAGAGCTCGGGGTTGAGCGATATGTCGTTGCTCAGTGCCGTCAGCTTGGGCGATATTCGCATGGCGATCTCCTGCATCTGGTCTGAGGAGTCGGCCTCCAACAGATTGTAGAATATGCCGGCGATGCGTCCCAGCAGCTCGCCGCTGCGTTCCATAGCCACGATCGTGTTCTCGAATGTGGCCGGCTCGGGATTGTTGACGATAGTCTCTATCTCGGCACGATTGACGGCGATTGCGAAGTCGAACGCCGGTTCGTAGTCCGACAGTTTGATAAGATCGAACGGAGGTGTGGCGTAGGGAGTGTTCCACTCCTGCACCAGCGGATTGTCTATGAGCGATTCGGGCACGCGCACGCCGCCCCACTGGGGCAGTTCGCTGCCTGTCGCGGCAAGTGTCAGTGCTGACATGATAATTGATGTTGTTGTCATAAAACGTTTATTTTAGCGGTTTGTCTTCTTATTATAAGTGTCGGCAGCAGTCTACATCTCGTTGAAGTCGATCACCTGCATGTCGCGCTCGGGAGCGAACAGGTTGACGCTGTCGATCTGCATCTGCAACGAGTCGGCAGGCTCCTCCGGCTCGGTCAAAAGGCCGCGCGAGCGCAGCATGTGCGTCTTGTCGGGATCGGCTCCGCGGAACTTGCGGTACATCGCCATGCCATCGCGCTGGCCTCCCTGCGCCAACAGGTCGCGGCGGAAGCTCTCGGCCAATTGTCTGTCGCAAATGTCGCGCCCCGACTTGAACGCGGCGAAGGCGTCCTTGTCGAGCACCTCTGCCCAGAGGTAGAAGTAGTAGCCCGACGAGTAGCCGCCGTTGAATATGTGGGAGAAGTAGGGCAGGCGGTAGCGCGGCTCGATTTGCGGAATCAGTCCGCGGCGTGTCGCAAGCGCATATTTCTCGAAGTCGGACGGCTCGAAGTCGGCATATGTCTCCATCGAGTGTATGT
Organism: uncultured Alistipes sp.; assembly: GCA_947177225.1. GTDB lineage: Bacteria > Bacteroidota > Bacteroidia > Bacteroidales > Rikenellaceae > Alistipes. The sequence continues at coordinate 12,782 of CAMWTS010000035.1, read as the reverse complement.
CGAGATCCAGCAGTGCCGCCGCCGTAAGCTCGGTGGTGGCGAAGCCCTGGTTGAAGAGCGCGGCATTGCGGATTTTCTGTATCAGACTGGCCGGAATAGGCTCGCCCGTCTTGTAGTGGGTGGCGTACTGTTTGAGTATCTCCGGCTCGAACGCCCAGTTCTCCATGATCTGCGAAGGCAGTTCGACGAAGTCGCCCTCCACGTCGGCCAGTCCACGGTAGCGCACGTCGGCGAATAGGAAGTGCAGCGCGTGGCCGAACTCGTGGAACAGAGTCTCGGTCTCGTCGATCGAGAGCAGTGCGGGAGTGTCGCCCGTGGGGCGTGTGAAGTTGCAGACGATGCCTACGGTGGGGGCTATGCGTACCCCGTCCTCATAGCGTTGCTCGGTGAAGTAGCCGCACCATGCGCCGCCGCTCTTGCCCTGGCGCGGATACAGATCGAAGTACAACACGCCCAGATGCGAGTTGTCGACGTCGAGCACCTCGTAGGCCGAACACTCCTGATGGTATTTGGGCAGTGCTGCCGGACGGAACGTAATGCCGTAGAGCCGGTTGGCCAAAAAGAATATGCCGTTGCGGACGTTGTCGACCGAGAGGTATTGGCTCACGAGCGATTCGTCCAGCTGATAGTTCTGCTTGCGCACCTTCTCGGCGTAATACCACCAGTCCCACGACTCGAACTCGGCATCGGGTATGTCGGCATGCAGCAGCGCGGTCATCTGCGCCAGCTCCTCCCTGGCCTTGTCCAGTGCCGGTGTCCAGATCTCCTCCAACAGATCGTATGCCGCACGCGGCGTTGCGGCCATCTGGTCGGATATGACATATTCGGCATAGGAGCCGTAGCCCAGAATGTGTGCCTTCTCTGCGCGCAGACGCGTGATATCCTTTATGATCTGATTGTTGTCGCGGTCGTTGTCGCGGTCGCAGCGTGAGAGATAACCCTTGTAGAGCTGCTCGCGCAGGTCGCGGCGTGTAGAATATGTAAGAAACGGCAGCAGGCTCGGTTTGTCGAGCGTGAAGAGATAGCCGCTCTGCCCGCTCTCGGCGGCGCGTTCGGCAGCGGCCGTGCGTACGGCTTCGGGCAGACCCTCCACATCGTCCTGGGTGAGCAGCATCGTAAAGTCGCCGTTCTCGGCCAGGAGGTTGTTGCCGAAGCGTATGGTCAGACGCGACAGCTCGGCGTTGATCTCTTTCAGCCGCTGTTTCTGCCCGGCATCGAGCAGGGCTCCCGCCCTGACGAAACGGCGATATGTCTTTTCCAGCAGACGCATCTGCACCTGGTCGAGCTTCAGCTCCGAGCGACGGTCGTAGACGCTGCGTATCTTGGCGAACAACTCCTCGTCAAGCAGTATGGCGTTGCGATGCTCCTCGATGGCGGGCAGCATCTCGGCCTCGACGGCCTGCATCTCGGCGTTGGTGTCGGCCGAGGAGATCATTTCGAATATGAGCGATATCTCGGCGAGTCTCTGTCCTGCGTTGTCCAGTGCCAGTATGACGTTGTCGAACGAAGGCTCCTCTTCCGAGGCCTTTATGGCTTCGATTTGCGCACGGTGCTCCTCGATGGCCTGCTCGAATGCCGGAGCGTAGTGCTCCGAGCGTATCTTGTCGAACGGCGGTACGCCCATGGGGGTCTGCCACTCGTCGAGCAGCGGATTCCCGCTCTCGGCAGGGGACTCTTTGCATGAATTGTTTGTCGTCATAATCAATGCCATTGTCGATAATAGTATCAATCGCTTCATCGGTTACATTATTTTTATTTAACTTTGCAAAGTTAAAAATTATTATACACAATGCAACTTTTTTATGCTCCCGATATCGTGCCGCCTTGCCATATCCTCACCGAGGAGGAGTCGCGTCACTGCATTCGCGTACTGCGCATGCACCAGGGCGATACGCTCAACCTGACCGATGGCCGCGGTACGCTCTACACTGCGCGCATCACATCGGCCGATGCCCGCCGCTGTGCCGTTGAGGTGATCGAGCGGCAGGAGGACTTCGAGAAGATGCCCTATCATCTTGTCATGGCTGTGGCTCCGACCAAGAACATCGATCGTTACGAGTGGTTTCTGGAAAAGGCTACGGAGGTGGGCGTTGGCGAGATATATCCGTTGGAGTGCGACCACAGCGAGCGGCGAGCCATAAAACCCGAACGCGAGATGCGTGTCATCACTTCGGCCGTCAAGCAGTCGCTCAAAGCCTACCACCCCGTGCTGCACGATATGACACCTGTAAGGAGTCTCATATCGATGCCCTTCGACGGACGTCGCTTCATCGCTCACTGCGATCGCTCCACGGGCGAGCGGCCTTATATGGGCGATATTCTGAAAAAAGGCGAGAACGCGCTTATTTTAATAGGACCCGAAGGAGATTTTTCGCCCGAAGAGATTACCTTTGCGCTCGCAAACGGATTCGAACAGATATCGCTGGGTTATCAGCGCCTGCGTACCGAGACTGCCGCAGTGGCGGCCACGGTGATGGTGTCGATGCTCAACTCGTTGAAATAGACTATTAAACATATTATGTACCCATATCTGATTTTATTTGCGGCCATAGCCGTTGCGGCACTGTTCGCAGCCCCCAAACGCCATAAGGTGTGGGTGGCGGCGGCAATTGTCGTACTGCTCTCCGCCGCTGCCGCTGCGGTGGCCGTCGAGGCACTGTGCGGCCGGCAGGAGGTTGTGCTGGCCGAGTTCGCGACCGGCATGTTCGGTGCCGAGCGTCTGGCAGTCGATCGGCTTTCGGCGTTGTTTCTGCTCATTATCGCCGTGGCGTCTGTGGCGACGGTGATCTATTCCAAGGGCTATGTCGAACACTATTTGGAGCGCAGCTCTTCGGCGCATATAGCGCTGCACTACACGTCGTTGGTGACGCTCGTCGGCTCGATGATGACTGTGGTGATGTCGAGCGGCGGATTCTCGTTTCTGATGTCGTGGGAGCTGATGACCATAGCCTCGTTTCTGCTGATTCTGTTCGAGGCCGAACGCCGAGAGGTGCGGCGCGCAGCTCTGAACTATCTGGTGATGATGCACATCGGCTTCATATTTCTGGTCATAGGCTTCGTCGCGGTTTACAGTGCGACCGGCTTGGCATCGTTCGGTGCGCTGAGCGACTATTTCAGCCGGCATGCACCGCTTCCGGTTGTGGTGGTATTCATCGTCGGATTCGGCATGAAGGCAGGTATGTTTCCTATGCACGTGTGGCTGCCGGAGGCACACCCTGCGGCACCGTCGCACGTGTCGGCCATAATGTCGGGCGTGATGATAAAGACGGGCATCTACGGCATTTTGCGCGTGGCGGCCGAGATAGAATCGGTGCAGACGCTGTATGTCGTGGGCATCATAATACTCTTCGCCGGCATCGTCACGGGTGTGTGGGGCGTTATTCTGGCCGCTGTGGAGAACGATATGAAACGCCTGCTGGCCTATTCGAGCATAGAGAATATCGGTGTGATCCTGATAGGTATGGGTATCGCCTACATAGGCCGCGCCGCCGACAACGATCTGGTGGCCATGTGCGGCATGTGCGGCGCGCTGCTGCATGCGGTCAACCACTCGCTGTTCAAGACGCTGCTGTTCTTCGGCGCGGGCAACATCTATTCAAAGATGCACTCCACATCGCTCGACAAGATGGGCGGACTCTCGCGCCACATGCCGGTGACGGCACTGCTGATGATCGTGGCTACGGTGGCCATCTGCGCATTGCCGCCGCTCAACGGTTTTGTATCCGAGCTGTTGATATATCTGGGCATGTTCAACGGTGTGGGCGAAGGCCGCGAGGTATTGTACTCGGTGGCGGCCATAGTGGCTCTGTCGCTCATCGGCGGAGTGGTGGTGCTGGCCTTCACCAAGCTCTACGGAATAGTCTTTCTCGGTTCGCCGCGCTCGACGCATGTGGCCGAGACTTCCGAGGTCGACAATTGCCGCATCGCGGCTATGGCACTGCCTGCGGCAATGATACTTGCCATAGGTCTGCTGCCCCAATATGCAGTGCGGCCGGTGGTGGAGGTGGCTGCGGACACCATCGGCGGCGACTATGCAATAGCCATGGCACACTTCACTCCCGTGCTCTCGACGCTCAGTGCGATAGGCATCTCGCTGCTTGCTGTGGTTGCGCTGCTTTATATTCTGAAACGGCGTGCGCAGGCAGGCCGCACCGTCTCGTCGTCGCCCACATGGGGCTGCGGCTTCACGGCTCTCAATACGCGTATGCAGTATACCGGCGAGTCCTATTCCGAGGGGTTGGAGAATATCGCCACCTCGCTGACGCAGAACCGTGTCGACGGCCGCACTATCGACAAGAGCGAAATATTTCCGTCGCAGCACCGCTACGATGTCAGCCACAAGGATAAGATCGACCGGTTGTTCGCCGCGTGGTGGGTGGAGGCTATGCACCGGATCAATGTGGGTGTGATGCGTCTGCGCACGGGCAAGATCAACCACTACATAATGTATGCGCTGGCTCTGCTGGCGGCAGTGATGGTTCTAACGCTGTTAAATCTGTTGTAAGTTATGGGGGCAAAACTTCTCAATACGCTGCTCATGCTGCTGGTGGCATTGACCATCACCGGCGTCATCAATCGTACGCGTGCGGTGCTGGCCGGCCGCAAGGGCTTGCGTTTCTTCCAGCATGTCATGGATATCGGCGTGCTGCTGCGCAAAGGCGCGGTCTACTCCGAGGTGACCGGCATACTGTTCCGCATTGCGCCGTGCGTCTATCTGGGCGCGTCGCTCATGGCCTTTCTGTTCGTTCCGGTGGCCGATCTCGATCCGTTGCTGTCGTTTCACGGCGATGTGGTGCTGGTGGCCTATCTGCTGGCTCTCTCTCGTGTGGCGCTGATTCTCGCCGCAATGGATACGGGCAGTTCGTTCGAGGGCATGGGAGCCTCGCGCGAGGCGTTGTACGGTGCACTGATCGAGCCGGCCATAATGCTGGCTATGGCAACGCTGGCCATGTTCTGCGGCTACTCGTCGCTGGCCGACATATTCTCTACGGCACGCTCGCTCGATGTCAATCTCACCATCGTCATGCTGCTGCTGGGCTATGTCTTCATAAAGATTATGTTCGTCGAGGCGGGACGAGTGCCGGTCGACGATCCGCGCACCCACCTCGAACTGACGATGGTGCACGAAGTGATGTGCCTCGACTTCTCGGGTATCGATCTGGCTATGATTCACATCGGCGGCTGGCTGAAAAATGCCGTCATGGCAGTCATAGCAGCCGATGCGGTGGCTGTCGCCTTCTGCTTCCGCTGGGAGCTGGCCGCGCCGCTGGCCGTTGTCCTGGCCGGTCTGTCGGTGGGTATCACCGAGTCGCTCAGAGCGCGTAACAAACTCGCGCGCAACACCACTTACATACTCACCATAACCGCTATGTCGGCACTGGTGCTGTTCATAGGTTATCTGCTTCTGAAAAACATAGAAATCGTATGATACTGTCGCTCGTAATACTCTACGTCATCACGCTGATCTATCTGTCGATTACGGAGCGTTTCCGCAATCACACCTCTCTGGTGGCGTTGCAAGGCATAATACTGCTGGGCATAGCACTGCTCCGGCTTCATTCGCTCGACGCCGTCGAACTGGCATTCATCATCGTCGAGACGCTGCTGTTCAAGGCCGTCGTCGTGCCGGCCATACTGCTGCGTGTGATCCGCAAGACCAAGATCAACCGCGTGCGCAGTTCGGGTTCGTCGCAGTTCAACTCGCTGCTGCTGTCGCTGGCGGCATTGGCCGTGAGCTGCTGGATCACCTCGGCCATGGCCGACGAACGCATCGACATGATCTTCTTCGGCGTGGCTTTGTATGCGCTGCTTTCGGGTCTGATTATGATCGTGGTGCGTCAGCGAATCTTCGCCCATCTGGTCGGTTTTCTGGTCATAGAGAACGGCGTGTTCCTGTTCTCGATGGCCATAGGCGTGGAGATGCCTATGATGATTAACCTCGCCATCATGCTCGACATCATGATCTCCATATTGCTGCTTGGCATGTTCCTGCGCAAACTCGACAACGATATTCATACCGACGACGCCGATGCGTTGACCGCAGTCAAAGATTGATACCATGATACTCTACATTGTTCTCTCGTCGATATTGGCTCTTGCAGCCTTTCCGTCACGCAGCCGTGGTGCGATCGATATCGTATCGGCTCTGTTCTTTGCCGTGCAGGCGGCTTTCGTCGTCGTGCTCGCAACGTGCGACATGCTCGATTCGACCAGCCTGGGCATCTTCACCTTCGACACGCTGGGCATGGTGTTCCACGCTCTGATGGTCGTCGTGCTGGGATTCGTCATCGTTCATGCCCGGCAATACCTCAAAGAGGAGCCGGTCGGTACATATCGCATATTCTTCGCGCTGCTCATGCTGCTCTCGACGGCCATCACCTGCGTCTACTACTCCAACAACGCCGCTCTGACGTGGATATTCCTTGAAGCCACGACCATATGCTCGGCCGGCATCATCTATCACCGCCATTCGGAAAAGGCGTTGGAGGCGACGTGGAAATACATATTCGTCTGCTCGACAGGTATTGCCATGGCCTATCTGGGCATACTGCTGCTCTGTACGGTGGTGCATGACGGCTCGCTCGACTACGCGTCGCTGGCGGCCACCATCGCCGACGGCAATCCTCTCTATCTGAAAGTGGCTTTCCTGCTTATTGTCACAGGTTACAGCTGCAAGATGGAGATCTTCCCTCTCTATACGGTGGGTGTCGATGCCAACTTCGCCGCTCCGGCTCCGGCCTCGGCCTTCATCTCGACGGCACTGGTCAACGCCGGTTTCGTAGCTGTGCTGCGCATCTATCTGCTCTATGCACGCTGCGGCGAGGTGTTTGTCTGGGCGCGGCACGTGCTTATACTTATAGGTATCGTTTCGCTGGCCGTCGGTGCCATGTTCCTGCGCCGTACCAACAATTACAAGCGTTTCCTTTCCTACTCGACAGTCGAGAACATGGGTATCGTGGCCATAGGCATGGGTGTGGGCGGCGTTGCACTGTGGGCGGCGGTGTTTCATGTCGTGTGCCATACGCTGGTGAAGAGCAGTCTGTTCTTGCAGATCGGCGTGGTGCGCCACATCTATAACAGCTACCGTATCAACCGCATCGGCAACTACATCAATATCAATCGTGTCGGAGCGATAGGCTTCATGATAGGCACCGTGGTGCTGCTGGCCTTTCCTCCCTCGCCGCTTTTCGTGTCGGAGCTGATGATATTCCGCGAGATAGTGGCTGCGGAGCACTGGTGGCTGATAGCGGTGATGCTTCTGCTGCTGTGCATAGTGATCTATGCAATCTGGTCGCGCATGCTGCGACTCAACTACCAGCCCAACCAGGACGAGCTGCATCTGTCGCAGGTCAACCGCATGCTGTCGTACTCGGCTCTGGTGCTGCTCGTGGCGGCCATAGTGCTGGGGTTGTGGCAACCCGATTTGTTGAACCGTGCCATCGACACGATAATAACACTCTGATAGATGATCTACCATATAACCAACAACACGGCTGCGGCCGTGCCCATTGCCGAGATCCCCGTTGTCGACTACATGGATCTCTATAACGATCTGGCCGAGCGTATGACGGAGGAGCGATATCATGTGGCGCACTACTTCGCCACCGAAGTATCCGGCGGCGGATTGCGATTCTATCTGCTGCTGCTCGACGACATGGAGTCGACGGTGATGCTCTCGTCGTTCATTCCCGACTACTACTCGGAGGAGGGGCTGGCCTCGCTTTCGGCACTGCACCCGGCATTCCACCCCTTCGAGCGTGAGATACACGAGCTGTACGGCATAAAATTCAATGCTCACCCGTGGTGCAAGCCGCTGCGTTTTGCGTTCGACCGCTGCGACCGCAATTCGACCATGCACAACTATCCCTTCTACGAGATGAACGGAAGTTCGCTGCATGAGGTCAACGTCGGTCCCATACATGCCGGTATCATCGAGCCGGGAGCGTTTCGCTTCATATGCAACGGCGAGCAGGTGCTGCATTTGGAGATAGCGCTGGGCTATCAGCATCGCGGCGTCGAGAGCGAGATGACGCGTTCGGACAATCGTCTGCGCCAGACAGTGCTGGCAGAGAGCGTTGCCGGCGACAGTGCCGTGGCGCATGCCACTGCCTATGCCGAGATCGTGGAGAAGCTCTCGTCGCGCGAGCGCAGTACGCATTTGGAGCGTGAGCGCGCCGTGGCTTTGGAGCTCGAACGCATGGCCATGCACATAGCCGATACGGGAGCGCTGTCGATGGATATCGGCTTTCAGCTCTTTCAGGTAGCCTGCGAGGCACTGCGTACGATGACTATCAATACCACTCAGGCCTGGTGCGGCAACCGCTTCGGCAAGGGTTTGATACGTCCGTTCGGCACCTATTTCCCCCTGACGGCCGAGACGGTCGAGACGATCCGCCGAAATGTGGCTGAGATCCGCCGCCGCTACAACGAGGTGCGTTGCGAGATGAAGGAGTCGCCGTCGCTGTTGGCACGCTTCGAGCAGTGCGGTGTGGTGCCGCGCGAGGAGATGTGGCGCATAGGCGGTGTCGGTGCGGCCTCGCGTGCCAGCGGCCTGTGCCGCGATATACGCTCTTCGCACCCGTCGGGTGTCTATGCCGAGGATATTCGCCACGAGCCTATCGTCAAGCGTCACGGCGATGTTATGGCGCGCCTGATGATGCGTTGCCGCGAAGTGTTGCAGAGTGCCGACTATATCGAAAAGATTCTCTCGGCCTACACTCCTGCCGAGGATATGCCCAATCCCGATTATCGGTCGGCACTTGCGCCCGAATCGCTGTCGTTGTCGCTCATCGAGGGTTGGCGCGGCGAGATATGCCATGTGGCGTTGACCGATGCCGAGGGACGTATAGTGAAGTATAAGATCAAGGATCCGAGCCTGCACAATTGGCTGGCGCTGGCACTGGCCGTGCGCGGCGAGGGCATATCCGATTTCCCGATCTGCAACAAGAGTTTCAATCTGTCGTACTGCGGTCACGACCTCTAAACATACAAATGCTATGATATTCGGAAAACTCAAAATATTGCGTAGCCACGGCCGGCAGGCCATACCCGATCTGAGCCGTGTCGAGCTTGCACCGACATTCCGCGGCCGCCCGGAGCTGACGCTCACCGACGATATGTCCGATGTGGAGCGTGCTGCGGAGATGTGTCCCACGGGAGCCATATCCGTCGAGCCGTTTTCGCTCGATATGGGTCGCTGTCTCTTTTGCGGTGAGTGTGCCCGCTGTGCCCGGCGCAACATACGCTTTACCAATGACTACCGCATCGGTGCCACGCGTCGCGAAGATCTGGTGGTGCGTCCCGGACAGAGCGTCGTGCCCTTTGAGCAGAGTGTGGTCAGGGCTGATATTCGCCGTATGTTCTCGCGTTCGCTGCAACTGCGCGAGGTCTCGGCCGGAGGCGATGCCTCGATCGAGATGGAGCTGGGAGCCACGGGCAATGTCAACTTCGACTTCGGCCGCTTCGGCGTGCGCTTCACCGCCTCGCCGCGTCATGCCGACGGTCTGGTTCTGACAGGTCCCGTGACGATCAATATGGCCGAGGCATTGGAGATATGCTACGACTCGATACCTGCGCCTAAATTGCTGATCGTATGCGGTTCGGAGGCTTGCTCGGGCGGTCTGTTCGCCCGAAGCGGTGCCGTCGACCGTTCGTTCTTCGATCGGCATGAGGTCGATCTGTGGCTGCCCGGAGCACCGACTCACCCGATGACATTCATCGAGGCCGTTACACGCCTGCGTGGAGAAGCCGGGGAAGATCGTAAATAGCATGCTGATGTGCGTGCTTTGCGGGGCGGCCTTTGAAAAGGCCGCCTTTTTCGTATCGGTTCGTGCGATTGCAAGAAAAATCGCATGCCCGTATACTATTGTCCGCCGGAATGCCGTTATATATGCGACTGACGGAGACACCGATCCGTTGCAGATGATCTAACGACCGTTAAACTAAAAATATAGAGTATTTGCCTATGATGAAAATCGCCTACTGAATTATAAACAAAACGTGGTAATATAAATTTTTGTATTATGAAAAAGAAGGCATTTTTTATTTTAGGGGTTGCTGCGCTCTCCGTTGCGACGAGTGCGGCGACGATTGCCGTTATGCGCGGTATCGATCGGAATAACGCCGATAGCTCCGCGCGCAGAGTATCGATGGCCGACAACGATATATTTCGTCAAAACCCGACGGTCGATGTGGCATTCGCGTCGTCGGTCGTTGCCACCGACTATCCCGATCTGACCTATGCGGCTGAGAATGCCGTCAAGGCCGTTGTCAACATCGAGGCCATACAGCAGGTGGAGATGAGCCGCCGCAGCGATCCGTTTCTCGAATTCTTCGGATTTCCGCAGGGGCAGTCGGAGGCTCAGCCCTATATGCGGGAGGCTCGTGCCGGAGGTTCGGGGGTTATCATATCCGAGGACGGTTATATCGTAACCAATAACCATGTAGTCGATTCGGCCACCAAACTGCGAGTCAAGCTCAACGACGGACGCGAATTCGATGCCCGTGTCGTCGGTGCCGACCCTGCCACCGATGTGGCTTTGATTAAGGTCGAGGCGGAGGGGCTGCCCACATTGCCGTTCGGCAGCTCGGACGACCTGCGCCTGGGTGAGTGGGTGCTTGCCATCGGCTATCCCATGGAGTTGCAGTCGACCATCACGGCCGGCATCGTATCGGCCAAGGCGCGCCGTTTGGGAGCATTGCCCAGTCAGTTCAGCATAGAGTCGTTCATACAAACCGACGCTGCCGTCAACCCCGGTAATTCGGGCGGTGCGCTGGTCAATACGCGCGGCGAGCTGGTAGGTATCAACACCATTATCAAGACTTCGACGGGCAGTTATGTGGGTTACTCGTTTGCCGTGCCTGAAACGATCGTGCGCAAGGTAGTCGTCGATCTCAAAGAGTCGGGTGTGGTGCAGCGTGCCGTTTTGGGCATATCGTTCCGCGCCATCGACCAGAGCTTTGTCGATCAGATGGGCGACCAGACGGGCATAGATCGCATCGGCGGCATATATGTGGCCACTGTGACCGAGGACGGAGCCGCTTCCGAGGCCGGTTTGCGCAAGGGCGATGTCATACTTGCCATCGACGGAGTAGAGGTCAACACCTCGTCAGTTTTCCTCGAACAGATCGGCAAACGTCGTCCGGGCGACGAGATCACGCTGAAAGTGCGTCGTGGCGATACCACCAGAGAGTTCACTGCCAAGCTGCGCAACAAGGCCGGACGCGCCGAGCTGCTCTCGCGTGAGGAGGTCGATGTCGCGGCTGCTCTTGGAGGTAAATTCGCCGATGTCTCGTCCAAGACTTGCAGGGAGCTTGATATTCGCGGCGGTGTGCAGGTTGTATCCATAAAACGCGGCGGTCTGCTCGAACGCGCACGCGTCAAGCAGGGTTTCATAATCACCCATATCAACGACAAACCCGTATACTCCGCAGCCGATCTCGATCGTCTCACCGATAAGATCACCTCTATCGACGGTGTATATCCCAATGGCAGGGCGTCGAGTTATACCATTCTTTAATCATTTTTCGTGAAAATCTTTTTCGTGAAAAGGCATCATTTACTGCGCCTCGCTCAATAGTCCGAATAGGCAGTACGTCAAGTACAGCCTATCCGGGCTATTTTCGTTGCGGCTTGTAACTAACGCCTTTTGACGAAAAAGGGGGGCTTGGTTTGTTTTCCGTGAAAAACGGCATTCTGCTTCCGCGCCTTGTCGCTCGCCAATTGGCAGTACGGCAAGTACAGCCTATCCGTCCTCACATCGTTTGCGTTGCAACTAACTGCTTTTGATGAAAAAGGGGCTTGTGGTTCTTGGGTCGTTTTCTGTGAAAAACGGCATTCTGCTTCCGCGCCTTGTCGTTCGCCAATGGGCAGTACGGTAAGTACAGTCCACCGTCTCCCTCCTGCGTTGCGTGGCATAATACCGCTTTTGACGAAAAATGGGGTTGGTGGTTCTTGTGTCGTTTTCGGTGAAAAGCGGCGATATCGTATATCGGTCTGTCGTTATGGAGAGGTTATTGCGTGCGGTGTGTTGGAGCGGTTTGCGAAATGATATGCCTTGCGCACGCATACAGATGCGGAAATCAGAACGATCGATATCGAATAGAGATAATTGAGGCGATAAATTTTGATATTTGATATTTTTTTATTAATTTATTTGTCTCATAAATATAAAATGTATAATTTTGCGGTGTTAAAAAAATAACAGAATTTTTACTAATATAAAATCAAATTGCTTTATGTCACAGATTAAGATTGGTATCAACGGCTTCGGACGTATCGGCCGTATGGTATTCCGTGCCGCATGCACACAGACTGACAAGTATGACGTGGTAGGTATCAACGACCTCTGCCCGGTGGATTACCTGGCTTACATGTTGAAGTACGATACGATGCACGGTCAGTTCGAGGGTACCATCGATTACGATACGGAGAAGAACCTGCTGATCGTTAACGGCAAGGCTATCCGCGTAACGGCTGAGAAGGATCCCGCAAACTTGAAGTGGAACGAGGTTGAGGCTGAGTACGTTGTTGAGTCTACCGGTCTGTTCCTCACCGAGGAGAAGGCTCAGGCTCACATCGCTGCCGGTGCCAAGTATGTCGTTATGTCGGCTCCCTCGAAGGACGCTACGCCGATGTTCGTATGCGGTGTCAACACCGATACTTATGCAGGTCAGAAGTTCGTTTCGAACGCATCTTGCACCACCAACTGCTTGGCTCCCATCGCCAAGGTGCTGCACGACAAGTTCGGTATCACCGATGGTCTGATGACCACCGTTCACTC
>CAMWTS010000034.1 GCA_947177225.1 uncultured Alistipes sp. | reverse complement strand
CATTGCCGAGCGGGAGTATATCGGGCGCAGCCAAATATACGAATAAGCAATAGAGCGGAGATGCCAAATTTATTTGAGCATTGCCGAGCGGGAGTATATCGGGCGCAGCCAAATATACGAATAAGCAATAGAGCGGAGATGCCAAATTTATTTGAGCATTGCCGAGCGGGAGTATCTTCTGCGAAGCCGATGTGCGGCCGTGTTGTCGAAAATTTACCCGAAGGCTACGTCGAGAATCATCATAACTATGAATCCGACGGCAAATGTCATGGTGCCGACATTGGAGTGATGTCCCTGCTGTGCCTCCGGAATAAGCTCCTCTACCACGACGTAGATCATAGCTCCTGCGGCAAACGACAGCAGATAGGGCATCAGCGGCAACATCTGGTCGATCAGCAGTATGGTCACTATCGCCGCTATGGGCTCCACCACGCCCGACAATGCTCCGTAGAGAAACGATCGGCGACGCGTATTGCCCTCGGCGCGCAGCGGAAGCGATATTATCGCTCCTTCGGGAATATTCTGTATGGCCATACCCATCGACAGAGCCATGGCTCCCGTCATCGTTATCGATACGTCACCGGCCAATGCACCAGCCGCCACGACACCTACGGCCATACCTTCCGGTATGTTGTGCAGCGTCACGGCCAGCACGAGCATCGACGAACGCCCCAGGTGCGTCTTTACACCCTCAGGCTCCGACGAGTTGATATGCAAATGAGGAATAAGATTGTCGAGCAGCAGCAGAAACAGCATGCCGACTGCAATTCCCACAGCCGCAGGCACCCATGCCGCCGACTCTTTCTCGGCCGACATCTCCAAAGCAGGCAGTATAAGCGACCATATCGATGCCGCAACCATTACGCCCGAAGCAAACCCCAGCAAACTTTTTTGCAATAGGCCAGACATCTGTCCCTTTGCAAAAAGCACGAATGCAGCACCCAACAGTGTACCGACAAATGGAATTATGATTATCTGTATCATATCTGTATCAACTCCGATAGTTATCCCCAGCAAACAAAACAGGCTCGGCAGGTGAATCACCTATCCGAGCCTGCATTAATCATACCCTGATTGCGCAGTCTAATAGTTTTCGGCCTTCAATTCGAAATAGGCCTGTGCATGCGCGCAGACGGGGCATACTTCGGGTGCCTGCTTGCCGACGTGGATATGTCCGCAGTTGGAGCACTGCCATATCATATCTCCCTCGCGCGAGAAGACAAGGCCACCCTCGACATTTGAGAGCAGTTTGCGGTAACGCTCCTCATGCTCCTTCTCTATTGCACCTACCTGCTCGAACAGCAGAGCTATATCCTCGAATCCCTCCTCGCGTGCCGTCTTGGCGAACGAGTCGTACATATCTGTCCATTCGTAATTCTCTCCGGCTGCTGCGGCTGCAAGATTCTCTGCCGTCGAGCCTATGCCGCCAAGCAGCTTGAACCATATCTCGGCATGCTCCTTCTCGTTGGCCGCCGTTGCTTCGAAGATCTTGGCTATCTGAACATAACCCTCTTTCTTTGCCTTCGATGCGAAATAGGTGTATTTGTTGCGCGCCTGCGACTCTCCCGCAAACGCTTCGCGGAGGTTCTGCTCCGTACGAGTACCTTTAAGCTCTTTCATAAATTTCGGTTTTTGAGTTTGTTTCGTTTGTCTTCGGCAAAATTAAAACAATTTTACGATGTGTACAACACTGCTTCGATCATATCTTTTTATGCACGTATAAGCAAATCCGATTCTTGCCGCTAAAATAGGCATTCTGCTACCGCACACGCCATTGTTCGCGGTAGCAGCAGTTGGGCAATGCTCAAATAAATTTGGCATTGCCCTGGCTTATTCGTATCTTTGTCAGGCGAGAACGAATAACCGTTACTTAAATTATATATCATGAAGAGACTATCAATTGTCATCTGCATGCTGCTCACGCTGGGTATTGCCGGCGCGGCAAGAGCGCAGAGCGTATCGCAGTGTGTTAACGATGACGAACGTTACGTTGTCATTCTCTCTATGGACGCATTTAGATGGGATTTGGCCGATCGCTGCAACACCCCGACACTCGACTCTTTGCGCCGCGTGGGAGTATATGCCGAGACCTATCCCGTATTCCCGTCCAACACCTTTCCCAACCATTACTCCATGGCTACGGGACTGCACCCCGATCATCACAACATCGTCAACAACGGATTCTACGATCGCACCCTTGGACGCGACATGTCGGTATTCCGGTTGTCGGATACGCGTACGCCCGATTTCTGGTGGGGCGATCCTATCTGGAACACACTCGAACGGCAGGGCGGCGTGGCGCATATCTACATGTGGCCGGGCAGCGACGTGGAGATCGGCGGCAGGCAGGCGTCGATCTGGACTCTCTATTCGAGCAAGCCGTCATACTACGAGCGTGCCGACTGGGTCGTAAAGAGCATGTGCGGCGAGGCCGAAGACAGCCGCATACCCAATCTGGTGATGTGGTATTTCGAGGAGCCAGATGCAATTCTTCACAAGTATGGTCCGGATTCCGATGAGGTGCTGCCCACGATCGAGTATATCGATACGGTGCTTGCTTATTTCTTTCGCGAGATACGCCGCTCGCCCGTATTCGACCGCATCAACTTCATCGTAACGGCCGACCACGGTATGGCCGCTCTCTCGCCCGATCGTTATATCAACCTCAAAGGCTCGATCGACGACAGCCGTGTAGTGAGGGTCGTAAACGGCCGTCCGCTCGGTATCGAGGTCGAAGAGGAGTATCTCGACGAGGCTGTGGCTGCGCTCAACGGCATTGACCATATTACGGCCTACAAACGTGACGCCATGCCGGAAGAGTTCCACTACGGCACCAACAAGAACCGCATAACCAATCTGCTGGTGCTGCCCGAAACCGGTTGGTCGATCGACTACTCCGATCGTGAGCGTCTGCCGAGCGGCGGTGCCCACGGCTTCAATCCTTTCGATCGCGACATGCACATGGTATTTTTCGGTTCGGGTCCGATGTTCCGCAAAGGTTGTGAGCAGCGGTCGTTTCAGGATCTCAACATGTATATAATCATGTGTTATTTGCTGGGTATAGAGCCATCGGCTAACGACTGCTCGTGGGACGATGTGAAAGATATGTTCGTTTCGGATACAGAGTAATTTCGTTGCGCCACCCATGGCCGCATATGATAAGGGCTGTCGGATCGATCCGGCAGCCCTTTGTTTTACTCATCTCTTTTGTCCGACTCCTTTGCTATGGCATTTATGTGGGTTTTGAGAATGTGGAACGCCGGCGTGGCCATTTTACTGTGGTTGAAGCCGTCGAGTTCGTACAGATAGGTCTCTTTGTGGCCGGTGAGCTTCATCATGCGCCAGAAATAGGCCTGCTCCTCGTAACGGCCGTAAAGCTCCTGCTCTCTGTCGCCGGAGATGATTATCAACGGAGGCGCGTCGGCACGCACGTGGTAGAGCGGAGCCAGAGAGTCTATGGTGGGACGTGTAGCCTCCAAACCCTGCAACTGTCGGTGTGCGAAATGTGTGATGGCCTGACCGCTGAACGGTATGAGTGCCGCTATCGAATCGGCATCGATGCCGTATTTTGCGAGCCAGCTCTTGTCGAGACCTATCATCGAGGTGAGATAGCCGCCCGCCGAGTGACCGGCAACGAAGATCTTTTTCACATCGCCGCCATATTCGGCCACATGGCAGAACGTCCACGCCACAGCAGCGGCAGCGTCGTCGATACACTCCTCAATGCCGGCCTGCGGCATGAGCCGATAGTTGACCGCCACGACTACCATGCCGCACTCGCGCAGCGGTTTGGGTATGGATTTGTTGCCTCCCGTGAGACCTCCTCCGTGAAACCATACCACGACGGGACAGCCGACGGCATCTTGCGGATAGTAGACATCGAGTTTGCAACGCTCCGCTGCATACGCATCTGTGGATTCGACATAGCTTATGTCGCTGCATGTTTGATATACCGGCTGCTGTGCCGATGCCGTCACGGCAAGCATGGCAATACCGATCAGAAGTAAAAGCCGTTTCATGTTAAATAGTTTTGTTTGCGTAAATATACGAATAAGCGAGGGCAATGCCAAATTTATTTGAGCATTGCCGAGCGGGAGTATCTTCGGCGCAGCCAATGTACGAATAAGTGAGAGCAAAAGCAAGTTTACTTGTATTTTGCCGAGCGTGAGTGTATTGGGCGAAGAGAATGCCGCGCACAGATTTCTCGCTTGCGCTCAGCATAACATAATACAATAAGTTCCCGAAGCGACGGCTTGCGTCGTTATACAATTCTGGAGGTGGGGCGACGGTGTTGCAAGAAGATGGCTGTCGCGGCTGTTATCCGCGGCCGGTATGACTTTTGCGCACATCGTAGCAAAACCGATTAATCATGAAACAATGCAACAACGATAATACATGTGTGGCCGAGCGCGATGCTCAGACTGCCGACAAACATGCCACAATGCCTCAGTCGACGGCCATGCAGCCGGTGACGCAGCTGTCGCCAGACGATGTTTTGGCCGACGAAGGTCCGATGACTCCGCACGATGAGCATGAGCAGCCTACCATGCGACAGATCGAGCAGGAGACCATCACGGTCAACCCATCGGCCGACAGCATGGAGAGCCGCGGATAGCATATCGGCGCAATGCCGCATATGACGGCGATTCGAGGAATCCCGGTATAGTAAAGTTTTCGAGAGTGGAGTGGTGTGTGCCGACGGCCAGAGCGTTGGCTGGAGAGTCGTGTCAGTGTTTCGTATTCAGATCCAGACTGCTCGTGTAGTTGTGGTGAATGTCCCACGCGGCCTGCATCATCGAGACGGAATATTCGTGCATGCGCTTCACTACGTCGCCGTTGCTCTCCGCCACGTTCCGATAGCGATCTTCGCTCGTGGCGTTGAGATCGTAGAGATACTCCATGCCGCTCGAATAGCTGCGCACGTAAAGCCAGTCGCTGTCTATGGCGGCTACCTCGTGGTCGGTCGAGAACGGTACTATGCGTCGGGTTTCGTTCAGCAGATCGATGCCGAACGACCGGTTGGTGAACTCCAAGCCGAGCATGTCGGCTGCGGTGGGCATGATGTCCATCTGCGAGGCCATGTCGTCGCGCACTTCGGGCGATATGTTGGCCGGCGAGTAGAATAATATGGGTATATGGTTGTATGACAACGATATGGCATAGTCGTTGTCGATGGCTTTGCCGTGATCGCCCGTGATTATGAACAGCGTGGAGTCGAACCAGTCGCGCGTCGAGGCCTTGTCGAGGAATCTGCGCATGGCCCAGTCTGCATATTCGGCTACTTGCTTCGAGACTTCGTTGCTGCGCGGTTTGAAGTCGATGCCGTGGGGTATGTTGTATGGCGGGTGGTTCGACGACGACAGCATTACGGCGCAGAACGGTTGTCCTGCCGCATGTTTCGAATCGAACATTTCGAGTGCCTTGTCGTACATCACGTGGTCGGGGACACCGAGCGTGCTAACCACTTCATCTTTGTCGTAGTCGGGCTCCGATATGACTTGCTGAATACCGTTGCCCAGAGCGAAACCGCTCATGTTGTCGAACTGTGCGTCGTGCGTGGTGAAGAATAGCGTGTTCACTCCCTGCTGCATCATCTGTTCGGGAATGGTGTGCAACGAGGGTATGATGCTCGCCTTCATTGTGTGCTTGTCGAGATACGACGGAAATGATGTCAGCGTCGAGTAGACTCCGTTGTAGGTGTGAATGCCCGTCGAATAGGCATTGCGGAAATAGAGACCCTGCGTAACGAGCGTATCGAGATTGGGCGAGAGCCCCTCGTCGCTGCCCTCCGAGCGCAGGCGATCGGCCGTGTTGCTCTCCATAAGCATGACCACGACGTTGTTAAAAGGCGACGGGTGTGCCTCGGTGTGGCGTCCGAAATCGGTGTCGCGTCCCAGCTCCCATGCCGCGAAGGCACGTGCGCGTCCGCTCTCATGCACCTCGAATTGCGTGCCGTTCATGTCGAGCGACGAGCGCATGAGCGTAAATATCGGATTCAGACCGAGCTGATTGATAAAGGCGTTGTTGGATATGTATGCCGTACCCACCCTTATGGGGCTCTTGCGGCTGAGCCGGCCGCGTATGGACAGCGGGGTGAGCAGGCATAATATGATGAGTATGACAGTCGTTCGGCGCGGTGTGGCATCTGCCTGATTGATAGCCCAGCGGCGTGCCAGTCTGAGGTTGGCGAGTATGAACAGTCCGGCGACGGCTATGGCTGCCAGTGAGAACAGTATGTACTGCCACTCTCCGCCCACCATGCGAACGACAAAGCCCATGTCGCCGTCGACATAGTTGAACATCACGGCGTTGAGGCGTATGCGGAACTGCTCGAAGAACGGTATGTCGCCCACGCACATCATGATCGCTATTGAGTAGGTGAACGTAATCCACCATTTGGCTGTATGTGCCAGCGCTTTGTAGCAGCGCGGAACGAGTTGTCCCACGAGCAGAAGCAGCAGCGGCAGTGCCAGCAGATAGGCTGAGACCACGTTGTCGAAACGCAACCCCATGAGCAGTGCCTCCCATATCCATCGGGCAGAGTTATCTACTCCGAAATCGAGCAGCGAGAAGTTGCGCCACAGCAATATCAGGCGGCACAATGTGAAGCATGCCATGCCGGCGAGATACACGGTAAAGACGTAAGCGATCTTGCGGGGAATACGGTGTTTCCCCCCCCCGCAATTATGCTTGGCTTCTGCCGTATGTCCGCTACATAAACGCATGCGCTTTGTTCATTAGCCGTTGTCAGGCGTATATCCTGTGTCTTCCAATAGATTGGCTCCCGATGCCGCAGCGACGGCCAAAGCGTCGCAACGGTTGTTTTCGACCGTTGAGGCGTGACCTTTGACCCACACCAGACGCACTTTGTGCTGACGGTATATCCTCAGAAATCTCGCCCACAAATCGGGATTCTTCTTACCGGCAAAGCCCTTTTTCTCCCAGCCGAATACCCATCGCAGATTGACCGCGTCGACGACATATTTCGAATCGGAGTACATCGTCACGCTGCTGCCCGCAAACTTCAATGCCTCCAATGCCACGCATGCGGCCATAAGCTCCATGCGGTTGTTGGTCGTCAGCCGGTAGCCCTGCGACAGCTCCTTGCGGAACTGCCCGCTCAGCAGCACTATGCCGTAACCTCCCGGTCCGGGATTGCCCAAGGCCGATCCGTCGGTATATATCGTAATCTCCATCTGTGCAGTAATACTCTCCGGTGCCGGTAATGAGGCTCCGGAGAGTATGATTTTGTCGTTTACAGCGTTTTCAATTGCTCCTTTATAGCCGCGATCTTGGCTTCGGCATCGGCCTGCTTGGCGCGCTCGTTGGCAACGACCTTTTCGGGTGCCGACTGCACGAAACGCTCGTTGGAGAGCTTCTTCATGACGCTGGCGAGGAACCCTTCATAGTATTCCAGATCGGCAGAGAGCTTCTTGCGCTCGGCTTCGCGGTCGATCTTGTCGCCCAGCGGAATGAAATATTGAGTGGTCTTGACTATGAAAGCGGCTGCCGAAGCATCTTTTTCGGTGACGGCGTCGACCGACGACAGATTGCCCAGCTTGGCTATGACGGGGGCGTATTCCGACGGATAGTTCTCGTCGGTGATGACGCTCATCGTCAGAGCGTCTTTCTGAGCGATGTTCTTCTGTTTACGCACGTTGCGTATCGACGATATGACCTCGCGCGCAAGATCGAAGCGTGCGAGCAGCCGCTCGTCGGCCTCTTTGACAACTTGCGGCTGACGTGCCACGACGATCGATTCGCAGTCGGCCTCGGGTGCGAGATCCTGCCATATCTCCTCCGTGACGAAGGGCATGAACGGGTGCAGCAGACGCAACAGCTCGTCGAAGAAATGTTTCGTGGCAGCCATGGTCTCGGCATCGATCGGCGACTGATACGCCGGCTTGACCATTTCGAGATACCAGCCGCTGAAATCGTCCCAGAAGAGCTTGTATATCTGCATGAATGCCTCCGATATGCGGTACGCACGGAAAGCCTCGTCGATCTGAGAGATGTTGCGGCGCATCACCTCGCGGAACCATTCGGTCGACAGACGGTTGTTGTCGCTCTGGGCGAGTGTCTCGTCGACGCTCCAACCGCACACCAGACGGTAGGCGTTCCATATCTTGTTGGCGAAGTTGCGCCCCTGCTCGCACAAAGCCTCGTCGAACATCACGTCGTTGCCGGCCGAGGTAGAGAGCATCATCGCCACACGCATGCCGTCGGCTCCGTATTGAGCTATCAGGTCGAGCGGATCGGGCGAGTTGCCCAGCTGCTTGGACATCTTGCGGCCGAGCTTGTCGCGCACGATGCCGGTGAAGTATACGTTGCCGAACGGCTCCCTGCCGCGATACTCGTATCCGGCCATAATCATTCGCGCCACCCAGAAGAAGATGATGTCGGGACCGGTCACCAGATCGTTGGTGGGGTAGTAGTAGTTGATCTCCTCGTTGTCGGGGTTGCGTATGCCGTCGAAGACAGAGATCGGCCACAGCCACGATGAGAACCATGTGTCGAGCACATCTTCGTCCTGGCGCAGATCGGCCGCCGTCAGCGTCTGGTCGCCCGACTTGGCGCGCGCCTTCTCCACTGCCTGCTCTACGGTTTCGGCAACCACGTATCCTCCCTTGGGCAGGTAGTAGGCCGGTATGCGCTGTCCCCACCACAGCTGACGCGATATGCACCAGTCCTTGATGTTTTCCATCCAGTGGCGGTAGGTGTTCTTGTATTTTGCCGGGACGAACTTGATCGTATCCTCCATCACGGCTTTGGTGGCAGGCTCTGCAAGCTCTTTCATCGAAAGGAACCACTGCATCGAGAGTTTGGGCTCGATGGCCACGCCCGTGCGCTCCGAGAAGCCCACGTTGTTGGTGTAGTCCTCCACCTTTTCCAGCAGGCCGGCTGCCTCCAAATCCTTCTCTATCACGCGGCGGCACTCGAAACGGTCCATGCCGGCGTAGAGTCCCACCTTGTCGTTGACGGTTCCGTCGTCGTTGAATATGTCGATTGTTTCGAGAGCATACTTCTCGCCCAGCATGTAGTCGTTGACATCGTGCGCCGGCGTCACTTTCAATGCACCGGTGCCGAATCCTATGTCGACGTAAGAGTCGCGTATGACCGGTATGGAGCGTCCCACCAGCGGTACGATTACGCGCACGCCGTCGGGCAACGATTTGTAACGCTCATCGTCGGGGTTGACGCACAGAGCCGTATCGCCGAGGATAGTCTCGGGACGCGTGGTGGCTACCACGAGGTAATCTCCGGTGCCCTCGATCATATAGCGCAGGTGGTAGAGCTTGCCGTGCGACTCCTTGTATACCACCTCCTCGTCCGAGAGGGCGGTCTGTGCCGAGGGATCCCAGTTGACCATGCGCACTCCGCGATATATCTTTCCCTTTTCGTAGAGGTCGCAGAATACCTTTATCACGCCTTCGGTGCGCGGATTGTCCATCGTGAAGCATGTGCGCTCCCAGTCGCACGATGCTCCCAGTTTGCGCAGCTGTTTGAGTATTATGCCGCCGTGCTTCTCTTTCCACTCCCATGCGTGGGCGAGGAACTCTTCGCGCGTGAGCGACGATTTGTCGATGCCTTCCGCTTTGAGTTTGGCCACTACCTTGGCCTCGGTGGCAATCGAAGCGTGGTCGGTGCCGGGCACCCAGCATGCGTTTTTGCCCTGCATGCGGGCGCGGCGAATCAGTACGTCCTGCAACGTGTTGTTGAGCATGTGACCCATGTGGAGCATACCCGTTACGTTGGGCGGCGGGATCACTATCGTATATGGTTGGCGATGGTCGGGCGTAGAGTGAAAAAGATTCTTGTCGATCCAGAAGTCGTACCACTTCTGTTCGATCTGTTGCGGAGTGTACTTGTCTGCAAGCATAATATATCGTTACATTTTTCATGCACCTTTTCCGATCGGGCAACGCTCAGGCAAACTCCGCCTTGCGCATTCGTCCTGATGAAAAGGTTCGTTATTATCGTTCTATCGCTTTCCGATAGGTATTAATCACGCAAAATTAGCAATTTAATTTCAATTGCCCAAAACATTTTCGGCGAATGTGTCTATTTCGGCGGCCGGCGGTCGTCGATCGGCGCGAATTGTGATTGTGTTCCGTGTAGCAGCCCTCTGTCCGGGCAGGTTTGCTGCGGCGTGACGGGCTGGGTCGTCAGGCGATAAAGTTATTAACAATTTGTCGTTATTTGTCGACGAGACGTTTATTTCATAGAAATAATACGTATCTTTGCAAAAATATTCATATGAGATTTATGAGCAAGAAAGATAAGGAGATCGAAGATTTGGGTCTTAGTCCGGAGCTGTTCGACGGAAAGCATCAGGTAATACCCATCATAACGGGTGGCGACGATGCCATCGAAGATACACCCGTGCCGGAGGTATTGCCCATTCTTACGTTGCGCAGCTCGGTGATATTTCCCGGGGCCATAACGCCCATCACGGTAGGGCGCGAGAAGAGCATAGCTCTGGTGCGCGAGGTCAATGCGGCCGGCGGTCTGCTCGGCGCGGTGCTGCAACGCGACAGCACTGTCGAGACGCCTGCGCCCGACGACATGTACAAAATAGGCACTGCCGCCCGCATATTGAAGATTTTGGAGATGCCCAACGGCAATCTCACCGTAATACTCAACGGCCTGGAAAAGATCGAGGTCGGCGATTACATCTCCACCGAGCCCTATTTCAAGGCGGCGGTGACGATGATTCGCGATACTGCGCCCGATGCCAAGAACGTGGAGTTCGGAGCGTTGGTCGACTCCATACGCGAAGTCGCGCTCAACATCATCAGCATATCGCCGTCGATGCCCAAGGAGGCTGCGTTCGCCATTAAGAACATCGATTCGCGACGCGGCATCATCAACTTCATCTGCTCCAATATCGAGCTTTCGGACGACGATCGTCAGTCGCTGTTGGAGGCTCCGGGACTGCTGGCGCGTTCGCGCAAGCTGTTGGAGATTCTGGTGCGCGAGCAGCAGCTGGTCGAGTTGAAGAATTCGATCCAGGAGAAGGTCAAGAGCGAGATCGACAAGCAGCAGCGCGACTACTATCTGCAACAGCAGTTGCGCACCATACAGGAGGAGATCGGCGACGGTCCCGATGCCGAGATCGAGCAGATGCGCGAGGCGGCGTCGAAGAAACGGTGGTCGGAGTCTACGGCAGCTCTGTTCGAGAAGGAGCTTGCCAAGCTGGAACGGCTGAATCCGGCAGTGGCCGAATACTCGGTGCAGATGACCTATCTGAGTCTGATGCTCGAATTGCCGTGGGACGAGATGACCGAGGACAATCTCGATCTGCAACAGGCGCGCCGTCAGCTTGACGACGATCATTTCGGACTTGACGAAGTGAAGGAGCGACTGTTGGAGCATCTGGCTGTAATCAAGCTCAAAGGCGATCTGAAATCGCCCATATTATGCCTCTACGGCCCTCCGGGCGTCGGCAAGACATCGCTCGGCAAGTCGGTGGCGGCGGCTCTGGGACGCAAGTTCGGCCGCATATCGCTGGGCGGTTTGCACGACGAGGCCGAGATCCGCGGACATCGCCGCACCTACATCGGTGCCATGCCGGGACGTATCATCGAGACCATCAAGCGCTGCGGTTCGTCCAATCCGGTCATCATTCTCGACGAGATCGACAAGATCACCGTCAGCAACCACGGCGACCCGTCGAGCGCGCTTTTGGAGGTGCTCGACCCCGAACAGAACACCACTTTCCACGATAACTATCTCGACACGGAGTACGATCTGTCGAAGGTGCTGTTTATCGCCACCGCCAACAATATAGCCAACATCTCGCCCGCACTGCGCGACCGCATGGAGATGATAAATATTCCGGGTTACATACTCGAAGACAAGGTGCATATAGCACTTGAACATCTCGTCGAAAAGCAGCGCACGGCTCACGGTCTATCCGACAGTCAGTTGCAGCTTACGGAGGCCGGTGTCATACGTATCATCGAGGACTACACCCGCGAGTCGGGCGTACGCTCGCTCGACAAGCATCTGGCCAAGATCGCACGCCGCCGCGCCAAGTCGATAGCCTGCGACGAACCTTATGAGGCTGTGCTTTCGCCCGATGATGTGGCGAAGATACTGGGCAAGCCGAAGTTCATGAATGACCGCTACGACATTGCCGGCATGGTCGGTGTGGTGACGGGACTTGCCTGGACGGAAGTGGGCGGCGACATACTCTATATCGAGTCGATCCTCACCCCCGGCAAGGGCAAGCTGAACCTGACGGGCAACCTGGGCGATGTGATGAAGGAGTCGGCTACCATTGCCTACGAGTGGGTTATGGCTCACCATGAGGAGCTTGGCATCGATCGCACGATGTTCGAACAGAACGATATCAACATACATGTCCCCGAAGGCGCCGTGCCAAAGGACGGACCCTCGGCCGGTATCACCATGGTTACCTCGATCGTATCGACCTTCACCGGTCGCGAGGTGGTCGAGCGTGTGGCCATGACCGGCGAGACGACCCTGCGCGGCAGAGTCACGGCCGTAGGCGGTATCAAGGAGAAGATATTGGCTGCCAAGCGAGCCGGTATCACTACGCTGATACTTTCCGAGGAGAACCGCAAAGACATAGAGGAGATAAAGGCGGAGTATGTCGAGGGGCTGACGTTCCATTACGTCCGCACCAACGACGAGGTGCTGCGTCTTGCACTCAAAGATTGAAATATCGAACGATAATGAAATTCATTGCCATAATTCCGGCGCGCTACGCTTCGACGCGCTTTCCGGCCAAGCCGTTGGCCTTGTTGGGCGGCCGACCCATCATAGAGCGTGTATATACGCAGGTGGCCAAGGCTGTCGACGATGTGGTCGTCGCCACCGATGACGAACGCATATTGGCTGCCGTTGAACATTTCGGCGGTCGGGCTGTCATGACATCTGCCGAGCATCGCAGCGGTACGGATCGCTGCTACGAGGCTTTTTGCAAGGTGGGCGGCCAGTTCGATGCGGTGATAAATGTGCAGGGCGACGAGCCTTTCATTCAGCCTTCGCAGATCGAGGCCGTGAAACGCTGCTTCGACAATGCCTCGACCGATATAGCTACTCTTGTCAAGCCGTTTGCTGCGGAGGAGGGTTTGGAGGCGTTGGAGAATCCCAACTCTCCGAAGGTGGTTGTCGATGCCGAGTCGCATGCCATCTACTTCTCGCGTTCGGTGATCCCGTATCTGCGCGGTGTGGATCGCAGCGAGTGGCTTGCGCGTCACACTTTCTATAAACACATAGGCATGTATGCCTTTCGTGCGGCTGCGCTGCGCGAGGTGACCTCGCTTGCACAGTCGCCGTTGGAGATTGCCGAGTCGCTCGAACAGCTGCGATGGTTGGAGAACGGATATAAGATCGGCGTAGGTATCAGCGACGTGGAGACCATCGGTATCGATACGCCGGAGGATTTGGCGCGTGCCGAGCGGTTTTTGGCCGGGCAGGAGTCGCGCCGATAGGAGATGAAACAGATATTACGACCTTTAAAAATAAAACTATGATCCCTGAAATCATTGCCGGCCCGTGCGTCATCGAATCTGCCGAGCTGCTCGATTGCGTGGCTGCTCGCATTGCCGAGATCAATCGCTCGCTGGGTACCGACATCATCTTCAAGGCCTCGTTCGACAAGGCCAATCGCACCTCGCTTTCGTCCTATCGCGGCGTTGGCATGGAAAAAGGATTGCAGATGCTTGCCGACATACGCTCAAAGTGGGGGCTGCGTCTTTTGACCGACATACACGAAGCGTGGCAGGCTTCGCCCGTGGGCGAGGTCGTCGACGTGATACAGATTCCGGCATTCCTCTGCCGTCAGACCGATCTGCTTGTGGCAGCTGCCAAGACCGGCCGTACGGTCAACATCAAGAAGGCGCAGTTTCTTTCGGGCGACGATATGCAATATCCCTATCAGAAAGCCGTGGAGTCGGGTGCCGGCGAGGTGTGGCTCACCGAACGCGGCAACGTCTACGGCTATAACAATCTGGTGGTCGATTTCCGCAACATTGCCGACATGCTGCGCATAGCTCCGCGCGTGGTGATGGACTGCACCCATTCGGTGCAGCGCCCCGGTGCGGCCGGAGGCAAGACGGGCGGCAACCGTGAGTTCGTGCCTGCAATGGCCTTGGCCGCAAAGGCTTTCGGCGCAAACGGATACTTCTTCGAGGTACACCCCGATCCCGACAATGCTCTGTCCGACGGTCCCAACATGCTGTATCTCGACGATCTGGAAGATGTAATAAAGACTCTGCTATGAAGAACGAAACCGCTCAGCAACAGATAATCGAGGTCGGCCGCCGCACGATACATGCCGAGGCGCTGGCACTCAAACATATGGAGGAGTCGCTCGGCGACGAGTTCGTGCGTGCAGTGGAGACGATCCTCGCCTGCCGCGGCAAACTTGTCGTTACGGGCATGGGCAAGTCGGGTCACATCGCCTGCAAGATAGCAGCCACGCTGGCCAGCACCGGTACCCCGAGTTTCTTCCTGCACCCGGCCGAGGCATTTCACGGCGATCTCGGAATGATCTCGCCCGACGATGTCGTGCTGGCACTCTCCTATTCAGGCGAGACCGACGAGATATTGAAGATCGTACCGTTCGTACATTCCAACGGCAACCGGCTTATATCGATGACGGGCAACGCTTCGTCGTCGCTGGCTCGCAACTCCGACGTTCATCTGGATATCATGGTGCGCAAGGAGGCCTGCATACTTCATCTGGCTCCCACTTCGTCGACTACGGCTCAACTGGCCATGGGCGACGCTCTGGCCGCTACGCTGATGCACCTGCGAGGTTTCACTGCCATGGATTTCGCACGTCTGCACCCCGGCGGCAGCCTTGGACGGCGTCTGCTGATGACCGTGGGCAATGTCATGCGTACGACCAATCTGCCGGTGGTAACGCCCGACTGCGAGGCGGGCGAGATGATACACACTATCAGCCGCGGCGGTCTGGGTCTTATTGTGATTTGCGATGGCGACAAGGTGGTGGGCGTGGTCACCGACGGCGATATACGTCGTGCCATGGAGTCGCGCCAGGCCGATTTCTTCAACATACGCGCCATGGATATCGCTACGCGCAGTCCCAAGACGATAGCTTCTGATGCCAAACTCATCGAGGCCGAGAAGAAGATGACTCAGCACAAGGTCAACTCGCTGCTGGTTGTCGATGCCGACAGACTTGTGGGTGTCATACAAATCTACGATATAAAACTCTGATCCGGCGGTGAACCTCTCTCAGTACATATCGCGTTTGGAGGCGGCTGGCGAGCTGGTGCGCATTACTGCGCGCGTCGATCCGCGGTGGGAGATCGCCGAGATCACCGACCGCATGTCGAAGAGCGAGGGTGGCGGCCGGGCATTGCTATTCGAGAATACCGGCACCGATTTCCCCGTTCTGACCAATATGATGGGGTCAGACCGTCGCATGGCGATGGCTCTCGGCGTCGAGTCGCTCGACGATCTCTCGCGTCGCATCGAGGCGTTGCTGCACGATGCGATGTCGCCCAAAAACTCGCTTATGGACAAACTGCGCATGTTGCCGCTGCTGCACGACATGTCGAAGTGGTTTCCGCAAAAGTCGCGTGCCAGGGGCGAATGCCAGCAGGTGGTGTGGCAGGGCGATGATGTCGATCTGCGACGTCTGCCCGTTTTGACCTCGTGGGGGTGCGACGGCGGAGCATTCTTCACGCTGCCCATGGTGCATACGGTCGATCCCGACAGCGGTATGCCCAACGTGGGCATGTATCGCATGCAGGTGTTCGATTCGCGAACCACAGGCATGCACTGGCATCGTCACAAGACAGGTGCGCGGCACTACGACGCCTACAAGCGTCTGGGGCGCCGCATGCCCGTAACGGTAACGCTTGGCGGCGACCCGGCCTATATCTATTCGGCTACGGCGCCCATGCCCGACAATATGGACGAGTATCTGCTTGCCGGTTTCCTTCGACGCCGTTCGGTGCAGCTTGTCAAGTGTCTGACCAACGATCTGTGGGTGCCGGCGGATTGCGATTTCGTTATCGAGGGATATGTCGACCCCTCGGAGGAGCTTGCTGTCGAAGGGGCATTCGGCGACCATACCGGTTTCTATTCGCTTACCGATCTCTACCCGCGGTTCCATGTGACGGCCGTCACTCACCGTCGCAATGCGGTCTATGCGGCTACCGTAGTAGGAGTACCGCCCATGGAGGACGCCTATATAGCCAAGGCTACCGAACGAATCTTTCTTGCGCCGATACGCATGGCCGTGCAGCCCGAAGTGACCGATCTGACGATGCCGACTCCGGGTACGGCTCACAATCTGGCGGTGGTGTCGATCGCCAAACGCTATCTGGGACAGCCCTACAAGGTGGCACAGGGGTTGTGGAGCGCCGGACAGATGATGTTCAACAAATATCTGATGATCGTGCCCGACGGGTGTGACGTACGCAACAATGAGGTGCTGGCCGCGTTGCTGCGTCGCTGCGACATTCATCGCAATCTGATATGGTCGGAGGGCGTGCTCGACGTGCTCGACCATGCCGCTAAAATATCGGGTTACGGTTCGAAGCTGGCGGTGGATTGCACCGACATCGATCCTGCGTCGCCGGCAAAGCCGGTGCGCGAGCCTCGCACAGCACAACCTGCGGGCGGAGTAGAACTTTTTAACACGGAATATGTCGGGCGGCTGGGGCTGCTGGTGTTATATGCCGAGCGGGAGTGGCGCGAGAGGATCGATGTGGAGGAGTACCTCACGCGCAACGGTATCGACGATATGAAGTACGTCGTGTTGTTCGATCGTCAGGCGGCGGGCAGCATGCGTGGTGCCGATCTGCTGTGGCTGGCTGCGGCCAATACCGATCCTCGTCGCGACATGCGCCTGTGGCGCGATACCCTCATCATCGATGCGCGCAGCAAGCGTCCCGGCGTGGGCGACAATCCTTCGCGCTTCCCCAATGTGGTGACCTCGCAGCCCGAAACCATACACCGTGTCGACGACCGTTGGCCGGAGTACGGATTGGGCGAGCTGTTGCCGTCGCCGTCGCGTCGCTATCGCAAACTGTGGCTCTCCGATCAGGCCGAGTGGTAACCGATCGATCCCTTATCAGCATATGAAATCATCTACGTCGGACAATCTGCGCGGTATGGTATTCCTGCTGCCGCTATTGCTGCTCGTCGTTGCAGCTCTGTTTCTTGTGCAGCACCGTCGCGGCGAAATAGTCGATGCCGGGATTGCGGCCGATACGGCCGATTGCGGCGGCGTTGAGCCCGACTCTCTGCCGGCAGTTATGTCGCCGTTCGATCCCAATGAAGCCGATTTTAGGGAGATGGTAGCCGCCGGTGTCCCGCGGCAGGTGGCTGTCAATCTGATAAAGTGGCGCACGGCCGGCAAGGTATACCGCATAGCCGAGGACGTTGCACTGTGTTACGGCGTAAGCGATTCGCTCTATGATCTGCTTGCACCTTATATTATAATAGGCGACCGGTATGCCATTCGTCCCGCAGCCGATACCTCTGTCGTGCGTCGTTTTGCCGACGAACGTCCTGCGCGCACGCTTCATCTCGAACCGTTCGCCATCGATACCGCCTCGGCAGTATATCTGCGGCGCGTGGGATTCTCCAAGCGGCAGGCCGAGCTGATAGTGCGTTATCGCGACATGATGGGCGGCATACGCGATATGGAGGAGCTGCGCGAGTGTTATGCAGTGACTGAACAGATGGCCGATACGCTGGCTCCGTATGTCATCTTTCCCGCTCGTGCGACTGTTGACGCCGACGATGGGCGTGTCGAGATCAACTCGGCCGACTCGGCTGCTCTGCGCTCGGTGTGGGGCATAGGCGAAAAGAGCGTATCCGACATCATTCGATACCGCGAACTGCTCGGCGGATTCCACTCTGTCATGCAGCTTGCCGAACTGAACAGCGTCACAGAGGCGAATTTTGAGAAAATTTCCAAACAAATTTGTTGCGATAGTTGCAAAATTCGAAAAATTGATATTAACTTTGCAACTCCTAAGAGTTTGGCCGAACACCCATATGTGTCGGATCGTGCTCTGAGGCGTATAGTTAAACAACGACAATTGAAAGGAGGTTGGGGTTCAATCGAAGAGATGATCGATGACGACATATTTTCACCGGAGGAGGCAGCGCGGCTGGCTCCATATCTTCGATTCCGCAATACTTCCGATTGAGTTCATCGTGCCGACCCATGCGGACGGCAGTCTCGCAAGAGACGCAGCAATTTATTCATTCAACAGATTATTAAAATTTTAAAAGTTATACAACTATGATTATCATGCCGGTAAAGGAGGGCGAGAACATCGAGCGCGCCCTGAAAAAGTTTAAGCGTAAGTACGAGCGTACGGGTGTTTTGAAGGAGCTCCGTCGCCGTCAGTATTTTACCAAGCCTTCTATTGCGAAGCGCGAGGCTATGCAGCGTGCTATCTATGTAGAGCATACTTATCGTCAGGAGGAGTAGTTACTTTTTCTTTTTCGTGAAAAGGCGTCATTAGCTTCGCCTCGTTTAAGTCCGCCAATGGAACGTACGTCCAGTACGCCCCATCGGCGGACTTTTCACGTGCGGCTTGCTACTAACGCCTTTTGACGAAAAATGGGGTTGTGGTGCTTAGTCTGTTTTCCATTAAAAGCCGCTATTTGCTTCCGTGCGCTCGTTCTGTCATTCTGAGGAGGACGTTACGTCCGACGTGAGAATCTCTTTTGGTATGGTAAACAGCGCTTGTGACAGCGAGACTCCCCCGTCGCCTTCGGCTCCTCGGAGAGACAATTACCGATTGCGAGACACCCACGGTCGGGCATGCCCTCCC
>CAMWTS010000033.1 GCA_947177225.1 uncultured Alistipes sp. | reverse complement strand
AATTGTAAGTGGTGTATCCTTTTAATGTTCAGATACAAATATAGAACCATTATTTCATAAATCCAAATTTATTTGCAAAAATTTATTGGAAAAAGTAAAAAAATGATTGGCAAATAGCATTGCGCCCAGATATTAAGCATATTGCAATGTATTAATTCGAAACAAGGCATTGCAAATGCCGTGGCGTAAATCGTGAAAGCGAATTTGTGTGATTATGCAAACGGCAAGCCGAGAGGGCTTGCCGTCAATATCACAAAACCGGTTTTTCTGCGTATCAGAACAGAGTCTTTTCGTCGGAGCGGCCGAAGTCGTAGCCGAGGTGACGATATGCTGTTTCGGTGGCCTCCCGGCCTCGGGGTGTGCGTTTGAGAAATCCCTCCTTTATAAGGAACGGCTCGTAGACCTCCTCTATCGTGCCGGCCTCCTCGCTGACGGCTGTGGCGACGGTGTTGAGTCCGACGGGGCCGCCGTTGAATTTCTCGATTATTGTGGCCAGTATCTTGTTGTCCATCTGGTCAAGACCGCGCGAGTCGATGTTCAAGGCGGCCAGTGCTATGCGTGTGATGTCGAGATCGATATGTCCCTCACCCTTGACCATGGCAAAGTCGCGTACGCGTCGCAGCAGTGCATTGGCTATACGCGGCGTGCCTCGCGAGCGCAGGGCGACCTCGGTGGCAGCATCGTCGTCGATGGAGATGTCGAGAATGCCGGCCGAACGTTTTACTATCCCCGACAGTACCTGCGTGTCGTAGTATTCCAAATGACATTGTATGCCGAATCGTGCGCGAAGAGGCGAGGTGAGCAGTCCGCTGCGAGTGGTGGCACCGACGAGCGTAAATGGTGCCAGCTCGATCTGTATCGATCGGGCGGCAGGGCCCTTGTCGAGCACTATGTCGATCTTGTAATCCTCCATGGCCGAGTAGAGGTACTCCTCGACGATAGGACTGAGGCGGTGTATCTCGTCGATGAAGAGTACGTCGCCCGGGTTGAGATTGGTCAGCAGTCCGGCCAGATCGCCGGGTTTGTCGAGTACGGGGCCCGATGTCACCTTCAACTGTGCTCCCATCTCGTTGGCAATGATGTTTGCCAATGTGGTTTTGCCCAGTCCCGGAGGCCCGTGCAGCAGCACATGGTCGAGCGAGTCGCCGCGCATCAGTGCCGCTTTGATAAATATCTTCAAGTTGTCGACGATCTTCTGCTGTCCGGCGAAATTGTTCAACGCCTGCGGCCTGATACGATTCTCGAACTCCTTGTCACTCTCTATGTTTCGCATGTTTCTATCTACGCCCATGGTCGATTTTGCTTATCGTCGGACAAATATAATACAATCTTTCGTAATCTCAAATCCCGTGTGTTATGCGTATATTTGTAAGTGTATGCTATTTCGTTGTTTAGAATTGCATAAGGCGCGATATTTGCACGGAAAAACATGTGAAATATTGCATGATCCGAGATAAAGATGTATATTTGTGACTACATTTATTAATGTGTGAGGCTATAAAAAAAGACGGGTTGTTACCCGCCTTTTTGTGACCCCGAAAGGATTCGAACCTTCATCGTAAGAACCGGAATCTTATATTCTATCCATTGAACTACGGAGCCGATGCGCAAAGATAATAAAATTTTCCGAAATGACGAACAATGACAGCAATTGGAATCGTCTCGAAAGTGTAATAAAGTGGGCGAACATGACGGTAAACTACTTCGCCCGCTATATCGGATTGTCGCGAGCGGAGAATCTTTACCGTATAAAGCGGGGCGACAACGGCATTTCGCGAGACCTGGCCGATCGTATAGTCGGTGTGTTTCCCGATATCGACCGGGTGTGGCTGTTGACGGGAGTAGGACGCATGTTGTTGTCGGACGACGATCGCGGCGAGCAGATACCTTACTACGACGATGATTTGGAACGCGCTCTTGCCGACATCTGCTCCAAATCGCCGTCGCACTATGTCTATATGCCGACAGTGACGGGTTGCGATCTTGCCATACGCAGCTCTTCGCGTGCCATGTGCGAGGCATCGTGGGCGGCGATGGACGTTTTCCTTAAAAAAATAGATCCGTCGCAGATAATTCCGGGCGGAGAGTATGCGCTTGTTACACAAAATTGTGTAACTTTGCGTAAAGTTCGTGCTGCAAACGATATGGAATCGCTGCGCCTTGTGGCGCGCAACAGAGACGAATACGACGATATGACCATTCGCCGTGACGATATTGTCGCCGCGTGGCGTGTGGTTGCCAAATTTGTAATTATAAATGACTAAGAACCTGATATGACAATTAAGACAAAAGAGTTCGCATCGTTGCTTACGGCATTTGTCGCGACGCTGGTTGTCGCGGCAGTCATGATCGCCCTCGGCGCGCAGTGGTGGAGTACGGCCGTCGTGGCCGTGGCGACATATATCCTTATGGCCTTGACCACGCTTTTGATTATTCGCAAGTATGTGGCATACAAACTCAAACCGATATATTCTATTGTGTTGTCGCGCGATGTCCACACCGGCGAGATCGTCGACGAGCTGAAAGACAAGCATGTCGAGAATATCTCCGAAGAGCTTACCGCATGGGCAGACGACAACGACAAAGAGATTTCGCGCCTGAAAGATATAGAGAAGTTCCGCAAGCAGTATCTGGGCAATGTGGCTCACGAGTTGAAGACTCCGATATTCAATATCCAGGGTTACATCTCGACTCTGCTCGACGGCGGTCTGGAAGACGATTTGATAAATCGCAAATATCTCGAACGCACCGAGAAAAGCATCGACCGTCTGATAAATATCATCAGCGATCTGGATACGATCTCCAAGTTGGAGAACGATATGACGCGTCTTAACATGGAGAATTTCGACATCGTGGCTCTGGCCAAGGAGATCGCCGATCAGAACGAGATCGAGGCGCAGCGTCATGCCATAAAACTTACGGTAAAGTATGCCGACGCTCTGCCTTCGGCTTTCCGCGTCTCGGCCGACAAGCACTATGTAGGCCAGGTGCTGGTCAACCTTATCGTCAATGCCATACGCTACGGCCGGCAGGGCGGTATGGTGAATGTCAAGTTTCGCGATATGCTCGACAAGATACTGATCGAGGTGGAGGACAACGGCGTGGGTATCGGCAAGGAGGATATCAACCGCGTGTTCGAACGCTTCTATCGTGTCGACAAGAGCCGTTCCCGCGAGCAGGGCGGTACGGGTCTCGGCCTGGCCATCGTCAAGCATATAATCGAAGCTCACGGCGAGCGTATCACCGTGCGCAGCGAATCGGGCGTGGGTACCACTTTCGCCTTTACTTTGAAAAAGAGCCAGACGACGGGCAACTGATCGGGCAGGGCGCATAACATATTGTCATGATGAATCGTTTTCTGATGGTTGTTTGGGACTTCGATCCCACGTTCGTCGATCTTGGCGGAATGGATATACGCTGGTACGGCCTGATGTGGGCTGTGGCCATACTTGTGGCCGAGCGTCTTATGTCGAACTTCTGCCGTCGCGAGGGGCTGCCGCAACAGACCTCCGAGTCGGCTTTTCTGTGGATCGTCATGGGTACGTTCATCGGAGCCCGTGTCGGACACTGCATATTCTATGAGCCTGAGGTGTATCTGCCCGAACCGTGGCGCATAATAACCGATATTCGCGACGGCGGCATGGCCAGCCATGGTGCTACGATCGGCATATTGCTGGGTATATGGATCTTCGTGCGGCGCAACAGGCTGCCGTATGTGTGGGGGCTGGATCGCATAGCTGTTATCGCGCCTTTGAGCGGTGCCATAATACGTCTGGGCAATCTGTTCAATTCCGAGATCATCGGTCATACTACCGATCTGCCCTGGGGATTCGTCTTCGTGCGGCATGAAATAATGGAGGCTCGCCGGGCAGGACTGCCCGATCCGGCAGTTTCGGATATGGTCGCACGCCACCCGACCCAGATCTACGAGGCGTTGTGCTATGTGGCTGCTTTCGCTATTCTTGCGTGGCTGTACTATCGTCGCGACGAGGGACGCCGTCGTCCCGGACTGTTGTTCGGCATAGCCATGATAGGCATCTTCTTCACCCGATTCCTCATCGAGTTCGTCAAGGAGCGGCAGGAGGATTTCGAGGAGTCCATGACCCTCGACATGGGACAGTGGCTGAGCATACCTTTTATAATATTGGGTGTGGTGATGATCGTGCGCTCGCTTCGACGCGAGCCGGTAGCCGATGTAAATGCCGTGGCCGACAGGGCGTGCCGCGAGATGGCGGCCTCGGCCAAGGCTCAAAAGCAGAAACATGGTAAATCAAGTAAATAACATCATATTCAACCTGATCGTATCGGGACGCGGAGTGTGGCTGCCGGATATTGCGGCATTGCGCGTGGTGCGCCGTGCAGCCGAGCATGGTTCGTCGTCGCGCACGATTCTGCCGCCGCGGCTTGCCGTGGAGTTCACTTCGCATCGCGAGGGAGTGTCGCTCGTCGACGAAATCGCACGCGTGGCGGCAATCGACGAATCGGCAGCTCGTGATATTTACGATCGCTGGATCGACAAGACTCTGTCCGATGGTGTCCTTACCATCGATGGCATAGGCGTGTTGCGCGGCAAGAGCTTCGTTGCCGACGCGGCTTTGACGTCGCTGCTCAATGCCGATACCGGTGGAGCGGTAAAGATCGTCGTTCGTCGCCGTTCGCATCGCATGCTTGCCTTGTCGGCACTCTTGGCCGTGGTTGCCGTGGCCGCCGGTGCTTTGTACTGGTTTATGTATCGGGATATGCAGGCGTCGTTGCCCGATGCCGAGCCGTCTGCTGCCGTCGTGCAGCTTGCCGACTTCACAGAAGAGTCGCACAATATCGTCCGTGCAGAGCCGATGCCGGAGAGTGGGGACGATGTCGGGACAGATGCCGTTGCGTCTTCATCTGATGTTGCCGCGGAGGACGAAGCTGCCGCAATTGTTGAAGCCGAAGCGGTAGTGCCTGCACCAGTCCGCGAATCCGACATACGCTACCGTGTCATAATAGGCAGTTACTCGACTCGCGAGAATGCCGTGCGAGCTATCGCCGAGGCGGAAAAGAGAGTGTCGGGATTGCATTTCGAGATACGGCCGCTTGGGCGCCTGTTTGCCGTGGCGGCGTTCGGTTCGTCGACGCGTGAGGATTGCGAAGCCTTCGTGCGCGAGCATCGCAAGGAGTTCCCGCAGGCGTGGGTCAATCCCGCCAAACGATAATCTGCCGCGCTTATGGGCATCGCACGACGCATTACGGCCTTGATCGACGCGCTCTACATCAGTCCGCTGTCGCGTATGGTTTCGCCTGAGATATTTCGTTACGGCGTGTGCGGCGGAGCGAACATGGCTCTCGATACCCTATGGTATTTCCTTATCTATCACTTTGTCGTTGCCCGACGTTTCGTCGATCTGGGCTTCGTGGTCGTGTCGCCTCATATAGCTTCGCTTGCCATAGTCTTTCCCATCACCTTCTTTACGGGTTTCTGGCTCAATCGCCACGTCGCTTTCCGCTCGACGCAATACTCCTCGTCGCGACAGATGGTGCGTTATGCGCTTACGGTGGCCGGTGCCTTGCTGCTCAACTACGTCTCGATGAAGCTGCTTGTCGAGTCGTTCGGAGTGTGGGCTACTCCGGCAAAGATGATAACGACGGTCATATCGACCGTATACAGTTTTCTTGCGGCCAAATACTACACCTTCCGTCGTTAGACGTACTGTTCCGAAGCATATGAAATGGGCGGCGACCGCGTTGCCGTAATCTTACTTTTGAGATCCGACACCGATTTTTGTTTGCAAATTTTGCACGTCTCGTAAAAAATGCGTATATTGTCTTTGCAAAGAGAAATAAACGCATTAAAATTTTCATCGTTATGATTATCGGAGTACCAAAGGAGATCAAGAACAACGAGAATCGTGTTGCGCTTACTCCATCGGGAGCAAAAGAACTGACCCGTCGCGGTCATCGTTTATATGTGCAGGCTTCGGCCGGTGTCAACAGCGGCTT
This sequence comes from uncultured Alistipes sp., assembly GCA_947177225.1. Lineage (GTDB taxonomy): Bacteria > Bacteroidota > Bacteroidia > Bacteroidales > Rikenellaceae > Alistipes. The sequence goes on along the minus strand of CAMWTS010000033.1, from coordinate 13,327 downwards.
TGCCGATGCCGATTATGTGGCTGCGGGAGCGGAAATACTCCCGACGATAGAGGAGGTCTATGCCGTGGCGGAGATGATTATAAAGGTGAAGGAGCCAATCGAGCCCGAGTACGGACTGGTGCGCAGCGGCCAGCTGCTTTTCACCTATTTCCACTTTGCAAGCTCGGAGGCATTGACCCTCGCCATGATACGCAGCGGTGCGGTTTGCTGTGCATATGAGACCGTTGAGCGTGCGGATCGTTCGTTGCCGCTTCTGGTGCCAATGTCTGAGGTTGCAGGCCGTATGGCCACTCAGGAGGGTATGTACTACCTGGAACGTCCTCGCGGCGGCAAGGGTAAGCTGCTGGGCGGCGTGCCGGGTGTCAAACCGGCCAAGGTGCTTGTCATCGGAGCTGGTGTCGTGGGTACGGCCGCAGCGCGTATCGCCGCCGGAGCCGATGCCGACGTGACCATCTGCGATATCTCCATTCCGCGTCTGACATATCTTGCCGATGTCATGCCGCGTAATGTCAAGACGCTCATGTCGAACGAATATAACATACGTCAGGAGTTGCGCGATGCCGATCTGGTCATCGGTTCGGTGCTGATACCGGGTGCCAAAGCTCCGAAGCTCGTCACGCGCGATATGCTGTCGCTTATGCAGCCCGGCTCCGTGCTGGTCGATGTCGCTATCGATCAGGGCGGCTGCTTCGAGACCTCTCACGCCACCACGCACGAGAATCCCATATACGAGGTCGACGGCATAGTTCACTACGCCGTGGCCAATATCCCTGGTGCCGTGCCCTACACGTCTACGCTTGCATTGACCAATGCCACGCTGCCGTATGTTTTGGAGCTCGCCGACAAGGGTTGGGAGCGTGCATGTTGCGAGAATGCCGAGTTGCGTCTTGGTCTGAACGTGGTCGAGGGCAAGGTGGTATATCGCAAGGTTGCCGAGGCCTGGGGACTCGATTACGAGCCGCTGGTACTGTAATCGCATATGCTGTTTCCGTCGATTGCCCTGTTTCGGCCGGCGGTTGCGGCATGATATCCGATATTTTATGAAATTCGCCGCAGACGAAATGCCTGCGGCGAATTTTTAATGTGATCGCGTCTGTCTGTCGGTTCCACGGCAGTGAGCCGCCGACTCTCCGATATCAGCTATCTGTGCGACCGGTTTTCTTCGCGCAGCTTCTGCAACTCGTACATGCGGTCGCGGAATCGTGCCGCGGCAAGGAAGTCGAGCGACTTGGCGGCTCGCTCCATATCCTCTTTGGCTTTGGCAATCAGCGCATCGATGTTTTCGCCGGCGACGTAGTTCTTCTCGACGTCGGCCGCCACTGCATAGTGATCCTCTGCAATGGGGTAGACGTTCATGTCGGGTTTCTCGGCCGTGCGGTCGCCCAGCAACAGACTTTGTCCCGAACCGCTCTTTTGCGCCTGACGCGGTATCATGCCGTGTTCCATATTGTATCGCACCTGCTTCTCGCGGCGACGGTTGCTCTGCTCGATGGCGTATGTCATCGAGTCGGTTATACGGTCGGCATAGAGCGTTACGTGACCGTTGGAGTGGCGTGCGGCGCGACCGGCTATCTGCGTTATCGAGCGCAGGTTGCGCAGGAATCCCTCCTTGTCGGCATCGAGAATCGCCACGAGTCCCACCTCCGGCAGATCGAGTCCTTCGCGCAGCAGGTTGACGCCTACCAGCACGTCGAACATGTCGGCGCGCAGATCTTCGAGTATCTGTATGCGATCCAAGGTCTCCACGTCGGAGTGTATGTATCGGTTGCGCACGCCCACGCGGTCGAGATATTTTGACAGCTCCTCGGCCATGCGCTTTGTGATGGTGGTGACGAGCACCTTGTCGCCATGCTTTACGCAGGCATTGATCTGTTCCAGCAGATCGTCGATCTGGTTGAGCGTAATGCGCACATCGAGCGGCGGATCGATCAGACCCGTCGGGCGGATCAGCTGCTCGACCACAACGCCCTCGCTCTTTGTCAGCTCGTAGTCGGCGGGAGTGGCACTCACATATATCGACGTATTCGTCAGAGCTTCGTACTCTTCGAAGCGCAGCGGTCTGTTGTCTTTGGCCGCTGGCAGCCGGAATCCGTACTCCACCAGATTCTCCTTGCGTGCGCGGTCGCCTCCGAACATGGCGTGCACCTGCGGCAGTGTGACGTGACTCTCATCGACTACGGTAAGATAGTCCTTGGGGAAGAAATCGAGCAGACAGAACGGACGCGAACCCTCCGGCCGGCCGTCGAAATAGCGCGAATAGTTCTCTATGCCTGAGCAATATCCGAGCTCCTTTATCATCTCCAAATCGTACTCCACGCGCTGCTTTATGCGCTGCGCCTCCATCGTGCGACCCTCCTTTTCGAAGAATGCTATCTGCTTGCCCAGGTCGAGGTATATCTGTTGTACGGCGGTGTTTATGCGCTCCTGTGTGGTGACGAACAGATTGGTGGGGTAGAGCGTCACGCTGTCGAGCGATGCTATGCGCTGTCCCGTAGCAGGATCGATCGAGTGTATGGCTTCGATCTCGTTGTCGAAGAACATTACGCGGAAACACTGGTTTCCGAACTCGCCGAAAGCAGCCATGATGTCGACCGTGTCGCCCGTGACCCGGAATGTGCCCGGTTCGAGATTCAGCTCCGTGCGTGTGTACAATGCCTCGACGAGTCGGTATAGGAAGTGCTTGTAGCTGACCACCTGTCCCACCTTGATCTCTATTGCCGTGGCGTGGAAATCGGCCGGATTGCCCGTGCCGTAGAGGCACGATACGCTCGATACGACCACTACATCTCTGCGCCCCGACAGCAGCGTGGCCACGGTGCTGAGACGCATCTTCTCGATCTCGTCGTTTATCGAGAGATCTTTTTCTATATAGGTATCGGTCGTCGGGAGATATGCTTCCGGCTGGTAGTAGTCGTAGTACGATACGAAATACTCCACGGCGTTCTCCGGAAAGAAGTTCTTGAACTCTCCGTACAGCTGTGCTGCAAGGGTCTTGTTGTGGCTCAGAACGAGTGTCGGACGATTCAGCTGTGCTATGACATTGGCCACGGTGAATGTCTTTCCCGAACCGGTTACACCCAGCAGCGTCGTGTGGTGCGCTCCGGAGCGTATCGACTCCAACAGCTGGGCGATAGCTTCGGGCTGATCGCCCGTCGGCGCATAATCCGATACGAGTTTGAAATCCATAGTGCAAAGTTATGAAAAAATAGAGTATGTTGTATCGTCGGGAGCAAAGAGCGTGAAAAAATCGCACATTGCCGTAATTTTCGATTATTAGATCGGATTGTCGGAGGAAATTAGTATCTTTGCAAGATAGAATCGGGTGGAATGATCGATCGCGAAACCATAGACAGAATATATGCCGCCGCCAATATCGTGGATATTGTCGGTGATTATGTTACGCTCAAACGTCAGGGCGTCAACTATCAGGCATGCTGTCCGTTCCATCAGGAGAAGACCCCGTCGTTCGTGGTGTCGCCTGCGCGCGGCATCTACAAGTGTTTCGGCTGCGGCAAGGGCGGCAATGCTGTCAATTTCGTCATGGAGTATGAGAATGTCTCCTATCCCGAAGCATTGAAGATGGTGGCCAAGCGTTACGGCATCGATGTGCGCGAGAAGGAGATGACCGAGGAGGAGGTGCGTCGTAACGACAATCGCGAGAGTATGTTCGCGCTTAATACCTGGGCGTCTGACTATTTTGCCAAGTATCTGCTGCACGAGGCCGAGGGGCGCAGCGTGGGTCTGAGCTATCTGAGTCAGAAGCGCGGTTTCACCGATGCCACGATTCGCAAGTTCGGTCTGGGCTTCTGTCCGTCTAAGGGCGATCTGTTTTCGCGCTCGGCACGCGAGGCCGGTTATAAGGAGGAGTATCTCGTGTCGACCGGACTCTCGATCAGGAGCGAACGCGACGGTTCGCTGTTCGACCGTTTCCGCGACCGCGTGATATTCCCCGTGCATAATGTTTCGGGGCGTGTGGTGGCTTTCGGAGGCCGCACTCTGCGCACCGACAAGAAGGTGGCGAAGTATCAGAATTCGCCTGAAAGCGAGATATACAACAAGAGTCGCGAGCTGTACGGTCTCTATTTCGCCAAGAAGGCCATTCAGCAGGAGGATTTCGCCATCATGGTCGAGGGCTATGCCGATGTCATATCGATGCATCAGGCCGGTGTGGAGAATGTCGTTGCGTCGTCGGGTACTTCGCTTACGGTGGATCAGATACGTCTGCTGAGCCGCTTCACGAAGAATGTCACGGTCATGTACGACGGCGATGCCGCCGGCGTTCATGCCGCCATACGAGGTGTCGACATGATTCTGCGCGAGGATATGAATGTGCGCATCGTCCTGCTGCCGCCCGAACACGATCCCGATACTTTCGCCCGTGCCAATACGGCCGATGCGTTGAAACTCTACGTGAGGGAGAATGCCGAAGACTTTATCTCGTTCAAGGCTAAGCTGCTGTTGCGTGAGGCAACCGACGATCCGGTGCGCCGTTCGGAGGCCATCAGCGATATGGTGCAGTCGATAGCCATCATCGGCGATGCCATAAAACGTGCGGTCTACATCAAGGATTGCGCTAAGATAATGAATATCGATGAGCAGGTGCTCGTGGCCGAGGTGGCGCGCAAGCGTATCGCCTCGACCGGCGACCGCGAGGCAGAGGAGTTCCTGCGCCGACAGCGCAGCATACAGCAGGCCGAGGCTCGTGCCGAGCAGGTGCCCGATGCCGATTTGTCGACTCGCAATCTGCGTGCGGGCAGCAGTATCGATGCTCTGGAACGCGAGCTGACCAAATATCTGCTCAAATACGGACATTGCAATTTCGAGTTCCGCGAGGGGCGCGACTCGGTGTCGCTGAACGTTGCAGCGGAGATTCTTCGCGATTTGGAGAGCGATTCGCTGCACTTCGACAACAAGATATACGACAGCATACTGACCACCTATCGCGAGCAGTGGCATGCGCTGGGTGAGGGGGTGGAGATACCGTCGCACTATTTCGTCAATCACCCCGATCCGGAGGTGTGCAATGCTGCGGTCGACATACTGACCTCCGACGACAACTATGTGCCCAGTGCGCTTTGGAAACGCAAGGATATACATGTGGAGAGCGATGAGGAGATGTTGTCGCACGGAGTGCCGAAAGCCATTACGCTCTACAAGTCGAAGATCATCGAGCGTCTTATCGCCGAGCAGCAGGCTCTGCTCACGGACGACGATCTGACGGAGGAGATGCAGTCGGAGATCATGGCGCGCCTGAACAAGTATAATAAGGTGAAGGTTCAGATTGCAAAGAAGATCCAGCGATTGATATTGTAGATATTAAAAAAGGGCGGGACCGGATCGACGACGTATCACTACGCCGTACAGTGTGCAAACAGAAAATAAACAGAAAGATGTGTTGTGTGTAAAACATATCAAAGATAAAAGAATTAGTTACCTTTATCCGGTTCCACCCGTCGGAAAGATACTCAAAACCTATGCCGAATAGATGGCGGCAGGCGCGGTGTTTGATCCGTACGGTGGGGTGGCGAAGATAATAGAGTGAGATATGGCAGATTATAGAAACGTAAATATTCGCAACAAGCGGGCGACATTCGACTACGAGATCATCGAGGAGTATGTGGCCGGTGTGGTGCTCGTGGGCACTGAGATCAAGTCGATTCGTCTGGGCAAGGCGTCGCTTGTCGACAGCTATTGCTATTTCGAGCGCGATGAACTGTGGATACGCGGTGTCAACATCGCCGAGTATGCGTGGGGTACGTGCAACAACCATGTGCCGCGCCGTGATCGCAAGCTGCTGCTCAGCCGCAAGGAGCTGTCCAAGTTGCAGCGTGCTTTGCAGGATCGGGGACTTACTGTCGTCGGTCTGAGAATGTTCCTCAACGATCGCGGACTGGTCAAGATCGCCATCGGTCTGGCACGCGGCCGCAAGGCTTACGACAAGCGCGAGTATCTGAAAGAGAACGATGCCCGCCGCGAGATGGACAAGGCAATGAAGTCAAACAGAAGATAGATATATGGCACTTATATTATGTATAGAGACCGGCACCGACATCTGTTCGGTGGCTCTGGCCAGAGACGGCGAACTGCTCTCGCTCAGAGAGAGCGGCGAGGGGCGCGACCATGCCAAAAAACTCGGCGTCTTCGTCGATGAATTGTTGCGCGAGACGGGTGTCGCACCCGATGATATCGATGCCGTTGCCGTGGGCAAGGGTCCTGGATCCTACACCGGACTGCGCATCGGAGTATCGTTTGCCAAGGGTTTGTGCTACGGATTGCAGATACCACTGTTGGCCATCGGCTCGCTCGATGCCCTGACCGAGGTGGCGCGCGAGGATTTCGATGCCGGCATCGTCGATCTCGAAGATGAGGAGTGGGCGGCCGCGCGTCTGTGCCCGATGGTCGATGCCCGTCGCATGGAGGTCTACGCTCAGGTCTTCGACAGCTCGGGACGGCAGTTGAGCGAGGTCGGAGCCGAGATCATCACGCCTGAGAGCTTCGCTTCATGGCGCGACGGGGAGCACAAGTTCGTGATATTCGGCAATGGTGCGGCCAAGTGTGTGGAGTCGCTGCCCGATGCGGTTCTGATCGAAGTGGCACCGTCGGCTCGCGGCCTGGTGCGACTGGCACAGCAGGCGTTCGAGGCAGGCGAGGGTGTCGACATTGCCTATTTCGAACCTTTTTATCTGAAAGATTTTATAGTTACGACCTCGAAGAAGAAGCTGTTGTAGCGATATGCCTCGATTGCGGCTAATCACTCGTCGATGACGGGAATGCGATAACTCCTCAACTCACGGTCGAGGAGTTTTTCTTTGCCCTCCACACACTTGTCGACAAGAGCGTGAAATGCTGCCGAGTGGTTGTGGTGAACGGTATGACACAATTCGTGAATTATAACATACTCTTGCAGATGATCCGGCAGCATGGCCAGAAAGATCGATAGCGACAGGTTGTTCTCCGATGTGCAGCAGCCCCATTTGGTGCGTGCTGCGCGAATCGTCACACGACCGTAGCCGAATCCGAAGCGTGCGGCCAGCATCTGCGTCTTGGCCGGCAGCGTGCGACGTGCAATCGTGCGCAGCCGTTCGACCTCGGCGCGCGATATGCGCACGATGTCGGCTTGCCGTGCGGCGAGCTTGCGACGCGTTGCGACGACCCACTCCACGCGGCTTTCGAGAAAATCAAGTGCTCTGCGGCGTCCGACAAATAGGGGATACGATAATCTTATCTTGCCCGACGGCTTGACCGACAGGCGGATCGAGCGCGAGCGCACCGACCTGACGCACTCAACCTCGCCCAGTATGTCATGCCTGATGATGGCCATGCCGCCGCGCTGCTATCCTATGCGCTGACGCACCACCTCGAAGAGCATTACGGCAGCGGCAGCGGCTACGTTCAGCGACTCGATCGAACCGATGAGCGGTATGGCCAACTGCTCGTCGCAGAGTTTCAACACCTCTTTCGATATGCCCGTATCTTCGGCTCCCATGACAATGACTGTCGGACGACGGAAGTCGGCATCGTAGATCAGCTTTCGGCTCTTTTCGGTTGCCGCCACTATCTGGAAACCTTCTGCCTGCAACGCTTTGAGCGTGTTGCGTATCGAACCGACACGACAAACGGGTATCTTGTTCAGCGCACCGGCCGAGGTCTTTATGGCATCGGCATTGACCGGTGCCGAATTTTTCAGCGGTGCTATCAGACCGTGCACGCCGGCGCACTCGGCCGAACGGGCTATGCCGCCGAAGTTGCGTACGTCCGTAACGCCGTCGAATACCACGATGAGCGGTGTCTCGTCTTCGGGTACCCGCTCCAATATGTCGGCCACCTCGACATACTCGATGGCTGCAATCTGAGCCACGACACCCTGGTGATTGCCGCGTGTCAGACGGTTGAGCTTCTCCACCGGCACCTCCTGCCAACGCAGGCGGTGACGTATGCACAGATCTTTGAGATCGGTCATCAGCTGACCTTCGGCTCCCTTGCGAATGTAGAGACGTTCGATCTGCTTGTGCGATTCGATGGCCTCGGCTACGGGGCGTATGCCGAAAATGATGTTTTCCATAGTGTTATTTCAATATTTTTGTTGTCATCTTGTCTATCTTGCGGCACATGCGGCCGGTAGGCTCTCCGTGCAGCGATTTCGTGCCGGCCAATTCGACCGACCTAACCTTCATGCCCGCCGTGGAGACTATCTCGCGCATGGCGCGGACTGCTCCGCGACTCTGGTGCATTACGATGTTGAACGGCCAGGGTGTGGTGCATGCCGCTATGAGCAACGCTCTGCGTCCCTTCATGCGCGGCTGAGGCAGACCGCGCGGCGATTCGCCCATAAACAGCGGTACCATGCGTTCGAAGGCCATCTTCAACTGTGCCGACATGCCGCCCCAATATGTTGGAGTGCCGATTACCAATATGTCGGCTGCGCCGATCTTTTCGGCCAGCTCATGTGCGTCGTCGTGCGGAAGCGGGCATTTGCCGCTCTTGCGACACGCCATGCAACCTGTGCACGGAGCGAAGCGGCAGTCGCAGATGTCGATCCGCTCGCATTCGGCACCAGCCGATTCGGATCTTTGGCGCACGATGTCGAGCGATCGGGATACGATCCCGTCGCGCCTGGGCGAACCGTTTATGATAAGTATCCTTTTCGGAGCGGTCATTGCTGCTCGGTTATTTCCAATTCGTAGCTGGCCTTCTCCCACTCGTGCATCATGTGGTCGTAGTGCGATTTCAGGCCTTCGTAGTTACGGTAGTCGTCTGCATCGTATTCGGTCGCCGAGGCGAATTTCTCGTCGTATGCCGCTATCTGCCGCTCTATCTCGGCCAGTTCCGCTTCGATTGTCTCGACACTCTTGCGCAGCTTGCGCAACAGCTTCTCCTGCTCCTTGCGCTGCTCGTAGGAGAGCTTGCCCGCGCCCGGGGCATTCGCGTCGCTCTTGCGCTCCGAAGCCTCGGCCGCAGGAGCCTTGCGCTCGATCTCTTTGAGCGATTCGACCTTGCGTTTCTCCAAAAAGTAGTATATGCCGCCGAGATACTCCTTCACCCCTCCGTCGCGGAATTCGTAGACGCGATCGACCAGACCGTCGAGAAACTCTCTGTCGTGCGATACCACTACCACTGTGCCGTCATATTTGATGAGAGCGTTTTTCAGAATATCTTTCGAACGCATGTCCATATGGTTGGTCGGCTCGTCGAGCACCAGCAGATTGTAGGGTTCGAGCATCAGGCGCGCCATGGCCAGACGCGAGCGTTCGCCGCCCGACAGCACCTTAACCTTCTTGTCGATATCCTCGCCGCGGAACAGAAACGCTCCGAGTATGTCTCTGAGTCGTGTGCGTATGTCGCCCACGGCCACTCTGTCGAGGGTGTCGAATACGGTGAACTCGCCCTCCATCAGATCGTCCTGATTCTGCGCGTAGTAGCCCGTGTTGACGTTGGCTCCGATGCGTATTTCGCCCTCGGTGGGATCCAGCTCGCCGACAAGCATGCGGGCGAACGTGGTCTTGCCCTCGCCGTTGCGTCCTACCAGAGCTATCTTGGCTCCTCGCTCGATGGTGAACTCCGCACCTGAGAATATGCGCTTCTGTCCGAAAGCCTTGCCCGCCTGCTTTACTTCGGCCACGATCTGACCCGAACGCGGTGCCGGCGGAAACTTTATGTTGAGTCGCGACAGATCCTCTTCATCGACCTCTATGCGTTCGATCTTCTCCAACTGCTTTATGCGCGACTGCACCTGGTTGCTCTTGGTGGGCTTGTAGCGGAACTTCTCGATGAACTCCTCGGTCTTCTCGATCATGCGCTGCTGATTCTGATAGGCGGCCATTTGCTGTGCACGACGCTCGGCACGCAGCTCGACGAACTTTGAATATGATACCTTGTAGTCGTAGATCTTGCCGAGCGACAGCTCTACGGTGCGTGTGGTGACGTTGTCGAGAAATGCACGGTCGTGCGAGATGAGCAGCACGGCGCCGTTGTATGAACGCAGGTACTCCTCCAACCACTGTATGCTCTCTATGTCGAGATGGTTGGTCGGCTCGTCGAGCAGAAATATCGACGGGCGGCGCAACAGCAGTTTCGCCAGCTCGATACGCATGCGCCAGCCTCCCGAAAACTCGCTCGTGGCACGGTTGAAATCCGAGCGGCGGAATCCCAAACCGAGCAGCGTGCGCTCGATGTCGGCTTCGCGCGTGTCGCCGCCGAGGATATGATAGCGGTCGTTGGCTTCGTTGAGACGGTGCAGCAGATTTTCATACTCGGCAGACTCGAAGTCGGTGCGTTCGGCTATTTCGGCCGTCAGACGCTCTATATCGGTCTCGATGCGCAGCACCTCGTCGAAAGCCTTGGCCGTCTCGTCCACGAGCGTAGTGGTGTCGGCCACGCGCATCTGCTGCGGCAGGTAGCCTATCGTGCATTCGCCGTTGACCGTGACGGCTCCCGATGTCGGCTGCTGCTCGCCTACGATGGTGCGCAGCAGTGTGGTCTTGCCGGCTCCGTTCTTGCCGACAAGTCCTATTCGGTCTTTGGGATTGATAAGAAACGAAATGTTGTCGAACAGAGTCCAGCCTCCGTAGCTTATAGTAAGGTTGTCTAACGAAATCATCGTGTTATGCTTTCAACATTCGGTTAATAGCCTCTTCCGGATCGGGTGCGCCGAACACCGAGCTGCCGGCAACGAGCACCTCCGCTCCTGCATCGAACAGCAGACGGGCATTGGCTGCCGAGATGCCGCCGTCGACCTCGATGATGGTATCGAGTCCCGCTTCGCGCTTCATCTGGTCGAGACTGCGTATCTTGTCGACTGCCGAAGGCATGAACGATTGCCCTCCGAATCCGGGTTCGACGCTCATCACCAGCACCATGTCCACCAACGGCAGAATATCGCGCAGCACCTCGGCCGAGGTGGCCGGTTTGATCGATATGCCGGCACGTGCGCCTGCGTCGTGTATGGCCTTTATACAGCCGCGTATGTCCATCGTGGCTTCGTAATGGAAGGTTACGTAGTCGGCTCCGGCTTCGACGAAACGCTCGATGTAGTTCTCCGGCTCGGTTATCATCAGATGCACGTCGAGCGTCTTGCGCGTAGATTTGCGTATGGGTTTCATCACGGGAAATCCGAACGATATGTTGGGAACGAACACGCCGTCCATTACGTCGATGTGAACCCATTCGGCCGCACTGCGGTCGATCATCTCCATGTCGCGTTCGAGGTGTCCGAAGTCGGCCGACAGCACCGACGGGGCTATAATGCGTTTCATATATGTTTCATATTTTCGATTATGCAGGCAAAAGTACAAAATTCTTACTAAATATCGGTAACGGTTTGGCGATTGTTTGTTACCTTTGTCCTCGGCGGCGGTGTTTGCCGTCTCGAAAAGTAGATTATCTTTATGGAATATATCGTAATAACCGTCGTCATGGCTGCGGCCGTGATCGTGCTGACACTTATTCTGCGGCGTTCTTCGGCCGAGCTTGCACGCGAGCGCGACGAACGTCGGGTTTCGGAGCAGAACTTACAGGCCGAGATGGCTCGCGAACGGCAGTCGCTTCTCGACGAACGCATGGCGCGAGTCAGAGCCGAGAGCGAAGTGGCGGCGTTGCGCGAGAGGGAAGAGGCAATGGTGCGCGAGAGGGAGCAGGCCGAACAGACATTGGCTCGCGAGCGGGAGCGTGCCGAGGAGGCCATGAAGGCTCAGTTCCGCAATCTGGCCAATGAGATCTTCGGCGAACAGTCGCGCGAGTTCAGGCAGGCCAACAAGGAGTCTTTGGATCTGCTGCTCAAACCGTTCAAGGACAATATCTCGGATTTCCGCGAGCGTGTCGAGCGCATCTACGCCTCGGAGAACGAGCAGCGCGGAGCCTTGAAAAACGAGCTGGACAACCTCATGCGGCTCAATATGAAGATCACTGCCGAGACCGCCAATCTGACCAATGCGCTGCGCGGCAACTCCAAGGTGCAGGGCGACTGGGGAGAGGTCTATCTCGAAACGATACTGTCGAGCACCGGCCTTGTCAAGGGTTTGCACTACGATGTGCAGGCCAATCTCAAAGACGACGACAATCGCAATCTGCGTCCCGACGTAATATTGCGTCTTCCAGAAGAGAGGTCGATAGTCATCGATTCGAAGGTGTCGCTTACGGCATATGTCGGCTACACTGCGGCCGAGAGCGAGCAGGAGCGCCGTCGTCTGATGGCCGAACATGTGGCCTCGGTGCGTCGTCACGTGCAGGAGCTCGCTGCCAAGGAGTATCAGCGTCTGCTCGATTCGCCCGATTTCGTCATCATGTTCATTCCGGCCGAACCGGCCTTTCTTGAAGCCTTGAAGGAGGATCGGTCGATATGGGGCGATGCCTATGCGCGCAAGGTGGTTATTTCGTCGCCGACCAATCTGTTCGCGCTGTTGAAGATGGTGGCCGACATGTGGCGCAGAGATGCTCAGACTAAGAATCAGGCCGAGATCGTCGATAAGGCCACCAAGCTCTACGACCAGCTGGTGTCGTTCACCGAGTCGTTGGAGGGTATCGGTGCGGCGCTGGATCAGGCTCGCACCCGATACGACGATGCCTACAAGCGTCTGCACACTGGCAACAACAACATCGTGCGGCTGGGCGAGCGGCTGCGCCGTTTGGGGCTGCCGACCAAGAAACGACAGTCGGCCAAGGCTCTGGAAGGTGCCGAGACGGAGCTGGATCAGGATCAGGCGGCGGAATAGAACATCTGTATTGCGATAACCTGTAACCTGCGGCGACAGTTTGCCGCCCATGCGCATCGGGCGGCGCGGTGCGCCGATCTTATATCGTCGTAAAGTTGGATATAATCACTTTATTTTATATATTTGCACGATTAAAACCGAAGATATATGGACGTTGAAAATTTCGATCCCGAAGATGTCATTTCCGACAACGGCAACTATTTCGGCATGCCGTTTTCGCCGGAGGAGTCGGCTCTGGTGCTGATCTCCGCTCCGTGGGACGTGACGGTATCCTTCGGTGCCGGCACTTCGTATGCGCCCGATGCCATCATCGACGTGTCGCGACAGCTCGATTTCTTCGATCCTACCGCACCGGAAAGCTGGCGCAAGGGTATCGCTACGGCACCGATAGACTACTCCATACAGGACGTGTCGCACCATCTGCGTCCCGATGCCGAGCGCGTCATCGCCAATCTCGAAGATGGCGGCAGCCGTATCGTCGACGAGTATTATGCACGTAAATTGCGTAAGATCAACGATGCTTCGGCCGATATGAACGAGAAGGTGCTTTCGCAGGCGCGCCATTGGCTTGCCCAGCGCAAGATACTCGCTCTGGTCGGAGGCGACCACTAGAAGGCATA
>CAMWTS010000032.1 GCA_947177225.1 uncultured Alistipes sp. | reverse complement strand
CCCCTGTCGCAACAGTGTTGTTCCTCGGAGTGACAATTCAGAAGAGCCCCTGTCGCAACAGTGTTGTTCCTCGGAGTGACAATTCAGAAGAGCCCCTGTCGCAACAGTGTTGTTCCTCGGAGTGACAATTACCGATGGTGAGGCTCTCACGGTCGAGCATGCCCTCCCTCGGAGCGACGGCGGTTATGAAAGCGAACCGTCCCGACAAATATTTGTCGGGACGGTTGCATCGGCGCATGACCGCGGCCGGTTAATCGCCGGCCGCGGTGCGCATTATTTCATCTTGATCCACTGCCACAGCTCTTTGAACGAGGGTTTCTTGCCGTGCATGAAGATACCCACGCGATAGATCTTGGCTGCCACCCATACCATCACCACGAACGAAGCGTAGAGTATGGCGAGCGAGAGGGCGATCTCCCATGCGGGTATGCCGAACGGTATGCGTGCCATCATCACCACAGGCGAGGTGAAAGGTATGATCGAGAACCAGAATGCCATGTCGGCATTGGGGTCGTTGAACACCTGCATCATGATGATGATGCCCAAGATGATGGGCAGCATGATGATGGTGTTGAACTGCTGTGCGTCCTGCACCGAATCGACCGACGAGCCCGAAGCGGCGAACATCGAGGCGTAGAAGAGGAATCCGCCGAGAATGAAGAGCAGCATGTAGCCGAACAGCATTGAGATGTAGCCCACGTCGGAGAATGTACCGATCATGGCCGACATCATGCCGGTGCTGGTTGCCGCCACTTCGGCCGGGAATACGGCCGGTACGACGAATTTGCTGGCACCGATGATGAGCAGTGCCCAGATGGCGATCTGTGCCACGGCCACGAGGGCTATGCCGGTTATCTTGCCCATCATGATCTGGAACGGTGAGCAGCTCGACACGATGACGTCGATCACGCGGCTGTTCTTCTCCTCGATGACCGAGGTCATGACCATCTGTCCGTAGATGATGATTATCATGTAGAGCAGCATGCCCATGACGAGTCCGAGAATGTAGTTGACGCCCGACGAGGTCGACTCCATCGAATCGAGGTCGCCCGTGCCGTTGTTCTTGACCGTTTCCAGTTCGATGCGGGTGGCGACCTCGGCCATGATGCGGTCGAGATCCTCTATGTCGTAGGCTTTGAGCTTCTCGCGCTCGATGATGCTTTCGATTTGCGAGCTTATGGCCTCTTCGATGGTGATCGACGATGAGGAGTTGGTGATGAGCTTCACGGCGCGCGGATTGGTCATCACGTCGTCGTCGATGGCAAGTATGGCGAATACGTCGCTGTTGTCGTCGTAGGTGGTGCAGGCCTGCGTGACGGAGAGCTCGTCGAGTGTCTCGAACAGCAGTTCATCGCTCGATTCGAGTGCGCCGGCTATCAGGCCGCTTCGGTCGACCACGACCACGCGTTTGGCCGATCCCTTGCCGTAGAGCATGATGAGCGACGGTGCCAGCATCAGACCGATCATCATCAGCGGCATCAACAGTGTGGTGATTATGAATGATTTTTTGCGGACGCGCTCCGAAAATTCGCGCATCACTATAAGCATTGTCTTGTTCATCGTTTCGAATGTTTTAGAGTCGGTTCTCGACCGCACGTATGAATATGTCGTTCATGCTCGGCATAACCTCCTGGAACGAGCGCAGACGGCAGTTGTCGTTGAGCGTCGATATCACGCCGCGAATGTCGTCGTCGGAGGGTATGTGTATTTTGAACTGGGTGTAGCCGCCGATCAGTCCGCTCGACTCGCCCAGCATCGTCACGCGGTCGCCCAGAAGTGTGCGGAGCTGCTGCTCGTCGCCGCTGAACGTGACGCAGAAGGTGTTGCCGCCTGCCGTGCGGCGTATCTCGTCGACCGAGCCCGACAGAATGTTTTGCGACTTGTTGATTAGAGTGATGTGGTCGCATATCTCCTCGACGGAGGCCATGTTGTGCGTAGAGAAGATGACCGTGGCTCCGCGGTCGCGCAGCCCCATGATCTCCTCTTTGAGCAGATTGGCGTTGATCGGATCGAAGCCCGAGAAGGGCTCGTCGAAGATGAGCAGCTTGGGCTCGTGCACCACCGTCGAGATGAACTGCACCTTTTGCGCCATGCCCTTCGACAGATCCTCCACCTTGCGGTTCCACCATTCGGCCAGGCCGAGACGTTCGAACCATGCGTGCAGACGTTTTGCGGCATCGGCTTTCGACATGCCTTTCAGTCGGGCGAAGAATATGGCCTGATCGCCTACGCGCATCTTCTTGTAGAGACCGCGCTCTTCGGGCATGTAGCCTATGTGATAGATGTCGTCGACGGTAATCGGTTTGCCGTCGAGCAGTACGCGTCCGCTGTCGGGGATCGTGATGCGGTTGATTACTCTGATGAGCGTGGTCTTGCCTGCACCGTTGGGGCCCAGCAGACCGTAGATCGATCCGCGGGGTATGCTCAGCGATACATCGTTGAGTGCCTTGTGGCCGGTGTAGCTTTTCGACACACCCTCGATTGTTAAAATATTGTCCATCGTTATCGTTAAATAATATATTGCGATCAAAATCAGCGGCGTAACTGCCCCCCCCCAGCGAGTTGCGCTGTTTGAGTGGCGTATCGTCGTTGTGTATCAAATCGTTACACCTGCAAATATACGAATAAGCGAGTGTAAAAACAAATTTTTTTGCATTTTGTCGGGCAAGAGTGTTCCCGTCCGGGGCTAATATGCGAAAAGAAACGGATATGACATCATATCCGTTTCAGATTGTCGGGCGGCTGTCCGGCATCGGATGTCGGCCTGCGTAGTCTGTTCGGCGGTGCCGGAGTGCCGGGGCGGCTCACAGTAGGTTTTGCAGCATCGAGGTGGTGCGCGCTATCTCGTCGTCGTCGGGTGCATAGTCTTTGAGCGAGCCCGCAAGATACTGTTCGTAGGCGTAGAGGTCGATTATGCCGTGACCCGACAGATTGAACAGTATGGTAGGGCTTTGGCCTGCCTCCTTGGCGCGCAGTGCCTCGCGTATGGCGACGGCAATTGCGTGGGTCGATTCGGGGGCGGGTATGATGCCTTCGCTCTTGGCGAAGAGTATACCTGCGGCGAGAGTCTCGTTTTGCGCCACCGACTGCGCCTCGATGAGTCCGTCTTTGAGCAGCTGGCTGACGATCGATCCTGCACCGTGATACCGCAATCCGCCGGCGTGTATGTCGGAGGGTTGGAAGTCGTGGCCGAGTGTGTACATCGGCAGCAGCGGGGTGAATCCGGCAACATCGCCGAAATCGTACTGGAACACGCCGCGCGTGAGTTTCGGGCAGCTTGCCGGTTCGACGGCCACCACACGTATGCGTTTGCCCTCGGTAAGGTTCTTTCTCAGGAAAGGGAAGCCTATGCCGGCGAAGTTGCTTCCGCCGCCGAAGCAGCCGATTACGATGTCGGGTTCGGCATCGGCCATCTCCATCTGTGTGATAGCCTCCTCGCCGATGACGGTCTGGTGCAGCAGTACGTGGTTGAGCACGCTGCCCAGACAGTATCGCGTGTCTTCGGGGTGCTGTACGGCGGTCTCGACGGCTTCGGAGATAGCCAGACCGAGGCTTCCCGAACAGTTAGGATCGATTGCCAGCGCCGCGCGCCCCGATGCTGTGAGTGTGGTGGGCGACGACAGACACTCGGCGCCGAATGTGTTCATCATCAGGCGCCGGTAGGGCTTCTGATCGTAGCTTACCCTGACCATGAATACCTTGACATCGATGCCGAACTGCTGTGCGGCGAATGATATGGCCGTGCCCCACTGTCCGGCGCCGGTCTCGGTAGTCAGATGCTTTATGCCCTGCTTGTAATTGTAGTAGGCCTGCGGCACGGCGGTGTTGGGCTTGTGCGATCCGGCCGGCGATACGCTCTCGTTCTTGAAGAATATCTTGGCCGTAGTGCCGAGAGCCTTTTCCAGGCCGTAGGCGCGCACGAGCGGAGTCGGACGCCATATGCCGTATATCTTCTGAACCTCTTCGGGTATGTCGATGAAGCGTTCGGTCGACATCTCCTGGCGTATCAGTTCGTCGGCGAATATAGTCTGCATCTGCTCGAACGTGACGGGTTTGTGTGTGGCGGGATCGAGCGGCGGCAGCGGTTTGTTGGGCATGTCGGCCACGATGTTGTACCATTGCGTAGGCATCTGGCTCTCCGAGAGCGTAAACTTTTTTGTTTTCATCTTTGAGGTTTGGTTTTTGGATTAAAAAAAAGAATCCCGCTGTTTACTGGTAAACAACGGGATTCTGGATCGGATTAATATGCTATCATATGCACGTGCGACGCCACTCATTGTCTACCTTAGTCAATGAGCACCACCACCAGTTCTGTGCACAAACAAACATTCTCGCTAAATATTTATGTTGCAAATATAGAAACTGTTTTGTAAAAATGCAAATTTTTCAGAACCTAATTCAAGTTGTCGGGCAGTTGTGGATTTAAACGGGTGTTGAGGTGTATTGTTCTTGAATATGTATGCAAAATGCTTTGCCGAAACCATATAATAGACCGATATTGCCCGACCCTCGTCAGCTTCTTGGTGACAGTATGCATTTATGCAGGCTTGAAATTTTATTGATTGTTAATAATTTGTGGATAAAGTCGGGCGGTTTTATGCGATTGCCATGCAATTTTTTATTATCTTGTCGTCGGTTATGGTTGATGATGATATCTCTTTTCCGAAGGAGGCACGATATTCTTCGTCATGCCGTTGATGTTTAATTTAAAATTTTTCAGTTATGAATTTACGACTTCTACCCTTGTCGCAAATGCTTTCGGCGTTTGCGTGTGTGACGCTATTGTCCGCCGGTTGTACGGAGAGCGAGACCGAGCAGCCGTTGCCTGATCCCAATCCGCTTGTCACCATAGAGTTGGAGCGTGTCGACAAAACGCAGATCGACATCAGCCTCGCAGCTCATGATGCCGATGCAATGGCCTATTGTATCGTCGAGGCCGAATCGGCAGCACCCGGTGCCGCCGAGGTCTTCGCACTGGGCAAATCGGCCGTAGCTTCGTCGACCTCCGTTACGTTCACCATCGACGGCCTTACGCCCGATACCGATTACACCGTCTATGCTGCTGCGAGCAGCGGCGAGATCTACGGCGAAGTCGTATCGGTCGATGTCACCACGGTGCAGGATATCGTCAACGATCTGATAACCGGGGTGACGCCGTCTGCGATGAGCGTATCGTACAATATCGATTTGGCGGGTCACGACGTATGTTTCCATACCTATATAGAAAAATGGTTCTACGAATATGAGCTGTTTATAGCCATGCAGGTGGCCGGGCCCAATCTCAACCGCGACGATTTCACACGCAACATGCTTGCCGATTACGGCGTGGAGAGCGATGCGTCGGGCATTGTGGTCTGGACGGCCGGCGAGGAGCACCCCACGCGTCATACGGTGTCGCTTACGCCGGGCAAGGAGTATTATGTCATTGCCGCAACCATCGACAATGAGGCGTGGTCGGACGATAAGCCGAGCGTGATCGAATTCAAGATGCCGGAGCCGGGAGGCATGTCGTCGGAGGATATCGAACTGACTGTTACCGAGCTTACTTCCGAGTCGGTGACAATACGCATGGAGTGCGATGAGACGAAGGTGGCGTTCTTCTTCTGGGATCTCTATCCCAAGCAGAAATTCGATGAGTTCAAGGCCGATAAGGGCGATTACGGAATGATGGATTTCCTGTTCGAATACAACAACGGCAATGTGAGTGCCAATACCTATACCGATAGCAGAGCCGTTGCGGCCGGCGAATCGTATATGCTGGCTGTCTACGGTGTTGATTACCAGGGCTGCGAGATCTACAAGGAGTTGCAGATCGATGTTCCGGGCTATACGCCGTCGATCTCGCTCGATGTGGTGCCTTACGAGCGCGAATTGCAGGGCTACCACGATTACGATACGTTCCTGATGACTTTCGAGCCGCAGCACTTCTCGGGAGAGCTGAACATCGACAACATATATTGCAGCATGATGCCAATGGAGAGATCGACGTTCGATGCCTATATGGGCTATGTCGGCTTGGAGGGGCAGGATCTCTCTCAAATCGAGGCGATGTTCTCTCAGCAGCCGGAGATGCTGCTGCAACTCTCTTATATGTTGTATCTATATCCGATCTACTCCGATGACGCGGCTGTCGAGGCGTTGCAGAGAGAGGGTTATTTCGAGCGCATATTCACCGACCTTAACCCCGAGACGGAGTATGTGATCGTGGCCTTTGCCATGGACGGCGAGACTCCGGTCGTGCGCGTGGTGAGTGCCGAAACCAAAGCATGTCCCGCAGAGGAGCCTGCGTCGGAGGGCTATAAGGCGTATCTGGGCGAGTGGACGCTTCTGGGTAAAACCACGGCCGACTGGCTTACGTATGAGACGTATGATTTGCGCATAGAGGAGCTTACGCCCAATCGCAGCTTCAAGGTCTACGGCTGGTCGCACAGTCCTGTGTCGCAGGAGTATCCGTTCGAGATGCGCTATCACCCCGAAACGGGAAAGGTGTCGGTCGAGGGCCCTCAGGTGTTGGGCACGAAGATGGTCGACGACAAGATGATGGACATATTGTTCTTCGGCAAGATGCATTTCGGATTCGACGATCTGGTGGTATTGCTGGGCTATAACGGCACGATGTATACGGGCAGCCTGAGAGACGACCATCTGGCAATGTTCGGCGAGATATTGTCGGTGGAGGGTTACAGCAAGGAGTTCATGTCGATGAACTATATGCTGCGCAATGGCGACGATTACTACAAGGTCGAGGACGACGAATACGATCTGGTGTATTTCCGCATCGATCGTGCGGCAGCCGCATCGGCTTCGCTTGCCGGCATCTCGCCGCTGCGTGCGTCGGCCAACCGTGTGAAGAGCGTGAAATACGGTGCTGCGGAGCTGTCGCCCGTCGGGCAGGCCAAGTCGGCACCGGTAGCCGGTGGCGCTGTCTCGGGGCATCTTCATGCCGGGTTGCAGGGAGTGGCCAGGGGCGAATAGACCGCGAGTTGGATTGTAAAATGCAAGGCGTCCGATATTTGTCGGACGCCTTGTTTTGCTGTCGGGATTCTGTGTGCCGATTACATAATGCCTGCATGCCGGAACATCTCGGCATAATATTCGGCCTTTTTCGCAAGTGCCAGAGGGTAGGCGCGGCTGGTCGAGGGCATGCGCCATATGTCGATTCCGTCGGCACTTGTCGTCTTTGCGCCCATCTTGGGAACGTCGGTGTCCGTAAGTTCGGCTATGACCGAAGCCGCCTTTTCGCCGGTGGTGGCCACGGTGCGGCATTCGGGCATTGTGCTGAGCAGACCTTCGAGGTCGATTCTCTCCACTATGTCGAGATATTTGTCGGAGGCGTTGCCTCGCAGCCGGCGCACCTTTCGGGCAGTGTCGCTCAGTGCGATGTGCCGCTCGGTCATGAGCTCACGTATGGCATTCAGGTCGAACCGCTTGCCTGCCGGCTCGCGCAGGGCATTGCGGTCGCCGAGCAGTATAAGCCCCATCATCGGCCAGAAGTCGTTGGTCGGGTTGGGGTAGTAGAAGTCCATGCTCCAACGATGATCCCCCGGCGGAAATGTGCCGAGCATCAGTATCCTGGCACCCTGCGGAACGAACGGCTCCCAGGGGTGGGACTCTATCGGTATGTCGTCGAGTATATCCTCTGTCTTCATCTGTCGCGATCTTCGGCTATTATCCTATGTGTTTCGATATTCCGTTTTCGCAGCGATCGGCTCCGGCGCGTGTGACGTTGTCGAGTATGGTATCGTTGCGAGCGAGCGAGTCGCGCGACGCCTCGTTGTGGTAGAGGTGATAGGCCAGTGCCGCGAGCTTGGCCGTGCGTTTGCGAACGCCGGCATTCATAAGGCGCAGAGCGAGTTCGCTGTCTTCGCGCCCCCAGCCTACTATGTCTTCGTTGTAGCCGTTGACACGTATCATGTCGTCGCGCCATACCGCCAGATTGCAGCTGCGTACCGAGAAGCTGTCGGCGTGCACCTTGTAGAGCAGCGGCGAGAGGAGCGGCAGGCGCAGCGAGTTGAGCCGGTTCTTCAATCCGCGCCGCCACATCGTCACGCGCACGTCGCCATTGGCGATAAGCTCTCCGGTCAGTTGCCGGTCGGTCAGAATGCGACCGCCGCTGACCATATATCCGCGGCGTGCCAGGCGCAAATGATCTTCGATGAATCGCCTGTGGGGCAGCATGTCGCCGTCGATCTGTATTATGTAGTCGCTCTTGGCGGCCGCTATCGCCTTGTTGCGAATGACTCCCACGCGGAAGCCGTCGTCCTCGTGCCATATGTGCCGCAGAACGAAAGGTGCCTGCCGGGCAAAGGCGGCCAGCATCTCGCGTGTGTCGTTGTGCGAACCGTCGTCGGCGATAAGCACCTCGTCGGGCAGTATGCTCTGTGCGGCTACGGCTTTCAAAACGAGTTGCAGTGCATCGGGGCGGTTGTATGTCGTAATCAGCAGCGCTACGCTGAAATCTCTATTTGCCATATGTCAAATCTATGCCTATGTGTCTGTAACAATTCATCACGCCGCGGGCGATATTCTCCGGAGCGAACCGTTCGACGTATTGCCGGCCGTCGTCGATCATCTTGCGCCGCAGCCCGTCGTCGGCGATGATGTTTTTTATGGCATCGGCCATCTGCCAGCGATCGTCGGGTGAGACATACTTCGACGAGGGGCCGCCGGCCTCCTCCAAGCACGATCCTGTGGCGGCAACGACGGGTATGCCTACGCTCATTGCCTCGATTATTGGTATGCCGAATCCCTCGAAGCGCGACGGATAGACGAACACCTCGGAGGCGGCATATACGGCCGGCAGATCGGTGTAGGCTACGTCGGAGAGAATGTGTACGCGTTCGCCCAGCCCCAGCTCCTCGATGCGCGACGCGACGCGTTCGGTGTAGGGTGTCCTGCGCCCGACCGCCACCAGATGAATATCCTGCGGCAGCAGAGCCAACGCCTCGACTATCGCCATCAGATTCTTGCGCTCCTCCAATGTCCCGACCGTCAGCAGATAGCGTCGGGGCAGCGAGTAACGCTCCTGCACCTCCGTGCGCTTGGTCTCGCCGATCGGCTGCGAGAACATCTTGTCGCAGCCCTGATAGACGACGTCTATCTTGTCGGGATCGGTGCCGAAGAACTTTACTATGTCGCGTTTGGTACACTCGCTGACGGCTATGATGCGGTCGGCGCGCTTGCATGCCGAGCGGAACTTCCACTCGTATATCATGCGGTCGACGGGTTTGTAGTACGACGGATAGCGCAGAAATATAAGGTCGTGAATCGTCACGACGCTGCGTATGCCCCGCCGCGACAATCCCAGCGGCAGCTCGTTGCTCAGGCCGTGATATAGCACCACGTCGTCGCCTTTGGCATCGGCCGCCACTCGCAGCGTGCGCCACACTGCCGACAGTCGCTGCCACATGCCGCCGCGCGGTACCATGGCCTCGACATTGGGCATCTCTGCTATCGCGTCGAACTCCTTGTTGTTCTTGCGTTTGGGTATGTATAATCTGAAATAGGCATCGTTGTCGCATGCTCTCGACAACGCCTCTATGACAAACCGGCTGTAATTGCCGAGTCCGGTTTTATTGGCATTGGCGCGTTTGGCGTCGAATCCTATCGTATATCTGTTATGCTTCATTTTTATGCGCGTTAGCTTCTAAATACAAATATAGGTATTTTTTCTCTCTTTTTAGTGAAAAGGCGTCATTTACTGCGTCTCGCCCGACAGTCGGTGCGGTACGTATGCCGAGGGCGGCCAGTCAGGGCTGTTTTCGCTGCGCGTATCTTCGGCCTGACCGAAGATACTTTCGCTCGGCAAAATACAAACAAGTTTGTTTTTGCGCTCGCTTATCCGTACATTGGCTTCGCCGAAGATACTTCCGCTCGGCAAAATACAAGTAAACTTGTTTTTGCGCTCGCTTATCAGTATCTTTGTCACATGAAGATAGCGAAGAAAACATCGGTCGGTGAAAATCTGTTCTATACGTTCGTATGGCTGGCCATATTTCTTGTGCCCATACTCAACTCGAAGCTGATGTCGGAGCTGCATGTCGATTTTCAGCGTGTGGTCATATCGTGGGGCAAGATCGCTCCTTACTTCATCGTGTTCATAATCAACAACAATATTCTCGTGCCGCGGCTTTTGTCGTCGCACCGTTATATCCTTTATGTCGTCTGGGCGGTTATCATGCTCGCAGCCATATTCGGAGGTATTCAGCTGTTGAATTTCCGTTATTGGCAAGCCAGTGAGGTGTTGCAGCACAAGGCCTCGTTCTCTGACTTGGAGTGGTATTGGAATGTGGTGCTGGGAATGTTCATGATAGGCACCAATACGATGATAAAGCTCTATTATCGTGCACTGGACACCGAACGCAAGATGGTGCAGATGCAGCGTCATGCGTTGCAGGCGCAGATGGATTATCTGAAATATCAGATCAATCCCCACTTCTTCATGAATACGCTCAACAACATACACTCGCTGATCGACATCGATGCGAAGATGGCCAAGCAGAGCGTGATCGAGCTCTCGAAGATGATGCGCTACGTGCTGTACGACTCGGAAGGGGCGGGCACCACGCTCGAAAAGGAGGTGCAGTTCGTGGGCAACTACATGGAACTTATGCGAATCCGTTATGTCGACGATGTGGAGATCAGCTTCGAGCACCCCTCGTCGGCTGTTTGCCGCCGCATTGTGGTGCCGCCGCTGCTGCTGATCGTATTCGTGGAGAACGCGTTCAAGCACGGTGTGAGCTACAACCACCGGTCGTTTATCCGCATCGGCATCGAGGTGACGGGCGGCATGCTGCACTATCGTGTGGTGAACAGCCGCCATGGCAAAGCGGCGGATTGCGGCGGCGTAGGGCTGGACAATGTGCGCAAACGCCTGGCTCTGCTGTTCGGAAAGGGTTTTTCGCTCGATATAGACACGTCGAGCGAATCGACATATGAAGTAAATCTGATAATTCCTGTAAAGAATCATGGTTAGATGTATCGCCGTCGACGACGAGCCGCTGGCTCTGCGTCAGATCAAGAGTTATATCGAACGTACGCCGTCGCTCTCGCTGGTGGCGGCATGCCGCAGTGCGGCTCAGGCTCACGAAGTGATCGATAACGAAGATGAGAAAGAGAGGATAGATCTGATATTCGTCGACATCGACATGCCCGATCAGAACGGACTCGACTTCGTGCGTTCGCTGCCAGGACAGCGTTTCGTCATCTTCACCACGGCATACTCCGAATTTGCTATCGACGGATTCAAACTCAATGCGATAGACTATCTGCTCAAACCCTTCGGGTACGACGAGTTCGCGGCAGCTGTCGACAAGGTGCTGTCGCTGGTCGATCTGATCGGCCGTGCCAGGGAGAATGCGCTGCCCAAGAGCGAGGCCGTGCCTGAAAACAGGGAGTATCTGTCGGTCAAGGCCGATTACAAGACCATGCTGGTGCGCATAAGCGACATCGTATATTTGGAGAGTGCCGGCGAGTATGTGCGTCTGCATATCGACGGCAGCCCCACCATCACCACTCTGTTCAGACTCAAAAATATGGAGGCGACGCTCCCCTCCGACAGCTTCATGCGCGTGCACCGCTCCTACATAGTCAATCTGCGACGCATGGCCGGTTATGCCAAGGGTCGCATATTTTTCGACAGCGACGAGTATGTACCTCTGGGCGAGAACTACAAGGAGCAGTTTTTATCATATATCGACAAGACGTACAGATAGGAGGTTGCCCGGGCGAAGCCCGACCGAGATGCCCGGGTGCTGTGTCGGCATGAGACTACCGGCAGGAGACTATGCGATGTCAAAGCTCTCTTATGCGGGCGAAAGTGGTCTGCAACAGAGCCTTGCCGTAATTGAGCCGAACGGTGTCGGAGTCGTTGTCGTCGCGCAGCGTCATGTCGGCCGTGCAGTCGTAAATGGTGACACCCGTCGAATCCGCTACGCCGAATCCGTTGTTGAACGTATAGTAGCCGAAACGGGTCGTGCCGCCGCGGGCAAGGTCGCGGCTGAACTCGAATTCGTCGTGCCCGATGCCGAGCTGTCCGAGCAGTGTCGCTGCCAGATCGGTCTGTGAGGCATAATCATCGACGACGACAGGCCGCTTCACCGCTCCGCCGAGCCACAGCATGGGTATGTGATGGCGGCGCGGCGTGTTGTAACCTATGTCGTCGGGATATTGATAGCCGTGATCGGGTATGAGTATCAGCAGCATGTCGTCCCACGCGGGCGATGCTTTCAGCCGTTCTGCGAGCCGCCCCATTACCTCGTCGGTAAAGGCGAAGGCGTTGAGCAGTTCGTTGTCGAGCCGGGCGTACGGCACCTCGAACGGCTCGTGCGACGAGAGCGTGAGCCACACGTCGAAACGGGGCGCATCGTCCTCTGCTGCCTCTATGATGCTCTGCGCTACGATCTCCATCACCTCGTCGTCGGCATATCCCCACTTCGATCTGTTGTTGCCCGACATGTTTTTCTCGTCGACGACCTCGTCGAATCCGGTCGAGAAGAGATAGGCGCGTGTATTGGTGAAGTTGGCGTCGCCGCCATAGAAGAATCGCGAGCGGTAGCCGGCGTCGCGGCCGAGTGTTCGTGCCAGCGACGGGAGTGCGGCGGCCTTGCGTACGTCTTTCATTATCGACATCTGCGGCTGCGCCGGAAAGCCGCTGAGCGTGGCCACGGTGCCGCGGTCGGTGCGAAACGACGAGGCGTAGAGGTTTTCGAACCATATGCCTTCGGCTCTCAGAGCGTTGATATGGGGTGCAACCGGCTCGCCATGCCAGCTGGCATCGGTCATGGTGCGGCCGAAGCCCTCCATTATAATCAGGACTATGTGCGGTCGGTCGGTGGTGAGCCAGCTGCTGTCTTCGGCATCTTCGGCGCTCTCTTGTGCGGCGATCGGGTCATTGCTGCCGATGGCCTTGCCGAACAACTCTTCGGCTCGATTGTCGTCGAAGAAGCGGTAGCGGTCGTAATCGTCGCCGCCGACCGCGGTCGACAGAAACGAGAATACGGGATTGACGGCGGCCTGGTTAAGAAACATCTCCTTGCTGAAATAGACCTTGCTTACGTTGGCTACGGCCGGCGAGAAGCCTCCGCGAATGACGGCGAAGAGTCCGATGGCCGCAAGCAGCATGATGCCCGTTGCGACGATGCGCCGCCGCGGCCGCCGCAGGGTGAACAGACGGCGGTAGATCAGCCGGTAGAGCACAACTGCAAGTGTCGTCGATGCCGCGAAATAGAGTGTCCCCGAAAGGAACTGGCCGAGGTTGAGGCTGGCCAGCATTTCGCGCGGCGAGTAGACGAGTATCTGCGAGTCGATGCGTGTCTGCCAATACTCGAACAGACCCATGTCGACGGTAAATATCCACGACATTACCGCTGCCGCCGCCACGAAATACAGCGTTGCCGCACGTCGCATGATTCTCTCCGTCCGCCTGCTGTCGGGCAGCCATATCGCTGTCAGCGACAACAGCAGAGGCAATGCCGTCGCATAGCCTGCCGTCGAAGCGTCGAGCTGCAATCCGTGAATGAATACGCGCATGATGTCGCCGGCGGCGAAGGCTCCGCTCTGGGCATGGTAGTAGATGAGCCATACCGCTCTCTGCATTACAAAGAAGAGTATGGTCGCCGAGAATATCGCCGCGACGAAACATATGTTATTTGTCCTGCACCCCTTCATTTCGGATTCGAATCGGAGATTATGTCTACTTCACCGACAGCTTGACGATGAATCCGCCGCCGGGAGCCATCTTTACGATGCCCGGCTGCCACCGGTCGCCTGTCAGTCGTCGATAGTCCGATCCGAAGCGATCGGCATTCTCTCCGTCGACAAACATTTCGAAGCGCGCTCCGGCATACTCTGCCGCCAGTGACGAGAGATCGATCTGGCGCGGAGACCAGCCGTTGAGTCCCGATATGTAGACATTGTCGCCGTTGCGTCGCACCATCACTACATACTCGCCCAGACGGCCATCGATGCACTCGGTCGAGTCCCACACGGTCGGTACGCCGGCGATGAACGAGGCGCATTCGCGCTCTTTGAGATATGCCGTCGGAGAGTCGCACATCATGTTCAGCGGCGAATCGAAGATGCCGTACATCGCCAGCTGATGACAGCGCGTGCCCTGGCTCATCGGCTCCTCGTTCGAGGGGAAATACTTGCCGCGTGCGGCGTTGCGCATGGCACCCTGAGTGTAGTCCATCGGACCTGCTACGGCACGTATGAACGGAATGGTGACATCGTAGGTCACCTGATCCACCGACGGCTTGCTCCACTTCATCTGTTCCAGTCCGTGCACGCCCTCGTAGTTGAGCACGTTGGGATAGGTGCGCGACAGACCGGTCGGCTTGTAGGCTCCGTGGAAATCGACCAGCAGACGGTACTTGGCGGCGGTGCGTGCGACATCATAGTAGAAGTCGACCATCTCCGCATCGTCGCGATCCATGAAGTCGACCTTGAAGCCCTTGACACCCATTTGGGCAAAATGGCGGCACAGCCCCTCGATGTCGCGGTTTAATGCCCAGTAGCCTGCCCAAAGGATTATGCCCACATTGCGCTCGCGAGCATAGTCGACGAGCATTCGAAGATCGATCTCGTCGACGACCTGCGTTAGATCGGCTGCGCCGGTCACGCTCCAACCCTCGTCGAGGATAACATACTCCACTCCCACCTGCGAGGCGAAATCTATATAATATTTATAAGTGTCGTTGTTGACGCCCGAGCGGAAATCGACTCCGTAGACTCCCCATGCGTTCCACCAGTCCCATGCCACCTTGCCCGGACGTATCCACGACGTGTCGTCGACGCGGCACTCCGCACCCAGACGCCACACCATGTCGCAGTCGGCCAGATGACGGTCCTCGTCGGATATGACAACCACGCGCCACGGAAACGAACGTGCGGCGCGGGCGTCGGCAAGGTAGGGCTTGCGGCTCATCACCTCGCCCTGCAACATGTTGTGCCCGCCCTGCTGTACTTTGTCGGGCATGGGGGCGAATACCGCTTCCAGAGAGGTGTCGCCATTGCCGTTCGAGAGAAACATACCCGGATAGCTCTCCAAATCGGCCTCCGTGATGCAGAGTTTCACACCGTCTGCACACTCCACCACGATGGGGGTGAAGATCAGTCGGTCGGGGTTGATGGCCGTCAGCGGACTCTGCGTGTATGTATTCTCGAACGACGTATAGAATTGCGTGGCGTAGTCTGCCGTCGAACCCTTCTTGGCGTTGACATAGGGGACGTATGTCGGGCGATCCTCGTCGAAGACGAACTCGGCCGTCTCGCCCACCACGCGGAAGTCGCGCTTGCCGCAATCGACGAAGCGATAACATGCGCCGTCGTCGTAGGCGCGGAACTCTACGGCATAGCCGTCGGCCTTCGTGCCGAATTCGAGAGTCAGCGAGTTGTAGCGGTCGGCGACCTCGGACTGTCTGTATACCGGTGCCGCAATGGTGCGGTCGACCTGGGCTTGGCGCGAGGATCTCGGGTGTGCCGCCGCGCCCCACTCGCCTTTGTCGGTGGACAGGGCTATGCGCGAGGGTGCGAGCAGAGTGCGCGAGTCGCGCTCGATGCTCCAACGCAGGCCGTCGCCGCAGCTTACGGTGATGACGGTTCGCCCGTCGGGCGATGAAATGCTCTGTCGTGAGGGTTTGGCCGTTGCCGTCAGCGCGGTGAGCATGACGATAGTGGCCGTGAGAATTGCTTTTTTCATTATGGTCAGGTTTTAATTTGTTGCAGGGTCGGTGTTCTGCATTCGGGCTGTCGACAGCAGTCCGCATGCGGCCTTTATGTCCTCGCCGCGCGAGCGTCTGATGGTGGTCTGTATGCCTCGCGAAGTGAGAGCGTCGCGGAACTCGCACATGCGCTGCTCCGAAGGGGAGAAGTATGGCGAGCCGGGTATGCGGTGAAAGCGTATCAGGTTGATGCGGCACTTTATGCCGTTGAGCAGGCGGCACAGTTCGCGCACGTGGCGCGGCGAGTCGTTCAGACCCTCCATGACGATATACTCGAACGATACGCGGCGTTGACGGGTGAAGTCGTAGCGGCGCAGAATCCCGATCACCTCATGCACCGGAAATGCCTTTTCGATGGGCATTATCTCGGCACGCTCCTGCGGGAAAGGGTTGTGCAGCGATACGGCCACATGCACCGACGAGCGGTCGAGCAGCTGCGGCAGCGTCGTACAGATTCCGCACGTGGAGACGGTGATTCGTGTCGGCGACCAGCCCATGCCCCACTTCGAGGTCAGTACGTCCAACGCCCGCAGCACCTCCTCGATGTTGTCGAGAGGTTCGCCCATGCCCATGAATACCAGGTTGGTAAGTTTGTCGCGTTCGGGCAGCGATACGATTTGATTGAGTATGTCGGCCGCCGAGAGCGAATGGTGCAGCCCCTGTCTGCCGGTGGCGCAGAACCGACACCCCATGCGGCAGCCCGCCTGCGACGATACGCATAGCGTGGCACGGTCGCCGTCGGGTATGTAGGCCGATTCGACGAAAGCGCCCTGTCGGGTGCGGTAGAGATATTTCCTGGTGCCGTCCTCCGAGACGCTCACCGACTGCGGAGCCGAGAGCCCGGAGTCGAAACGCCCGGCCAGAACGGCACGTGCCTTGGCCGACAGATCGGTCATGGCGTTTACATCGCCCGTAAAACGGCGGTAGAGCCATCTGGCCATCTGGGCAGCTGCGAAACGCGGCATGCCTGCCTCGGCACAAATCGTCTTCAACTCTTCGGGATTACGTCCGTATAAACTCTCCTTGACCACTTTCCAAACAGTTATATAGCTTTATCGAGCTACAAAATTAATGTAAAATTAAAGATTTTTCATGTACACCTGTCATTTTTTGAAATTTTATCTCTATATTTGCATAGTGTAGTGTACATATGTGCACGCTCTTGTTCCGAGTGAGTAACTAAAACTAAAAATTTATTCATAAATGGAGATCAAAAAGTCACCCAAAGCGGACTTGCAGAATAAGAAAATGCTGTTCATGGAGATCGGTCTTGTGGTCGCTCTGGCCGTGATGGCACTTGCATTCTGGTATCATAAGTCCGATAACAAAATCAAGACCACTCTGGTGGCACAGGAAGTATTGGAGGTCGAGGAGATCGACGTGACGCGTCAGGACGACACTCCGCCGCCCCCTCCGCAGCAGACCCAGATTCAGGTCATCACCGATGTGCTTAACATCGTCTCTAACGACAAGAAGATCGACAGCAACATCACGTTCATCGACGATAGCGACGATTTCAGCGATCTCGACATCATCATCGAGGACAAGGTGGAGGAGATCGAAGAGGAGGAGATCTTCGTTAACGCCGAGGTCATGCCCAAATTCCAGGGCGGTGGCTTGGAGAAGTTCCGTTCGTGGGTACAGAGCAACGTGCGTTATCCTCAGATCGCGCAGGAGAACGGTATCCAGGGTAACGTTATCATCAAGTTCGTCGTGGAGCCCGACGGTAAGTTGTCGCGCTTCGAGGTGTTGCAGACCCCCGATAAGAGCCTTTCTGATGCGGCTATCGCCGTATTGCAGAAGTCGCCCAAGTGGGAGCCGGGACGCCAGCGCAACAAACCGGTGCGTTGTACCTATACGTTGCCCGTTATATTCCGTATTCAGAATTAACAGTTCGGCAATTGAAATTCAAGGGTATCCTTTTCGACGGATACCCTTTTTTATAGGGTCTTGCATATGATGCCGCTTCTGCGGCCGTACAATCGCGCTGTTGCCGACGCTTTGTCGGCAAGGCATATTGCCGCAACGGCCGACATGATGTGTGCGGCTCAACGCTGCGGCCTACGCCCGAAGAGACTGCGGTGCAGCCGAGTCCTGAGCGGAGAGAGATTTGCATGCAGACCCTTGTCACTCACACCTTCGAATGACATATGACAGACAAAGAGAGACGAAATACCCCCGCACCCGACGGCAGCACCTCTGAGCAGATGCGCCGCGAGCGTGCCGTGCTCATCGCCGTCATACGCGACCATCAGGCGGTGGAACGAACCGAGGAGTTCCTCGACGAGTTGGAATTTCTGGCAGAGACGGCCGATATCGAGACCGTCAAGCGTTTTACGCAGCGTCTGCCGCAACCCTCGTCGAAGATCTATCTCGGCCCTGGCAAGTTGGAGGAGATCGCAGCTTATTGCGAGGAGAATGAGATCGATGTCGCGGTATTCGACGACGAATTGTCGCCGGCGCAAACACGCAACATCGAGAAGGCCATGCCATGCCGCATACTCGACCGCACGCGACTCATACTCGACATATTCCGTTCGCGGGCACGCACGGCTTATGCCAAGACTCAGGTCGAGCTTGCGCAATATGAATATCTGCTGCCGCGTCTGGCAGGTTTGTGGACCCACCTCGAACGCCAGCGAGGTGCCACCGGTACGCGCGGCGGTGCCGGCGAGCGCGAGATCGAGACCGACCGCCGTATAGTCCGCAACCGTATATCGAAATTGAAAGAGGATCTTAAAAAGATCGACCGCCAGATGTCGGTGCAGCGCTCCAATCGCGGACAGATGGTGCGTGTGGCATTGGTGGGGTATACCAATGTCGGCAAGTCGACGTTGATGAACCTGCTCTCCAAGAGCGAAGTATTTGCCGAAAACAAACTCTTCGCCACGCTCGATACGACTGTGCGAAAGGTGGTATTCGACAACCTGCCATTTCTGATGTCGGATACGGTGGGCTTTATCCGCAAGTTGCCGACCGAACTGATCGAGTCGTTCAAATCGACGCTCGACGAGGTGCGCGAGGCCGACCTGCTGCTGCATGTAGTCGACATATCGCACCCCGGCTTCGAGGAGCAGATCAACGTGGTCAAGCAGACGCTGCGCGACATAGGCGCGGGCGACAAACCCGTATTTTTGGTATTCAACAAGATAGATGCCTATCGCTATACTCCCAAGGAGGAAGACGACCTGACGCCGCCCACGCGCGAGAACATCTCGCTCGACGAGCTGCGCCGCAGCTGGATAGCTCGTGCCAACACGCCTTGCATATTCATCTCTGCGCGCGAGAAGAGCGGTATCGACAAACTGCGCTCCGATCTCTACGGTATGGTGCGCGAGATACATGCCGGCCGTTACCCGTTCAACAATTTCCTCTATTGACAACCCCGGAACACAAAACTAAACCGATAGATCATGTTGTACATTCTCAACAAGCAGAACACGATTCTCAACAAATTCATCGCCGAGTTGCGCGACAAGCACGTGCAGGGCGATTCGATGCGCTTCCGCCGCAACCTCGAACGCATAGCCGAGATCTCGGCCTATGAAATATCGAAGGAGCTGAACTACACCACACGCATGGTGGAGACACCGCTGGGCGAGGCTGCCGTGGAGTCTATCTCCGACACGATAGTCATAGCTACGATCCTGCGTGCCGGACTGCCGTTCCATCAAGGTTTTCTCAACTACTTCGACGATGCGCAGAACGCCTTTGTCTCGGCCTACCGCAAGAGCAAGGCCGACGGATCGTTCACCGTCAAGGTGGAGTATATCTCGTGCGGTTCGTTGGAGGGCAAGACGCTGCTGCTGGTCGATCCCATGCTGGCCACGGGCAGCTCGCTTATCCTTGCTTACGAAGCATTGAAGGAGCGTGGCGGCGAGCCTGCACACACCCACTTCGCCTCTGTAATAGCCAGTGAGCAGGGTGTCGATTATGTCCTGCGCAACAGCTCCGAGCAGAAGTGTACCCTCTGGTGCGCTGCCGTCGACGAGGAGCTTACGTCTCGATCTTACATCGTTCCGGGATTGGGCGATGCAGGGGATTTGGCATATGGGGAGAAGCTCTGACGCTTTCCGTTATTTTTCGTGAAAAGACGTCATTTTTCGTGAAAAGCGGCATTCTGCTGCCGCGCACTTGTTCGCCCAAATGGGAAATACGTAAGTATGTCCCATCTGGGCGATCTTCGTTTGCGTTGCATAATACCGCTTTTGCCGAAAAAACTTTTTCTTTTTCTTGAAAAGGCATCATT
>CAMWTS010000031.1 GCA_947177225.1 uncultured Alistipes sp. | reverse complement strand
GCGGATACCCGTGCGTAGTCAACGACGTGGCATTGTGCTACGAGTCGATGATATTGGCTGCCGACGAGGGCTTTACGGTACGCGAATTGCAGCCGCGCCCGACGGCCGAGGACTTCGGTTACTACACGCAGCGTTACCCGTCGCTCTTCCTGCGTCTGGGAGTGGGACAGGCGGCAGGCCGATCTCACACAGCGACCTTTATGCCCGACGAGCGGGCTATGGCCGTGGGTGAGCGGCTGATGGAGCGTATTGCGCTTCATGTATTAAACAAATAATTGAAAATGAGTAGAAAAAATAAAAAGGAAAATAATAGGAATTCACGCCGCAAATCAGGCATGGAGTCGCGCTCGCGCGACCGTGCAGCGTTTATCGCCGATATGTTTCGTGAGTTCTCCGATCGTAAGTTCTCGTTGAAACAGCTGGCTGCCGCTTCGGGAGGAGCCGACCGCGAGGGTCGTAACTCGACGCGCGACGTGCTGGTGCAGATGCTCGCCGACGGCTTCATCGAGGAGTGTTCGCGCGACCGTTACCGGTTGTCGTCGCGCCATCAGCCACGGTTCGGGGGTGTGGTGTGCGGCAACTCGTCGGGTTCGCTGTTCGTCAGATTGGACGGCGACGATACGCAGGATGTCTATATAAGCCGCCGCAATGCGCACAATGCGCTCGACGGCGACCGCGTGCAGATCGTCATGTCGCGCCGCATGCGGTCGGGAGCTTCGCCCGAGGGTATCGTGGTGGAGATCGTCGAGCGAAGCCGCAAACCATATGTGGGAGTGGCGAGCCTTACCAATACCTCGATCTTCGTTACGCCCGATTCGAAGCGTCTGGGCACCGATATCTACCTGCCCAAGAAGCTCTATGCCGATGTTCGCGACGGCGACAAGGTGGCCGTACGCATCGTCTCATGGGAGGAGGGTACGCGTCTGCCCGTGGGCGAGATAGTCGACATTCTGGGACCGGCTGGCGACAACGATACCGAGATGCACGCCATATTGGCCGAATACGATCTGCCTTACCGCTTCAACGACGACGTGCTGGGTGCTGCGGCAGCCATCTCGTCGACCATTACCGAGGCCGACTACGCCGAGCGTCGCGACTTCCGGCAGGTGACTACCTTTACGGTCGATCCGGCCGATGCCAAGGACTTCGACGATGCACTGTCGGTGCGTCGCCTGAGCGACGGCGTGTGGGAGGTGGGAGTGCATATCGCCGACGTGACTCACTACGTCACACCACGGTCGGTGCTCGATACGGAGGCTTACGACCGCGGTACGTCGGTCTATCTGGTCGATCGCACTGTGCCGATGTTGCCCGAGCGTCTCTCCAACGAATTGTGCTCGCTGCGTCCCCACGAGGAGAGTTTGTGCTTCTCTGCGGTATTCACCATCAACGAGAATCTCGAACTTTTGGACGAGTGGTTCGGCCGTACGGTGATCTACTCCGACCGCCGCTTCGCCTACGAAGAGGCGCAGAAGGTGATCGAGACGGGTCGCGGCGACTATGCCGAAGAGATCTTGACGCTCAACCGTTTGGCTCAGGGGTTGCGCCGTGAGCGTTTCCGCCGCGGAGCTATCAGCTTCGAGCGGGAGGAGGTGCGTTTCCGTCTCGACGAGAAGGGTCGCCCGCTGGGTGTCTACGTCAAGGAGCAGAAAGAGGCCAACCAGATGATCGAGGAGTTTATGCTGCTGGCCAACCGCCGTGTGGCAGAGTTCTGCGGTCGTCGCATGCAAAACGGCCGCAAGGTGGCTCGCACGATGGTCTACCGTGTCCACGACGAACCCAATGAGGAGAAACTCACCCGTTTTCGTGAGTTCATCACGCGCTTCGGCTATTCGTTCCGCGCCGCCAAGGGTCGTGCCGTGGCCAAGGAGATGAACAAACTGATGCAGCAGGTGCACGACCGTCCCGAGGCCAATGCCGTATCGACGCTGGCCGTGAGGAGTATGGCCAAAGCCTACTACACCACCGACAACATCGGCCACTACGGTCTTGCGTTTCCATATTATACCCACTTCACTTCACCCATTCGCCGTTACCCCGACATGATGGTGCACCGCCTGTTGGCTCACTATTTGGCCGGCGGCAAGTCGGCCGACCGGAACGAATTGGAGGAGCGTTGCGCCTATGCCTCCGACCGTGAGATCGTGGCTGCCGAGGCCGAGCGCGCCAGCATAAAGTACAAGATGGTGGAGTTCATGCGCGACAAGATCGGCGAGGAGTTCGACGGCTGCGTATCGGGCATATCGGAGTGGGGCATATATGTCGAGCTTAATGAGACGCATGTCGAAGGCATGGCATTCCTGCGCGACATCGAAGACGACTTCTACTCGTTCGACGAGGCACGCTATCAGATCGTGGGTCGCTCGACAGGCCGCGTATTCACTCTGGGCACTCCGGTGCGTGTGAGGGTGAAGGGTGCCGATCTGCGCCGACGTACATTGGACTTTGCATTGATATTGAGATGATGAACAGTTTGAAACCTATCTACGAGAAGTGTTTGCAGCGCGAGTCGCTGACACGCGAAGAGGCCTGCCGCCTCTATGAGGAGGCACCGTTGCAGGAGTTGGCCGAGATGGCCGACATGTTGCGTCGCGAGGTGGTGGACGATGCCGATGTCGTGACGTGGCAGATCGACCGCAACGTCAACATCACCAACGTCTGCATATCCGGTTGCAAGTTCTGCAACTTCCACTGCAAACCCCACGACACCGAACGGGCGTTCATCACTACGCTTGCCGAGTACCGGTCGAAGATAGAGCGTGCGTTGGAACTGGGTGCCGATCAGCTGCTGTTGCAGGGCGGCTTGCACCCGCGCCTGGGAATCGATTTCTACGAGCAGCTCTTCCGTCATCTCAAACAGGAGTACCCGACTCTGCGTCTGCATGCTCTGGGTGCACCCGAAATATCTCATATAGCCCGTGTGAGCGGTCTGACTACGCGCCGCACGCTGGAACGTCTGCGCGAGGCCGGTTTGGACTCGCTGCCCGGTGCCGGTGCGGAGATCCTTGCCAACAGCGTGCGCCGTCGCATATCGCCTGCCAAACCCTCGGTCGAGGAGTGGATACGCGTCATGCACGAGGCGCACCAGATGAATCTGCCTACCTCGGCCACGATGATGTACGGCCATGTGGAGACGCCGCGGCAGCGAATCGACCACCTTCTCACCATACGCGATTTGCAGGCACGATGTCCCGAAGGCAACTACGGCTTCCTGGCCTTTATCCCGTGGGTATTCTGTTCGAGCGGCACACAGCTCGAACGCGAGGGTGTGGCATCGCAGTTCTCGTCGACAGAATATCTGCGTATAATTGCTGTCAGCAGATTGATACTCAACAATATCCGAAACATACAGGCTTCGTGGCTCACCGTGGGCAAGGCCACGGCGCAGATGGCGTTGCTCAGCGGTGCCAACGACATGGGTTCCATCATGATCGAGGAGAATGTCGTATCCTCTGCCGGTGCCCGCAATCGTTTCGATCGCGAAGGCATACAGCAGGCCATACGCGAGATGGGATTTACTCCGAGGTTGAGGGATCAGTTGTATCGTTATCGATCTCTCTCTTTTTAGTGAAAAGGCATCATTTTTAGTGAAAAGCGGCACTCTGCTGCCACGCCTTGTCGCTCAGCAATGGGAAGTACATCAAGTACGTCCCATCGCTTCGCTCCTGCGTCGCGTTGCATACTACCGCTTTTGCCGAAAAACCTTTTTCGTGAAAAGGCGTCATTAGCGTCACCTCAATCATTGGCGTGAATAGGTAGTACATCGAGTACAACCTATCCGCGCCAATTTCATGTCGGCACCGCTACTAATGCCTTTTGACGAAAAATGGGGTTGTGTTTCTTGGGTTGTTTTCCGTGAAAAGCGGCATTCTACTGCCGCGCGCTTGCTCCGCCGAATAAGTAGTACGCCAAG
This sequence comes from uncultured Alistipes sp., assembly GCA_947177225.1. Classification (GTDB taxonomy): domain Bacteria; phylum Bacteroidota; class Bacteroidia; order Bacteroidales; family Rikenellaceae; genus Alistipes. The sequence continues at coordinate 17,077 of CAMWTS010000031.1, read as the reverse complement.
TACAACTTATCCGGCGGATCTTCGTTTGCGTTGTATAATACCGCTTTTGACGAAAAATGGGGTGTGCTTCTTAGTAGACTATTATTGTCGTGTCATTTCGAGCGTCGGCGAGAAATCTGTGCGCAATTATTTCCACTCTGTCATTCTGAGGAGCGGCCATAAGCCGCGACGTGAGAATCTCAGTTGTGTGTGACATGCCCACAGTTTTGTCCTTCTGAGGAGGGACGACACGTCCGACGTGAGAATCTCTTTTGGTGCGCCGTGATTGTTCGGTAAATGTACTCCCGAACCGCGAGACTCCCACGTCGCAGTCTTTGCCTGCTCCTCGGAGTGACAATTCAGAAGAGGCTCCTACGTTGCCTGCGGCTCCCCGGAGTGACAGCGTGTTGTCATTTCGAGCGCAAGCGAGAAATCTGTGTGCGACAATTCACGCCATCAAGCCTTTATTCAATTAACCATGTCGCCGCGCCTTACGATATCGAGAAGTCGCGCAGAGCGTCGTTGAGAGAAACCTTTTTGTCGGTCGACTCCTTTCGCCGACCTATAATAAGTGCACACTGCACGCCGTATTCGCCTGCCGGGAATCGGCGGGTGTAGCTGCCCGATACCACCACCGAACGAGGCGGGACATAACCCTTGTACTCGACCGGCTCGCTGCCCGTGACATCGATTATATGTGTCGATCCGGTGATGACGGTGTTGGATCCGAGCACCGCCTCACGGCATATGTGTGCGCCTTCGACTACGATCGAGCGCGAGCCGATGAAGCAGTTGTCCTCGATAATTACGGGTGCGGCCTGCACCGGTTCCAGTACGCCGCCTATGCCCACGCCGCCGCTGAGATGCACTCCGCGGCCTATCTGTGCACACGAACCTACGGTAGCCCACGTATCGACCATCGTACCCTCGCCAACGTATGCGCCTATGTTGACATACGAAGGCATCAATATGGCTCCCGGAGCGATATATGCACCGTAGCGAGCCACGGCCTGCGGTACGACTCTCACGCCCAGACGCTCATAGTCGTGTTTCAGCTCCATCTTGTCGTACCACTCCAATTCGCCGCCGCGCATGGTTCGCATGCTCTGAATCGGAAAGTACATGATGATGGCCTTCTTGACCCACTCGTTGACCTGCCACTCGCTATTGTCGATGTCGATTGGTTCGGCGCATCGCAATACGCCCTTGTCGACGGCCTCCACGGTGCTGCGTATGGCCTGGCGCACCTCCTCCTCGGCCAACATCTCGCGCTGGTACCAGGCGCGCTCTATGATTGCTTTCTCTTGTTCGAACATATGCTTTTCGTTTTATTTCCGATTTTCAAAGGTACGGAAAAAATCGGTTCGCAGATGGCGTTTGATCGATTTTTCATACCTTCGGCTTGCCGAAGACACTTTGCCCTCTATTATTTGGCTGCGCCCAATATACTCCCGCTCGGCAATGCTCAAATAAATTTGGCATTGCCCTCGCTTATTCGTACATTGGCTTGCCGAAGACACTTCGCCTCGGAAAAATGCAATCAATATTGCTTTTTCTCTCGGCTTATTCGTATCTTTGTATTTGATAAGAAACCAAACGATATGAAAGTTTACAAGTTCGGCGGAGCCTCGGTCAAGGACGCTTGCGGGGTGAGAAATCTTTTGGATATAGTGCGCGGCGAAGAGGATCTGTTTATCATCGTCTCAGCCATGGGCAAGACAACCAACGCTTTGGAGCGTGTGTTCGAGGCGATGCAGAGGGGCGATAGCAGTGCGGCACTGGAACGTGTGGCCGAAGTGCGCGACTATCACAAGGCTGTCATCGACGATCTGTATGGTGCGCCGACTAAGATCATGAGCGTCGAGCTGCTGTTCGAGCAACTGCGCAATACGGTGCGCAACACCATCTACCGTGCCGCCGATGCGGAGTTGTGGTACGATACGATCGTGGCCTTCGGCGAGCTGGTCTCGACCACCATCGTGTCGGATTACCTCGCGCACGAAGGGGTCGACAACCTCTGGATCGACATGCGGCATGCGTTTCTTACGCAACAGCGTCATAAGGACGCCGACGTGAATCTCGAAGCCACGGCCTATCGTCTCAAACGCGAGATGAAGGATACGGACAAACGCATATTCGTAGGCCAGGGCTTCATAGGCGGTGCTCCCGACGGCACCACCACTACGCTCGGTCGCGAGGGATCGGACTACTCGGCAGCCGTGGTGGCCTCGGTTCTCGATGCCGAGTCGATGACCGTGTGGAAAGATGTCGACGGCATACTCAATGCCGACCCCAAGATATTCCCCGACTCGCGCAAGATCGAGCGTTTGAACTACATCGACACGATCGAGCTGGCTTACAGCGGTGCTCAGATCATTCACCCCAAGACCATAAAACCGTTGCAAAACAAATCTATACCGTTGTATGTCAAACCTTTTCTCGACAAGGCGGCGGCCGGATCGGTTATATGCGGCGATGCCGAACGCGTCGGTGAGCCCATATTGATTCTCAAACGCGGCCAGGTGTTGCTCAATCTTCATTCGCGCGATCTGTCGTTCGTGCTGGAAGAGAAGTTCGCCGCCGTATTCGCCACATTGGAGAACTATCGCATAAAGACCAATCTGATACATAACTCGGCCATCAATCTCTATATGTGCGTCGATTCGTCGTGGCATATCGACGAGGTGATGGGTGAGTTGCGCGGCGAGGGGTTCGATGTGGAGAAGCAGGAGGGTGTGGAGCTGCTGACCGTAAGATCCTACACCGACGAGTTGTATGCCCGCTATGCTTTGGCCGACGACGTGATTATCAAGCAGACCACGCCCCATTCGTTGCGTCTGGTGCGCAAAGGGCGGAGTTAGTATTGCGCAGGGGCTTTATACATATATATAATAATAGCGCAGCGGACGGCCGTTGCGCTATTGTCTTTTTTCGGCAGCCGGCCTACGGCCGTCACAACCACTTCTTGAACTTGAAGAACCAGTAGGTCAGTCCCGACAGTACGAGCATGATACCGATAGCCCACAAGTAGCCGTACTGCCAATCCAGCTCCGGCATATACTTGAAGTTCATGCCGTAGATGCTTGCCACGAGCGTTGCGGGCATGAAGATGACCGCTGCCACCGAGAATATCTTGACTATCTCGTTCTGTTCGATGTTGATAAGACCCAGAGCCGCGTCCTGTATGTAATCGAGTCGCTGGAAGCTGAAATCGGCATGGCTGATAAGCGAGTTGACGTCTTTTAGCATGAGTTGCAGACGCGGATATATATCGTTGGGGAAGCGTTCGCTGCGCAATATGCTCGACAGCACGCGCTGACGGTCGAATATGTTCTCGCGCAGCAACATGGTGTTCTCCTGCAAGGCGTTGATGCGATACAATACCTCCTTCTCGATTTTGTCGGCGGCGCTGATATCCTTGCTTACGACCGCGACCTGCTTTCCGACCATCTCCACCAGGTCGGCATCGAAGTCGATGCGCACCTCCAACAGCGAGATCAATATGTGGTAGCCGGTCGAGTAGCTGCGATAGTTCATTTGCAGACGCTTTTCGGCCTCGCGGAATGTGCGGAACTCGGCCTGCCTCATCGAGACGAGCACGCCTTCGTTGGATATGATGAACGACACCGGTTCGACGGTGAACGACTCGCCCGTGGGGACGAAGAAGTTGCAGTTGGAGATTATGGCATTCTCGGTCTCGGAGTATTTCGAGGTCGACTCGATCTCCTCGACCTGTTGCCGTGTTTGCAGGCTTATCTCCATGAAGTTCTCGACACACTTCTGCTCCTTGATCGAGGGTTGCATCAGATCGATCCAGAGAATGTCGTCGTAGCCCAGCTCGTCGAACAGATCGGGATCGGCGTTGCGGATTATCTTGTTGTATTGTTTGAGATAGATTGTTATCATCTTGTCTCCTCCCTGAGTTTACGTTTGTTTTCGATTTCAACTCACGATACGCGCGCGGTATCGCAACAGACGTCGTCTCGCCGGTGAGACGCGTCGTCGGAGGGCGTGGGTCTCAGCCCACTCAATAGGATCGGGGAACGATTCGCAGGCCTGCGTCCCAGAACTTTTTCAGGGCGCGGTGCTTCTCGTCGTCGAAGATGAAGTCGATGTTGCGCGTCAGATAGTCATATGCGCGCAGTCCGCCGTCGCTGCCTGCATATGGCGACGAGGCTATCGATTCGTAGATGTGCTCCACACCGTATGTCAGTGCGTGTTGCAGTGCATCGGTGATCTCGTAGGAGGTTCCTTTGCGTGCCACCCATACGGCGAATGCGAACGGCATGCGTGTCAGTTTGCGCCACTCCTCGGCCAAATCGTAAGAGTAGCGGAACTTGCCTTCGTTGTCGAATACCTTGTCGCCGATGATAAGGTAGGCATCGCCTTCGGCAGGATTGTCAAGCAGAGTGTAATCGTCGAGATGCAGCCACTCGGGCGCTATCTTCCACTTTTTGGCTGCCAGGTAGCCGGCCAGCTGCACCGAAGTGCGAGAGTGCGAGTCGAGCCATATCCGGCGCACCTGCTCTATGGGCGTGTCGGATACTACGACCACCGTGCGCACCGCTCCCGAAGCCCCTATGCAGTAGTCGGTGACGATGTCGGTCATGCGCAGGTCGGGCACGACGGCGGCTGGCAGCAGGGCTATGTCGGCCTTGCCGGCCATGTAGTTCTCGGCACATTGGGCGGGAGGAGTCAACAGAAGATCGGCACGGAAGTTACCCTCGTGCTCGATACCGTAGATGAACGGTATCGTATTCAGATACGATACTGCGGCTATACGCGGAATGATGGCCATCGTCCATAAATTTACCTTTGGTTGCTACTCAGCGGCAAAGGTACTTTTTTTTTCGGACATTGCAAAAATTATGTCGTTTTTCTCCTCTCAGGCGTATGAGTGCATGCCTCCGAGCAGAAAGTTGACTCCGAAATAGGTGATGACCACCGTGGCGAATGCTGCGATGCAGTATATGTGGAATATCTTCGGGCGGTCGAGATGCGGCAGAGAGCGCGGGTGGAGCGCGGCGGCGTATATGAGCATCGTGATGAGCGCCCACACCTCCTTGGGATCCCAGCCCCAGTAGCGTCCCCACGATATGTTGGCCCATACGGCACCGACGAATATGCCGGCTGCGAGCAGCATGACGGCCGGATAGAGCATCGTGCGCTGGACGATCTGCAACCGGCGGGAGCCGTCGGCGTCGCGATTTAAAAGGATCAGGCCGGCCGCTCCGCATATCATCGTCATGGCCAGCAGTGCATATGCCGTCATCACGAGTGCGACGTGAATGGCGAGCAGCGGCGACTGCAATACGGGCATGAGCGGCGTTATCGAGGGGTTGGCTCCGCTCATCATCGATACGGCCAGAGCCAGTGCCGCCACTATCGAGCCGAGCGGCAGCAGCAGCGTCATGCGGCGTGATGCGGCTACCGACAGCAGCAGGGTGCCCCATGCCATGAACTGCATCGTCTCATAGCCGTCGGACATGGGTGCGTGACCCGAAACGTATGCCCTTGCCGAGAGTCGCAGCGTGAGATAGGCGAGGGCGGCTGCGGCCGTTGTGACCGATACCGCTCTCCACTTGCGGGCGACGGCTTGTCGTCGCACCATGGCGCGGCATGCTGTGACGAACCCTGCCAGACCCGCCGTGAGAAGCAGGATCGTCGCCCACGTGGTGCAGTCGGTGCGGTTGTACAGTATCTCGGTGCGCAGGCGTGCGGCAGAGGGCAGAGCGTCGCCGGCACGCTGCTGCTGCCAGTCGCGCAGTTTGTGAAGCACGTTTTTCACTCCCTCCCAGTCGCGGCGTACCACCAGTTCGCCCATGTAATCGAATGCGCGGCGCACGAACAGCGCCTCGTCGGAGGGTACCGACCGTGGCAGATTGTCGACGGGCGAGAACCAGTTGAGCGAGCCGTCGTCGTCGCGGCAAGGAAATATTCTGAGCATCGATCCCGATGCCAGCATGGCCGCTATCGAGAACTTCTCGTCGGCTTCGCGCAGGTCGCGATCAGCATTCATGCCCTCGCAGAGCGGAGAGGCGAAGTCGGTGAGGCGCGCATATCCGCCCTCGATGCCGAGCGCCTCGCGGGCGCGTGCACTCTTGATGCGTATGACGGCCTCGCGCTTCCAGTCGTCGTAGAAGAAGAGCCAGCCTGCGACAACCTGTTCGGGTGTATAGCCCATTATCTCGCCGGAACCCGACAGCTTGCGTGTGACTTCGTGTGCCAGAGTGGAGAGCGGTGCGATGCGGTCGTTGTAGAGTACGCACAGCTCGCCCATGCAGTCGGCCACGTCGCGCGGTACGGTGCGAGGTGCTGCGGCTGCGTCGGCACTGTGTCCGAGCAGCAACGCCGCGCAGGCGGCGAAGCCTTTGAGCGCAGGGTGACGCAGCAGACGCCTGAACCGGCCGCGCGGGTCGCACAGCAGCCATATCATAGCCGTTAGCAACAGTGCGTATCCAGCATAGGTTATGGCGATGCCCGCCCTGTCGCCGACCACACCCAGAGTCACCTGGCCGCTCGACGGATCGAACGACGACTGATGGAAGCGGTAGCCTGCGTGCGACAATATGTTGTTCATTGAGATCCGCTCGTGCGAAGTGCCGCTTTCGTCGCTGATCGCGACGCGGCTCACGTAGTCCATCGGAGTGCGGGTGCCGGGATAACATACCGCTTCGAACTCTTCGAGACGCAGCGAGAATGGGAGTGCGCGTTGGCGGCCGTCTTCGTCGACGAAGCTGTCGGCGGCAGCGGAGGGGGTGAGAGTCATGCTGCCGCGCTGTGCCGTCGACCATGTTACGGCGGCACCGGCTGTTATTACCGCCAGCGAGACGTGAAGCAGCAGTGCGGCGGGGCGCATGCTGCGTCGTTGCGAGAGTAAATATGCTGCCGATGCGGCAACGGCTGCACCCCACAGTGCGACGAACCACCACGAGGAGTAGACATTCGCATCGACGAATGCCGTGCCGCGGAACTTCTCCGCGACGGTAGCTGCGATGAGCACCGCGATGAGCGAGATCATCAGCGTTATGGCGGTGCGCCTTAGGGTATCTATGGCTGGACTCTTCACTTCTGTGAACTTATGATTTAAGGGCATGCAGCAGCCATGTGCGGCTGCTGCATGTTCGGATTATATGGCTTCGATGAATTTCACCACCGCATCGCGGTCGGCCTTGTCGAGTGCGCGGAACTTCTCCACCGTCCAGCGCGCGTCGCTCGTTGCGGCTCCGTGCCACATTATGGCCTCTACGACGGTGCGTGCGCGGCAGTCGTGCATGCGGTCGTCGGCGCCGGTGCACTTGCGGCTCAGGCCTCGTCCCCAAAGCGGAGTGGTGCGGCACCAGCCGGTGCGAATGTCGTTGACCATCTCCAAACGGTGCTGCACCATATCGCTGTAAGGCCATATCTTCTGGTGGGGATAGCGCGGCAGTGCGGCATCGCCGTCGGCGAAGAAGCCGTTGGGGTCGGTGAACATGTCGTCGCCGGTGGTCCACGACGGACGGTGGCACTCGGCGCAACCTATCTCCGTGAAGAGCCGTTTGCCGCGCTGTACGTCGGCATCGTCCATGTCGCGTGCCGCCGGAACGGCCAGACCGCGGTGCCATACCATGAAGTCGGTGTATTCGTCGTCGGTCATCTCCACGGGCAGATCCTTGGCCATCAGATAGTCGTATATGTCTTTCTCGACGTCGCCCGTGATGTTGCGCTCGGGCAACAGGCGGTAGAAGTCGCGCTGCACGTCGGGATCTTTCGAGGCCACTTCGGCGTAGGCTGCGGTCATGTAGTGGTAGCGGCGGTCGGAGCGGGTGACGTTGGTTATGTTCCAGATGGCGTTGGTGCCGGCGGCGTCCTGCAACGGACCGCGGCTCAGAGCGTAGGTGAAGCGAAGCGGGTGATTGGTCGCACCGTATGTCTTGACCCACTCGCCGCCGGCGAATATGGCGGGGTTGATGCGGGTGCCTGCCTGCTCCTGGCGGGCATATTCGGCTTTCAGATCTTCGTCAGTGATGGCATCGAGCAGACCGGTGCCGTAGATGCCGATGGTCGATTCCAGACGCACTACGACATCGTCGTATGCTATCGGACCGTCTACACCGATCAGCGGCACGTAATAGGCATCTTCGGGGATCGTGACAACGGGGTAGATCAGCGAGTAGGTCTCGCCGTCGGGAAATCTGTTGCCCCATTCGTCGGTATATTCAGGCCATGCGACGGTGATCTTCTCCTCGTCGATGGGTGCCTTGAACGGAGCCACGGCATGGGTTTGCGGCATGCCGGTCAGCGAGGTGAGATAGTTGTCGCTGCGGTCGGTTACCACCAGGAGATAGCCGTTGCCCACGCTGTTGGTGTTGAACTGCCCTTCGATGCGCTGTCCGTGGCCGTAGCCGGGGTGGCAGTGCAGGCACGAGGTGCGAATGTAGAGAGGACCCAAGCCGCAGCGCACACCCGACGAGGCTGCCGTGAACGGCTTCTCGAAGAGAGCCTCTCCGTTGAGGAATGCCTGCGACATGCCGGCCTCGATGACGGCGGGCGACGGCTGTTCGTATGCGGCCGAGGTGGTGTTGAAGGTGGTGCCGAGCAGACCGCCTGCGTAATACTCTTCGGCGAGTTCGGGCGCGGGATCGGTTTTGCCTCCGCTGTTGCCGTTGTCGTCGGCGCACGACGACAGGAGCAGCAATGCTCCTGTCGTTATGGCGAATATGTATGATGATTTCATAGTATTCGTTGGTTTATGTCGTTTCCTACTTTATTATCAGCAGAGCCTGCTGTGCCTCTTCCAGCGCGTCGACCAGGTCGTTGACCACCTCGACCGACTGCTTCCACTTGGCCGATGTGGCGTTGTTGACGAACGGAGCCTCGGCCTGCCCGATGGCGGCTATGGCATCTTCGATGGCTTCGCGCACCTTCGCGTCGACGTCCGGTGCCACATCGGAGATGTAGTCGCTGACCGATGCGTCGCCCGCGTTGCTGCCCAGATAGGCGTTGCGAATCGAACGTATGTTGTCGATGAAGTCGATCTGCGAATTGTGGCTGTAAGGCGACTCTATGTAGTTCTTGTCGTCGGAGCTCGAACCGTTGGCCGGGCGTCCTATCTTCTGGTTGGCGACCTCGTCGGCGATGTCGATCGAGCCTTGCAGGATCTCCTGCGCCACTTCCAGATAGGTCTTGTACTTGCTGCCGGCGCGGCCTGCTGCGCGCATGCTCTCGCCGTAGTCGAACGAGGGTTCGAGTTCGGCCTGCTCCAAGATCTCCTGTTTGATGTCGGATATGTTGTCCATGCCTGCCCATGCGGCCTCCAAACGCACGCACTGGTTGCGCAGGTCGCCGGCTACGGCAACTACATATATAAGCTCCTCGGCGGTGTATTTGTCGAGTTGGCGTGGTGCTGCATTCTCGAAGAGCATATACTCCAAGGCGTGGAAGCCCAAAAGACCGTAGCCGAGATATGTGCCGGCATACTCGTCGTCCATCTTGCCCATTCGCACCGGATCGTCGAGCAGTGCTTGCAGCTCGGTGTGGTTCAACGGCCATGAATCGATGTGCGGATCGATGTTGTAGTCGCCTGCCGCGCCGTAGAGGAATGCCTCCGACAGCTCCCAGTATTTGCGCGATGCTATCCAGTGGTCGCAGGCCGTCTTTACCAGAGCTGTGGTAAGCTCTCCGCGGGCGAACGCCTCCTGCATGGCCTCGCATGCCTCGGTCAGAGATATGGTCTCATCGGCCAGTCCCTTGTAGGTGGGGATTACCGTTCGGTCGACGAAATCTGTGGCTGCGGCTTCGAGGATCTGCTCGCGTGCGTCGCCGACGTTGGAATAGTCGTTGTCGTCGCTGCATGCCGCAGACAGGAGTGCGGCTGCAACGCTCATCGAATAGAAAAGTCTTTTCATGATGACGGGGTTTATTGATTGATAAATAATATGTCGTCTTTGTTCGCTATCTGCGGAATATGCCCGAATAGGTGATGCCCAGAAGCAGCGACGGTTCGTTGTTGTAGGCCGATTTCATCAGTCCCACGGCATATTCGGCCTTTATGGCTATGTTCTTTATGGGGTAGTAGTTGATTCCCACAGCGACCCTCTGCCGGCCGCACCAACCCAGGCTGCCCACATTGCTGTCGGTGCCGAACATCGAGTCGTAATAGTCGTAACGGCCGAACAGATAGAACCGCTGTCCCATGGAGTGCAGTTTCCGGTTGAGCGAGAAGAAGTCGTATCCCGCCTCGATGCCCGCGGCCACGGCTTCCGACGCCACGGGCTGCTTGGGTGAGGGCGAGTTTTTGCTCAGCGATTTGTTGTAGGCGGTGATGGCGCCCGAGTCGCTCAGATGTCCGTAGTCGAAGCTGGCGCGAACGACGGTGTTGTGATCGTCGTAGGCCAGGTCGAAGGCTCCGATGAGGATTGTACCCTTGATATTTTTGAGCTGATCGTTTTTGGTGGGTGAGAGCGTGTTGCTGAAACTGTTACCTGCATATCCGCTCAGGCTCATGCGCAGTCCCTTGACCGAGTAGTTGTCGACGCGGAAGGCTCCGGCGTAGGAGTTGGCTATCTTGAATTCGTAGGGGCTGCCTGCGCTGCCGCCTATCCAGTTCTGCGAATTGAACCGGTCGGAATCCATGCCCGGCAGGAACATGATTTCGTAGCGCCACTCCTTGACGCGTCCCCAAAGGCTTATTCCCGTTTCGTGCCACGTGCAGGGCATGATGGTGTTCTCTCCTTCGGGACGATATACGCCGAAGAATTCGGTGGGCAGGTGGTGCTGGTTGGTGGCTCCGACGGGCACGATGATGTGTCCCATGCGCAGATTCAATGCCGCCGACCAGCTCTTCTGTATCCAGAACTGCTCCAACGCCACTTCGCCGCCGCGTTCCATTTCGGTCTCGTATTCGCCTGCCTCCTCCTCCTCTATCTCGACGGCACCCTCTATGCCGCCGTGCTCGAACTCTATCTCTGTGCCCATCGACCAGCCGCGGCCGAAGTCGTATCCGATGAAGATGACGGCATGGGGAATGTCGAATCGGCCGTGACTCTTGTCGTCCTTGTATTGCTCTGCCTGCGAATAGCGCAGATAGTTGTCGCTGTAAAAATTGCGCGCCATCACCGCTTCGCCGTATCCGCCGACGGTCAGTCGGCTCTTCTTTCCGGTCTGGGCCTGATCGTCGGTCTGCTCTGTGTCGGGCGTGCCGCTGCCGAGGGGCTGCTCGGGCATGTGTCCGTGCGCCGGCAATATGCCTGCCAGGAGAGCCGATGCGGCCAACAGTAAAACGTAAAATTGTCTGTACATGATGTTTTCGATTTGTTTGCGGTGCAAAGGTATGGCGTCGTCGTATGTGGGGCAATCCCGTATGTGCGGTATATTGTGCATGGCCGCTCCCGTCAAATTGGGATAGTGCGGGGAGATGTGTGCCGGTCGGGGCATTTGTGGGTCGTGGCGGCGAATGCGGTGAAATACATGATGTTGTACCGTAGGGCGCGATTTGAAATTTTGGTATATTTATGCAGTATGCTAATTTTTGAAAGCGTGCAATGATTTATTGAAATATGTGTGTTATAGCGTGTTATATGGCTGTAAACCGATCTTGTGGCGTTTCAGGCCGTATGGGGCGTTTGAAAATAATTATTCCTGATTTTGCGATTTAAATTATTATGTGTTATATTTGTAACAGAAACGGTAGGTGTCATGGACTATTATCATGTATACTGCCGCACGACGACAATCGGCGGTTTGAATGAGGGTGGATTCCCCCCCCCGTGCGGCCTTTTGCCATACGCTAAATCCAGACTTTTATATCTATGTGAGGACATTGCCCTGCGGGCGATGCCCGTTGTCGTGTCATGCACGTCTGAATCGAAACAGCAATAGAACCTTACAAAATAGTTGTTAATTTAAATTCTGTATTCCAAACGATGAAAAAATTGTTGATTTTCGGTCTGCTTCTTAGCATGTTCGCATGTAAGAAAGATGAAGTGGATCCTGCTCCGGCAGCTTCGCAAATCGAGGCGCAGGCCGAGTTGTCTATTCTTGCCAATGGCGGTGAAGCCGCCCTCGGCTATACGATCAAGAATCCGGTGGAGGGCGCGGAGTTGTCGGCTACGGTCGATGTCGACTGGATCACCGTATTGTCGGTCGACAATAACATTATCCGCTTCTCTGCTGTCAAGAACGACCAGAGACAGGCTCGTACAGCCAATATGACATTGAAATATCAGGGCGCAGCCGACTTTACGGTGGTTATTTCGCAGGCTCAGATCAATGCCGATTTCGTAATAAATGTCAACGAGGTGAGTGCCTACGGCGCCAAGATCACCTATTCTCCGGTCAAATACAGCGGTCATTATCTGTTCCTTGTAGTGGAGAAAGATGTTCTGGATCCCTATTTGGCCAATGAGGAGAATCTCGAATCATGGTATGCGGGCGATTTGGCTTATGTAAAACAGATCGCCGAGAACAACGGCTGCACGATTGCCGAGCTTATCCCGCGTGCACCGCAGATCTTCGGTCTCAACGGCGATCCGGTCGAGATCACTTATTCGACACTCTCGATCAACACCGAGTATTATGCCTACTGCTACGGTATGGACGGTGAGGGCAATCGCCTGACCAACATGGAGTATGTCAGCTTCAAGACGGGCGTGGTGGATCCGGTCGACATGACTTTCGAGGTTGCGGTCGATGGTATCACTTCGAACGGCGCCCATATCTCGGTTACTCCTTCGGTCAATAACGAGACATATTACTGGGTTTATGTCAGCGACTTCGATTTCATCAATACCGCCGGCGGCGATGTCAACAGCGTGATGACGCTCGTTTCCAATTCATTGAAGCAGAGCGGTTCGGTGGCTCAGTATCTGCACCGCGGATTCTCGGAGCAGCATATCACCGATATGTGGGACAATACGCTCTACCACATCATCGCATGGGGTCTGGACGCCATGGGTACGCCGACGACCGAGGCTCAGGAGCTGACTACGTTCACCACGCTGGCGAAAGATGTCGTCGATGACTGCACCTTCGAGGTGAGCGTTACCGAGGTGAAAGACATGGATATGCGCGTGAAGGTTATTCCGTCGAATCCTCAGACCCGTTACTACGTAGGTCTTATCGACGAGGAGAAGTGCGTCAACTACAACGACGAGCAGATGGTTCAGCGTATCATCGATATGGAGAACGATCGCTTCGAGTGGGGCTTCTACGGTACGGGTGTCAACTGGTCTAACTTCGAGGATATCTACACCGGCGAGCAGGAGCTGTGGGGTCGTGCCGATCTCAAATACACCTTCGTGCCCAAGCATACCTATCGCATCTTCGTGTTCGGTGTCGACACCGAAGGCAATCGCACCACGGGCATTGCACGCATCGATCAGACGACGCTGCCCACCGAGCAGACCGATCTGACCATCAAGATAGAGTATATCCCGGAGGAGTCGGACTGGAAGAAGGGTACGTTCCAGTTCACCCCCTCTAACGAAGAGGAGTATTACCTGCCTTATCTGGCATACAAGGAGGACGTCGAGGAGTATTATCGCAAGAGCGACGGTTCGCTCGATTCAGATGCTATCATGGACGAGATCGAGCATATCTACGATGGCGAGACCAACTACTACACTCGCAAGGGTGCGCGCAAGCTCGAATTCCAGTGGGCTGCCGGCATGGAGTACACGATGCTCGTATGCGGCTATGCAGGCTCGAATACCACCGAGTTCTTCGAATTGAGCGTGACGGCTCCCGAAATTCCGTTCGGCAAGAGCGACGCCGACGTATCGGTTATCTACGAGCTCTTCGACGGTTCGGAGCTGGCCAAGCTCTCTCCCGGCAGATGGGCTGGATACGAGGACAACTGTATCGTCTACATACGCTACACACCCAACCAGCATGCCGTTCACTGGTATGGCGGCGTGTGGATGCCGGTAGAGGTTTATGCTCACGACGGCGGCATATCTTATCTGCTGACACTGCTTCAAAACGAATGGGTCAGCCATGTCGACAAGGCATCGGGTCAGTATGCCGGTCTCGTGTTCAGAGATACCTACTCTATCTCATACGTGGCCGAGGGTGCCGACGGCAACTACGGCGAGTGGCACTACGAGGAGTTCACACCCTATCGCGACGGTGTGCTGTGCAATACCACTCCGGCCTACGACTTCTGGTCGAAGCCTGCCGCCAACAGTCAGATTCTGACCGTGCGCAAGCATTAGTCGCAACCGTTTGTCCGGTTTTGCCGCCGGAGTCGACATAGACTCCGGCGGCTGAGGCGGGCATTGACGAACGAACCGTTCATTCCTATAAATCCAAATAATATGAAAAAATTATTCAGCTTTCTGTCTGTCGCAGCTCTTTGCTTCGGCCTCATCGGTTGCGATAATGACAACACGGACACTCCGGAACCTAAGATTCCGGTAATCAATGCCATGGCTCCCACAAGCGTGGCTGCTACCGCCCATCAGGACAAGATCGCCTATACGATCGAGAATCCTATCGATGGCGAATCGATAACGGCTGCCACGACGGCCGAGTGGATAGGTTCATTCGACTATGCTGCTGCCGGAGAGGTTCGTTTCGAGGTCGCTGCCAACGATGGCGACGCCCGCGTGGCTACCATCACTCTGTCGTATGCCAAGGCGCAATCGGTCGATGTCGAGGTGCGTCAGATGGCTGCCGCCGAGAATATCGATTTGTCGCTTAACCAGCTGGCTTTCGCTACCGCCGGTGGCGATATCGCCGTTACGGTAACCAGCGGTCGCGCATGGACTTTGGAGGGCGAGTCGGACTGGCTTACCGCTTCGAAAACTCAGGGTGTCGACGGCGACGAGGTGATATTCACCGCGACTAAGAACGATGGCGACGATCCTCGCCAGGCTTCGTTCACCTTCAAGTGCGGAGGCGAGACCGCCTCTCTGACTGCCACCCAGAGCTTCGATGAGAGAATCATCGTGGAGAAGGCTTTCTATGAGCTGGACTATAACGCTCAGACTCTTACCGTCACGCTTCAAGCCAATGCCGAGACCTCATGCTCGATTGCCGAGGGTGCGGACTGGATCAAACAGGCCAACGGTACTGCCGCCTTGGAGACCAAATCGTTCGCTTTCGATGTTGAGGCCAACAACGGTGCTGCCCGTGAGGCTGTGATTACGTTTGCTTGCGGCAAGGTTTCGGAGCAGGTGACCGTCAAGCAGGGCGATGCCAATATCCTTATGAAGATCGCCGACGAGAAGCTGCGCGAGTTCGTTAAGACCAATTTCGACACCAACGGCGACGGTATACTCACCGAGGCTGAGGCTGCTGCCGTAACCCAGTTGGTATTCTCTGAGGGCGCGGCGTCGGCCGAGGGTATCGAGATCTTCCCCAACCTGGTCAAACTCGATCTGCGCAACTCTACATTCACGACGATCGATCTGTCGAAGAACACCAAGCTGGAAGACGTAGGCTTCAATAACTGTCAGTCGCTCGAATCGATCGATCTGACCGGTTGCTCGGAGATCACCTCTCTTAACTTCGGTTTGTGCTCAGCTCTTACATCGATAGATATTACCGGTCTTACCAAACTCGTCGATCTGATCGGTTACAGCTCAGGTATCACATCGCTCGATATCTCTAAGAATACCGAGCTTGATTTCCTGTCGGTCTACGGCTCCAAGCTCACTACCATCGATCTGTCGGCCAATACCAAACTTACCTATCTGAGCACCGGTTGCGCTACGCTGGAATCGATCGATCTGTCGGCCAATACGGCTCTTATGCAGTTGTCGTTGACGGGTTCGGCCAAGCTCACGTCGCTCGATCTCTCAACCAATACGGCTCTTACCAAACTCGATCTCGATGATTGCGATTTTAGAACATTGGAGATCTCTCATCTTAAAGATCTGACCTCTCTCTCTGCATCGCGCAACAACAATTTCAGCAGACTCGATATCTCTAAGAACGAGAATCTTAAAACGCTCTACCTGCTTTGCTATCCCGGCGACGGCGAGGGCACATACGATCTCTATCTGCTTCGCGAGCAGGAGCAGACCGTGAGCCTTTGGACAACATTCTGCTGCAACAAGATCTATGTCGAGCCCGATCTGTCGGGACAGATTGCCGATGCGACGTTCAGAAAATACTGTCTCGACAACTTCGACACCAACAATGACGGTCAGCTGACTCAGACCGAGATCGAGGCCGTGACCGAGATCAACACCTCTTTCGCTTCCGGCGACGGTATCGAACTCTTCACCAACCTCGTCTCGTTGAAGGCCAACTTCTCGACATGTACGACGCTCGATCTGTCGAAGAATACCAAGCTCGAAATCTTCTACATGTCGTACAACAGCAATCTCGAATCGGTTAATTTGACCGGTTGCACCGCCATGAAGGAGATCATCGTGAGCGGTTGCTCGAAGCTGACGAGCATCGATACCTCTGACATGCCCGCTTTGGAGGAGGTCTATGCTCAGATGAGCGGTTTGACCTCGTTCGATGCTCCCAACAGTGCCAAATTGTGGTATCTCTCGGTTTACGACACCAAGATCGCATCGTTGGATCTGAGCAAGAACGTCGGCCTCACCAACCTGCTCGCAGGTCAGACGACCATTTCTACGCTCGATCTGTCGGCCAACACGGCATTGGAGAAGCTCGATCTGACTATGGCCAAGAATCTTGCCTCTATCGATCTGTCGCACAATACGGCATTGACGGCACTTACTCTGAGCGAGTGTAATTTCGAGACCGTCGATACAGATGCCCTGACCGAGCTGGTCGAGTTCAACATCAACTCTGCCAACAACCTTAAAAAGCTCGATATCTCGAAGAACCTCAAACTTGACAAGCTCTCGGCAATGTGCTATCCCGGCGACGGTGAAGGTACCTACTACATATATATGCTGCGTTCTCAGGAGAGTAGCGTAAGTCTGTGGACTACGTTCTGCTGTGAGAAGGTGTATGTAGATTGATCTTCTTTATCTTTTTCGTGACTTTTTCGTGAAAAGCGGCATTCTGCTGCCGCGCGCTTGCTCCGCCGAATAAGTAGTACGCCAAGTACAACTTATCCGGCGGATCTTCGTTTGCGTGGCATAATACCGCTTTTGCCGAAAAAACTTTTTCTTTTTCTTGAAAAGGCATCATT
>CAMWTS010000030.1 GCA_947177225.1 uncultured Alistipes sp. | reverse complement strand
GGCAGCACTGCCGTTGAGCAGCAATCCCTCTTTATGCTCGGACGAGGGTGTTGCAGAGGTGAAATCGCGAAAACAGTTCTGTACGCCTCCGCCTCCGTGCGTGCAGAACGGAACGACGGTTTTGCCCGACAGATCGTAGCTCTCGATGAAGGTCTTGATGGCCATGGGCATCGTTCCCCACCAGTTGGGATAGCCGATCATCACTATGTCGTATTGCGACATGTCGCCGACTCTCGACTTCAATGCCGGGCGACTGTCGTTGTCGCGCTCGGTTTTGGCCACTTCTGTGCATGCGCGATACTCCTCGGGGTAGGCTTTGACGGTCTCTATCGTAAAGAGGTCGCCGCCGCTCTGACGCGCGATCTGCTCGGCGACGGCACGCGTATTACCCGACCAGGAGAAGTAGGCTACGAGGATTTTCGATTTGGCACCTGCGCCGTTGCTTTGCGCCGTAACGTGCGAAGCTGTAATAATCATAAGCACAATGGTTAAATACTTTAATACTCTGTTCATGTCGTTGCGTTTTGTGAATCCGTCGGATTCGGTTTTCGATAATGCAAAGATAGAGCTTTAATCACGTATGCCTATGATATTATTTACGGTTAGGATTACCATAATTACGGTCATCGCACGGCTATCCTTCGATACCGGCTTCGGCCGGCTGCCGTGTGTCGTGCTCCGGTTGTTGCAGTATGCGCGGATCGATGCGTGCCGCACCCGATTCGACGGCTGCTCTGATTACGGCATCGGTGACTGCTGTCGACAGACGTTTGTCGAACGGCGAGGGTATGATGTGGTTGCGGTCGAAGGGTGTGTCGGAATCCTTCTCCCGTTGGCGCGCCAACATGGCGAGAGCCTCTGCCGCTGCCGTTTTCATGGCTGTGTCGATGCGCCGTGCCCGTGTGTCGAGTGCGCCGCGGAAGACATATGGGAATGCCAGCAGGTTGTTGACCTGGTTGGGCGTATCGGAGCGTCCCGAGGCATATATGGCATCGGGACGGGCGGCGAGAGCCTCGTCGCGTGTGATCTCCGGATCGGGATTGGCAAGAGCCATTATCAGCGGCGACGGCGCCATGGTGTGCAGCATGTCGGCCGAGAGCAGGCCGGCTTTCGATACGCCGATGAATACGTCGGCTCCGTCGAGCATGCGCTCCACTGAGGATAGGGTGCGCGTGGTGGCGAACTCGCGCTTTTCGGGCGGAAGATCGGTGCGGTCGATGCCTATGATGCCGTGACGGTCGCGCAATATGATGTTTCCGTGACGTACGCCCAGCTCAGTGAGCAGCCGCATGATGGCTATCGCCGCAGCACCTGCACCGAATGTCGCGATGTGCAGATCCTCGATATGTTTGCCGGTTAGATGGCATGCGTTGATTATGGCGGCTGCGCAGACGATGGCCGTTCCGTGCTGGTCGTCGTGCATGACCGGTATGTCGAGCCGCTCGATTAACCGACGCTCGATCTCGAAGCACTCGGGAGCCTTGATGTCTTCGAGATTGATACCTCCGAATGTGGGAGCCATGCGGCATACGCACTCGACGAATGTATCTGGGTCGGAGGCATCTATCTCTATGTCGAAGGCATCGATGCCTGCCATGGTCTTGAACAGCATGCACTTTCCTTCCATGACGGGTTTGGCTGCTGCTGCACCTATGTCGCCCAATCCAAGTACGGCGGTTCCGTTGCTTACGACGGCCACCAGATTGCCTCGCGACGTGTAGAGGTAACTGTTCTCGCCAGCATCGGCTATGGCACGAGCCGCTGCTGCCACACCCGGAGAGTAGGCCAGTGCCAGATCGTGAGGCGTGGAGCATGGTTTGGTGGTGCATGTGCCAATCTTGCCCGGTCGGGGCAGGGCGTGGTATCGCAATGCCTCCTCGTAGATAGTCTCTTTTTCGGTTGCCATGATTCGGATAATTTGCTTGTATGCCTGTCGCTGCAAAATCCGCGCCCGATTGTCGCTGCCGGTTTGCGGAGGATTATGGTATCGGTTTTGTTTGTCGACGGCTGTTTAAGCTGATGTTATGAGTGGCATAATTCGTTTTTTATTTCCGTTAGGATCGGACTCGGCTCGTGAGTCATGGCTGTTGCTGGCTGCACGAATCGTATTCGGCGGCATGTTCATGTGGCACGGATTGTTGAAGCTGGCGTCTTTCGATGCTTTGTGGAGCACGTTTCCCGATCCGCTCGGCATAGGCAGCGGGGCATCGCTCCTGCTCGATATCTTCGCCGAGGTGTTGTGCTCGGCAGGATTCATCGTCGGAGCGTTGTACAGATTGGCGCTCATACCCATGGCGTGTACCATGTGCGTAGCCATATTTGCCGTCCATGCCGGCGAGCCGTTTGCCGTGTGCGAACCGGCTTTGATCTATCTTGTGATATTCGTGTTGATGTATATTGCCGGTGCCGGCCGTTTTTCGCTCGATTACATGATAGCCCGGTCATACGAAAAAGAGAAGTCGATTTGAATCGGCTTCTCTTTGGCAAATGATATTTCGCTGTTTTACTTTTGGGGGGCAGTCAGACCGATTGCCTCGATATATTGTGTGTCTATGTGGCAGTTCTCTATCTTGACCGCCTCCAACAACTCCTCCAATATCTCGCGTGTGCGCTGCTGATCCGGGCAGGCATCGCGTATCTGCTGATATGAGCCGCGTTCGGCTTCCGAGAAATCGACTACCGTGTTCCAGCCGTCGGGTGCTGTGAAGCCTACCCATGACGACGAGCCTATCTTTTTGTAAGGCCAGAATGTGTAGCCGATGTTGTTCTGCTCCATCGTGCGGCAGAATTCGGCCATCCACTCGTAGGTGTTGTGTCCGATCTCACCCATATACATCGGACGTTCGGTGCGGTCGCGGAACTCTATGAACGAGCGTATGGCATCGGCCGAGGTGCCGCCGCCGTAACGGTGGCACGTATACATGATCTTGTCGTCGAAGTTGCAATCTTCGAGCGGCTCGAAATTGCCGTTCCACTGTGCTCCGCCAAGCAGGATTATATGGTTGCTGTCGACCTCGCGGATAGCCTCCACACCCATGCGATAGAGTATGCGCAGCTGCGAGTTGAGTTCGTCCATGTTGTCGAAGTAGGGGGCTATCGGTTCGTTCATCAGCTCGTAGCCGAGTATGACCGGTTCGTCGCGATAGTGTTCGGCTATGCGCCGCCAGATGTCGCAATAGAGCTCTTGACTCGCCCGGCTCTGCATCAGCCACGGATAGCCGTAAGAGTCGTCGATGTTGTCGCCGGTCTGTCCGCCGGGAGCGTCGTGCATGTCGAGGATAAGGTATAGCCCCTCCTCTCTGCACCACTCCACCAGACGGTCGATACGTTCGAAGCCGTCGTGCGACGATTTCAGTCCCATATAGTCTTCGTCGGTGAACATGCGGTAGTTGAACGGCAGGCGTATGGTATTGGCTCCGGTCGATGCTATGAGGCCGATGTCATCGCGGGTGATGTAGTTGTCCTTGAACTTTTGCCAGAATGCGTCGGTGAAATCGGGGCCGACGGCTTGTCGCAGCATCAGATCGATCATGTGCGGCGAGTTGGTGCGGCGGAATCCGAACATGTAGCCTTCGGGATTGAGCCAGTTGCCGAGATTGGTGCCCTTGATAAAGAGCTTCTCTCCGTCTGGACGGAGCAGGTCGGTGCCGTCGATGCGCACGAACTGGCCGGCATTTGTCTCAGTGCTCTTTTGCGAATCGGAGATACATGACGACAGAGCGGCGATTGCGACGATGGTGTAGATTAAACGTTTCATGCAGTAAATATGTTAGGTCTTCGCAAAGATAATAAAATGAATGCAAACGACATGTGTGCAGCATGAAAAAAGAGCGGCCATGCCGGCCGCTCTTTTTTTCAGTCGCCCGATTATCGGCGTTTGAAATCGGTGAGTATGCCCAAGGCTATACCGGCAATGCCACGGTTTGCGACGGGATCGGCAATACGGCGATATTGCCGTGCGTAGATCGTGACGAAGCAATCGGTCTTGCGTGCGAGAGTGAAGATGCAGTCTAACGATCCGCCCAGTCGCAGAGAGTTCGATGTCAGAATGTCGAAATCGGGTTCGACGATCTGCTGCTGAACTGTCGTCTTGCCCTCGGCCGCGAGTTCGGGATTGCTTGTAAGGCTGCCCGACAGATTGGCGCGACCTCCGATTTCGAGATTCAGGTTGAGCGACCACCTTTGACGGCGGCATATGACTGTTCCGCCCGAAATGACGATTTCGGCCGAACCGATACGCATCGACGACCTCGGCAGAATATATTTGCCGCCCATCTGCGACAACTCGCAATCGGCACCGACGAACCATGCGTAACCATTGTCAGGCAAAAGCCTGTAATAACGCCATGCGGCGTCGATCGAGAATGAGTCGTTGCGATATCGCACCGCCTGCAACATGGTTTGCCAGTAGGTGTCGATCATTCCCTGCGCATTGGTCTGAGTGATTAGTTCCTGCATGTATTCGGTCGCTCGTCCGCGACTCATCGTGGCTGCGAGACGGAATCGTTGCAGCGAGCGGCTGTCGTGCAACACGCCGTTGAGCGAGATACCGTACTCGTTGCTTGCATAGTCGCCCGGCTGCTCCTTGCGCTCGCCTATGACATCTTCGTCGCGGAGCGTGGCTTGTGCCGTTGCCAGCATTGCGAATCTTTCGGAGGAGTATTCGTATTGCATCTGTGCTCCGAGGTAGTCGGCAGTGTAGCGGCGCGAGAAGAAGAGTATGCTCGATGTCGAATACTCGCCCAAGCCCTTCATCGAGTAGTAGGCATACTTGTCGATATTCTCGGCTTTGGCTACCGGTTTGAGCATCTTCTCCTTGCGGTGGCGATATACTCCGCTGATGCCGAGCTTGCCGTGTGACGATATCGCAACGGCAAGACCGGGACGAACGGCATAGTCGGCCAGCTGTACGCGGCTGCGCGGATCGTCGCTGCGCGACAGGTCGCCTACGGTGTAGTCGAAGCCGATGCCGAACCATACCCTCTGCCACAGACATTGCGATGCGGCCTTGACGCTGAAATCGAACATCTGCTGGGAGTAGTTGCCGGCAAGGTCGCTTCCGGCCAGATAGGGATTGCCGTTGTAGGGGTCGAAATTATCTGCCCATCGACGGTTGCGATGCCACTGCTGTGTAAAGCCGAATCGTCCGTAGAGTCCGATTTTGGGCAGTGAGCAGTAGCTGTCGGAGCTGAATCCGAATGCCGTGACCGAACCGCTCTGCTGCGCACGGTGCAGATCGCCCGACAGTCGGTTGGCCCCGGTCTGAGTGATGCCGTAGTCGGGAAGATCGACGAGTCCGATGGCTGCCGGATTGTCGGAGTCGAGCCATGGACGCGCCGCAAAGTCGACGACGCGGGCAGGCATTATGCCAGAGCGAAATATCTCCTGTGCCGAGTCGACGCTCTGCGCTACGGCGGCCTTCACGCCGCTCGTAGCGCAGAGCATCAGAATAAACGGTTTGATCGACATCGTTCCAACGGTTTAAGCTGCCGGATTACAGTGCGGGCTGAATTTCGGCCTTGTCATAGTCGCGCGGCACGATATGATCGGCTCCTCCCTCGGTGCGCGGAGCTATGTAGACGAAGTCCTGCGACGAGTTGTTGGTGTCCTGCAATACTTTGCGGCCGTCGGGCGTGATATAGGCCACCTTGCGATCGGCGATTCCCTTCTGGTCGATTGCCGCGTATGAAGCGTCGACATCGGTGGGCAGGTGTTTGCTTTTGCGCGATTCGAGGCTGACACGATAGCAGTCTACGGCATCGATCACTTTGCTGTTGGGTACGGCCAGACAGTAGTAGGCGTATGCTGCACCGTAGGCATCGGTGCCCGGCGCCAATACTTTCTCGGCACTCTCCATCTCGGCATCGGTCATCTCGAAGAGTACGATGATCGAACCCTGACCGGCACCGAACTTGGCAGCATAGGTGTTTGCACCGTATATCTGTTCGAGGTTGGGCACCGACGCATTGTCGGCGGGGAAGAACGAGGTGCTGTCCTCTACATAGCATTCGAAATCGGCACCCGACAGATCGACCGTCTGCGTTATGACTTCGGGGTCGATATGGTTTTTTGCATTCATGGCAACTACTATGCTCTGTCCGGGCTCTACCGGGTATTGTGTGCCGCTGCCCGGGAAGCGAACCACGCGTTGCAGATAGCAGTAGGGATCGGCGGCGACATCGGGATATACCGACGGCGATACGGCCGAGCCGTATGCCTCGCCGAGATATAATCCGTCGACATACTGAACCTGATCGGAGTTGTTGTAGATCTCCCAATATTTGTCGAGGTTGTAGACCTTGTCGTTGAGATTGGTCGTGCCGAACGAATAGATCTTGCTGATTACGAGATTGCCTGGAACAGCCCACGTAAGGTTTATCTCGAACTGTTCGGCCGATGCCGTCTGATCGATGAGCGAGAGCATCGCAAGGCTGCCGTTCAGAGAGATCGAACCGCTGAAATTGGCGGCCAGATCGGGAGCTGCTGCGGCAAACTCCTCATGGGTGAGAGTGGCTGCGGCAGAAGCGTCGTAGATGCCGAACATGACATCGTTGAATATGGCCTTGCCGTTGACAGCTGTGGCGGTATAGCTGCGGGTGCTGTTGCGATCCTGCAACGTGACTTCACCCTGATATGCAGCCGTCGACGGGAAATCGGCGGGCATGCTGACCGTGATTGTCACGGTGTCGACCGTCGCGATCTCCTTGTCGTCCTCCTTGCAGGACTGGGTGAATACGGTCAGCGCAAGTGCTGCGCTAAAAAGAAAAAATCGTTTCATGATGTGATAAATTTAAGTGTGTTAAAAATTGAGGTATACTTCGAATCCATAGGAAAACAGATTTGAATTGCGTTCGCTTTCGCTCGTCGAGATGGAGCTCTTGTGCCATGGCTGCGAGAAGAACATATTGTTGACATAGAACGACAACCCGAGAAAACGCGTGACGTCTTTGGTGACGCGCAGGTTGACGACCCAGAGGCTCGGCCATGTTTCGGCCTTGTCGCTGTATGCCGATCGGGCGAAGATCTGATCCGAGAGTTTGTGCCCTCCGCCGAATGTCACTTCGTCGGGTGCTGCGAGTTCGGCCTGGGTGAATGGTGTGAAGATCGCTTCGCCGCGTCCGCCGACATACTCCTCCGACGACGGAGAGAGATAGCCCGTCGGGGCATCGAGTGCGCGGTTGGAGCGAGTGTAGTCGTACAGGACGGCTTGCAGTGTTCCCGATACGACGAATTTCAATTTGGGAATTGACTGCACGATGCGCAGTGACGAGGTCAGCCGCCGGCGTTGCGTGCTGCGCGACGAGTTGGTGTAGACCACGTAAATATTTTCGTATGTGGCGGCACTGCCCTGCGGACGGTTGTAGACCAGATTGCTCGAATAGTATTCGGTCTCGGTATATGCTCCGGTGAGGTAGAATGAAGTGTTGGTCGCCCGTATCTTGCCGAGGTTGAAATCCCACTCTATGCCCCGGCTGATATGTACGTCGCTGTTGCCCGGACGTGTGACATTATGGAGCAGTGTATCGGCCGAAGATGGGTTGGCGGGATCGTAGGTGAGGCGTCCGGAGTCGTAGATGATGTCGGAGGCTGCCCAGCGATCGAATGCAAGAGCGATCCACTCGCTATTGTCCGAGGAGAAACCGTTGCGCACCTTGTCGTGAAAGGCCACGACGGAGAATTGCTGTCCGTGGCGGGTAGAGATGTCGATGCCTGCTTCGAATTTGGTGCTTCGCATGGGGCGTATGTTGCGCGGAGTGTGGTCGAATACACGTGTGGTATAGACCCCGAGGTAGTTGTTGTCGGCATCGGTGTAGTTGAGATTCATGAAGTCGAAATAGCTTTTGTCGGGGTAGAGCATCAGAAGCGACGGCGTCTTTTCGGATATGCCGAAGCCGAAGCGCAGCGAGAGCCATTGGGTGGGGTGGAGCGTGGCGTTTAGACGCGGCGACAGCGATTGCATCTGTTCCTTGCGGCCGGGCTGAATCATGGTCCAGCGCACGCCTGCCTGGACGTTGATTCGCGGATATTCGGCGTCGCGGTGCAGATGCAGTGCGATGTTGTCTTCGATGTAGGCCGCCAGTTGATGAAGTGCGGGAATGTCGGTGAATGCACGCGGACGGCTGCCGGTCTGAGTCAGAGGCAGCGACGGATCGTCGTTGTAGATACCTGCGCCGGAGTTGGCTTCCGAGCGGTACTCCGCACCGATGTTGAATCGGTTGCGGAAGATGCCGTCGTGCGTATCGAGGTGGAATACGTCGGAGATCTTGGCGAAGAGTGTGGTCGGCCGACCTTTCGTGCCGCCGCTGGCACGGTATTCGAGCGGCAGCATGGTCGTCGAATATGTGCCGTCTTCGCGTGCGTCGAGCAGCGGTTGGCGTCCCTGTATGAGTGCAAGGGTGTAGGAATCGGAGTATTTGCAGCCGTATGAGATGTCGTATTTCAACGTGCGGCAGAAACGTTTGTCGAAGTTCAACACTCCGGCATGGGAGAGCGTTACGCCGTTTTCACGTGTACGCGAGAATACGTCCTGCACCTTTTCGTCCTTGTCGGGTCCGCTCCAATCATATATGTTGGTCGAACTGATTTTTGTGGTGAGAGTGTATTTGCCGGCGAGAGTTATGCGGTGTATGGCCGACAGCAGTATGCGGTCGTAGGTATCGGTGCGATAACGCGGATCGGATTTGCCTGTGGCATAGTCGGCGTTGACATTGATCGAACCTCCTTTTTTGAGGCCGAATCCCTTGCCGGCGTAGAACTGCTGTATGCCGGGCATGATCTTGGCGCGCACCTTGAAATCGGTAACGCCAACCTTGCTGTTGACGATCATCGTACCGGAGCTGAGGTCGCCGTATTCGGCTGAGGCTATGCCTCGAATTATCTCCACGCTCTCGATCTCGTCGGTGCCTATGCTGCGAAGATCGACGCCCGATCCGACGGTCGAGAAACTGCCTCCGCGCGAGTTGAGATTCGCGTTGTTGGATAACGGTATGCCGTCGACCATTATCGCGGCACCGAAAGCGTTGTTGCTGTCGTTGCTGTCGAGCGTGCGATTGTAGAACTGTCCTACGGAGGTGAGCGACGGATTTTCGGTGATTATATGTCCGGGCAGCAGTTGCATGATGTCTTTGAGGCTCGTGGCCTGTATGTGATCTATGGCCTGCCGACCGATGACCGATGCCGTCGATTCGCCGCTTTTGCCAGCCTGCGCCACTACCACCACGTCGTCGATGGCCAGCGACAAGGGTTCGAGCGACAGCGCAAGAGAGTTGTTGTCGCCCGGTTCGATAGTGTATTCGTCGTTGCGTGCCACGTATCCGAGCAGTGTTACCTGCACGCTGCATCTTCCGGTCGGTATGTTTCGAATTACGGTTGTGCCATTGGCATCTGTTATGCCCCATACTCCGTAGGGCATTATCATAACCACGGCCTGCCCGACAGCTTCGGAGGTGTCTTTATTGGCGATAGCAACCCTTAGCGTGCCATCGGTCTTGCCTGAGAGCCTCTTTGTTTGCGCAGCGGCTGTCGACGCAGAGATCAATATGCTGCCGATGACAAACAGGCATGTGCGAATCAGGTGGCAATATAAGTTTGGTTTAGTAGCGTGCCCCATATATCGTATGCGGACGAATATTCGTCTGAAATTTTGTTGCAAAATTATATCGCGCATATCGGCCGGACAATCCCCAAAACAAGGTATTGTTGTAGTCGGCGCGGCAATAGGCATCGCATGATTTGGGTATGACTGTACAGTCGAGATGAGATCTTGTGCGGAAAATATTGTTGCGGCGGGAATGGCTGAGGATACGAAAAACGGGACCGACCCGCAGGTCGATCCCGTAGTCGCCGGCTGATGCCGGGACAGGGTTTCGGGGATTAGAGCTTGTTCATCTCAACGAACTCGAACTCGGCCGGTCCGACTACTTTGTAGACGATCTGGTGAGTGCAGCTCGATATGGTGAAGCCCTCGTAGATACCGAAGTTGACGGTGTAGGTCACGTCGATGCCGTCGATGGGTTTCGCATCGGGGTGGAACTTCGAAAGTACCTTACCCATGACATACTGTATACGCTTGGTCATAAGTTCTACAACTTGGGCATCTCCGAGTGCCGAATAGCCGTCGCCGGAGAATGCTATGCCAGCATCGACGAATTCGCTACCTTGGTACGACTCCTGGCCGTACTGGCTGCGGGCAGAACCAGGACGCAGATCGATGTTGCCCTGGTAGGCCGATGCGCCGGTGTAGTACTCGTTGTTGCCGTAAGAGGTGACGAAGTGCGTACCCTTCTTGTCGGCGGCGGCACCGAGATTAAGATCGATATTTTCCCATACCCAGTCGGTCATGGCCTGGAAGTATTGTGCAGACAAAGCCTGTCCCTTGCCCGGAGTGAGGGTGATTACTACCGAGGGGTTGTATACCCATGTTCCGTCCTGACGGACGAACTGATCGGTAACCTGCTCGATGTTGGCATTCTTGACCCATGCGGCGCCGTCGAAGATATATTGGTCGGCAGCCCATACGGTCGTCGAGTTGGCGGACAGACGATATACTACATTCTTCGTGTCGTCGGCCTGAGCATAGGGGAATGTCGTTTTCAGATATGCCGGCAGATATGTGTCGGGAGCAGTGAGATCGCCGTAGGTCGATCCCATGGCCGTATAGTCGGCGGGTTGCAGCACGGCCGCATCGGCTGCCGTGAACTTGCTACCGTCCCACTTGTAGAGCGCATAACGCTTCTCGATTGCCGATGTCACGACTGCACGACGCGAAGCTGTCGATGCGGCGACGGCATCGGTGGCGATGATATTGACGAACTTGGGGGCACCTCCCGAAGACGAGATCGATGACAGATAACCGTATATGGTCATGGTCTGACCGTCGGCCACCTTGGCTTTCAACTCGTCGGTGATGCCGTAGAAGCTGCCTGTTGCAGTCGAGGCTCCCTCGACAGAGAAGTTGTAGTAGTTGCCGCTGACAGAGAGCGTACCGGTGACGGCCACATACTCGGCGTATTCGTTGTCGGCACGGGTCAATATCTCGTCCATGGCTGCACCGTCGAGCATTCGGGGTGATGGCATGGTGACGGTAGTGGTGCCGGTCTTCTCGATCGATGCCGAAGCCGCTGCGATCTGGAAGCCCTTATTGAAAGCCGAGATGGTTCCGTTTACGGTAAGTTCATCGCCGACGTTGTAGCCAGATGCCTTGTATACGAGTACCGAACCGCCGTTGTCGGTAAGGATTATACCCTGGGTACATACGGCCGAAACATAGCCTTTAACCTCGACAGTCTCATCGAGCGCAGCTGTACCGAGTACCGAGGTGTAGCCGTTGGCGATGACGGGAGCTTCGTCGATGTGCGTAGCGATGATGTTGACGAACTTGGGTGCGCCTCCCGAAGACGAGATCGACGACAGATAGCCGTAGAGAGTAATGGTCTGGCCGTCGGCTACTTTGGCCTTATGTTCGTCGGTGATGCCGTAGAAACTGCCTGTTGCAGTCGAGGCTCCCTCGACAGAGAAGTTGTAGTAGTTGCCGCTGACAGAGAGCGTACCTTTTACCATGACGAATTTTGCATACTCGTTATCGCTGCGGGTCAATATGTTGTCGAATGCAGCACCGTCGAGTTCGACGGGAGTGGGGTATCCTACCTCTGTGGTGCCGGTCTTCTCGATCGATGCCGAAGATGCCGCGATCTGGAAGCCTTTGTTGAAGGCCGATACGGTTCCTGAAACCGTAAGTTCGTCGCCAATGCTGTAACCCGATGCTTTGTAGACGAGGATCGAACCGGTGTTATCGGTTAGTACGATACCTTGAGTACATACAGCCGAAACATAGCCTTTAACCTCGACAGTTGCGTCGAGTGCTGCCGAGCCCAATACGCTCGTATATCCCTCCTCGACGGGGTCGTCGTCTCCGCCCGTTCCGAATGTGGGCTCGCTCGCAGTGTAGTTGTAAGATACGGCTACATAGTCGCCCTCAGTCAGATTGTCTGTGGGAATGATGTTGGTGAGCTTGGCCGTCGTAGCAGGGGTTACGGCCGATATGAAATCGGTCTCGCTGCCCCAGATGGTCTTGTAGTCGACGGTAGAAAGCATATAGTCTGAGGCAGATGCCAGCTCTGCGAGAATGGCCGGAGCATCGATGAGGTTGTTGTAGGTTACCTTGATCGATGAACCGTTCGACAGCGTGTAGAAACGGCCGCCGGTGTAGGCCAGGTAGTAGGGTATCAGCTCCGAAGCGGGATTCTCCTCAGAGAATGCCTTGGCGGCGCCTGCGGCTTTCAGCTGTGCGGCATTGGCCGACGAGATGTTCGATGCTTTGTCGCTCAGTATGGCATAGTCGCTGTCGGTGAGCGTGTACTCCAACGCTTGAACGTCGGTCAATTCGATCTTTTCGTCCAAGCCCTTGAAGTTTTCGGCATTGTAGTCGCAACCCGTAAGAGCGAAACCTCCGAGGAGTGCGAGTGCTATAATATTTTTAATCTTCATATTCGCTAATGATATTTTGGGGTTAGACATACATTAGAAGTTGAGTTTCAAACGAAGCGAGAACGTGCGGCCGAAAGCGTAGAATACGCGGTAAGCCGAGTCCCAATCGTGTGTTGCGCCGTCGTATGCGTCGGTAATGTACTCCTGGTTGAACAGGTTGTTGATATTGCCGTATACGGTAGCCTTGCATGAACCGACCTTGAAACCGTAGCTTATGTTAAGATCGAACTGATTGCCCCACGGAATCTGCCACGGAGTCTCGTAGCTGGCCGTACCGTTCATCGAGGGGTTGCTGATGGCATATGCGGCATAGTTGCGGGCATATACCGACCAGTCGATACCGATGCGCATACCCTTCATGGGCTTGAACGTAGCACCGATCAAAGCCGTGGTCTGTGCCGAGTTGCCGACCTTGACGCCTTTGAGGTTGACAGTTGTCTTGGCGTGAGGCTTGAAGTCGGCCTCCGACACGCCGTATATCTGACCTATTTCCGGAGTCCACTCCGTAACGCCAGAGGCTGTCGCGATGCTGCCCTTGCTGTCAGCCATGGGCTGTCCTGCCTCGTTGTACCACAAACCGGTGGCGTTGCTGTTCCACTGCCAATCGCCCAATGACAACATACCGTTGATGTCGAGCCATTTGGTTGGCTGTGCAACGAAGTCGAGCTCGATACCCATGTGGCGGGCATCGACACCCTGCAAGTTGATCTTGGGGCGGTCGGTAACAGTTACGCCGTCCAGTTCATACTGGTAGTCGCTGCCGGTGGCGGTCATGGTTTTGTCCATCCACAGCGTGTAGTAGGCATTGAGGTTCAATGCGAACTTGCTCGACTTGAAGCCGTAGCCCACCTCGGCCGAGAAGATCTTCTCGTTGACTGCGTCGTTGTTGATGGCGTTGCTGATGGTAGAGTTAAGGAATGCGCCGCCCGAGAAGAAAGGTGCACGCGAGATGTAACCTATGTTGAAGAATACGTTGTTGTAGCGGTCGATGTTGAAGTTGACACCGCCCTTTATGGTGTAGCCGAGGAAGTTGACAGTCTCCGATTTAGCATGCTCGGCATCGTAGTAGAAGCGGTCGTAACGCCAGTATCCGGTGTTTGACAACGAACCCGATACGAATGCCGTCCAGCGTGCCGACGAGTACTCCAACTGAGCGAACAGACCCTCCTGCAATACGTGGCCGTCGTAGTCGCGATAGATGTTGTCTCCTACACCCAGCTTGGCATATACCCATTCCGGATCGGCCGCAATGGGATTGTTGCGAACCTGAACGTTGCGACGGTAGCGGTCGATGTAATAGGCTCCGTCATAGAGGTCGGTGATGATCTTGGTGTGCTCGCCCACATAGTAGCGAAGATCGATACCTGCACTCAGCTCCAAGTTGCTCGTGAGCTGGTTGGTGTAGGTCGAAAGAAGACCGTACCACTGGTGGTTGTTGATCGACTTGGCCATGACCATTTGCGAACCGGTGGCGCTGGCAGCGTTGAGATCCTGAATCGCACCGTAGTTGAATGTGCCGTCTTCGTTGCGGAAGTCCATGCTGAGCGTACCGTTGTTGGCGCCATACCACATGCCCGAATACTCAGACGTGCCGTCGCCGCTGTAACCGTAACCGCTTGCGATAGATGCGTAGATCACCGACGAAAGCGACGAGTGATCGTTGATCTGCCACTGATGGTTGAGCGATATCTGGGGCTTGTGATACTTGTTGAATGCCGAAGTGCGGCGCTGTCCGTTCTTGTCGAAACCATAGGTGGGGTTGTAGCGGTAGGGTGACTTGTCATCGCCCATGTACTGCTTCATCTTCTGCCAGCCGGCAATCGTAAGACCGTCGTAGTTGCTGCGCTGCCAGTGCTCCTGGGGAGCGCCGAAAGCCGTCAGAGAGAGCTGGTGGTTGTCGCCGATACGCTTAGATATGTTGACGAAGTAGTTCCATGCGTTGTAGTCGGTGCCCTGGATATAGCCGTTACCCCATTTGTGACCGCCCAACACCGTCACAGCCCAACCGTTTTCGGTTACGCCCGACGAGATGGTGAAGGTCATCTGGTTGGCACCGTCGTTGCCTATGCCGTAAGAGAACGAACCTCCGGCCTTGGCATCGAGGCTCTTGGTGACGATGTTGATCGTACCGCCGACCGAGGGCGCCGAGATTTTCGATGCACCCAGACCGCGCTGAGTCTGCATAGAACGGGTCACCTCCGACAAACCTGCCCAGTTCGACCAGTATACGCCTCCCCACTCCATATCGTTGATGGGTACACCGTTAATCATGACTGCGATGTTGGCCGACTCGAAACCGCGCATGTTGATACGCGAGTCGCCGTAACCGCCGCCCTGCTTGGTGGCATATACGCCCGGAGTGGATTTGAGCACTTCGGGGAACTCCTGTCCGCCGAGCTTCTCTTCGATGTAGTCGAAGTTGACCGAAGCCACGGCCACGGGGGTCTTGCGCTGAACCGCGATCGACTGCGTGATGACTACGTCTTCGAGCATCTTGGTGTCGGTCATAAGGGTGATGGTGCCGAGTTTGGCAGCTTTGCCCTTGGCTATCTCCACCACTACGTCCTTGTAACCGATGAACGATACCACGACGTGATCCACGTCGGGGGTTACGTTCAATACGAAATTACCGCTTGCGTCGGTAGCCTCGCCCAGCGCAGTGCCGGGGACGGTGATCGTAGCACCTATAAGAGGTGCGCCGGTCTCGTCGACAACCGTTCCGCTTACGCTCGTCTTCGAGGTCTGCGCATTCACAGCGCCGACCATGAAAATCGAGAGAATCAAGAAGTAAAGTTTCTTCATACGATTTTGATTTAAGAGTTAATAAAAATTGAGTTTAGTGTTTCCTGTTTGCAGTATGTATTAATGTGTCAGGTCGGGGATAATATAAAAAACAAAGTGAGGCAATCTCCCCGATTACCTCACTTGATTACACGTTGTATGTCATTTTTATGCGCTCCGACAACAGATTGATAGAGCTACCCCCCCCCTTGGCGATAGGGACGCAATATCGATATGCCATATTGCTGATGTCCGTAAATCGGTATTTGCGCTTCATACTCTCGATATTTAGTATTCTGCGGCAAAGATATGTTTATTCTGTCAAACACCCAAATAAAGATCGTTTATTTTTTAGCCTAAGTCGGTAATTTTTATCAAAATCTGTCGAGATAGGAAATATATTTGTACATTTGCGGGTGTGTTACAAAACGTCTATTAAATAATTTAGGTACAGTATGAAATTTTTGAACGAGTTCAAGGAGTTTGCATTGAAAGGCAATGTGGTCGATATGGCAGTCGGTGTTATCATCGGCGGTGCGTTCGGCAAGATCGTGTCATCGCTGGTTAACGACATACTCATGCCGCCTATCGGCGTGCTGCTCGGCGGCAAGGATTTTTCCGATCTGTCGGTTACGCTCAAAGGTGCGGTAGAGGCTACGGATACGACGCCTGCGGCCGAAGCCGTGTTGTGGAAATACGGCGCGTTTATTCAGACGTGTATCGATTTTATGATTATTGCGTTCAGCATCTTCATCTTCGTTAAGATTATCAACAATCTGGCTCGCAAGCGTGCCGCAGAGCCTGCTCCGGCTCCCGCTCCGGCACCCGAACCCAAGCCCACGAAAGAGGAGTTGCTGCTGACCGAAATCCGCGATCTGCTCAAAGAGAAGAAGTAGCCGGAGGTTGTGCGCTGCGCTAAGGAGCGGAGTCCTATTGCGGACTCTGCTCCTTTCGTTTTGTCAGACCTGCGTTATACAGGTTGGTGACATAAACCGTGAAGATCGGAAACATCGCCATGCCGAGCATTGGCAGCAGCACGCATACGACCTTGCCGATGGCGGTAACCGGAAATATTGCGGCACCGACCGTGGTAACGTTCATCCATGCCCACCACAGAGCATTGCCGAATCCGTGCAGATGGGTGTTTACCGGAGCCTCGTATTCGTAGAAGATCAATGCCGAGATGTAGGTGAATACCACGAGCGTTATGATGTAGGCTGTGAAGAGTCGATTGATGGAGCCTCCGACCAGCCAGCGCACGATCATGTACAGCGCGAGGAATGCGCGCAGCAGTATGACACCGCTCAGTATCAGCGAAACATCGTGCGACACATGTCCGCCGGTGGTCCAGTAGAGAATGTTCTGATAGGGTATGGACAGCAGCAGTACGACTATGTTGCGCCAAAAATAACGAAGAGGATAGTTTGCCGCCGACATTCTGACGAAGAAGTCGGCCATGTAGATCAGACAGACGATCAGGGTGGTTGTCAAATAACCCGACGAGAATACGACATACTCTTTCGATGGAATGATCTCCATGGACAGAGCTACGATCAACGCTATGCTGGCCAGAAGCGTCAATGTGTTGAGACGGTTTGATGCAATCATAAAAATGTTCGTTTTGAATGCACCTTTTCTCACCGGGGCAAAGCCGAAGATTGCTTCGCCTTGCTCGTTCGGTTTAACGAAAAGGTGGGATTTTTATCGGGTGGGACGTCAAAATGGGTGCCAATTCGCATCGGGTTTCGGATATTTGATTATCTTTGCACAATATGTAATTATAAACTATAAACAGAAAAACAGATAGATTATGACCAATCGTACATTTACAATCATCAAGCCCAATGCCGTGGCAGCCGGAAATGCCGGTAAGATCATCGACGCCATCATCGAAGGCGGATTTCGTGTTATAGCACTGCGCCTGACATATTTCAGCCGCAATCAGGCCGAGCGTTTCTATGCCGTACACAAGGGCAAGCCCTTCTTCAACGAACTGGTCGATTTCATGACTTCGGGTCCGGTATATGTCGGAGTCGTGGAGCATGAGAATGCCGTTGCCGAGTTCCGCCGCCTGATCGGCGCGACCGATCCTGCCAAGGCCGACGAGGGTACGATCCGCCGTCGCTTCGGAGAGTCGCTGCAATGCAATGCCATTCATGGTTCGGACAGCGATGAAAATGCCCGTATCGAGTGGAGCCAGTTCTTCTCGGACGACGATATAATTATTGCCGAATATCGTTAGAAACGGAAAAATAGAGGCGGGAGCATAAAAAAGTTGCAGAATTTTTTGCACGAAAGAAAAATTGCTGTATCTTTGCACTCGCTTTTAAGGCATGGCGGGATAGCTCAGCTGGTCAGAGCGCATGATTCATAATCATGAGGTCGAGAGTTCAAGTCTCTCTCCCGCTACTTGAATCGAGGAGTTGCAATCGAATAGGTTTGCAACTCTTTTTTTTTGTATATTTATCTTCGTCCAAGATACTCCCGTTCGGCAATGCTCAAATAGATTTGGTGTTGACCCCGTTTATTCCTATATTTGATCCGTATTAGATACTTCGCCTCGGAAAAATCAAGCTGCCACTTGCTTCTGCGCTCGACTTTTTCGTATATTTGTAATTATATGGTATGCGACGTTTGTCGCCTATTATGCCAATATGGGTAAAGAAAAATAAACCGGTTGATATGGAACATGCGTTTTGTCAAAGCTGCGGTATGCCGCTGACAGATGATAACAAGGGTACGAATGCCGATGGTAGCTTGAACGGGGACTACTGTGCATATTGTTACAAGGAGGGTAAATTTACACAAGATCTCAACATGTGTCAGATGATTGAGTTCTGCGTGCAGTTTACCGATCAGATCAACAAGGAGGCAGGGTGGAATCTTACTCCCGAACAGGCCAGGGAGCATATGCGCAAGTATTTTCCCCAGCTGAAACGATGGCAGCAGAAAGACGACAGAACCATTTTCGAGAAGGCTGCTGCGCTGCTCGCACACTGCTCGGAAGTGACATTGGTCTCTGTCAATGCCGCGGGATTTCCGCGCCCCGTTCCTGTGTCAAAAGGGTATACCGTCGGGTGCAGCGAGGTGTGGATTGCGACGGGTGCTGATTCGGTTAAGGCTGCCGATTTCAGGGCGAACCCGAAAGCGGGGTTGTGCTACTCTTATCTCGGCGACAGCGTTGCTTTGCGCGGAACGGTCGAGATCGTCACCGATGACAGGGTCCGTGCAGAGATGTGGCGGGATTGGCATATCGACCATTTTCCCGGAGGAGCGGCGGATCCGAACTATCTGCTTGTCCGTTTCGTCGGAACAGAGGCGACCATGTGGATAAATGGCGAGTTTGTCCATGAACGATTGTAAATGTGATGTAACTTAAAAATATAATTGAATACTATGAGCAACGAGATCATATATGTCGTACTTCCCGATTTTGCCTCTCATGAGATGGTCTATCTTATGGAGGCTGTCGGGTGCGATGAGTATCAAATCAAGCCGAATCCCAAATATGTCAATAAAATAGCCGCTCCTACCATGGAGCCTGTGTCGGCTTGCGGCGGTTTCCGGGTCTTGCCCGATTACTCGTTCGACACTATCCCCGCAGATTATGCCGCGCTTGTGCTGGTCGGCGGTTTCGGCTGGTCGACAGCTGCGGCCGACCAGGTAGCCTCGCTTGTGGCCAATGCGGTTGCAGACGGCAAGATCGTCGGGGGCATCTGCAACGGAGCCTCTTTTTTGGCGAAGTGCGGCGTACTGAACGACATAAGACATACCGGCAACGGTGTCGACCAACTCAAACTTTGGGGCGGCAGCAACTACACCAATGCAGGCGGTTATGTCCACGAGCAGGCGATATCCGACAACGGCATAGTGACGGCCAACGGTTCGGCCGCACTGGAATTTGCAAAAGAACTTCTATTGTTGTTGGAAAACGACACGCCGGAACGCATCGAAATGTACTATCAGTTTAACAAACAGGGTTTTTGCTCGCTGTTTCCAGGTTGATAGGCTGCTGCGGTCTATGGCTTGCCGGGCGGCAGCACGAACATTATGATTAAAGAGGGGTTCAGGTTTTACAAACCTTGCGAACGGTTGCGACCTTACGTGAGGTACTATTGGGTATTCGGGAGTCGACGACTGTTGAATACCTTTACTTTTCCTGTCGGCTGTCCGCAAATCATATTTCACAAACGCTCGCCTCTATATGTTCCCGAGCTCGATGTTATGCAGTCGAGACTGACTGTGAGCGGTCAGGTCGATTTCTCTTCGCATCTCTGTGCCGACGGCGATGTCGAGATGATTGTTGCGGTGTTCCGGCCTCATGCCATGAAGGCATTTCTCAATATGCCGATATCACTGTTCTATAATAGAGAGGTGTCGGGTTATGATATCGAACACAAGAGCTTGGCCGATTTGGCTTCTCGCATATTCGAATGCGCCGATAACGACTCCTGCATACGTCTGATAGAGGAGTGGCTGATGGCTCGGATTGCAGGCTGTGCGTCGACAGATGTATATAATGCCGAAAGGGTAGGAGCTGCCGTATGCCGCATATGTTCTGCTGAGCAAGCCTCCGTTGCCGAACTCGCTGCCGTTGCATGCCTTGGCAAAAGGCAGTTCGAGCGGTTGTTCAATTGGCATGTGGGTATGAACCCCAAAGAGTATATGAGTATAGTCCGCTTTCAAAAGGCATTGCGACAAATGCAGTTGCACTCGGCGGAGATCTGTTATGCTCAAATAGCCTGTGCGAGCGGCTATGCCGATCAGTCGCACATGATACGTGAATTCAGGAGATTGTGCGGTCATACTCCCGTGTCGCTGCTTAAAGAGACGAATCCCTATTCCGATCTGTTTGCCGATCCCGTGTGATAATGTCGCATTTGTTCTATCCGGCTCGGATATCTGCTGCTACTTTTGCGGTCGTTAACGTAAAAAAGTACAAGCATGAAGAAAGAGGTAAATCCGAAGGATACGAGCAGGGCCTATGCCTTCGAAATGTGGATCGACGCTCCGATGCCGATGGTGACACTGCTGAGGACGATCGATGTTTCGCGCCTTGTAAGGATCGGCCGGCGGCGTGGCGTTAAGTTCAATATGTTGATGTGTTATTGCATAGGCCGGGCGGCAAGCAGTCTGAAAGAGTTTTATATGCTTCCGGTAGGCCGCACAATGATGCAGTATGACAGTTTGGCGGTGAGTACCATTGTGGCCAACTGTGAGGGCGAAATAAATTCCTGCGATGTGCCGTTTTCCGATGATCTGTCGGAGTTTAATGAGAGCTATCTCCGACTCACTGCCCGTGTGGCGGAGAGTTGTGTCAATCACGATATCGAGGAGAGTATGGTTATCGGCACCTCCGCATTGGTGCGATATGAGGTCGACGGTGCCGTCGGCATGTATAGCGGGGTATTCAACAATCCTTTTATGATATGGGGGCGATACAGACGCTGTCTGCTGAAAACGACGCTTACCGTCTCTTTTCAGTTCCACCATACGCAGATGGACGGTGCGCATGCCGCACGATTTCTTGCCGCATTGCAAACCGAGATCGACAATCTGAGGGTATAACGGAAATTCATTTCCGAAAGGTGAAGTCGCAAAAAAAGCGACAGATAAAAATCTGTCGCCTGTCGTTGCAATTCTGCGGAGAGACAGGGTTATGAACCTACTCCCCAATATCCTTGAAATTCAATTTCTTATCATCATGTCAAAGCCTTAGGGGGTACAACTTGGGTTACAAGAATAACGCTTTTCTGTCACCTTTT
The DNA here is from genome assembly GCA_947177225.1 of uncultured Alistipes sp. GTDB lineage: Bacteria > Bacteroidota > Bacteroidia > Bacteroidales > Rikenellaceae > Alistipes. The sequence continues at coordinate 22 of CAMWTS010000030.1, read as the reverse complement.
GGCTGTTCGTTGTCTGCCTAAA
>CAMWTS010000029.1 GCA_947177225.1 uncultured Alistipes sp. | reverse complement strand
TCATTTTTTCGCCCTTGCCTGCGTGATTTTGGCGGGGGGGGGGATTGTGGGCTGCTCGAAAGATGATACGGAGGATCCCGTAATCAAAGAGCCTCAGTTCTCCGCTCAACTGCTTTCGACCGATCTCGACGCGGCAGCCGTCAGATTGACCACTCAATCGATCGGCGAATACGCCTACGCGGCTACTACGGACGCGACCGCCGTTTTCACGGCCGACGAGATCTTCGCGGCAGCCGAGGCAGGGGAGACTCTCTACGGCAAAGGCAGCTGCAATGACGGCACGACCGACGTAAAAGTCGTCGATCTGACCCCCGAGACCGACTATAAGGTCTATTTCGCAGCCAAGACCACCGACGGCTCATTCTACAAAGATGTGGTCAAGGTGGAGTTGACTACCGTAGACAGCCCGGCAGTGTTCGAAGTCGAGCTGGTCAAGGCAGGCACCAGCACGGCCGACGTGAAGCTCACCACATCGAAAATAACAAAATACGCATATCAGGCCTATACGGCAGCCGACGCTCCCCAGACGGAGCCGACAGCTACGGTGATGTTTGCTACCGGAACCACGGGCGAATGCGCAGACGGAGAGACCGAGCTTACGGTCAAGTCATTGCAGCCCAACACGGAGTATGTCGTATACTTTGCTGCACAGACTAACAAGGAGGAGTTCTTCGGCAGCATAGTAAAGATCGAGCTTACAACCGAAGACTTCACCAGCGACGTAACCGTATTCGACGTACACCATAACGGTTTCAATGTCAGCGTCAAGGTTCCCGCCGATCTCAAAGAGAAGGGCAATGTAATCAAGTGGGGCGCTACGAGCCTGTTCCTGTACAACATGCAGATCGGCCTCGACATAGATGCTCTGACATCTAACGACGGCTATTACCACAGATATTTCAGCGACGACACCATATTGAACATCGACAACGACCACTGCTATGTTCTCGACGAGAACGGCGACCTCGAACTGGACGAGGACGGCAACTACAAGGAGAACTACGGCCCGATAATCCCCGGTCAGCCTCAGGTATTCGTTCTGGGCGAGTATGCTTGGGGCGAGTCTGATTGGGGCTGGGGTCAGGGCTACTACACGGCTCTGTTCGACCTGGACGCATATTACGAAGCTGCCTTCGGCGGCGGCGGTGGCGCCTGGGGTCCGCTCGCGGCAAACAACCGCAAGTCTACGCGCACCGTCAATCAGGACGATTTCTGGACTGGCTTCCACCACAGAGAGCTGGTGCAGGTTCTCGAACCCACTCCTCTGAATGCCAATATCAACATTTCAGCTTCGCTGCGCCCCAACGGCGGTATCATACAGGTCAACCCCGATCCCGAGATCGTATCGTACAGCCTGATGCTCACCGACGACATGACGCTGGCGATGATAATGGAGTACCTCGACAACAACATGGACTATCTGCCCTGGTTCGTTCAGTCGTACGAGGCCATGATGACTCTGGGTACGATCACCGCCTCTGGTCCGCTCGATATCAACATCGAGGATTACATCTATCTCGACAAAGAGGCAACCTACTACGCCCTGGTTACCGCCCGCGGTGACGAGGAGGGCAAGAGCTCTTGCTTCGAGTCGTTCCAGTTCCAGCTGCCCGAAGCTACCAAACCGGCTCCCGAAGTTGTGGTAACGGGTATCGAGAAGCCCGCATCGGAGGGTGCTCCGAGCCCCTACGAGGTTTGGTTCAACATAAAGTGTCCGACCAAAGATGCCGACAAGGCTGTCTACGCCTGCAACTACGAGCGCGAGTGGGAGACCAGCAAAGGCTCTTATTACAGCGACGCCGACCTGGTGTTGCGCGCCAACAATCCGTTCTCGGCCAGCGAGATCGCAAGCATCAATACCGACGAGGGTCTGACGGTGATGTTCACCACCCGCGAAGACGCCGTGACCTACCTGGGCGTGATCGCCTACAACGACGAGGGTACGGCCAGCGAGGCATCGGTCGGCAAGATGCGTTCTACACGCGAGCCCGCTGCCGAGCGCATAGAGTCGAGCCTGTTCACCGATCTTAACGGCGACTGGACTGCCACGGCGACCATCACCTACAAACTTTACAGCAACGAGACCTATACGACCGAGGTCATCACCGAGCCTCACAGCTGCAAGGTGACCATCGGCGATGTCGAGTATCCCGCAACGTTGAGCGACGAGGTATATGCAACCTACGCATCGTTCGGCATGGACAAGGCCGCTACCGACGCCTACTTCAAAGAGTTCACCGAGGTAGCCGACATCTTCAACGAGAAGACGCGTGCCCAGAACCGCATACTCTGCAACGGTTTCGACTTCGAGATCTCGCAGTACGGAGGTACTATGATGATGACCTACGCTTCACCGTTCGAGTTGTTCTGTTCAAGCAGCTACAACGGCTACGACAACGAATCGATACTCTACGACTTCGGTCCGAAGTGGTACTTCCAGGTGGCTGCCGACGGAACGCTGACCGTACCGTTCAACACCAACTACTTCAACCCCATGTCGCAGTGGACACGCTCGACATATCACCTGATCGGTGCCAGCGAGACGACGGCATTGCCCTATGCTCTCGACGGCGGCAACGGCAACTTCCCCGTGGAGATATCGGCCGACAAGAACACCATCACCATCAAGCCGGTTGAGGCATCAGGACAGTTGTTCTACCCCGTCGGCGCTGCTAACAGCTACGGTTACTGGCAGTTCAATTGCCGCATCATCAGCGACATAGTTCTCACACGCGGCTGGCAGCCCGAGGCTTCGACCTCTGTCGTGAAGGCCGGCAAGACCGCTGCAACCAATCTGGTAGCTCTCAACGGCATGAAGTATGCGCCCGTGATGAAGGCCAAGAGCCGCACGGCGCTGCCCGCAACCGTCGAGGAGCGCAGCCAGGCCAATTACAGCATCGTAAGCTCTGAGCAGTTCATGGACAACGCGAAAGCACTCTTGACGAAATTGCGTCAGGCACGTTAATTCATACCGTTAAAGCCGACTGGAAACTCTCCGCGAGGGGAGTTTCCGTTCGGCTTTTTTGATCTCTCTCATCTCAAATGAATAAGAAAACCGGTATGAAACGTATCATTCTATCCGCTATCGCCGCCGTTGCGACACTCACCGTATCGGCACAGATACGTCTGGGCGAAGGACAGTTGTCGGGCAGTTTCGAGACCAACTCGATCTATTATGTCGACGACAAGGGTCTGGGCGATGCCGGCACGGCTCCCGACGACCACTTCGGATCGAACAACTATCTGAAAGTCGATTATACATACGGCCGTTTCTCGGCCGGCTTGCAGGCCGATGCCTATCTGCCCGCATTGCAGGGTTACGAGATAGGCGAGCAGATCGGAGCCCGCAAGTTCTATCTATCATCGAAATACATCAGATGGCAGGACGATAACTTCTCCGTGCTGGTGGGCGACATATTCGATCAGTTCGGCAACGGTCTGGTCTTCCGCAGCTACGAAGACCGCCAGCTGGGATTCAACAACTCGCTCGAAGGCATCAGCGGCAGCTATCGCTTCGGCAGCTACGTCGCGCTGAAAGCCATGTACGGACGCCCGCGGCTCTATACCGACTATGCCTCGTCATGGGTGCGCGGTGCCGACCTGAGCATATCTCTGGGCGATATTATCGGCAGCAGCGAGCTGCAACTGTCGTTGGAGGGCAGCTACGTCAATCGCTACGAATCGCTCGACAAGGACGACATGCGCGACTTCGCGTCCATGGGTCTCAACTCCCCCAACCTGAACATCTACTCCGGACGATTGAACATCGACTGGAACGGGCTGTCTCTGCGCGGCGAGTATGCCACCAAAGACAAGGATCTGCCTTCGGCCACCTCGGAGCAGGCTGTAAGAGGCCGTGCCGCATTGGCCGAGCTGGGTTACAACCACCTCGGACTGAGCGTGGGAGCGACGTTCCGCATGCTCGACAACATGGGCACCATGCTTTCGCTCTACGGCACGGGTACGGGCAATGCGCTCAACTATCTGCCGGCACTGACGCGTCAGTACACCTACATGCTGGCCAATCTCAACCCCTATCAGGTCAACGCCGAGGGCGAGATAGGCGGACAGATAGACATCTACTACTTGCTCAGAAGCAAGCAGGAGCGTCACCGCTACTGGAATCTGCATGCCAACTATTCGACATACTACACCCTGCACGGCTCGCAAAGCATAACCGGCAACCGCGAACTGCTGTGGCAGGATATAAACGTCGATGTGGAACGTCAATGGAACCGACGGCTCAAAACCACGCTTTTGTTCTCGTTCCAGGAGTGGAACCCCTATCACGGCTATCGTCATCGCACCTATGTGTCGAACATCTTCGTGGCCGATGTCACCTACAAGTTCGACCGCACCAAGGCCATACGCGTCGAGGCGCAGTATCTGCTCTCCGACGAGTATGAAGGCGACTGGGTAGCCGGACTCGTCGAGTTCAGCGTAGCACCGCATTGGAGTGTGTTTTTCAGCGATATGTATAACATAGACAAGACCAAAACCAACTATTACAGCGGAGGATTCAGCTACACCAAAAGCCGCACGCGCATACAGCTCAGCTACGGTCGCAACCGTGCCGGATACGTATGCTCGGGAGGCGTATGCCGCTACTCGCCGGCATATACGGGTCTGAATCTCGCCCTCACATCGTCTTTCTAAGGCAGCCGTTTCCATAAGCCGCGAGCATAGCCGCCTGCACGAGCTATGCCGAGGCGGGAAAACGGTGCAAGCAATTGCAAGTTTAATCAAATCATGTTTATGAAAACATTCAAATCAATATCGATCCTCGCGGCTGTCGCCATGCTCGCCGTATCGTGTCTCACGGGCAAGGGCAGCGACGACGATATCCCCACGCCCGAACCGCCAAAGCCGGCCGAGTTCACGGTGAAGGTATCGGCCTCGGTGATATATGCCAACGGCAACGATGCCGCCGTATTCGACATAAGCTACGGCGAACTGCGTCTGAGCGAAGACGATGTCACCATCTACAACGCCGACGACGACACGGAGGTCTATCTGCCCGATCTGTCATTCTCGACCGCCACGCCGGGCGAATATGCCTTCTACGTAAAGTATGTCGCCTCGTCCGATGAGGGCGAAGAGCAGGAGTTCACCTCCGAGAGAATCGACATCACGGCCATCACGGAGGTCTTCCTCGGTCATATCGAGGAGGAGGGATTGTCGGTAAGATTGTCGAGCACCGTATTCCAGGCAGGAGAAGATCGCGCCATCTTTGTCATTCGTTTCAACGGCGATGTTATCAACGAAGGCTATGAGATCTACGACGCACAGACCAATACCGTCGTCGAGATGCCTACGATGATGCTCGAAGCCGAGGACGGCACCCCTTACGATCTGCCGGTATACACCGCCACCGAGGCAGGCACCAGAAGTTTCTGGGTCGCCTACAAGACCTACAATACGGTCAACAAGCCGTCTACCATCACTGCCGTGTCGTTCCCCGTGCCGATGCGCCCGGGCGATACCCAGCCCGACAACACGTCGTTCAAGCACCGCGCCATGCTCATACAGTTTACCGGTCTGGGCTGCGGCTACTGTCCATACATGATCGCCGCCCTGCGCACCGTGCTCGCCGACGAGGAGTATGGCGACAAAGCCGTACTGGCCGCCTCGCACGAATATAGCGGCGACCCCTACGACCACAATGCAAATCTCGAAGATGCCATGGGCATATCGAGCTATCCCACGGTCGTAGTCGACATGTTGTCGAGCATAGGCAATTACAGTTATACGGGCAATGTCAACAATCTCAAAAAGATGATCGACACGTCATTGTCGACCCCGGCCAAGGCCGGCATATCGGCACGCATGAATGTAGAGGATAATATTCTGGTGGCACGCATGACCATCAAGGCCGGCGAGACGGGCGAATATCGTGTCGGCGCATGGCTCTTGGAGGACGGTCTGACGGGTCGCCAATCCAACTACGGCATGGAGGGCGAGTTCGGCACACACGATGCCGTACTCCGCATTCTCGACAGCAGCATGTCGCGAGGCAATTTCACCGGTCACTCGCTCGGCACACTCGGCAAGGGCGACATGGCCGACCACCTCTTCGTCATGAACCTCGATCCGTCGTGGGTTCAGGATAACTGCCGTCTGCTGCTCTTCGTCACCACGGCCAACGGCACTCGTTACAGTGTCACCAATGCCGTTGCGAGCGACGGGCTTACGGGCACCATAGAGTTCGAATACGAATAAGATCGTAACGACTCGACAATAGCACAGGCTGCCGGCAATCGTGCCGGCAGCCTGTTGCGTTTGTAATAATACGGCATCTCTTCCCGAGAGGGAAAGTCGTCCACATATTTCTCGCTTACGCCCGAAATGACATGTTTGTCACTCCGAGGAGCCGCAGGCGACGCGGGAGTCTCTTCTGAATTGTCACTCCGAGGAGCAGGCAAAGACTGCGACGCGGGAGTCTCGCAGGCGGGAGCACAGCTTGCCGCACCAAAAGAGATTCTCACGTCGCGGCTTATGGCCGCTCCTCAGAATGACAGAATAGCGAGAATAGTCTACCTAAGACTCCTATTTTTCGTCAAAAGCGGTATTATACAACGCGTAACGAAAAGTGCCCGGATAGGCTGTACTAACCGTACTGCCTATTCGGGCAATTGAGCGAGCGGCAGCAGAATGCCGCTTTTCACGGAAAACAACCCAAGAACCACAAACCCCTTTTTCATCAAAAGCAGTTAGTTGCAACGCAAACGATGTGAGGACGGATAGGCTGTACTGGCGTACTGCCTATTCGGACGAACGAGCGCGCGGAAGCAAATAGCGGCTTTTCATGGAAAAGATTTTTCGGCAAAAGGCGTTAGTAGCGGTGCCGACATGAAATCGGCGCGGATAGGCTGTACTTGCCGTACTGCCTATTCGTGCCGATAATTGAGGTGACGCTAATGACGCCTTTTCACGGAAAAGAGAGTCTTTTCACGAAAAAGATTAAATATTAAGCAACCCGTTCACCTTACGCACTGCCTCGGCAGATGCCTCGAACTTTGCCTCCTCCTCTTTGGTGAGGTCGATCTTGACGATCTTCTCGACACCCTTGCGACCGATAACGGCAGGAACACCGATGCAGATGTCGCTCTGGCCATACTCGCCGTCGAGCATGCAGCTGCAAGGAATAACTCGCTTCTCGTCGTTGAGGATAGACTCCACTACCGATGCTGCGGCAGCACCCGGAGCATACCATGCAGAGGTACCGAGCAAACCGGTAAGGGTTGCACCGCCAACCATAGTGTCGGCTACTACCTGATCCATCTTCTTCTTCGAGATGAACTTAGATGCCGGAACGCCCTTGATAGAGGCCTTCGATGCCAGAGGAATCATGGTCGTATCGCCGTGACCGCCGATAACCATACCCTCGATATCCTGAATGTGGCAGCCCGAAGCCTTAGACAGATAGCAGCGGAAACGCGACGAGTCGAGAGCACCGCCCATACCGATGATGCGGCTCTTCGGCAGACCCGTAGCCTTGTGCGTCAGGTATGTCATGGTATCCATGGGGTTCGACACGATGATGAATATGGCACGGGGAGAGTATTTGAGAGCCTGGCCGACAACGCTGCGAACGATGTTGGCATTGGTGCCTATCAGCTCCTCGCGCGTCATGCCCGGCTTACGCGGAATACCCGACGTAACGACGATGACGTCCGAGCCGGCCGTCTGCTTGTAATCGTTGGTAACGCCCGTGAGCTTGGTCTTGAAGCCCATCGTGGCCGAAGCCTGAAACATATCGAGCATTTTGCCCTCCGACAATCCCTCTTTGATGTCGATCAATACTACCTCGCTCGCAACCTCGCGGCAGGCAAGTACATTGGCACACGTCGCACCTACTGCGCCGGCACCGATAACCGTAACTTTTGACATTGGTCTATTAAATTTAAGCAATTAAGATATTTATCCGATAAGTGCCTCGTATGCAGCAGCATCGAGCAGAGCGTCCACCTCCGAAGGATTGCTCATGCGCACCTTCACGAGCCAGCCCTCGCCATATGCGTCGCGGTTGACCAGAGAGGCATCGGCCTCGACAGCCTCGTTGAACTCGATCACCTCACCGCTCACGGGCAGGAATGCGTCGCTGACGGTCTTAACAGCCTCGATCGAGCCGAACACCTCACCGGCAGCGAGAGTCTCGCCCACGGTAGGAACATCGACGAACACGATGTCGCCCAACTCGCTCTGAGCAAAATCGGTAATGCCGATAACGGCTACATCACCCTCTACACGGCACCACTCGTGGTCGTTAGAGTACTTCAAATTAGCAGGTACATTTGCCATAGTTTCGATTGTTTATCTGTTGTTAAAAATATCCGTCTGCACATGACACCCGCATGGCCGGCATACGACCATGGCGTTATCGGAATACAAATATACGTGTTATTTTTATAACAACGCAATTTTTTCGCTACTTTTTTGGCTATCCGTCGAAAAGACAGACAGTGGAAATCGTCGCGCACGGATTTATCGCCGACGCTCGAAATGACACGACAATTGGAATAGTCTACTAAGCACGTCTACCCTCTTTTTCATCAAAACACCACAGATGCAACTCTATGACGGAGTGAAGCGATGGGACGTACTTAGTGTACTTCCCATTGCTGAGCGACAAAGAGAGGACGCAGATGGGGTGTTTTCATGGAAAAGATTTTCGTCAAAAGGCGTTAGTAGCGGTGCCGACATGAAATTGGCGCGGATAGGCTGTACTAACCCGTACTGCCTATTCGCGCCAATGATTGAGGTGACGCTAATGACGCCTTTTCACGGAAAAAGAACTACTCTTCCTCCTGCTCCGGATATATATTTCCAGTGAAGTTCATCTTGATCGGCGTACCGTCGGCCAACTTCACATCGATGTCGACGGTGTAGTGATCGCTGTTGTTCTTCTTTATCAGCATGGTACCGCTGCGGAGGGCATACAACTGCGAATAGTAGCAAATCGGATCTTCATAGACAAACGAGTAGTCGTCGTTGTGATACAATTGCGCAACATCGACCGTCGCTCCGACGAAATAGTTGCGCAACGACACGGCGAAGTAGGTAGTCAGGGGACGCTCCGTCAGAGGAGAGAAGATAAACGAGTAGCTGTCGCCATTATCGTAAACCGCGGCAAAGCGTATATCGTATTCGGTATCGCCGAACGTATATGATCCCAAGGCCTCGGGCAGAGGTTCGGGTTCGGGAACCGCAGGCTCCGACTCCTTTTCGCACGCGACGATACCCGCCGTCATCACGGCGAGCATCATCACAGCAAATCTCTTGATAAACATACTCATACGATTATCTTACAACAACAGCCTCTCCCTTGAAATAGATGTCGGGAGCCTCGCCGTAACCAGCGAACGAGAGTTCCAGATCGGTGCCAAACAACAATGCAGAGAATGTTCCGAACGAGCCCGATGCAGAGTTGTAGGTGACACCCTTATAGATGACCGACAGCTCCTTGCCTGCGGCAGCAGCCGACGAGAAGCCCCAGCCGTCGCCGTCGCAGATCGAAGCATCGGCCTTGACCGTCACGAGATCGTCGGCCGTCTGCATATCTTCGACGGTTCTCAAACCTGCCTCGTTAGAGATGTAGAACGTATAGACCGAAGAGGTGGCATCGATCACCAGCGAGTTGATGGCACGCGACACGCCCTCGAACTTATACTCGTTCTCCTTGACCGGCTCTGCGAGGAAGTCCTTGAACTCACCCGCATAGCTGCACTGCACGCGATTGCCGTCAGAGAAAGTAACATCGAAAGCGATCTGGTACTGATTCTCGCCCAGAGTCGTGACCGTATAGCTGCCCGTATCGCCCGATCCGCTCTGCGAAACGATCTGACCCTCGCCGTAGTTATATGCGAAGATCACAAGGAAATCGGCATCAGTAGCAACATCGACCGTACCGTCCACGGCGGGCTTGGTCAGACACAGATACCACGAGCAGTCGCCGATATCCTGACCATAGTCGATGGCACCAGGCGTGAGATAGAGATACTGGTCATAGTAGTAGAATGCCGCACGAACAGGCTTGGTATCGTCGTTGAACGAGATGAAATTCTCGGGAGCGGGGGTATGAATGCTCACCGAACCCTCGAACAGCACACCATCGGTCGTCTCGATCGAGAAGCGGGCATTGGTGTAATCGCCATCTTTGGCTATATACATCTCTCCGCTCTGCAATATGGCCATCGTTTCGGGATCGAGCGGCGTGATGGTTTCGATCGACTGAGCCATCGGAGTGCAGTTCACGAAGCTGTAATCCTCATACGAAGTCATGTCGACAGTCTGACCCAAGGCATCGGGAGCCACTGCCATCATGAAATAGTTCTCTCCCTCCATGCAATCCTGCCATGAGGTGTAACCTGCCGTGGGCGACATCATTACGAAGGTGTAGTTGCCCATGTCGAAGGCAAATGCACTCTGTATCTCCTCGAAAAAGAATATATCCTCGGCAATGTAGTTTTCGGGATAGTCGGGACGGGGGATAGTTATCTCGGTCTCGTTCATCACGAAGTTGGCACGCAGACAGTCGTCGCTTCCTGCGAAATCGAGCAGCATGTCTACCGTCGCACGATTCTCGTCGGCGGGATCCTCCGTAATGATTATGTAACCCTCGTCGAGCAGCGTGTCGTCGTCGTACTCGATAACGGCCGCACCGTTTTTCATGTATGTTATGTAGACCAGACCCTGAGCCTTGACAAGATCGATACGCATGCCGGTCTCGGTCTCGGTCACGACATCGGTCTCGTCACCGATCTCCGCGTCGACAACGATTCGCACATACTCTTTGCTGCTATCCTCCAACTGCTCGGCCGAGGTGATACCCTGCTCGGGCGAAAGATATACGAATAAAAGATCGGCAATGGTCGTCGGCATCATCGTAGTCACCACCGAATTGATATCGGTCACCGTCGAATTCCACTCATACTGGTTGACCAGCTCTACGGGAGTGGGAGAGGGCGGGACAGGGTTGGGCTCTTCGCCGCCATTATCGGTCTTGTCGCAACTTACCGACAACATCGTCGCCACAAGCGTGGCAAATGTCAATAATCTGAATTTTTTCATAATAGTTGATATTGGTTAATTTTTAAAATCACATCAGCTTGCAGCTCAGGCATCAGAGTCTGATCTGCGTTCCGACCATCTCCACCACGCACCTGACGCTGTGAGGCTGCTCCGTATCGCAGTCCATCAGCTCGACTTCGATGCGTCGGCCGCCCTCTACGCCTGCAATATCCTCGACGCTCACCCGGCCGGTCAACAGACGGGCATACTCGGGCATCTCTCCTGCCGACGTTATGCTCTGGTACCACGATCCGTCGGGATTGGTAAACTGGTCGGGCTTGCCCGGCACCGTACGCCAGGGCACGATCTCCGAACGCATTATACCGCCGTTGTCGGCACGCTCGCATGTCTGGTAAACACCCACGGGCATGCCCTGCGTTACGTCGGCCTCCCACTCAACGAAGAATTCGAGTTTGAGGAAACGTCCGTCGCCCGACGGGTAGCTGCCCGATATGTCGACACCCTCGTCGGCCAGCGTCAGACGGAACATGCGGTACGACTGGTCTTGCAGGAAGAAATAGTCGCCCAGATCTTGCAGACGAGCCTGCGTGAAACCATCGAATACCACATCTCCGGTCAGATTCGTATTGGGCAGAGTCTCCTGATTGCCCTCGCTGCGATCGACAGGCTCGATGGCGCCCGTATATGTGAAATAACGTTTGACATATTTCGTACCCACCATTATGCCCGACACGGTGTATGTTCCGTCGTCGTTGCTCTGAATCTGGCAATAACCATCGCGAAGCAGATCAGCATCGAACGTTGTCTGTCCCTCGGCCAGATCGCCGAAAAACGAGAAATCGGGAATCTCCACTACACCGCCCGGCAGATCGATCGACTGCATGCGGCCGTCGTTGAAGGTTCCGGGACGGAAATCCGACGTCGACATAGTGGCGGTATATATGCCCACCAGATTGGCTGCATCGGGCGCATCGGCCAGCTTGACGTTGCAACTCAGACACACGATCTGTCCGGGGCCGATGGGATTACCGGCACCGTCTATCTCCATATCGGTGTACAACAACAATTTCCACAGGTCGGACACCTCCGTATATCCCTCGTCTCCATAGTAGATAACATTGGCCTGCGTGCACTCGATCATCTCGGCAACAGGTTCTACAAACGGAGGTTCGGGCGTGGGCTGTTCCAATACTTCATCGTCATTACATGCACTCAGCAGCACAACGGCAAGCAACGCGGAAACGGCTCTCAATCGTAACATAACTATCTAAAATTAAGATGATAATGAATAAAAAAGTAAATTAATCAAAGATAAGCAAATTTTTCAAAATCGAAATATTGCATAGACTCACAGAACATAAAAACAAGTCAACGACTCCCTAAAAGAGACTATCAATACCCAAACAGGACATCGCATCATAATCATTATGACTAAAAAGATGTTCCGCAGTTCGGTTTTCGCACCCCGCAGGAGAAGTTGCAGCGGCATCGAATCCCGCGCATTGCGCATAAACATGCGCACATGCAACAGACACGTCCCATAACGTCAGCCGACGACGGTCTCGATCAGATCGCTGCGATCGAGATACATACGCGCCAGACGCAGCACATCGTCGGGTGTTGTGGCGAGTATACGCTCGACGGCGCGCGTGGTAGCATCGTTGCCCATACCGCACAAGATGTTCTCTATGGTGACATCGGCTATGCCGAACGGACCGTCGAGTATGCGCAGCATCTCGCCGATCATCATGTTTTTGACCAGTTGCAGCTCCTGCTCGGGCATGGGCTCGGTGCGCAGGCGTTCGATCTCGGCGTATATCTCGCTCAGAGCGTCGTCGGTATGCTCCGAAGCCACCTGTGTGGCGATAGCCAGATAACCCTCGCGATCGAAGTTGACCATGGCGGCCATAACGCCGTAGGTGTAGCCGTTGCGGGCGCGCAGGTTCTGCATCAGGCGCGAGCCGAAATATCCGCCGAGTGCGGTGGCCACGACCTGCATTCCCACGAAATCTTCGTGGCGGCGATCGAACAGCAGCCGCCCGATGCGAATTGCCGACTGCACGGCAGGCTTATGCTCGACATGGAGCCGATGCAGAGTACGGCACGGCGGAAATGCAGGCTGCGGCACAACGGCAGACGAAGGTATGCTTCCGGCAATGCGTCCGACGATCGACAACACCTCATCGTCGATTCGTCCGCTGCACACGACAAAACAGTTCTCGGCAACATAGAGCCGGCGATACAGATCCACCAGATCGTCGCGGCGCAGATCGTCGTAAAGACGCTCATCGGAAGATATGCCGTAGGGGTGGTGTTCGCCGAATGCGGCACGGGCAAAGGCTTCGCGTGCAATCGTGTCGACCTTGCGGCGTTCGACGGCGAGCTGCTGACGACGCTTGGCGCAGTAGGCGGCAACCTCACGCTCGGGAAAGGCCGGATAGAGGATTATCTGTTCGGCCACCTCGGACGTCGGAGCGAAGAACTTAGTAAGCGAACAGAAGCTGATGTAGACGTAGTCGCGGTCGATATTTACATCGAACCACGAACCGTAGTAGTCGAGCCGCTCGGCAATCTGCTGTGCCGACAGCGTGGCACTGCCCTCGCTGAGCATGTTGGCCGTGGCCGATGCCGAGAACGGTTTGGTTTGCATGGAAGTACCGGCACGCACGACCAGCGTCATGCGCACTACCTCGAAATCGTCAGAGTCGAGAGTATATATTCTGACTCCGTTGCCGAGCGTGCGGCAGCCGGCTTCGGGAAGCTCGACGCTGTCAGGCGTGACCAGCGGCGGCTGTTGCGGCGCAGTGGTATATATTTCATTCATAATATGCTCTTTACATTTTAGATTTATCGGCGGCACGCTCTGCGGAGCGATATATCAGCGTCGAGGAGTTTTCAGGGCGGAACGTGCGGCGGCAGAAATCGGACACGGCCTCGCGCGTGAGCGAGCGGTAGATCTCTATCTCGCGGTTTATAAGCGCGATATCGCCCGTCATGGCATAGAAACCGAGGTTCATGGCTTTGTTCATGACGTTGATCTCGCCCATCAGGGCATTGGCCTCGAACTTGTTTTTGACCTTCTCCATCTCATAGTCGCTGATGCTCCCGTCGATCATATCCTGCATCTCAGCCCACAACGCCTCTTCGGCCTCATGCTCAGAGGTAGACGGCATAAGCTGGCCGCGGAAGATGAACAGACCGGCATCGAGACTGCCGAGGATATAGGCGTTGACACTCGAAAAGAGCCTGCGCTCCTTCACAAGCCGCGATACCAGCCGCGACGAGTCGCCGCCGGCAAGCAGGTCGGAGGTCATGTCGCCCAAGAAGAAGTCGCGCGAGCGGCGGTCGCCCATGTGGAATGCAACGGTGATATTGGTAGCCGGCACGTCACGCTCGACCACAAGGCGGCGCGCCGCCGTCTGATCGGGCTCCTGCGCTATGGGCGCAGCCGCACGGGGCATGTCGGCGATATGACCGAACCACTTGTCGGCCAAGGTAATCATCTGCCGCTCGTCGATATCGGCCGAGATCGAGAGTATGGCCTGCGAGGGCTGATAGTAACGGTCGTAGAACGCACGCACCTCGTCGAGCGTGGCACGCTCGATATGCTCCGGCGAGATGCCGATAGTCGACCATCGGTATGGGTGCACCTTGTAGCAGAGTTCGCGCAAAAGCATCATCTCATCGCCATAAGGCTGGTTGAGATAACGCTGCTTGAACTCCTCGATGACCACCATCTTCTCCGTCGAGCAGGCCTCGGGGCTGATGTCGAGATTGCGCATGCGGTCGCTTTCGAGCCACAACGCAGTCTCGACGTTCTCCTTGGGCAGCGTGATGTAGAAGTCGGTGTAATCGTTGTTGGTAAAGGCGTTGTTCTCGCCGCAGGCCATCTGCACCGGAACATCGAAATCGGGCACACTGCGCGTGCCGCGAAACATCAGATGCTCGAACAGATGGGCGAATCCCGTGTGTGCGGGATCCTCGTTGCGCGCCCCCACCTTATATAATATATTGACCGCCGCCAGCTTCGACGACCGGTCGCGATTGACGGCAACGGTCAGGCCGTTGTCGAGTGTGGCCATTGTATATTTAATCATGTGACAAAGATACTCTTTTTTGCGCTATGGCAAAACAGCCCGAATCCCTTTCCGGGATTCGAGCCGTTTTCAACCCTTTGCAGGCAGATCTACTTTACGATCTTCTCCGCCACCAGAAAATCGGCCACCACGAAGGTGCTGCCGCCGACAAATATTGCGTCGTCGGCCGAAGCCAGGCTGCGTGCGAGCGCGACAGCCTCCTCCACCGAAGGCAGACACCGGCACTGCAATCCCGCTCTCTGCGCCTCCGCCACGACATCTTCCGCGGCACGGGCACGATCGACCGAGGCTCGTGTGAATATATAGTGTGCACGGCGCGGCAACAGAGGCATGACAGCCGCAAGATCCTTGTCCTTGGCGAAGCCCATCACGCAGTACAGCTCTTTGCAGGGCAGCGAATCGAGCTGCCCGGCCACATATTTGAGTCCGTGAGCATTGTGTCCCGTATCGCACACCGTAAGCGGCTCGCGCGAGACGATCTGCCAGCGGCCGCACAGATGCGTATGGCGTGCCGCACTGGCAAGTCCCTCGCGGAATGCGCGGCGCGAGATGGTCAGAGGGGTCTCCTCGTGCAGAAGATCGGCCGCAGCGCAGACGGTGACGATATTGCGACGCTGGTAGTCGCCCAGAAGATCTATCTCCACCTCATAGGGAGAGTCGTCGCGCAGACGCTGCATACTGAAATGCTGGGTCGTGCCGTCCGACTCGCCGATACCGTTGCAGCGGAACCGCTCCTCGGCATACACTATGCGCGAATGCACGCGCTCGGCCGCCGCCTCGAATACGGCATTATAGCGTTCGTCCGACTCGCCGAGAACCAAAGGTATGCTCTTCTTGATGATGCCGGCCTTCTCCGATGCGATCTTCTCGATGGTATCGCCCAACAGCGAGGTATGCTCCATACCCACGTTCGTGACGATGCTGAGTATGGGCGTAATGATATTGGTGGCATCGAGTCGTCCTCCCAGTCCGGTCTCAATGACGGCAACCTCCACATCGCTCTGCGCGAAATAGTCGAACGCCAGAGCCGTGGTCATCTCGAAGAACGAGAGATCCAGCTCCTGCATCTTGGCCTGATGCTTGTCGACGAAGTTGACGATCTTCTGTTTGGGTATGATCTCGTTGTCGACGCTGATGCGCTCGCGGAAGTCGACCAGGTGCGGCGAGGTGTAGAGTCCAGTGCGATAACCTGCCTGTCCGAGAATCGAAGCAAGCATGTGCGCCACCGAACCCTTGCCGTTGGTGCCGGCCACATGGATCGTATAGTAGTTGCGCTGGGGATTGCCCAGATGACGGCAAAACTCGGCTATACGCTCCAACCCCGGTTTGTAGGCGTCGCTTCCGACCTGTTGGAACGAAGGCATCGACGTAAACAGAAATTCGAGAGTCTGAGAGTAGTTCATATTGCTTATTTAATGTAGTTTATTCGACCAGATGATTTCGCTTGCGCACCCGGTAGGCCATATAGTACAACAGCGACAGCAGTGCCACGAACGACGCAGTGCGGGCTATCCAGTCGCCATAGACGACATAGAGCGTCTTATCGTCACGCACCTCTATGGATCGGGTCATCACACCCCGTCTGTCCCAGCCCAGCGATTCGATCACTTCGCCGCGAGGCGTTATGAAGCCCGACTTGCCGGTATTGGCACTGCGGGCTATGGCACGGCGCGTCTCGACAGCACGCAGTCGGCAGAAGTCGAAAAGACGTTTATGGCCGGGCGTATCGCCCCACCAGCCGTCGTTGGATATGACGCCCATAACCTCGGCGCCCTCGCGCACGAAGCCGGCGAAATAGTCGGCATACAATCCCTCGTAGCAGATAGCGGGTCCCATCTTCACATCGCGGCTGGCAAAGGTCTTGTGTTCGAGCCCCCAGCCCAGCTGTCCCGATATACCGCCCAGATCGACGCCCATCAGATCCCACAAACCTTTCAGCGGCAGCGCTTCGACACCTATCAGAAGACGCCCCTTGTGGTAGATGTCCACTATGCCGCGCGGATCGATCAGCAACGCCGAATTGAAGTGGTCGTAGAAGCGTTCGCCGTCGCTGCGCGCCGTCGAGGTCTGCTCGCCGGGATTATAGTAACGAGTGGTCGTGGCACCCGATATGATGCGCAAGGCAGGATTGGTGCGATTGTAGACGTTCATCGAGAGATAGTCCACCACCGACGAACGCTCGCCCTCGCATATGCGATAGGTGATGGCCGTTTCGGGCAGCAGCGCGAATGCCGCATCGGAGGGTACCTGTCTGAGCAGCGATATCATGCCCTCGAAGTTCTCGTTCTCCTTTTCGCGGTCGAACTTCTCGTAACACGGTATGTCGGGCTGTATGACCGAGACTGTCACATACTGCTGCGACGGGCTGTATGTCAGATAGATTGCGACGGAAAGAATAATAGGCAGCACCACAGTGGCAGCAGCGGCAGCCATGCGGCGCGCCGTGCGTCGGCGCAGAGCCTCGAAGATGGCGATATTGGCCACCAGCACCCATAGAGTACCGCCGAAGACTCCGGTATATTCATACCACTGCACTGCCCACAGATCGCCAGAAAAACCATGTCCCAGCAGCAGCCACGGGAACGACATCACCTGTGCCGAGTAGTAGATATATTCGGTTGCGATCCAAAGCGTGACCAGCAGCGTGTAGGCCAGCGTACGCGCAGCGCGCTTGGAAACATAGTGATATGTCATGAAAGCCACCAGATTCCAGAATGTGGAGACTATCGTGGCAACGATCGGTCCCAGCGGAGAAGCGATCCACACCCACCATATTGTAGCCGCGTTCCACAACACGAAAGTCAGCGAAGCCCAGCCGCACATCTTCCACCACGAGCGGCACGACGAATCGTAACTCTCGCTAAGACGCAAAAGCGGCACCAGTGCGACCATCAGCGTGAGGCCTGTCAGTCCAAGCCACCCCGCCGAGAGCAGGGCTGCGGACAATAAGACAGCCGATAACTGTTGTTTCATAAAGGGTCGATCGATTAATCCTTTGCAAAAATAGTCAACAATCGTAAATAATCAATGCCGATATCGATTTTTTTACTGTTTCCGCCGCCGGGCAGCAGCCGGCGAATACGGGCGTCTCAAAGAAAACGCCCGCTGTCATACGCTCTTCAAAACGAAGATCGCCCAAATGGGACATACAAAGCATATCCCATTTGAGCGAACAAGTGCACGGCTGCAAAGAGAGCCGCTCACAGAAATTACTCGGCGACAACCGAGAACTTCACCACAGCCTTAACCTCGCGGTGCAGCTTGACAGAAGCCTCGTACTCACCCAGAGTCTTGACAGCGTCGACAGCGATGGCCTTGCGGTCTACCTCCACGCCCTTGGCTGCCAGAGCCTCGGCGATATCGGCAGCCGTAACGGCACCGAAGATCTTGTTCTCCTCGGCCTTGACGGCGATCGACAAAGTCAGGTTAGAGATGGTCTCGGCCAGAGCCTGAGCGTCGGCAAGGATCTTGGCGTCCTTGTGTGCACGCTGGCGCAGGTTCTCCGCAAGCACCTTCTTGGCAGATGCGGTAGCGGCCTTGGCAAAGCCCTGAGGAATCAAGTAGTTGTTGGCATAACCCGGCTTAACGGCAACGATATCGTTGGCATAACCGAGGTTCTCGACATCTTTGATAAGAATTACTTCCATAGTCTCTCCTCCTCTTTATTATTTCATACAATCTGTTACGAACGGCAGAATTGCGAGGTGACGCGCACGCTTAACGGCCTGAGCCACCTTCTTCTGGAACTTCTGCGAAGTACCGGTCAGACGGCGGGGAAGGATCTTGCCCTGCTCGTTGAGGAACTTCTTCAAGAACTCACCGTCCTTATAGTCTACGTACTTGATGCCGAGTTTCTTGAAACGGCAGTACTTCTTCTTCTTGACATCTACCGATACGGGGTTGAGATAACGGATCTCAGATGCACCCTGCTGTGTATTCTCCTGTGCCATGGTTTACTCCTCCTGTGATTTGTTCGAAAGCTTGGCGCGACGCTTGGCAGAGTACTCTACGGCGTATTTGTCCTGCTTGAAAGTTAAGAAACGAATGATGCGCTCGTCGCGACGATACTGCGTTTCGAGCGTGTTGATGATCGAGCCCTCACCCGTGAACTCCATAAGGAAGTAGAAACCGGTGGTCTTCTTCTGAATCGGATATGCGAGCTTCTTCAAGCCCCAGTTCTCGAAATTCACAATCTGACCGCCGTTCTCGGTGATGACGCCCTGGAATTTGTCAGCAACCTCCTTTACCTGTACATCGGAAAGTACCGGAGTGACAATGAAAACGGTTTCGTAATTGTTCATAATCGTTTAATTTAATTTTTGCATTAAAGCCCACAAAGATACGTATTTTTTTTCGAATGCAAAAACTTCACGCATTTTTTCGGCTTTCCCTACAAAAAAAATACGCCGCACAAGGCGGCGCACAATATCGCTCATAGCGTCAGAACTCCACCACAGGGGCTGTCTGCGCGCCCTCCTGAGCCTCGAACAGAGGTTTGCGCTCGAAGCCGAATATGCCGGCGACGATGTTGGTCGGGAAGCGGCGGACAGACTGATTGTATTCGCGCGCCACGAGATTGTAGCGTCTGCGCGCCTCGGAGATACGGTTCTCCGTACCCTCCAACTGCGACTGGAACTCCAAAAAGTTCTGATTGGCTTTCAGATCGGGATAACTCTCGGCTACGGCGATCAGACGTCCCAGAGCCGAGCCCACCTCGTTCTGCACTTTCACATACTCGGCCATGGCTTCGGGCGTCAGATCCTCGGCCGAGACATTTATCTGCGTAGCGCGTGTACGAGCCTCGGTCACCTCCTCCAAAGTAGACTTCTCGTGAGCGGCATAGCCCTTGACGGTGTTGACCAGTTGGGGAATCAGATCGGCACGACGCTGATACTGAGTCTCGACATTAGCCCACTCGGTCACGACGCTCTCCTGCTTGCCGACCAATCCGTTGTAAGATGCGATGCACCAGATAACCACCACGGCAACGATGCCGAGAACGATCCATAAAGTTTTGTTTTTCATATCATTGATCTTTAAATATAATTTATCTTTCAAATATCGCCGGCCACCGTCGGTCTACCATCGCGAACCGGCACCGCCGCCACCGAACGATCCGCCGCCGAAGCCTCCGCCGATGCCGCCTCCGCGACCGCCGCCCATGCCGCCCATACCTCCGAGCCACCACAGACCGCCACCCATGCCGCTGCCGCGGTCATTGCGCGTGCGATCCTTTTTTATATATCCGCAATTGGAGCAACGATATACCTTTTCGACTATTTCATAGCCGCGACCACGTTCGACCACCACCGACGACAGCAGTTTGAGCGTATGCTTGCCGCAGTTGGGACACTTGGAGCGCCGATATTCGGCCACGACCAGCGACACGACAGGCAACACCACGAAGATCAGCACGATAACGATCGGCAACCACACAGAGTCCTCCTCCCCGTCGTAATCGTCCGTACCGCCCAAATCCAGTTCGCTGCCCGACAAGAGCTTGTCTACGGCCTCCATGCCCGACACCATACCGGCCGAATAGTCGCCCTCGCGAAAATAGGGCAACATGTATTTCATCTGTATGCGCTTGCACAAGGCATCGGTCAAAACACCCTCCAAACCGTAACCGGTAACGAACCGTATCTCACGCCGGTCGCGCACCAGCAACACGCCCAGACCGTTATCGTTGTCGGCGCGTCCCACGCCCCACTTCGAAAACAGATCCATGGCAAACCTATACAGGTCGTCTCCCGCAATCTCATCGACAGCGACCACCGCCACCTGCGCTATGGCACGGTGCCGCAGCGAGTAACATATCGAATCGATCTGTGCCACAGCCTGCTGCGACAAGATGCCGTCGGGGTTCGAGACGAAGCGATAACGGTTGCTCTTCTGCACATTGGGTATGGCATCGACCGTATATCCGCCATCGGGTGCCGCAGTCGCAAGACCGCAACACACCGCCAACAGACCGGCAATAAGTATCAAGACTCTTTTCATATCGCACCAAAGTTACTCATTATTTCTCATAACATGCGATCACGGCTGCAAAAATCGTGAAAAGACAACCGCGGAAAAGTTGCGCAGAGATGTTTCGCTTGCGCTCGAAATGGGGAAATGTTGTCACTCCGAGGAGCCGCAGGCGACGTGGGAGTCTCTTCTGAATTGTCACTCC
>CAMWTS010000028.1 GCA_947177225.1 uncultured Alistipes sp. | reverse complement strand
TTCGTCAAAAGCGGTTAGTTGCAACGCGCAACGAAAAGTGCCCGGATAGGCTGTATTGGCATACTGCCTATTCGGACGAACGAGCGCGCGGAAGCAAATAGCGGCTTTTCATGGAAAAGTTTTTTCGGCAAAAGCGGTATTATACAACGCAAACGAAGATCCGCCGGATAAGTTGTACTTGGCGTACTACTTATTCGGCGGAGCAAGCGCGCGGCAGTAAAATACCGCTTTTCACGAAAAAAAGAAAAAGAAGCGCAATTAAATAGCCTTACCGTCCGATCCGAGAACCTCCTTGATCTTGTGGATATAGAGCTTCTTCATGTTGTCGCGGGCAGGACCCAGATACTTGCGGGGATCGAACTCTGCGGGCTTGGTACCGAATACCTCGCGAACGGCAGCTGTCATGGCCAGACGCGAGTCAGAGTCGATGTTGATCTTGCAAACTGCGCTCTTGGCAGCCTGACGCAACTGCTCCTCGGGAATACCTACGGCAGCCTTCAACGCACCGCCGAACTTGTTGATCGTCTCAACCTCCTCCTGGGGAACCGACGAAGAACCGTGCAGCACGATGGGGAATCCGGGCAGCTCCTTCTCGATAGCGGCCAGAACATCGAATGCCAAGGGGGGCGGAACCAGACGTCCGGTCTTGGGATCTACGGTGCACTGATCGGGAGTGAACTTGAAAGCACCGTGCGACGTACCGATAGAGATAGCCAACGAATCGACACCGGTCTTGGTAACGAAGTCGACAACCTCCTCGGGCTTGGTATAGTGGCTCTCAGCCGACGATACCTCGTCCTCGACACCGGCCAATACACCCAGCTCGCCCTCGACCGTAACGTCGTACTGGTGAGCATACTCAACGACCTTGCGGGTCAATGCCACGTTCTCATCGTAGGGCAGCGACGAACCGTCGATCATCACCGACGAGAAGCCCATGTCGACACAGCTCTTGCACAGCTCGAAGCTATCGCCGTGGTCGAGGTGCAGAACGATCTGCGGCTTCTCCCAGCCAAGCTCCTTGGCATACTCGACAGCACCCTCGGCCATATAACGCAACAGCGTCTGGTTGGCATAGTTACGAGCACCCTTCGACACCTGCAAAATCACAGGCGACTTAGTCTCGGCCGAAGCCATGATGATAGCCTGCAACTGCTCCATGTTGTTGAAGTTGAAGGCAGGTATAGCATAACCTCCGTCAATGGCCTTCTTGAACATCTCCTTGGTGTTCACCAGGCCTAACTCTTTGTAAGATACCATAATGCGATAAATTTATGATGTTGTAAAAATTGCAATTTCCTTAGAAAGATTCTCAAAAACCGCACAAAGATACGAATAAATAAGCGCAAAAGCAAGTAAACTTGCATTTTGCCTCGCCTTAGTATCCAGCAAGCAGCCGGTGTGCGAATAATCGGGGTCAAAAACAGAGTATTACCCGGACTCACAGAGAGTAAAACAAGTGTCGCGGCCGATATGCGAAACAATGCCGAAGCGCATATGTCAGGCCGGCGAGCATGCCGAAGCATAAATATGTATGCAAATAATAATCTGAAAGTTGCATATCGCTTTTAAGATAACACATTTTTCTTATTTCAGACTCTAATTATATCAACTATTATATTGCACATGTCATTAAGTTTTAAGATATTTGCAGTGACAAATGCCCCAATGAGTTGCTTTTTACAAAAACATTACATATCTTTGCATGAGTCCCCGCAAGGGGCAACATATATTGATAAAGGTGTTTTAGCTTTTACTTTGTCTGAAATCTGGAAGTTTCTATATGTGAAAGTGAGCAAAGGCACTCTACCGATCTTATTATGTACATTAATTGTACGACATAATAGTTCGGTGTGGGGCATTGTTTATTTCACATAGGGCATTCCAGAGTCTCAGGCAAATAAACTAACGGCTCCACACTTTTTTTATTTGTTACGATCTGCAACCGGGTCTTACTCCTACCGGCGATAACATATTGCCGCGAGCATGTAACGACACCGGACGGCAAGGATCGAACACGCATCGACCGGAATCTTTAAGTGTATGGTATATGCGAATATTGAAACATGGTGTGGAGATCATTAAAATAGTAATGATCCGACTGAATATTAACACTTTATTCACCGTTGGGGCCCGATTTCAGTCGGGCTTTTCCATGAAAGCCCATATTTAATCCGGCACACTCGACAGCAGCAACATACAGCCTCGAACATAATCCGTACGATACCGTTTCATATCGCCGCTTTCCGCCCTCTTTCGCCGAAAAAACATGCCGTCGACCACATGCTCCGTTTTCATTATTCAGTAACGAAAACACTATATTTCAATCAATAGCATTTTTCTTATAACAATTTATAAATCGAAAGTAAATTTTCGATTTAAATATCGATTCGTAATATAAAATATCACACACAGTATCCGATCGATCCATATACGGATATAACACACTGTCAATTATTCTGTTCCAAAAAGCAAAAATGTTAATACAAAATACTATCTTTGCTAATGGAGAGTGTGTCGCAACAGGCTCAGTCGGCCACTGCGACATCTGTCCGAGGTTGGTTACTTTAATATTTTTACTTATGAAAAACTCTATCCCTTCGAAGATGTATTACAACATCTCGACATCGATTCGCAGAGCGGCTGTGCTGTGTTGCACATGCCTGATGATTACGGCAACAGGTTGCAGCGACGATTACGACGACTCGGCCCTGCGGCAAGACATCGAACAGATGAAAGAGCGCATAACAAAATTGGAGCAGCAGGTAGCTTCGCTCAACACGGATTACAAGTCGATGCAGCAGATCGTGGCGACCTTGGAGGGTCGTCTCGGCATAGAGAGCTTCGAATCCAACGGCGACGGCTACAAGATATCGTTGTCGGACGGATCGACCATCACCATCAACAACAATCCGTCGGCAGCGACTCCCGTCATATGTGTCAAGGCTGATGAGGACGGCGTATACTACTGGGCACAGCGTACGGGCGACGACATCGACTGGCTGCTGGGCGAAAACGGTGAAAAACTGCCCGTAAACGGAATTACTCCCACCATAGGCGTCGACAGCGAAGGCTACTGGACGGTAAGCTACGGCAACGGCGAACCCGTGCGTCTGACCGACAGTGAAGGCAATCCCATATTGGCCGAGGGCGATTCAGCTCTGTTCAAAAGCGTAGACAGCGATGCAGACAACGTATACATCACGCTAAACGATACCGAAGGCACTGTACTCGCCATTGCCAAGAGCAACTCGTTCTCGCTTACGATCATCGATGCTCCCGAGGTTGCGGAATTCGAATACGGACAGACTCTGACCTTTGCCATAGAGAAGAGATCGGTTGAGAAGATCGTCGTAACCAAACCCGACCACTGGCGCGCAAGCGTAAGCGACGATACGCTTACCATCACCGCTCCCGCCATCGAGCACGCCGCATGCGCGGAGTTGCAGGGCGAAGTGGCCATCATCTTCTTCAATGCCGCCGCACTGAGCAAAGTAACGTCGCTCAATGTAAAGATAGCCGAACCCAAAGAGCCGGTGACAGCCAAGGTAACCATTCCGAGCGACTTCTCGGAGGGTTACGTTCAACGTGTGGTCTACAACGACAAAAAAATAGCCGAGATATGTTTCGAGTTGATCCGCACGGCCGACGGCTCGATCGAGCAGCAGATGGCGGTGATCTATCCCATGTCGGGCGACAAGGCCGATCTGAGCAAGGGCATTGAGACAAGTACGGGCAGTCAGGTCGTATGGAACAGTGCCGACAATACGGTTACATATATCTCGAACAATGCCACCACACCTGTCGAAGCGTTTTATGTTCTCGTCGACGGTCAAATAGTCACCTCTTTCGACGGAGTCACCGAGCAGGCAACCGTGGAGCCCGATCTGTTGGTCGACATACGCGGCGAGGAGCGTCAGAGTTACAAGCTGGTCAAGATAGGTACGCAATACTGGCTGGCCGAGAATCTTCGTGCCGAATACTATGCCGACGGCACGCCGCTCTCTTCCGACTGGACGAGCCAGACAGGTTCGTATATCTACTTCGATGAGAATCCCACCGACTGGAAATCGGTCTACGGCACCATATACAACGGTGCTGCCGTTCTGAGCGAATCGGGTCTTGCTCCCGACGGCTGGAAGATTCCGGCAGCCGACGACGTCACACTGCTTAAAAACTACATAGGATCGACCGAGACGGGCACCAAGCTCAAATCGACGATAGGCTGGGTGAAGTATCCGGGCAGCAATCTTTCGGGCTTCGACGCTCTGCCTGGCGGCTACTACGTACCGTCGAATTCGGTGGATCAGTTCGGCAACGGCACTCCCGACACACTTTTCTGGACCACAACCGAGCTGTACGATTCACTGACCAGATCCAACTCGATAGTCTATTTCCGTCTCTACGACCTCAACACGCGTCTGATGTTCGATCCGAATGCCTCGTCGTTCGCAGCCACGATGCACGCCAAGGAATTCGGACACTACGTCCGCTGTGTAAGAAAGTAGACGAGCCTGTCCAACAACCTTATCGTACGCCGACCTCGACAAGAGTGTCGGCGTATGTTTTTCAGCAGCGTCTGGTTGAATCTCCGAATTTTTCACTAACTTCGCACCTATAATACAATCGAATCATGAACGAACATTTAGAGATAATACTCAAAGGCATCATGCACCCCGAAACGGGCGACAACATCGTCGACAGCGGATTCGTCGAGCGTGCCGAACAGGGTGCCGACGGCGACATAGCCATAACGCTGCGATTCGCCAAAGCGCGCGACCCCTTTGCCGCCAAAATACGTTCGCAGGTGGAGCGAGCCATCGGCGAGGCATTTCCCTCCGCAAAGACCATGGTCATAGTCAAGGAGGCTGCACCCAAACCGCGACGCCGCGAGCAACCTACCGCTACGGCCGACATAGCTCGCATCATAGCCGTAGCATCGGGCAAGGGCGGTGTAGGCAAATCGACCGTTACGGCAAATATGGCCATAGCATTGCGCAACATGGGCTACAACGTGGGTATACTCGATGCCGACATATACGGCCCGTCGCAGCCCAAGATGTTCGGCGCGGAGCAGTATACACCCGATGCCGAGAAGATCGACGGAAACGAATATATCGTTCCGGCGCAGGTCATGGGCATCGAACTGATGTCGATCGGCTTCTTCATCAATCCTACCGACGCGCTGATGTGGCGCGGCGCAATGGCCGTCAACGCCCTGCACCAGCTAATACACCAGACGCGCTGGGGCAAACTCGACTATCTGTTGATAGACCTGCCCCCGGGCACGGGCGACATACACCTCTCCATCATCTCGGAAGTCAAGCTGTCGGGAGCAGTCATAGTATCCACACCTCAACAGGTGGCCGTGGCCGACGTTGTGCGAGGCGTGGAGATGTTCCGACACAAACAGGTGGGAGTACCCGTGCTGGGTGTGGTGGAAAACATGGCATGGTTCACACCCGATGAACTGCCCGACAACCGTTATTACATATTCGGTCGCGGCGGAGCTGCGCGATATGCTGCCGAAGCCGGCATCGACCTCATAGGTCAAATACCTATCATACAATCTATTATGGAATGCAGCGATCAAGGACGCCCGGCAGCCGGCATCGATCCGCGCGTAGAGAGCTTCTACCGCGAAGCCGCGCAACGCATTGTTGAAAAGTTGGAAAACGAGTGTTGATATCCGATTAAAAAACGGTCGATAACTTTTCACTCTTTTCTCTTGCATTTAAAAAGCGGTCGCAGCATATACGGCCGCTTTTATTATCCAAATTATTTTACGTTTTTCTTCTATACGACTTAATAACCGGAAATCGTCGGAAATTGTTGATAAAAATACGATGTCGACATGTTGAAAACATATATCGACAATTGTTAATATCTTTTATATATACTGTAAATATTAAAGACTTAATTATAAATACAAAAATAAAAATCAACAATCTCTATTCACAACTTTTCAGTCGGACGACTTATCGACATTATCGACAGGCATTATATTTATTATTATAATTTTATTTATAAAAGTAATAAAGAAAAAATAAAAAACAGATGTCGAAAAAACTTCGCACTCCTGCACCTCGGCTTATCAGAAATATCGGCTACGATCTCTTGCACTTTGCGAAAAAAGACATACGCTCTTTTCGACTCTATGTTCCGCCATGTTTATATTCCCACATCATAGACGAATGCCGTCTGCCGCATATTAAAACACGAAAGCGGATTTTTTTTGTCCATAAGGCCGATTTCGGCGGCTTCGGCTGCCGCGGCCTGCAACCTTTCATGCTGCTGCCGATCATCTGTAAAATGGTGCTTTCTGTGCGAATGAGGGGTGTCGGGCGTTGTCGTCCCATGATAAAGCCGTCGATTTTTGCGCGAAGCGAAAATATGGAGCCCGTATCCCTTCCGTGTCGCTCTCGCGGTTTGTATCAGAACGGATAGCCGACGCCGAAATTGAGTGCCATGCCCGACCACTTCAAGTTGCGGATCCAGCGTTCGCCCTGGGGACGGTTGGGGTTGTGCAGCTGCAATCCCAGATCAAGACGCAGTACGACGAATTTTATGTCGAGCCGGATACCAACGCCGGTGTTGAATCCCAACTGCTTGTAGAAGCGGTTGAAGTGGAATACCTGATCGTCGGTTATCTTGTCGTTGTAACGCATATACCAGACATTACCCAGATCGAGGAACGTGGCACCCTGGAAAATGCCCCATATGGGGAATCGGAATTCGAGGTTGGCCTCCAATCTCACGTCGCCCACCTGAGTCGGGAATATTGAGTTTTCGATCTCGCTTTCCGGAGCATTGCCCGGACCGAGCGTACGCGGTGTCCAGCCTCGCATGGAGTTGGCGCCGCCGCAGTAGAACATGCGATCGAACGGTATGGTCATATCTTTCGAGTTGCCGTAGGCCACGCCGACACCGGCGAACAGACGTCCGGCGAGCGACAGGTTTTTACCCAGAACGATGTTGTGACTCAGATTGATGTCGCTGCGGACATATTGCGCATAGCGTATGCCGAGAATGTTGTAGTAATCCTGGCCTGAGACGGGGTGCGAAAAGAGATGTTCCAGTCCGTCGATCAGATTGCCGACAGTCTCTACGTTCAGACGCAGCATCGTGGCGTTGCGGCCTATGTTGTTGCGCTGGTTGTTGTAGACGTAGGAGAACGACAGACCGGCACTCAGCTGCGGGACGTAGGTGTTTCTCAGATATTCGTTTTTGATATCATCGAGAAATTTCTGATCGACATTGTGCACGTCGATCCAGTTGATGTCGATCGGACGCAGGGCGAATGACGAGTACTGTCCTTTTTGCCATGAGTACGACCATCTGATGCTCGACAGATTGCGCCGGTAGTAGGGGCGGTTCTGATAGTCGAACGAGAGTTCGAGTCGTGTGCGCGGCTGAATGATGTTTTCGTTGGGAGCTACGTGGAACGGCAGCAGGAAGCGCGGAAACGATAGTCCGGTGGTGACGCCCACCTCCTGTGCGCTCCGCTTTTTCGCATCGGCCGCTTTCATATATTCATACCCCACCCTCACGGCCGCATCGAACGACTCGGCACCGCGGAATATGTTGCGGTTGGAGTAGCCGACCGTTGCGCTGAGACCGTAGAAGCTCGATGTCATGCTGGCCTCCAATTCGAGCTTGACGCTCTGTTTGAGTGCCGGTGTAGCGTAGATGTTGCATTGCAGATAGCCCTCGCGCGTGTCGACTATATCGTCGGAGTCGCTGTTTGAGGAGTTGTCGACATACGATACGTACGCCGTCCGGGTCGTGGTGTCGCGCAGCTCCTCGAACGTTATCTTCGCACTGCGGAAGAAGCCGAGCGACATCAGCTCGTTGTAGGTCTTGGTGATGAGCGAGGCGTCGTATATGTAGTTGGGGTAGATCGGTATTGTGCGACGCAATACGGCATTGCGCAGATGAGGACTGCGGTCGGGATCCTTGATTATGTCCAGACCGTAGTAGTATGTCGTGTCGATCACCTCTTTGTCCTTCTCGCGGTTGCGCGCCATAGGGTCGTAGGTGGGATAGACGTTGATCTGGCTTATGCGGAAGACGGCGTTGTTCTCCCACTGCGCCACACCGCGCTCGTTGTATCCCGTGAGCGTCGGTTGCACCACTATCTTTACCGAGGCCGTATTGTTGCCTTGAAGCGTGTCTACCGAGTAGTAGATGTTGTTTACCGTGAAGTTGTAATAACCTCGGTTGTTGAGGTATGAGGCTATGCGTTCGCGCTCGGCGTCGAGACGGGCTATGTCGAGCACGTCGCCCGGACGAACGAGCGTTTTGGCCGTGTCGGCCAGTATGACCGGACGCAGAGAGTTGTCGCGGAAGTCGTAGGCTATGCTGTCGATACGCATCGGCTCGCCCTGGCGTATGGTGTATGTGACGGCGGCACGACGGCGCGGAAGCGTATCTATGCGGCATGTGACGTCCGACGAGAAGTAACCGCGCGTGTCGAGATATGTCCGCAGATTGCGCACCGACTTCATCGTCTGCTCCATGTCGAGCAATACGGGTGCTTCGCCTATCTTGCGCTTGAAGTTGTTCCACCAGTTGTCCTTGTCGGGATTGGCCGAGTTGTAGACCCACACGTAGAAGTTCAACCCGAGTATGCGTTTGTTGGGCGATTGACGCACGTAACTCTCCAATCCGTCTTCGTCGACGGTGATGCGTTCGCGCCGCGGTGTCGACTTGTCCTCCTCGATCTTGACCTTTGTCAGCAGATATTCACCGTCGGGAATCTTGCTCGTGACGTTGCAGGCGACGGCCGCCATGGCCGTCGTCATCGACAGGAGTAGGTTTCTGATGGTGATTCTCATCGTGTGTTACAACTGCTGCTTTATGGTCTCGACGAAACGTGTCCAGTGGATCTGTTCGCCGGTTGTCCGGTTTATGTCATAATCAATGGCCGTGCCGTCGTAGCGCAGAGTGCCGTACCACTCGAATGTGGCGTTGCCGGTAAGAGTGGTTATGATGCGGTTCTGACAGATGACGGGCTGGCACAGCACCATACCTCCGCGATTCATAACCTCGATCCGGCTGTCGGGCGATACTCTGCCTGCGAGTGCGGCCGCCGTGGCTGCCGATGTCATGGCGGTGCCGCACGACATGGTGATGCCGGCACCGCGTTCGTAGGTGGCTACGAACAGCCGTTGCGCGGTGTGACGCTCGTAGAGCGACAGGTTGACGCCGTCGGGCAATATATCTTTGAGTGTATTGGCTTTGCGTCCGAGACGCTCCACCATGTCGATATCTATGCTGTCGACTTCGGCCACTATGTGAGGGTTCCCAGCATCGAGTGCCGTGAACAGAAGACAGTCGTCGAGTGCCTCTATCCTGCGGGTTATGAAACCATCTTCCGTGCAAGGCATTGCGAAGCTGCTGCTGCGGGTGCGCACCTCTATTCCGACTCCGAACGTCTCCACCCCCTCGGCCATCGGCGAGTGGTGCGTTATACGGTAGTCGCGTCCTCCCGACACAAGTGTGAACTCTTCGCGGCCGACATATGCGGCCGCCAGTCGCGCAACGCAGCGTATGCCGTTGCCGCACATGCCCGCCTCCGAGCCGTCGGGGTTGAACATGCGCATGCCGTAGCGTTTGCCGTCGAATGTAAGCAGCAGCAATCCGTCGCTTCCGATGCCGTTTCGGCGGTCGCATGCCGCACGCGACAGTGCGGCGAGGTCGACTGCCTCCGGCGACGGCACTCCGGTCGAGGCATCGATCAATATGAAATCGTTGCCCGATCCGTGACACTTTATGAATTGCAGTTCGATCATCTGTCTGTTGAGAGTATATTCGGCCAAAATTACTAAAAAAAGATCGATTAACAAATATATTGCCCTGCGACGGGATATTTTTTCGATTCGATTTCGGGTATGTCGCAAATTTTGGTTAATATTGCATTGAATATGATCGGCTCTTCTCCGGCCGACGGATTTGCCGTTGAGCCGACGATGCCGTGTGCAGCCTCTGAATTGATGCGGGGCGCCGGTTGAAGAGCCAAGAGCATTGCTTCGATTGTGCAAATTAAGTATAACGATTTTACAGATGGTTGAAAAATTCATAATGGCAGGTGATACGGCGCTTCATGTGTGCGATACCGGGCGCGGCGAGCGGTGCGTGGTGCTGTTGCACGGCTATTTCGAGTCGTTGGTTGTGTGGGAGGAGTTCGTACCGCTTCTGAGCGGCCGTATGCGTGTGGTGACGCTCGATCTGCCCGGACACGGAGTCTCGGAGGTTCGCGGCGAGATACATACGATGGAGTATTTGGCCGATACGGTGGCTGCTGCCATGGAGCATCTCGGTGTGGAGCGTTACTCGGTAGTAGGTCACTCGATGGGAGGATATGTCGCTCTGTCGCTTGCCGACCGATATGCCGACCGGCTCGATGCGGTGGTGCTGCTCAGCTCCACGCCTTCGGCCGACACGATGGAGAAATGCGATCGTCGCCGTCGTGAGATAGATCTGGTGCGCGCCGGACGCAAGAATACCATAGCGAGCGTCGTGCGTCACTCGGGATTCGCACCCGAAAACATAACCCGTCTCAAAGGTTGGATCGACGATTTGGAGGAGCTGGTGGTAATGACCGAAGACGATGGCGTGATAGCGCTCATCAACGGCATGATCGAGCGCAAGGACATGAACGACATGTTGCGTTCGACTCCCGTGCGCCACATGTTCATCTTCGGCCGTCACGACGGCTACATATCTTTGGAGACGGCCGAAAAGATAGTTTCCGACCACCCGGAGGCCGAGGTCGTATGGCTCGAACATTCGGGTCATATGGGCTTTTTGGAGGAGCCGGAAGCGTGTGCCGCAGCTATTGTCGAATTTATCGGACGGGAGTGATTATGATCTGTACCGACAATATATTCGCAATCGCCGACGAGCGCGATTTCGAGCGCGAAGCTCTTGATCTGTTTCGGTTTCAGGCCGAACGGTGTGCACCGTATGCCGAATGGCTGCGCCTGACGGGGTGCGATCCGCAAAGTGTCCTGCGCGTCGAGGATATCCCGATGCTTCCCATCGAGCTGTTCAAGTCGCACGACGTATATTGCGGCGGGCAGCCGCCCGAAAAGGTGTTTACGTCGAGCAATACGGGTGGGTGCGTGGCTTCGCGCCATATGATGTCGTCGCTGGCTCATTACCGGCGCGCCTTTACCGAGTCGTTCCGCCGTTTCTACGGCGAGCCGCGCGAGTGGAGCATCTACGGTCTGTTGCCCAACTACCTCGAACGCGAAGGCTCTTCGCTCGTCTACATGGTCGACCGGCTCATGGCGGCTGCCGGATCGGGCGGATTCTTTCTGCACGACTACCCTGCTCTGATTAGGGCGTTGGAGAACGATCCCAAACCGAAGATACTGCTGGGTGTGAGCTATGCTCTGTGGGAGCTGGCCGAGCAGTACGCACCGCGCCTGCACGATACTGTGGTCATGGAGACCGGCGGTATGAAGGGACGGCGGGAGGAGCTGCCCAAAAGCGAGTTCCATAAAATTCTGTGCGATGCTTTCGGTGTCGATGCCATACACTCCGAGTACGGTATGGCCGAACTCACGTCGCAGGCCTACTCTTCGGGCG
Source organism: uncultured Alistipes sp. (assembly GCA_947177225.1). GTDB lineage: Bacteria > Bacteroidota > Bacteroidia > Bacteroidales > Rikenellaceae > Alistipes. Next base: position 9,869 of record CAMWTS010000028.1, on the reverse strand, counting down.
AGGGCGTATTCGCCTCGCCGCCGTGGGTAAGAGTGCTCTTGCGCGATATCAATGATCCTACCGAGCGGTTGGCGGCGGGTGTTCGCGGCGGCGTGGACATCATCGATCTGAGCAACGTATGGTCGTGCGCTTTCATCGCGACGCAAGATACCGGACGACTTCTCGCCGACGGACGCTTCACAATCGAGGGACGCATCGCCGGCAGCGACATACGCGGCTGCAACCTATTGATACAATAGTATTTTGCATATCGACAGATGAAATATAACGACGACATACTGCGGCAGCTCCACACCGAACTTGTCGACACTCTGCGCGAGGTGGTGCGTGTCTGCGATGCTGCCGCCATACCCTACTTCATACAGGGCGGTACGGCCATCGGTGCGCACTTCTTCGAGGGCATTGTTCCGTGGGACGACGACATCGATCTCGGCATGATACGTTCCGACTACGAACGTTTTCTGCGGGAGGCACCGTCGCTTCTGTCAGATGGTTATGTATTGCAGGAGTTCTCGACCGAGCCTTCCACGCCTTTCTATTTCGCCAAGGTGCGCAAGCGCGGCACGCGCTTCGTCGAGAGCGAATGGGTGGGACTGCCGATCGAGGAGGGCATCTATATCGATATCTTTCCCTACGATCTGATTCCTGATTCCGCACGCTTGGAGCGTCGTCAACGCCGTCGAGTGAAGTTTTGGGTCAACTGCTTTACAGCCAAGAGCGTATGGTTGTGGCGTTGGTTCGGTCGCCCCAACAACGGCTGCATCTTTCCCAAGAGCATCATATCATGTGCGGCCATACGTGCCGTGACGCTGTGTATGAGCAAACGGCGCATATACGATCGTCTGCGACGCGAATCTGCGCGTTACAATTCGACCGACGCACGCTACTATAACATCGTGCGCATGCCCAGGGATCGAATTGCCGCCGATGCCATACGCCGTGCCGCACCGGTGCCCTTTGCCGGCATGATGCTCACGGCTCCCGCCGATCTGGAAACCTATCTGCGCAATCACTACGGCAACATACGTAAATGGCTGCCCGAAGAGCAGCAGTTGAATCATGCGCCGGAGATTCTGCAATTCTCCGAGGTATTGCAGTCTGCCGCCTCGCGCCGCATATCCGTCGTCATTCCTCTGTATAATAAGGAACGCGAGGTGGAACGTGCCGTGCGCTCGGTATTGCAACAGAGTATCATGCCGTTGGAGATCATCGTGGTCGACGACGGTTCGACCGATTCGTCGGCCGCTGTGGTCGAGGCGATCGGCTCGCCGCGCGTGCGACTCGTGCGTCAGTGCAATTCTGGTGTCAGTGCAGCCCGCAATCGCGGTATAGCCGAAGCCGCGGGCGATTTCATTGCCATGCTCGATGCCGACGACTGGTGGCTGACCGGCTATATGGCGGAGATATGCCGCTTGATCGAGCGATATGATGCCGATGCCTATTCCACCGCATTCGATATCGTGTCGGGCAGCGGGTTGCGCACTCCGGCCGCCGTGCCTGCGACGGAGGGCATCATCGATCCGTGCAGCGAGGCTCTCGCCGGTCGTTTTCCCATCATACCCTCCACTGCTGTCGTTCGCCGCGAGACGCTGTTGCGCGCCGGCGGCTTTCCCGAAGGCATGCGCATAGGCGAGGATCAGTGGTTGTGGGTTCGTATGGTGCAGCAGGGAGCGCGATTCTGTTTCTCACCCATGTCGCTGGTGCGTTATTCGCGCGATGCCTCCAACCGTTCGGCCGCGATATACCGTGCCGAGCATAGCACTCACTCCATCGAGGAGCTTTACTCTCCATCGCAATCTGACGACCTCAACGAATATATCGCCCGTATCGGCATCGGCAAGGCCATTACGCAGAGCGTTCGCGGCGGCACATCCGATGCCCGTCGCGCCGTCCGTGCATTCTCATACACACGTCGTTTTCGCCGTCAGCTGCTTCGTCTTCGTCTGCTCAACTCCCTGCCGGTATTTTTGCGATCTTCTGTCGATGCGTTTTATCGTTTCATGGCGTGGGTTTTAGTACATAAGGGACTTTAATTTTTTTCGAGAACAGACTCTCTTTTTCGTGAAAAGGCGTCATTTACTGCCTCTCACTCAAATGTCCGAACGGGACGTACGTACAGTACTACCCGTCCGGACATTTTTCGTTGCGCGTTGTAACTAACGCCTTTTGACGAAAAAGGGGTTGGTGGTGCTTGGCAGACTATTCCTATTGTTTTGTCATTTCGAGCGTCGGCGAGAAATCTGTGCGCGACTATTTCGGTTGTCTTTTAACATTCTGCAAGTTTAGCTTACCCCAGATGTCTCACATTCGTTCTACATGACAGAGCGTGTTTGTCATTCTGAGGAGGACGGTACGTCCGACGCGAGAATCTCTTTTGGTGCAGTAAACAGCGCTCCCGCCTGCGAGACTCCTGCGTCGCAGCAGGAGATTATCCCTATCGCTGCATGAAGTCGAGGCGTTGAGGCAGCAGAGTCTGTATGCCGTTGTCGGTGGCGATGAACGGATACTCCTCTATGAGTTGTCGCAGTGCTGCAAACTGCGATTGCGACAATCGTCCCAGGCTGCCCGAAGAGGCCATTTGCGAGGTGAACAGATCGATCAGCATCTCCAACTCCGAGGGCGGGGTGCGGAACTCGTAGATGGTGAAGTCGTCGGCTATGCCGGCTTTGTCGGCGGCAACGGCTATGGCTTCCGACAGACCGCCGTTGGCATCGGCAAGACCTATCTCGACGGCATCGCTGCCGCTGTATACTCTGCCTCCGGCAATCTCCAATACTTTGTCGAGCGGTAGATTGCGGCCGTCGGCCACAAGGCGTGTGAAGGTATCGTATACTTTGTCTACACCCTTGGTGATGGCTGCGCGCTGTGTGGCGTTAAGCTCGTGCAGCATGCTCATATTGGCGGCCGGACTGGTTGCAACGCCGTCGAAAGTGATGCCCAGTTTCGAGGACAGGGCGTTGCCTATGTTGAACATGATGCCGTATACACCGATCGAGCCGGTGACGGTGAGGCGGTCGGCCAGAATGACATCGGCCGGTGCCGATATGTAGTATCCTCCGCTGGCGGCATAGGCTCCCATCGATACCACTACGGGCTTGCTCTCTCGCAGCAGTTCCATTTCGCGCCATACGACGTCGGAAGCCAGTGCCGATCCGCCCGGCGAATTGACTCGCAGCACCACGGCCTTGGTGTGTTCGTCCAGACGTGCCGTGCGCAGTTTGCCGGCCAGAGTGGTGCCGAAGACGTAGTCGTCGGCTTCCATGTCGCCGTCGACGATCTGTCCGTCGGCATAGATCACCGTTATCGTGTTGCGGCTCGGTTTGCCGCCTGCGGCCAGTGTGGAGATATAGGTACCGAGCGATATTTTGTTATGCAGACCGTCGCGTCCCGCCTTCACTCCCAGACAGTCGTACACCACCTCCATCTCGTCTTCGTAGATCATGTCGTCGATCAGGCCGAGGCGTACGGCATCGGCGGACATTACTGCCGAGAGTTTGTCGGCTGCGGCATTAAGCTCGGCAGCAGTGAGGTTGCGCGAGCGTGCGACATCGTCGACTATCGTGCGCCACATCGATTCGATCAGAGCCTTGTTCTGCATGCGATTTTCGTCGGACATGCGTGTCATGACATATGGCTCGACAGCACTTTTATAGCGGCATGCTGTGGGACGGAACACCTCGGCGCGGATATTCAATCGGTCCATCAGACCGCGGAAGAACGGCATCTCGACAGCCAGACCGCGCCAGTCCAACTCGCCCTGCGGTTCGATATAAACCGCATCGGCGACCGAAGCCAGATAGTATTCTCCCTGCGTGTAGGAGTCGTTGTAGGCTACGACGAACTTGCCCGACAGCTTGAACCGTTCGATGGCGTCGCGCAGCTCTTCGAGCGTGGCAGCCGATACGCCGCCCGATCCCGACGGATTGATGCAGATGCCGGCTATGCGGTCGTCTCCGGCGGCGTACTCTATCGCACCGAGAACTTCGAGCAGCGTGACGGGCGACGAGAAGCTCATCGTCTGTGAGTCGAACGATCCCAGCGCCGATATGCGCGGCGAGTCGGCTATATCCTCTGCCAGGTCTATGACAAGCACGGAGTCGTGGTCTACTTTTATCGTCTCCACATTGAATGCCGACAGGATAGAGGCTCCGATGCAGAACCATACTGCGGCCGATATGACCATGCCCGCGACAACGGCGGTCATGGCAGGCCAAAAGATCTTCGAAAATTTTATGTTGTTCATATCCATATGCTTTATGGTTTAATCCGTGTCAATGCGCTTCGAGCCAGTTGCCTCCCGCACCGCTGTCGGAGATGAGCGGTACGCGCAGGGCGGCGGCACTCTCCATCGCCTCGCGCACGATACGCTCGACGGTCGGCAGCTCGCTGCGCAGCGTGTCTACGACCACTTCGTCGTGTACTTGCAGTATCATCTTCGAACGTATGCCCTCGGCGCGGAACCGGCGGCGTATCTCCACCATGGCGATCTTCATTATGTCGGCCGCCGAACCCTGTATGGGGGCGTTGATGGCGTTGCGTTCGGCCAGTCCGCGTGCCACGGCGTTGCGCGAGGCTATGTCGTTGAGCATGCGGCGGCGGCCGAAGATGGTGGTGACGTAGCCCTGCTCCTTGGCCTTCTCGACCACCTCGGTCATATATCTCTTAACGTCGGGATACGATTCGAAGTATCCCTCGATGATCTGTTTCGCCTCCTTGCGCGGTATGTCGAGACGCTGACTCAGTCCGAACGACGATATGCCGTAGATGATACCGAAGTTGGCCGTCTTGGCACGTCGCCGCTCCTCCTGCGTCACTTCGGCTATCGGCTTGCGGAACAGCAGCGCGGCCGTTGCGGCGTGAATGTCTTCGCCTCCGATGAATGCGTCGATCAGAGCCTTGTCGCCGCTGAGGTGTGCCATCAGCCTCAACTCTATCTGCGAGTAGTCGGCCGAGAGCAGTACGTGGTCGTCGTCCGATGCGACGAAAGCTGCGCGTATGGGTTTGCCCAGCGCATCGCGTATGGGAATGTTTTGCAGATTGGGGTTGGTCGACGAGAGTCGCCCGGTGGCCGTCACGGCCTGGTTGAACGATGTGTGAATGCGTCCGGTGCGGCGATTGACCAGCTGCGGCAGCGCCTCGACATAGGTCGACAGCAGCTTCTTGACACCGCGGTACTCCAACACCTTGCTCACTATTTCATGGTCGCGGGCGAACCCCTGCAAATACTCCTCCTCGGTGGAGAACTGCTTTGTGCGCGTCATCTTGGGCTTGTCGGTGATACGCATCTTGGCGAAAAGCACCTCGCCGAGCTGACGCGTGGAGTTGACATTGAGCGAGGGTTCGTCGGCTATGGTGCGTATCTCGCTCTCCAAGCGCGCGAGCATGGCATTGAGCTCGACGGCATAGTTGGCCAGCGAGCGTGTATCGATCCTGACGCCGGCCATCTCTATGTCGGCCAGCACGTCGATCATGGGCTCTTCGATATCGTGATAGAGCGAGGTCATGCCCAGCCGCTCCAATTCGGGATAGAGCGTCTGTTTGAGCTGCAAGGTGATATCGGCATCTTCGGCGGCGTATTCCGCAACGCGTTCTATGCCCACCATGTCCATTGTCAGCTGCTTGGCTCCTTTACCGATGAGTGTCTCGATCGATATGGGCAGGTAGTTGAGATAACGCTCCGAGAGGAAATCCATGTTGTGGCGCGATTCGGGATCGAGCAGGTAGTGCATAATCATCGTGTCGAACTTGCGGCCTCGCACCTCTATGCCCCAGCCGCGGAGCATCATCATGTCGAACTTGATGTTCTGGCCTATTTTGGCCGTCGACTCCGACTCGAACAGAGGCCGCACGATCTCGGCATATCGTTCGACAGAGGATTGATCTACCGGTACGTACCACGCCTGGTGCGGCTGCACGGCAAACGACAGACCTATGATGCGGTCGCAGAATATGTCCAGACCCGTGGTCTCCGTATCGAAGCATACCTCCTTGTGGGTTATCAGCTGCCCGACCAGCGCTTGCAGTTCGTCGGCCGTACGCACGATGCGATAGTCGTGCGACGTGGTTGCAGCCGTGGCCGGAGCATGCTCTGCGGTGTGCTCCTCGACCGGTTGCGGCATTGTGTCGGCGGTTGTTGCCGGGGCTGTGTCGGCAGATGTCTCGGGCTGCCGGCTGTCGGCCTCCATCATCGAGAACAGATCACCCTGCCCTTGCAGTGCCGCCTTGCGTTTGGCCGCCGACTTGGCGCGTGCCACCTCGGCCAGCTGTATCTGATCGGCCTGACGCGGAACATCGGTAGGCTCCTCGACGGGTGCGAGATTTTCCAGATCGTGGAGAAACGACGAGAAGTTCAGCTCGGCATAAAGCGCGCGCAGAGCCGTGTAATCGGGATTGCACAGTGCCAGTTCGTCGGCACGAAACTCTATCGGCACGTCGAGAACGATGGTGGTCAGTGCCTTGGCTCGACGGAGCGTCTCCACCGAATCGGCTATGTTGCGTCCGGTTTTGCCGCCTATGCGGTCGACGTTGCGGATAATGTTCTCCACATCGCCCCACTGCTGTACGAGTTTGCACGCCCCCTTCTCGCCTATGCCTGCCACACCCGGTATGTTGTCCGACGCATCGCCCCACAATGCCAGCATGTCGCGCACGAGCGTCGGATCGTCGAAGCCGTAGTGTTCGCGTATTTTGTCGCAGTTTACGATCTCGATGTTGTCGCCTTTCTGCTTGTAGATCGAGCAGTGCTCTCTGACCAGCTGGCCGTAGTCCTTGTCGGGCGTGACCATGTAGACGTCGTAGCCCGCCTCGACGCCCTTGTGTGCAAGGGTGCCGATCACGTCGTCGGCCTCGTAGCCTTCGACCTCCAATATCGGTATGCACATGGCCGACAGCAGACGTTTGACGTAGGGCACCGATATGATGATATCCTCAGGCGTGGCCGGACGGTTGGCCTTGTATTCGGGATATATGTCGCGTCGGAACGACCCTCCGGGAGGATCGAACGCCACACCTATCAGATCGGGTCGTTCGCGGCGAATCATGTCGCGCAGAAATTTGGTGAAGCCGAACACCACCGACGTATTCAGCCCGTCGCGGTTACGCATCGCACGCCCCATGAAGGCGTAATAGTATTTGAAGATCAGCGCGTAGGCGTCTATCAGAAACAGTTTTTTCATAATGATCTTGGCTTGTACGCATGCTGCGGCGCATGACGATACTTTCAGATGCCGGCAGACCGGACATCTGCGTTCGGGCTAAAAATTGTCTTCGGCATACCATTCGGCATACGACGATGCCGTCTCGTGCAGACGCAGCGAGTGCAGCTCGACGCTGTCGGGCAGTGCGCCCAGCAGACGCTCGGCGAAGTCGGCGAGCATGTTTTCGCACGTGGGCTGGTAGTCGACCAGCACCACCTTGGAGAAACGCTCGGTGAGAGTGGCGTACAGCTCCTCGCTCTGCAACGTATCGCGCATGACGAACGAGTGATCCATCTTGTCGACGATCTGTTCGCCGACGATGCGTTTGAGCACTCCGAAGTCCATCACCATACCCTGCTTGGGCGACGATTCGTCGACGCAAGGTTCGCCTTTGACGGTGACCAGCAGCTTGTAGGAGTGGCCGTGTATCTCGCGGCACAGGCCGTCGTAGCCCTCCAACATGTGGGCGGCTTCGAACGAAAACTCTTTGGTAAGTCTTATGACCGACATAATTCGGGTGTGTTGCATGTCAGACATCGTATGGTTTTATATCGGACAATCGCAAACCGGAAGCATCGTCAGATGCAGCCCGTTTGCGAGTGTCGGATCATATGCGGCGGTCGATGTCTTGCCGCCGCAGAACTTTGCTTTTATTCGTCGAGGCAGTCGACGTAGACCTGTCGCTGGAACGTCTCGCTCAGCGATATGTAGGTCTGCGTGTTCGACACGCCCGGTATGCGCAGCACGTGGTCGAAGATGGTACGCATCAGGTGCTCGTTGTCCAGACAGTAGAGCTTGACCATGATGTTGTAGGTGCCGGTGATATAGTGGCACTCGACGATTTCGGGAATCTTCTTCAACTCGGTCACCGTCTGCGACTGCAACATGGGATCCTGTATGCGGATCGAGATGAATGCGCAGACATCGAATCCCAGCGTCTTGGGATCTACGATGAGCCGGCTGCCGAGGATTATGCCCGATGACTCCAACTTCTTGATGCGCTGATGTATGGCCGCTCCCGATACGCCGCATTCGCGGGCGATTTCCAGAAACGGCATGCGTGCGTTCTTTATCAGGAACTTCAATATCTTGCGATCGACTGCATCGATCGTGTTTCCTTTACCTGTGTACATTCGGCTCCGATTTTATTGTTTGAGCACACCAAGTTCCTTGCCGACTTTGACGAAAGCCTCGACGCAGCGGTCGAGCTGCTCGACGGTGTGTCCTGCCGATACCTGCACACGTATGCGTGCCTGACCCTTCGGAACCACCGGATAGTAAAATCCGGTTACGAATACGCCCAGCTCCTGCAATTTGGCTGCGAAGTCCTGCGAGAGCTTGGCATCGTACAGCATCACGGCGCAGATGGCCGATTGCGTGGGCTTGATGTCGAAGCCGGCCGCGATCATCTTCGTGCGGAAGTGCTCGACATTGGCTACCAGACGGTCGTGCAACTCGTTGCTCTCTTCGAGCATGCGGAACATCTCGATGCCTGCGCCCACTACTGCGGGCGGCAGCGAGTTGGAGAAGAGATAGGGGCGCGAACGCTGACGCAGCATGTCGATTATCTCTTTGCGGCCGGTGGTGAAACCGCCCACCGCACCGCCGAAGGCCTTGCCCAGCGTGCCGGTGAGTATGTCCACCTCGCCGCGCAGATTGTACAGTTCGGTGATGCCGCGTCCGGTGGCACCCAGCACGCCGGCCGAGTGGCACTCGTCGACCATCACCAGCGCGTCGTACTTTTCGGCCAAAGCGCATATCTTGTCCAGCGGAGCGGCGTTGCCGTCCATCGAGAACACTCCGTCGGTGCATATGATACGGAAACGCTGAGCCTGAGCACGTTTCAGGCAATCCTCCAACTCCTCCATGTCGGCGTTGGCATAGCGGTAGCGCACGGCCTTGCACAATCTTACGCCGTCGATTATCGAAGCGTGGTTGAGCGAGTCCGATATGATGGCGTCCTGCTCTGTGAGCAGCGGCTCGAATACACCTCCGTTGGCGTCGAAACATGCGGCGTAGAGGATCGTATCCTCGGTGCCGAAGTAGTCGGCTATGGCCTTCTCCAACTCTTTGTGGAGGTCCTGGCAACCGCAGATGAACCGCACCGACGACATGCCGTAGCCGCGCTGGTCCATGGCGGCCTTGGCGGCCTCTATCAGACGCTTGTTGTCCGACAGACCGAGGTAGTTGTTGGCGCAGAAGTTCAATACGCTCTTGCCTGCCACCTCTATCTCGGCGCGTTGCGGCGAGCAGATCACGCGTTCGGTCTTATACAGACCTGCGGCCTTTATCTCGGCCAGCTCGCGTTGCAGGTGTTCCTGAAATTTTCCGTACATAAGTCAATTTTGTTTTATGTTGTTACTATCTCTGTCTACTCATTATGCGTCCTTTGTCTTCTCTGGCGACCTTTCCAGGTTACACTCGCTTTGAAAACGACGCTTCGATTCTTATAATTTGTTACAAAGATAGCTATTTATTGCCTAAATAACAACTCTTTTTTCGTGAAAAGCGGCATTCTTCTTCCGCGCCTTGTCGCTCGCCAATGGGCAGTACGCCAAGTGCAGCCCATCGTCTCACTCCTGCGTTGCGTTGTATAATACCGCTTTTGCCGAAAAACCTTTTTCTTTTCCGTGAAAAGGCGTCATTTACTGCCTCTCACTCAAATGTCCGAAC
>CAMWTS010000027.1 GCA_947177225.1 uncultured Alistipes sp. | reverse complement strand
GACAATTCAGAAGAGACTCCCACGTCGCCTGCGGCTTCTCGGAGTGACAGCATTTTGTCATTTCGAGCGTCGGCGAGAAATCTGTGCGCGACTATTTCCACTGCTATCTCTTTATTCAACTACCATGTCTCTGTCCACATCTACACCAGATGTCTCACGTTCGTTCGAGATGACAATACGTGTTTGTCATTCTGAGGAGGACGGCACGTCCGACGTGAGAATCTCTATTGTTGCGGCAAACTGTGCTGCCGACAGCGAGACTCCCACGTCGCGACTGCGTCGCTCCTCGGAGTGACAATTACCGATGTCGAGACTCCTACGGTCGGGCATGCCCTCCCTCGGAGTGACAGCATTTTGTCATTTCGAGCGCGAGCGAGAAATCTGTGCGCGATTATTGCCAGCGGAGTGTCGTTTCGACCGGTCGTTATTTCAAGCCGCATGTTCCGTGGGCGATGCGGTGCACAAATATGGCGACGCAATGACGGAATGTTTAGAGAATGTGATAAAACGCAAGTAGAGACAGGTATGATTAAAATGAAAAGAGATGATTCATATCATCTCTTTTCGCTGTCGGGATACCGGGATTCGAACCCGGGACCTCCAACTCCCGAAGCTGGCGCGCTAACCGGACTGCGCTACATCCCGAACAAATATTTAAAACCTACGACTCGTATGCCGGTGTGTGCTTCAAGCACTGTTAAACTCCCTTCCCCCTTTCGGCGGATTCTTGCATGAGAGCCGTATTGTCGGGATAACAGGATTCGAACCTGTGACCCCCTGCTCCCAAAGCAGGTGCGCTAACCGGACTGCGCTACATCCCGTAGGTCCCAACGGCGCAGTTGCGACCGATGGGGAATCCTCACGAATTCGAGGTGCAAATATAAGAGGTTTTTTTGAAACTGCAAAGTTTTTCGCACTTTTTCGGCAACAAGCCGGTAAATATCCTGCCGTTATAATCTATGCCGGCAGCCGTTGCGCTGCGATGGCGGCGGTGTGTGGCATAATTAGTGGGATTTGCCTAAGATGGTAATCTTAAAATTCAACATATGGAAAAGAGTGAAAAATATCGTGCCAATGCCGAGACAGCCGTCTACGGTTCCAGGGAGATGGCATCGCCTGCGCCGACCGACAGGATCCCGCAGCACAAAACCACGCCCGAGATAGCATATCAGATGGTCAAGGACGAGACCTATCCGCAGACTCAGCCGCCGCTTAACCTGGCGACGTTCGTCACGACATACATGGACGAATATGCCACGCGTCTGATGAATGAGTCGATCAACGTCAACTTCATCGACGAGACAGAGTATCCCCATGTAGCTGTCATGTCGGGACGCTGTATCAATATTCTGGCTAATCTCTGGCACTCGCCCGAGAAGAATACGTCGAAGTGCGGCGCCCTCGGCATAGGATCGTCGGAGGCTTGCATGCTCGGCGGTGTGGCTGCATGGCTGCGCTGGCGTGCGCGTCGCCGCAAGGAGGGCAAACCCTTCGACAAACCCAATCTGGTGACCAGTTCCGGATTGCAGGTGGTGTGGGAGAAATTCTGCCAGTTGTGGCAGATCGAGTTGCGGCAGGTGCCTCTGTCGAACGAACACAAGACTCTCGACGCCAAGCAGGCTGTGGCCATGTGCGATGAGAATACGATCTGTATCGTTCCCATCGTGGGTGTGACGTGGACGGGTCTGAACGACGATGTGGCTGCGCTCGACAAGGAGTTGGAGGCTTACAACCGCCGTACGGGCTATGAAATATCGATGCATGTCGATGCTGCCTCGGGCGGTTTCATATTGCCGTTCCTGAATCCCGACGTGAAGTGGGATTTCCGTTTGAAATGGGTATATTCCATATCGACTTCCGGTCATAAGTTCGGCCTGGTGTACCCGGGTTTGGGCTGGGTCGTATGGCGCGACAAGAAGTATCTGCCCGAAGAGATGTCGTTCAGCGTCAACTATCTCGGTGCTAACATCACGCAGGTGGGACTCAACTTCTCGCGTCCGGCGGCACAGGTGCTCGGGCAGTATTACAATTTCATTCGTCTCGGATTCGAAGGCTACAAGGAGGTGCATACCAACTCCATGGAGATTGCATGCCACTGCCATGAACGCATCGGCAAAATGAAGTGCTTCGAGAACTACTCGGACGAGGTTGTCAATCCGCTGTTCGTGTGGCACATGGCACCCGACTACGATAAGAAGGCGCGTTGGACGCTGTTCGATCTTCAAGCGACATTGCAACAGAGCGGCTGGATGGTGCCCGCCTATACGCTGCCCAAGGATATCGACGACATTGTCGTCATGCGAATAGTCGTCAGACAAGGCATGTCGCGCGACATGGCCGACATGCTGCTCAAAGACATAGAGAATGCCGTGGCCGAATTCGAAAAGTTGGAGTATCCCACGCAGTCGCGCATCGCCTACGAGAAGAAGATCCGCCAAAAGGGCAAGGTCTTTACGCATTGACCTTGCCGTCGTCGGCTGTCCGATGTCGGGATATGGCCGATAGTGCCGGAGAGGATCGTTTGATAAAAAACGATCCTCTTTTTTTGTTTCGATAAGAGTCGTTTGCGATTAATTGCTTATCTTTACAACTGGATACGCTTAAATTTTTTAAGACATGAAACGACTACTTATTCTTATGCTGGCGTTGTGTGTAACGCTGCCTGTCGTGGCTGCCAAGCCGGCCGAATCGAAGGGCAAACAATACACCTATCGCAGCGTCGAGGGCGATCCGATGCAATCGCGCATCTATACTCTCGACAACGGCCTGACGGTATATATGACCGTCTATCGCGAGAAACCTCGTATTCAGACCTACATTGCCGTGAAGGTGGGAGCCAAGAACGATCCGTTGGAAACCACCGGTATGGCTCACTATTTCGAGCACCTCATGTTCAAGGGCTCGGAGCAGTTCGGCACCTCCGACTATGCGGCCGAGAAGCCGCTGCTCGATGAGATCGAGCAACTCTTCGAGCAGTATCGCTGCACGGAGGACGACCAGACGCGTCGCGCCATATATCACCGAATCGACAGCATATCGAACATAGCATCGAAGATCGCCATACCCAACGAGTACGACAAACTCATGTCGTCGATCGGTGCATCGGGATCCAACGCATGGACATCGTTCGATGAAACTGTCTATACGGAGGATATTCCCTCGAATCAGATCGAGAACTGGGCGAAGATCCAGTCCGACCGATTCAAGCATGCCGTGGTTCGCGGTTTCCATACCGAGTTGGAGACCATCTACGAGGAGTACAACATGTCGCTTACCAAGGACGGCACCAAGGTGTTCTACAAGATGATGGAGCTGCTGTATCCCAATCACCCATATGGCATGCACACTGTGCTCGGCCATCAGGAGCACCTGAAAAATCCGTCGATCACCAATGTTATCGACTACTATCGCACATATTATGTCCCCAACAACATAGCCATATGTCTTTCGGGCGATTTCGATCCCGACGAGATGATCCGCACCATCGACCGCTACTTCGGCGACATGAAGCCCGCCGAGCAGATTCCCGCACTGAGCTTCCCTCGTGAAGAGCCTATCCTCTCGCCGCGCGAGGTTACCGTATACGGCAACGATGCCGAGTTCCTCTCTATGGCATGGCCTATCGACGGATCGTCGTCTGTCGAGGATTCGGATATGGCATCGCTGGTGGCGTCGATTCTCAACAACGGCAAGTGCGGTCTGCTGGACGTCGACATCATGCAGAAGCAGAAAATGCTCGACGTGGAGGCCTACGACGAGATGTTCACCGACTACGGTGCCGTGGCGCTGGCCGGATATCCCAAGCAGGGTCAGTCGCTCGACGAGGTGCGCAGCCTGCTGCTCGCGGAGGTCGACAAGCTGCGTCGCGGAGAGTTCGATGCGTCGCTCATCGAGGCTATCGTCGCCAACTACAAACGTGCCTATATGAGCTACTACGAGAACAACCGCATGCGCGCCATGCTCTTCAAGAACTCGTTTATAGCCGGCACCGACTGGCAGACTCAGGTCGAGGTGCTCGACCGTATGGCCAAAATCACCAAAGAGGACGTTGTGGAGTGGGTAGGCCGAAAGATGCCTGCCGAGGGCTATGCCGTCATCTACAAGTTGCAGGGCGAGGACACCACCCAGAAGAAGATCGACAAGCCTCAGATAACACCTATCGAAACCAACCGCGATGCTGCGTCGAAGTTCCTTACGGAGATACAGTCGTCGGAGGTCGAGCCGCTCGAACCGCAGTTCGTCGACTTCGAGCGCGACATGACCGTTGCGTCGTTGGGCAAGGGTGTGCAGATGCTCTACAAGCGCAACGAGATCAACGATCTGTTCCAGGTGACGTATCGTGTCGATCTGGGTACGTACTACGATCCCTTCATCTTGCCTGCCACGGAGTATATGCGTCTGCTCGGTACCGACGACAAATCGCTGGCCGAGATACAGAGCCGCCTCTACAATATGGCATGCACCATATCCGTCGGAGCCACGAACAGCACGATGTATCTCTACGTCGGCGGTTTGCAGGAGCATATGGACGAGGCTCTGGCTCTGGCCGAGGAGTATATCGCCAACCTTAAAGGCGACGACGAGATACTGGCCGAGTACAAGCAGGATCTGTTCAAGTCGCGCGAAAATGCCAAGCTCAACCAGCGCGCCAATTTCAATGCCCTGACCACCTATGCCATGTACGGTGCCGATGCCGTGCGCCGCATGAATCTGAGCGACGAGCAGATTGCAGCCATGACCTCAGATGAACTGGTCGGGCGTATCAAACACATGTTCGACTACGAGCACGAGATCACATATTACGGTCCTGCATCGCAGCAGCAGGTCGAGGCCATGGTTGCCAAGCATCACAAGATGCCGGCCGATCCTGTTGCGGTCGCACCGCTCGAAGTGCGCTATGCATATGCTCTTACGCCCGTCAACCGTGTTATAGTGGCTCCATACGATGCCAAGCAGATCTATTACCGTCAGTATGCCAACCGCGGCGAGCGTTTCTCTGTCGAGAACGATGCCGTCATCGATCTCTACAACGAATACTTCTCCGGCAACATGAACGCCATAGTGTTCCAGGAGATGCGCGAGGCGCGCAGTCTGGCCTACTCGGCCTCTGCATATCTTGCCGAGGGTATCTACGCCGACGATCCCTACTACTACGTTGCATTCATTGCCACTCAGAACGACAAGATGCGCCAGGCTATCGAGGCCTTCGACGAGATTATCAACGACATGCCCGTGTCGCAGGCGGCATTCGATCTGGCCAAGCAGTCGCTGTTGCAGCAGTTGCAGGCAACCCGCACCACAGGCATGGGTGTCATAAACAAGTATGTTGGCAATCGTCGCAAGGGCATTTCCGAGGATCGCAACAAAGCTCTCTACAAGGCTTTGGCCGATCTGACCATCGACGACGTCATTGCTTACCAGAAGAGCCACGTGGCAGGCAGTACCTACACCTATCTCATTCTCGGTGATCCCAATGATATCGACATGGACTTCCTGCGCTCGATTGCCGAGGTGGAGGAGGTTACTGCATCTGATATTTTCGGTTATTGATTATTTCTGTGAATAGCGGCATTCCGCTGCCGCACGCTTGCTCGCCCGGCTGGGATATATCCCGACCGGGCGAGTTTCGTTTTCGTTGCAGCCGACAACCTGAACCGACAGCTTGCCGCTGAGCAGTGGCGCATGGTCGTTGGCTGGCCGCTCCATGCGTCGGGTCGTTTCGGGAGCAAGGCAAGCGGGAGAGTTGTTTGGGGCATGCTGTTTCGTATTGTTACCAGGCGCGCATTGCGTGTGAGCCGGTAATCACTATTGCCATCGGAGGACGCTGTGCGTTATCTGCCGATGTAGCTGCGCAGGGCATCGACATACTCGGTAAATGCGTCGCGGCCGCAGTCGGTAATGCGACA
Source organism: uncultured Alistipes sp. (assembly GCA_947177225.1). Lineage (GTDB taxonomy): Bacteria > Bacteroidota > Bacteroidia > Bacteroidales > Rikenellaceae > Alistipes. Next base: position 17,879 of record CAMWTS010000027.1, on the reverse strand, counting down.
CACGGTACGCGGCATGCGCCCCTTGAATCCCTTCTCGACGCTTATGTAGCCTGCTTTCTGCAATTTGTCGATCTGTACGCTGAGATTGCCTGCGGTGGCGCGGGTTTGCTCGCGCAGGTAGACGAAATCGGCTTCGTCGGCGCCGATCAGAATCGACATAATGGCCAGACGCAGTTCGGAGTGCAGCAGTGGATTGAGCTCTTTGAACATCGCTTATCTGTTTTGGGTTGCGCTGTGTCGGAGCAGATGCCCCGGTACGACCATCGTGAGCAGAAATATCGCTGCGAATACGAGGCATTGGTCGATGCCATGCACGAAGAAGAAGAGTATCGAGAGAGTTATTCCGACTAATCCTGCCGCCGAGAGTATTCGCGAACGAACCGTCAGCCCCGTTATTGCTGTGCCCGAACACATCAGCAGTATTACGATGAAGAGTATGGGCAGACCGATAAAGTATGACGATATGCTGGCGATCAGGCATGCCAGGCTGAGTACTACCCAAACGTGCGATATTACACGGTCGATGTCGGTGCGTACGTATCCTTTGTCGGCGGGTTTTCGTCGTGTCGTCAACGTAATGCTCCAGCCTGCGGCTGGCAGTGCGAACCACAGCCACAGGAACGACGCGTTGCCCGTATGCTTGATAATAGCCCATATGGCCAGCGATATGATGAATCGACATAATGGCCAGACGCAGTTCGGAGTGCAGCAGTGGATTGAGCTCTTTGAACATCGCTTATCTGTTTTGGGTTGCGCTGTGTCGGAGCAGATGCCCCGGTACGACCATCGTGAGCAGAAATATCGCTGCGAATACGAGGCATTGGTCGATGCCATGCACGAAGAAGAAGAGTATCGAGAGAGTTATTCCGACTAATCCTGCCGCCGAGAGTATTCGCGAACGAACCGTCAGCCCCGTTATTGCTGTGCCCGAACACATCAGCAGTATTACGATGAAGAGTATGGGCAGACCGATAAAGTATGACGATATGCTGGCGATCAGGCATGCCAGGCTGAGTACTACCCAAACGTGCGATATTACACGGTCGATGTCGGTGCGTACGTATCCTTTGTCGGCGGGTTTTCGTCGTGTCGTCAACGTAATGCTCCAGCCTGCGGCTGGCAGTGCGAACCACAGCCACAGGAACGACGCGTTGCCCGTATGCTTGATAATAGCCCATATGGCCAGCGATATGATGATGGTCAGATAGCCCCATATCAGAAACGGTTTGTAGATTCCGCGTTCGATGTGCTGTCGCGTATTGCGGATCGTGCGGGCGATCAGATCGATGCTTTGACTGGCAGTCAGGTTTTGCTGTTCCATGGTTGTTTTGTTTTAGAGTGTAAAGTTAATGATTTTTTGTTATCGTCTCGTCGCCGGTGCCGCCCAATCTGCGACGCATCTCTTCGTCTCGGTACTTTACACGGCGTTCGACGCTTTTTTTATCGCTTGTAAAAGAGTATGATATGCCTGCGCGGAAGTGCCGCGATGACAGTCCCGATCTTATGACGCTGCTGCCGTCGTATGCGGTCGGGTGGGTGGCATAGCCTGCTGCCCGATCGAAGATGTTGTATATGCCGGCATGCAGCGTCAGCCTTCGTCGGCACATGTGTTTGCGTATCGAGAGATTCCATGTGTCGAACGGCGCCACCTCGCTGTTGCCCGAATAGAGGCGCGTGTGCCCGCTCCACGACGCTTCGATGCGAAACTCGGCTGGCAGCGCGAGTTGCAGCGTGGCGTTGACGAATAGCAGGTTGTGCGATGATGCCGACGAGTTGTCTAAGGTGCGTATGCGCTGATTGACGCCTACGGCATCGATGCTCAGATTGACGATGCTGCCTATGCGAAACGGCAGATTGAGTGCTGCGAACCAATGATTCTCCGAGTGGTGGTTGACCGGCATGATGCAACTCGTCGACCCGTCGGCATCGGGAATGATGCACAACTCCCTTATCAGGTCGCGATGCAGGTTGCCGCCGAGGGTGAGAGTGAACCTGTATCCATAGATCAGAGTTGCGTTTATGCGGTGAATGTATGTCGGACGCAGATCGGGGTTTCCCTGAATGTAGCTGTATTCGGAGAGTTGTATGCGCGCCGGATCGAGCCGGGAGAATGCCGGTCGCTCGATGTTGCGCGAATAGTTGACGGCAAGTATCCATCGCCGGGCATCGTCGAATGCCAGCGTCGTGGTTGCATTGGGAAACAGATCGCAATACGAGCGCTTGAAGCTGCCGCTCTTGCGTGTGTAGGTGTACTCGCAGCGCAGACCTGCCGACATCGACAAGCGGCCGGTCTCTCCCCACAGGGTGGCATGTATTGCGGCGATGCTCTCCGTATAGTCGTTGTCGGCATCGCAGGCCGTTTGCGGCTGCCACTCTCCGTCGAGGTGTCCGAACCATGGCGAACGGTTGCAGAGCCGGGTGCGGGTGTAGCGCACTCCGGTCTTGAAGCGAATGTAGCTGCGGAGGTGTTTCTCGATCGAAGCGTCTACGGAGGCTATGTCGTAGCGTGTCAGCGGTATGTTGCGATAGAGTGTGTCGGCTGGCATCGTGCCGGTCGTTGCCGCCGCATAGGTGTTGTCGGAGCCGGTACGGCGCATGGTGTAGTCTGCAATCAGGAGGAATGCCGATCCGAGCGTGTCCAGACGCAGCGTATAATCGGCTGCTGTCGATAACATGTCGGCGGTTGAGAGACAGTCGTATCGTCCGGTAATCGCGGTCGGGACAGCGGTGCCGCCGATCACGGTCTCTATGTCGGAGACGGATTCGAGCCGGTTCGAGACATATTCCGCCTCCCAGCCCAGCGAGTGCCGATCGCCGTGATCGACGAATGCCCCTATGCGTGCGCTGTATTCGTTGCTGTGCTGCGGCGAGCGGGAGCGGCTGTCGTAGTATGGGGCACCGCCCGCGAGCTGAGTGCGTTGTTCGACGGTTTGTGTGGTGCAGTGCGGAGTCGGAGTTGCCGAAGCCGCTGCCACGAGTGTCCAGTTTCCCCGGCTGATGTCGAGAGACAGAGCCGGCCGATGACTCGTCAGCATCGATCCGGTGAGTGCCGTATAGCTTGCCGAGATGCTGGTTCCGCTGTCGCGGCGGCGACGGCGCGTAATGCAGACCATACCTGCCGAGGCATCGGCAGCATGGTCGGCCGAAGCTGTGGGAATGACCTCTATGCGTGCTATATCCTTGCTGCGCATACGGCGCAGATATGCTGTCAGCTGTTCGCCCGACACTCGGATTTCGCGCCCGTCGACGCATAGTTTCGCAGCCGCTGCACCGTTTATCGACAGCCCGCTGTCGGAGAGCGATACTCCCGGCGACTGTGCCACCAGCTCCGCCGCATCTTTGCCTCTGTCGTTATCGCCGACCTCCATGACGAACCGGTCGTCCAGACGCCGTATGCGGTCGGCCGTCACCACCACCTCTCCGACGCTTTGCTGCCATGGTATGAGCATGATCTCTCCTATGTCGAGATCCTCGCCGGCGACAGTTGTCCGAACGCAAGCGTCGTCGTAGCCGGTGAAGCGTACGTTGAGCGTATAATCGCCGTCGGCGAGCCGTATGCAGAAGTACCCGTCGGCATCGGCTACTGTGCCCGCTATCTGCCGTTCGTTCTGCGATACGATGATGGCGGCACCCTCGGTCGGCCTGCCGTCGATGCCGACCGTGCGGCCGTGAAGACCGTGCGGCGACGGCAGAACTCCGTTTGCGGCATAGGGACAGACCAGTGCTATGATGGCGATAATCCGCTTCACGGCTATTCGGCGTAATAGAGTGAAACAGCTATCCGGCTCTTGCCCTTTGCCGGATTGTAACGTGTGACTGCCGCGCCGTCGCGAGGTGCGCCTCTCTTGTCGGTGCGCATCTTGAAGTCGCTGTCGTGGTCGTGGAAGAGCCTTATGTCGCACGGCTGGTCTTCGGGCAGATCGAGCGTTATCTCTATGCTGCCTTTGCGAGCCGCCGCAGCCGCGTACAGCGGCTCGGAAAACGATTTGGAGTCGACCATAACGAGTATCTGTCCCTCGTCATTGCGTATTCCCTTTACAGTGAGGGTTACTTTGTGCGCCGATGCCGATAATGCTATGAAGGTCAGCATGCAGACAAGTGTTGTGAGTCGTTTCATGATATGTGTATTTATCGGTTGTTCGAATCTTTTGTTTTGCAAATATAAAGTAGTTTATGAAATAAACCAAATGTTTCGACAAAAATTTTTCAATCCGAGATGATTTATACTTTGTATAAAAAATGTATATTTGTAGAGTAAAACATATTGAGGTGCAGGGTTTGCGTGCGACCTTTTGAACGGAGGCCGGCGTGCCAGGCGCCATGGATCGACAATTTTAAACAACGAGTTATGACAATAAGAGATTTGCAACCGCAGAGCGTGTGGGAGATATTCGACGAGATCACCAAGGTACCTCGTCCGTCGAAAAAGGAGGGTAAGATCATCGAGTGGCTCATGGCTTTTGCCAAGGAGCACGGCATAGAGTGCAAGCGCGACAAGATCGGCAACGTGGTGATGCGTAAACCCGCAACACCCGGCATGGAGCAGCACCCGACGGTTATCTTGCAGTCGCACATGGATATGGTATGCGAGAAGAACTCCGATGTGGAGTTCGATTTCGAGCACGATGCCATACGCACGCGCGTCGACGGCGAGTGGGTTCGTGCCGAGGGTACGACGCTCGGAGCCGACTGCGGTATCGGCATGGCTGCGGCATTGGCCGTAATGATCGACGACGGATTGCGCCACGGCGCCGTCGAGGCACTCTTCACTGTCGATGAGGAGACCGGCCTTACCGGTGCGTTCGAGCTGGGCGAGGGCATGCTCACCGGCAAATACCTCATCAATCTCGATTCGGAAGACGAGGGCGAGCTGTTCATCGGTTGCGCCGGCGGTGTCGATACTCTGGCCACGCTGCGTTACACTACGGAGCCTGCTCCGGCAACGTTCACCTATTTCCGGGTCGATGTCGCCGATCTGTTGGGCGGTCATTCGGGCGACGATATAGACAAGGGACGCGCCAACTCCAACAAGATCGTGGCTCGCCTGCTGTGGGAGGCTGCCGAGCGTTTCGATGCGCGTTTGAGCTACTTCTCGGGCGGCAATCTGCGCAACGCCATTCCGCGCGAGGCTTATGCCATATTCGGTGTCCCGACGGAGATGGCGGCCGATTTCCGCCGACGCTTCGAGCAGTTCGCCGAGGAGGTGAAGGCCGAATTCCACTTCACCGAACCGCGCATGTCAATATCGTTGAACGAGATGCCGACCGTAGATTGTGTAATCGATCTGCCGACGCAACGGGCACTGCTCGGTGCGGTTATCGGTCTGCCCAACGGCGTGCTTGCCATGTCGTTTGCCGTCGATGGTCTGGTGGAGACTTCGTCCAATCTGGCTTCGGTCAAGTTCGAGAGCGACAATCGTATCGTAATCACCACGTCGCAGCGTTCGTCGGTCGAGAGTGCAAAACTATATGCCATGCAGACTGTCGAGGCTGTTTTCACGCTGGCTTCGGCCGAGGTGGTGCATTCTGACGGTTATCCTGGCTGGACACCCAATCCCGATTCGAAGCTGTTGGAGATCACCGTAGAGAGTTATCGCCGTCTGTTCGGTACCGAGCCTAAGGTGCGTGCCATACATGCCGGTTTGGAGTGCGGTCTGTTCCTCGAAAAATATCCCGAATTGGAGATGGTGTCGTTCGGTCCGACTCTGCGCGGCGTACACTCGCCCGATGAGCGTTTGGAGATCCCGACGGTCGACAAGTTCTGGCGGCTGCTGGTCGATCTGCTTGCGAGTTTGTAGTGCAATGCACCACGTTGCGGCAGCGGCTTAACGGCCGAAGTGCTGCGGGTGGCATGCGCAAGAAAATATTTTATAAGGGTCGGAGTCTTTTCCGGCCTTTTTTCGTATATTTGGCGTTGCCGAATATACTCCCGCTCGGCAATGCTCAAATAAATTTAGCATTGCTTTCGCTTATTCGTATATTTACTTTGTGTATTAACCCGTAAACCCAAGCCTGTGTGAGAAGGCTCCTGCTGCTTGTATTATTGGCTGCAACGTGCCGGCTGTCTGTGGCGCAACTGCCGGCAGAGGAGTATCGCGCCTACAAGATCGTGCACGAAGAGGAGGAGTATCGCCCGATGCTTGTCGCCGATACGTCGATATTCCTGCGTCCGGTGGCGTGGATCGACGACATTTGGGCGCGTCGGGTGGAGTATGCGTTATCCTTTGTGGACAACGATCGTCGCGGTGTCGATCGGCGTTGGCGGCGTACGACGGTCGACGGACTCGATCTGGATTCGCGCTCGGCCGCACTGTTGCGTGCTTTGCGCATTGTGCCCTGCCGTACGGCGGGCATGGCTGTCGGCAGCTGCGGCATTGGAGGTATGGTTTCGGCCGAGGAGTATTCGCTTGTCGACGACGTGCCTCTTGATGAACGTCTCCTGACGGCCGAGTTGTCGGGCTGCGGGTATTTGGGCGGTTTGCGCTACCAGTCTACGCACACTGTGCGGCACGGTTGGACTATGTCTGCTCATGCGGCCGCCCGCATGGGGCGCGACATCTATGTCGACGGTGTTTTTACCGAGCGTATAGATATGGCATTCAGAGCGGTAAACTACGCTTCCGGAGGTGATGTCTGGTCGTTGGCCGTGTTGGCTCCGCTCTCCGTGCGCGGCATGCGTTCCGCCTCGACCGAAGAGGCATTCACTCTTACGGGCGACAATCTCTACAATCCGTCGTGGGGCATGCAGTCGGGCGAGGTGCGCAACGCCCGCATAAGACGGCAGGCCTTGCCGCAGGCGGTGGGCGTCTGCATGCACCGGCTGTCGTCGGCCACTGTCATGACAGTCTCGCTGCGTGCGGCGGCCGGTTGGAGCGGCCGCACTTCAATAGCATGGTTCGATGCCCATACTCCGCAGCCCGACAACTACCGATACATGCCGAGCTATTTCGACGACGATTCCGTGGCAGGTGTCGTGGCCGATGCTTGGCGCCGCGACGACGAACGATATACGCAGATCGACTGGCAGGAGTTGTATGCGGTCAATTCGCTGCGCACCGACGGCAGTGCGGCATATGCTGTCGAAGAGCGCGTCGACCGCACTGTCGATCTCTCTGCGGCGGTGCGTTTCGAGACTCTGGCGGGCGAGCGTCTGACTCTGCGCTACGGTATAGTGGCCGGCTACGACCGCTGCCGGTCGTTCAAGCGCATGCGCGATTTGCTTGGTGCCGAGATGATCGTCGATCGCGACTGTTTCCTGCTCGACGATGACACCTACGGCAATTCGTTGCAGAACGATCTGCGTCACCCCGACCGCGAGATCCGTTGTGGCGACCGTTTCGGTTACGACTATGCGATGACACGGAGCAGGGTGGGTGTAGTGGCTATGGCCGATTGGCGTTATGGCCGTTCGGAGATTGCTGTTGCGGCCGAACTGTCCGATTGCAGTGTGCGGCGGCGCGGCTACTTCGAAAAGGAGCTGTTTGCCGGCGATGCGTCGTATGGCCGCTCGGGCACTATTCGGTTTACGCCTTATATGGCAAAGCTGGTGTGGCGTTACACTCCTGCACTGCGCCATTCGCTGTCGATGAATTTGGCCGTAGAGGGTTATGCACCCCAGGCCGAGGATCTGTTTCTGCAAACGCAGTACAACAATCGCACGATAGATCGTCCGCGTTTGGGCGTGAGGTGCGGGGCGGAGTTTGTTTACGGATTTCATTCGCCGGCGGTCGACATCGAAGCTGCTGCCTACGTGCTCCGCAGCTTGCGGGAGAGTCGTGTGCTGCATGCCTACGATGATCTGTCGGGTGTCTACGCCGATATTGCGGTGAGTGATATCGGGCGGTTGCATGCAGGTGTCGAGGCTGCCGCCACGCTCAGATACTCGCGCCGTTTGAGTTCGACATTCTCTCTGTCGGCCGGATCCTTCCGCTTTTCCAACGATCCGATGGTGAAGGTGTATTCCGATGCCGACAACACCGTGGTGGCGCAGTCGCGCAGTTATATGGGCGGTTGTCATTCCGGTGCGCCGGAGCTTGCTGCCTATGCCGATCTGGCATGGTGGGCGTCCAAGGGGTGGTCGCTGCGTCTTTCGGGACAATATCTCGGATTGAGGTATGTCGATCCGTCGCCTGTCAGACGCACCGAACGCGTGATAACATATGCCGATTCCGATGAGCGGCGTGCGGCGTTCGCCAGCCAGCAGCGGCTCGGTGATGCTGTGACATTCGATGTCATGGCAGCCAAGAATTTTCGCATCGGAGCCACGCAGCTGCGGGTGCTGCTGGCGGTGCGCAACCTGTTGTGTTCCCGCAATATGGTCTATGGCGGCTACGAATCCAACCGCGTGCGCCGCTATACGGTGGGCGATGCTTCGCTGTGCCGTCCCTTCGACAACATGCTGACCTATGCCTATCCGCGCACCTGCTATCTCTCGGTGAGTTGGTCGTTTTGAGGAAATTGATTATCTTTGCACCCGGTCAAAACTAACAGTGATATTATGGCAGGATCGAATTTCGTTGATTACGTAAAGATATTTGCACGTTCGGGGCACGGCGGTGCCGGATCGGCACACTTCCGCCGCGAGAAGTTCGTGGCCTTCGGCGGCCCCGACGGCGGCGACGGCGGCAAGGGCGGCAGCATCATATTGCAGGGCGACAGCCAGTACTGGACGCTCATTCACCTCAAATACAAGCGACACCAGTTCGCCGAGGACGGCGGCAACGGTTCGGGGGCGCGCTCGACGGGTGCCGATGCCAAGGATATCGTTCTGCCGGTGCCTCTGGGTACGGTGGCGCGCAATGCCGAGACCGGCGAGGTCGTAGGCGAGGTGACCGAACACGGCGAGCGGCTGGTGCTTCTGAAAGGCGGCCGCGGCGGTCAGGGCAACTGGCATTTCAAGACTGCAACCAATCAGGCTCCGCGATATGCGCAGCCTGGCGAGGAGGGTGCCGAGGGAGCCTTTATCCTCGAATTGAAGGTGCTGGCCGACGTGGGACTCGTAGGTTTCCCCAATGCCGGCAAGAGTACGCTTCTGTCGGTGGTGTCGGCAGCCAAACCGAAGATAGCCAACTATGCTTTCACCACGCTCGAACCCAATCTGGGTATCGTGTCCGTTCACGACGACCACTCGTTCGTGATGGCCGACATACCGGGTATCATAGAGGGTGCTCACGAGGGGCGCGGTCTGGGTACTCGCTTCCTTCGTCATATAGAGCGTAATTCGGTGCTTCTGTTCATGATACCGGCCGACAGCGACGACATTGCGGCCGACTATCGGGTGTTGCTGGGCGAGCTGACACAATACAATCCGGAATTGCTTGACAAGCAGCGTTTGCTGGCAGTCACCAAGTGCGACATGCTCGATGACGATCTGATCGAGCAGATGCGTGCCCATCTGCCCGAAGGCATCGAGTCGGTGTTCATCTCGTCGGTCACGGGGCTTAATATCTCGCGTCTGAAAGATATGCTGTGGACAGCTTTGCAGCGATAACTGTATTGGAACGAGAGCGGGTCGCATTGTTGCTGCAATGCGACCCTTTTTATTTTCGGCAGATGTTATAATATGCTGATTATTCTGTAATTCGACAGCGTGAAGAAGTATTCGCCGTTGAAGCAGTCGATGATGCCGTAGATGCGGCACCTGCCCGAAGGGATTCGGCCGGCGGCGTAGGTGCATGAACCGCGGGTGAATATGTCCAGTATGTTGCCTTTGTCGTCGACTGCGTGGCGATAGGTGTCGATGAAGTGCGAGGTTTCGGGATCGGTGTCGCACCATGCAAGGCCTGCCTCCTCGTCGACGAAACGTATGCCGTCGATCACGACGTAGCGCGATATGTCGGCCGGTGATATGCCGCCGATGGTCGCGGGGTGGGCATCGGGCGGAGCGTCGGCTGCGGACAGCACCCCGATGTAGTGCGGCAGGTCGGTTTCGGAAATGCGGTCGACGACGTATTGCGAGGCCGGTTGTGCTCCGAGGACGATCTTGCCGGCATAGTTGCCCAAAGCCAGCATCTGGCAATGTATGGTCACATGCGAATACAACGGCATGATTACGTCGGTCTTGTCGGAGTCGATAGCCAGCTCGATGCCGCCGCTGTCGTCGGCTACGACCACTGTTTTGTTGAATTCGGATAGTTTGTCGGTGGCGACCACGCGGCCGGTGACGGTCACATCGCTGCGAATCACCGTCGAAGCCCCTTTGCACATCGATTTGAGATAGGCGATCGAAACCTCGGAAGGGTAGTCGTCGTACTTGGACGGTACGGTCGACGAACTGCAAGCGCACGACAACAACAGTGCGGCCAGACTAATATGTACGGCAATCGGTTTCATAGCGCATTTTCAACTGAAAACACTCGTTGCTGCCGCTGCCTTTGCCGTATTGCAAAATGCCGGTGAGAGCGACCGTCTCCTCCGGCACACGTCTGTCGGCATAGTCTGCATAGCGGCGCGTGTAGACCACCAAAGAGTCGCCCGCAGGATCGAAGAATGTGACGTAGCCGCTCCATATAGTGGGTACGATATATCCATCTTCGGATATCTGCCGGCGTATGCGCAGCGAGTCGATGCGCACCAGCCGGCCGCACATATCGCGTCGGAGGTCGGCTATGACGGCAGGCTTCGCCTCGACGGCCGATATGTCGTCGCTGCGGGTTATATGGTTGTCGAGCAGGATTTTCGAGGCGAAATAATTGGTGGCATAACCGCTTTGCGGAGTGGGTTGGCGGCCTATCTGCATCACCCCGTAGCTCTGCCCCAGAGCACAGCCTTTGAGCGATACGGCAAGTGCGACGCCGATAGGGTAGGTGGTCGAAATATCGGTTATGCCGGCCATGATCTCCACAGCTCCGCTGTCGTCCTCGATCACCAGACTCTTGTAGAAGTTGCTCTGGCTGTCGGAGGTGGTGACTCGGCCGACGATCGTCAGGTCGGCATCGAGCACCCGCGTGCGGCCGTCGTAGAGCTCCCGCAGTGTGGATACATTGCAGTTGGCCGCAGGCAGCCGGACGCTTGTGGCGGGCGTTGTCGGGCTGTCGTAACACGCCGTAAACGACATCGCGACCGCAAGGGTCGCGACGATACGGGTTATTATTGTTTCTTTTCGATCCATGAATCTTTCAGACCGAGGAAGTAGAGTATGCCGTCGAGACCTATGGTCGAGATGGATTGCTGAGCCGTGGCCTTGACCTTTGGTTTGGCATGGAAGGCTATGCCGAGACCGGCCAGATTGAGCATCGGCAGGTCGTTGGCTCCGTCGCCGACGGCTATGGCCTGCTGTATGTCGATATTCTCGAACTGGCACAGCAGTCTGAGCAGCTCGGCCTTGCGGCGTCCGTCGACGATCTCTCCCAGGTAGCGTCCTGTCAGCTTCCCGTTTTCGATTTCCAACTCGTTGGCATATACGTAATCGAATCCGAACCTCTGTTTGAGGTAGTTGCCGAAATAGGTGAATCCGCCCGACAGAATAGCAGTCTTGTAGCCCACGCGTTTGAGGATCGTCATCATGCGGTCGACACCCTCGGTGATGGGCAGGTTCTGCGCTATGTCGGCCATGACCGACTCGTCGAGACCTTTCAGCAGTGCGACGCGCTCCTTGAAACTCTCGCAGAAGTCGATCTCGCCTCGCATGGCACGCTCGGTGATCTCGCGCACTTTGTCGCCTACACCCGCGCGTTCGGCCAGTTCGTCGATCACCTCTGTCTCGATCAGCGTCGAGTCCATGTCGAAACATATCAGACGGCGCGAGCGGCGGAAAATACCGTCCTTCTGGAACGATATGTCGATCTGCCCCGTGTTGGTCAGTTCGAGAAATGCGTTCTGCATCTTGCTGCGGTCGGCGAGCGTACCTCTGACGGAGAACTCTATGCACGACTTAGGCGCACGTTCGTCCTCCTGCAACGGCACGCGTCCCGTCAGGCGGTTTATCGCATCGATGTTGAGACCCTGCTCGGTTATGGCGCGCGTCACGTGGGCTATGTGCTTGGCCGTGACCTGACGCCCGAGCAGCGTGATGATATAGCGGTTTTTGCCCTGACGCAGAACCCAGTCATTGTACTCCTGCTCGGCAATGGGGGTGAATCTGATGTTGATATCCATCTCCGAAGCCTTGAACAGCAGGTCTTTCATTATGAATCCCGATTTGTCGGAAGTGGTCTTGAAGAGTATTCCGAGTGTCAGCGAACGGTGTATGTTTGCCTGACCTATGTCGAGTATGAAAGCGTCGTATCGGGCGAGTATCTCGGTCAGCGACGAGGTCATGCCCGGTTTGTCCTCTCCCGAAATATTTATCTGGATTATCTCCACGTTGTTCTTGTCCATATACGTGAAATTTAAATGCAACTACAAATATAGCATATTTTTTGTAAAATTTAACTAACTTTGCCATGTAAAGAATCGTGCCGCAGTATTGCGGAAGAGAAATTATGTCGAGATTAATGTCGCTGATAGATACGCCGCAGGCATTGCAAGCCGCGCAGCAGAGTGCCGATACGCTGTCGCGTGTCGATACACTGCCCGTACCCGTTGAGTCTGCCGATTCGGTGGTGACGGGGATCAAGGCCATAGAACACACCTTCGACAAGGTGACCGGTTTCGACTATCAGACTTTCTTCATGAATCTTGCGGCCGATGCCGTGTGGGTCGTATTCAAGATTATCGTGGCCATCATTCTCTACTATATAGGACGATGGCTCATCAGACGTCTTCTGGCGTTTCTCAATCACCTCTATGACCGGCGCAAGGTGGATCCGTCGCTGCGCTCATTCCTTACGGGCGTGGTGCAGGCGCTGACATATATCGTCCTTGCGCTTACGATAATTCAGGTGCTCGGCATCAATACCACCTCCATAGTGGCTCTGCTGGCCTCAGCCGGTCTGGCTGTGGGTATGGCATTGAGCGGCACGTTGCAGAACTTCGCCGGCGGTGTGATGATCCTGCTGTTCAAACCCTATAAGGTGGGCGACTACATATCGGCGCAGGGGCAGACGGGTACGGTGACCGACATTCGCATATTTTCGACGCAGATCCTTACGGCGGATCATCAGACGATATACATACCCAACAACTCGATCTCGACATCTATTATCGACAACTTCTCGCAGGCCGAGTTCAGGCGTGTGGAGTGGACAGTGTCGGTGGAGTACGGCACCGATGCCGACCGTGTGCGTGCGGTCATCATCGACATTATGCGCTCCGATTCGCGTGTACTCTCCCAGCCTGCCGAGCCGGTGGTTTATCTGGCGGCCATGGAGGACAGCTCGATAAAGTTTTCGGCTCGCGCATGGGTGCGCAATGCCGATTATTGGCCGACGTTTTTCGAGATCAACGAGAAGATATATAAGACATTGCCCGCGGAGGGTATAGCCTTCCCGTTCCCGCAACTCGACGTAACCATTAAAAACAATAATAATTGATTATGGAACTGAAAGATATTCTGGCTATTTCTGGCCAACCCGGACTTTTCAAGTATGTGGCGCAATCGACTCACGGCGTTATCGTCGAGTCGCTGCTGGACGGCCGCAGAATGAATGCATCGGCCACTTCGCGCGTGAGTGCATTGACCGAGATCTCTATGTTTACCGAGGGCGATGACATCGCGTTGGCCGAGGTGTTCACCAACATCTACAAATATACCGGCGGCAAGGAGGCTATCTCTCACAAGGAGTCTCCCGAAAAGATCAAGGCTTTCTTTGCCGAGGTGTTGCCCGATTACGATCGCGACCGCGTACACGTATCTGACATGAAAAAGTGTTTTTCGTGGTACAATACGCTTGTGAAGGCCGGTTTCACGGAGTTCAAACTTCCGGGCGAGGAGCAGCCTGCCCAGACCGAGGCATAGTCGGGGCGAGACTCCGACAACCAAACAGGCCGATACGCTAACCCGTATCGGCCTGTTCTTGTGCTCTCCGTCCCGTCTTTGTCAGATGTCGTGCGACAGCGGTGCGGGCGTTATGTTGCGCATGTCGAAATCGCCCCAACGTTCGGCAATGCCGTCGAGCGTCGAGTTGATCTCCTCGACGTCGAACGAGGTGACCAGCCGCAGACGTGTCTGCTTGAAGTCGGGCAGTCCCTTGAAGTAGTTGGACAGGTGGCGGCGCATTTCGAGAATGCCCACGCGGTCGCCTTTGATCTCGATCGACTTGGATAGATGTTCCTTGGCTATTGCCACGCGCTCGGCGACATCGGGTTGCGGCAGAAGCTCGCCTGTCTCGATATAGTGGCGACACTCGCGGAATATCCACGGCCGGCCGTAGGTTGCGCGGCCTATCATCACACCGTCCACGCCGTAGCGGTCGAACATCTCCTTGGCACGCTCGGCCGAATCGACATCGCCGTTGCCGATGATGGGTATGCGTATTGCGGGATTGTTCTTCACCTTGCCTATCAGAGTCCAGTCGGCCTGGCCGCGATACATCTGCGAACGCGTGCGGCCGTGTATGGTGAGGGCTGCTATGCCGACGTCTTGCAGCCGCAAGGCTATCTCCTCAATGTTCTTGCACTCGTCGCTCCACCCCAGACGCGTCTTCACGGTTACGGGCTTGTCGACGGCTTCGACTATGCGGCGCGTCATCTCCACCATCAGATCTACGTCGCGCATCATGCCCGAACCGGCACCTCGCGCCGCAATCTTCTTTACGGGGCAGCCGAAGTTTATGTCGACTATGTCGGGATCGGCCGCAGCGGCTATGCGTGCCGCCTCGACCATCGGTTCGATCATATGGCCGTAGATCTGTATGCCCACGGGGCGCTCCATGTCGCATATCGACAGCTTCGCCCGCGATTTCCATGCGTCGCGTATCAGCCCGTCCGACGATATGAACTCCGTGTAGACCACATCTGCGCCGAACTTCTTGCACATATATCTGAACGACGGATCTGTCACGTCCTCCATGGGTGCCAGAAACAGCGGCTTGTCGCCCAAATCTATCTCTCCGATCTTCATGCAGTAAGATGTCTTTTGACGAAAATTAAAAGAGGTATTTCTCCCGCTTTACTTTCTTTACCAGCTGAAACACATGCTGCCATGCCTCCTCGCCGAAGGTTGTGCCTACGACCTCGATTACCTTGCCTGAGGTGATGGCTCCTATGGTGCCGCACTGGCGCAAGGAGAGACCGTCGCACAGACCCGACATAAAACCGGCAGCGTAAAAATCGCCGGCTCCGGTTGTGTCGACACGCTTGGCCGCAGCCATAATGCCCACATGCACCACCTCGTTGCCGCGTTTGATAAGCGCACCCTTCATGCCGATCTTGACGATCGAAAGTTCGCATATCTCCGAGAGTGCCTGCAAGGCGTTGAGAGGCTCCTCCTCGCCGGTAAATGTTCGCGCTTCGTCTTTGTTGGCGAATATGATGTCGACGTAGTCGCTCACCAGAGTGTGCAGGAAATCGAGGTTCTCTGCAACGACGTTGAACGAGGCGAGGTCGATGGCGATTTTGAGTCCGTGCTTCTTGGCCTTCTGTATGGTCGACCGGATAAGATTGTGATCCTGCACCAGATAACCCTCGATATAGAGACAGTCGTAACCGTCGAATATCTTTTCGTCTATGTCGTCGGCCGTAAGTTCGCTTGCCGCACCCAGGTGGGTGACCATGGTTCGCTCGCCGTCGGGCGATATGAGCGACACACACTTGCCCGAACGCTTGGTGCTGCGCAAGATAAACGGCTCGATATTGAGATTTTGCAGTGCCTGCTCGAAGAAATCACCGGTGGTGTCGGCTCCGACCTTGCCGATGAATCCCACGTCGCACCCCAGACGTGCCATGGCGCGTATGGTGTTGGAGGCCGAGCCTCCGAGCGACAGCGAATAGGGATAACCGGCAACACTCTTCGAGATTTGGGTCTGAGTGGCCGTGCCCACAAGACTCATCGATCCTTTGGGCAGTGAAAATTCGTTGAGAACGTTGTCGTTGGGAAGATTGACCAACATATCGGTCAGGGCATTTCCTATGCCTATAACACGTTTCATCTATCGGGTTGTTTCTGTTTGGGTTAGTAGCAATTTATCATATCGACAATATCTTCACCAGATCGATATCGTCGTGGTCTATGCGATGCGAGTGGTTGGTGGCCTTGGAGAATGGAACGTAGACCAGTTCTCCGTTCTTGACACCTATCATCACGTTGCGCTGACCGTCGCTCAAAGCCGTTATTGCTGCGGCTCCCATACGCGAGGCCAATATGCGGTCGGCTGCCGTGGGCGAACCTCCGCGCTGCAAGTGGCCGAGTATCGTCACGCGAGCATCATACTCGGGAAACTCTTTCTTGATACGCTCGGCGAGTCCCATGGCACCGCCCGTCTTCGGGTTCTCCGCAACGAGCACTATGGCGGAGTTTTTACTCTTGCGGAATCCGCGGTTCACAAGATCGGCCAACTGGTCGATTTCGGTCTCCATTTCGGGAATTATGGCAGCCTCGGCACCCGACGCCAACGCACCGTTGAGCGCAAGGTCGCCGGCCATGTGTCCCATCACCTCGACGAAGAACAGACGCTCGTGGCTGGTGGCCGTGTCGCGTATCTTGTCGACGGCTTCGACGATGGTGTTGAGTGCCGTGTCGTAGCCTATGGTGGCATCTGTACCGCCCAGATCATTGTCGATCGTGCCTGGCAGGCCGACTATCGGAACGTCGTATTCGTCGGCAAATATTCTTGCACCCGTCAGCGAGCCGTCGCCGCCGATGACCACCAGTGCGTCGATGCCTGCGGCGCACATGTTTTCATATGCCGTCTTGCGGCCTTCGGGCGTGGTGAACTCCTTGCATCGCGCCGTTTTGAGAATCGTACCTCCCTGCTGTATGATGTTGCTCACGCTGCGCGAGGTGAAGTCGTCGATCTCGTTGAATACCAGACCAAAGTATCCGCGTTTGATGCCTTTTACCTTGAATCCGTTATAGATGGCCGTGCGAGTCACGGCACGTATGGCGGCATTCATGCCGGGGGCATCGCCGCCCGATGTCAGAATGCCTATTGTCTTGATAGCAGCCATAAATCAGATAGTTTATAGTTGTCGGGCACCATGGCAACCGACACGCAAAAGTAATAAAAAAATCAAGATGCCGACATCTCCTTCGGGAAATAGTCTTTCGATCATTTGCTGTGGCCGGTATCGATCACGTTGCCGTTCTTGTCATATAGCGGCTCCTCGGGCAGAAGATACCACAGTATGAAGTAGGCGAATACGGAGAGCAGGGCGGGTAAAGCGAGGATCGCTGTTACGGCGCGCACCGTCGTTACCGGATAGTTGAGATATTTCGACAGACCGCCACATACGCCTGCCAGCATGCGTTCGTCGCGCGAACGATAGAGATGTGTCGGATAGTCGTAAGGCTCCTTGACCGGTTCCGTCACGGTCGGCAATGCCGTGTCAGGCTGCCCGGCAGCTGTCTGCGGATTGCGTCCGACGATTACGGCTGCATGCGGCTCCGGCTTCCGATCCTCCGGTATAGGCCATTCGGCGCTGCCGGCTGACAGGCATTCGAAGACACCGTCCACCTCTTCCACGATCTGCTCGGCATCGGTATGCGAGGCGGCGGTGCGGCGGCCGAACGACTCAGGCAGTCCGACGATGTCTTTTGCCTCGTCTACTTCTCCAAGCGAGATGATCTGCCGGCCGGCCTGAACCCGTGCGGCAAACAGACGTGCTATGCGTGATTCTATATTGTCCATCGATCCGGTATCGGATACGGGCAGACGTGAAGCTATGTCGTCGAGGTAGTTTTCGAGTGCAAGATATGCCTCCTCGTCGAGCGTGAAGGGCTGTGATGCGATATTGACGTTGACAGTCTTTTTCATAATCGATAACAGTTAAATATCTTTTTGCAAAGATACGAATAAGCCGAGAGAAAAAGCAATCTTGATTGCATTTTTCCGAGGCGGAGTA
>CAMWTS010000026.1 GCA_947177225.1 uncultured Alistipes sp. | reverse complement strand
TTCTGAATTGTCACTCCGAGGAGCAGGCAAAGACTGCGACGTGGGAGTCTCGCAGGCAGGAGCACAGTTTGCCGCACAAAAAGAGATTCTCACGTCGGACGTGCCGTCCTCCTCAGAATGACAGAGTGGAAATTGCCGCACACAGATTTCTCGCTCTCGCTCGAAATGACAAACGCTGTCACTCCGAGGAGCCGCAGGCGACGTGGGAGTCTCTTCTGAATTGTCACTCCGAGGAGCAGGCAAAGACTGCGACGTGGGAGTCTCGCAGGCAGGAGCACAGTTTGCCGCACAAAAAGAGATTCTCACGTCGGACGTACCGTCCTCCTCAGAATGACAGAATAGCGATAATAGTCTACCTAAGCACACCCATTTTTCATCAAAAGCAGTTAGTTGCAACGCAAACGACGTGAGGACGGATAGGCTGTATTGACATACAGCCTATTCGGACGAACGAGCGCGCGGAAGCAAATGACGGCTTTTCATGAAAAAGATTTTTCGGCAAAAGCGGTATTATGCAACGCAACGCAAGAGTGAAGCGATGGGACGTACTTGATGTACTTCCCATTGCTGAACGACAAGGCGCGGACACAGAATGCCGATTTTCACGAAAAAAAAGACAAGATCAAAGGAGAAAAAGCACATAACAAATCACCATACCTGCGGCGCAGACAAACCTTACAAAAGGACGACGACTCATAAGAATGGCGGCGGCAAGAGGTGTGGCGATGCTGCCGAAGAGAAGCAGATACTGCACCTTATGGTCGGAGAAACCGTATACGCCCTGCCCCGACGAGACGAAGTCGGCAATACCCAGAACAAGGAAGTTGAAGACGTTGCTGCCGATGATGTTGCCAAAGGCTATGTTATAGTTTCGCATGCGGAACAGCGCAATGGTAGAGGTCACCTCAGGCAGCGAGGTGGCTACGCCCAGAAAGAGCGCGCCGGCCAGACCGGCACCCAGATCGAGCCGCTCGGAGATGGCATCGGTGATATATGTCAGAGCGATGCTCAGCACGATGATACCGATGCTCGCCATGGTAAAACGCGCGGCTATCTGCCCCACGCTGAGGGTACACCGGTCGTTGTCGTCATCTTCGGCGGCCGAGCTCTCTTCGCCGTTTTCGGAGGCAAGATGACGCACGGCAAGGGCGTAGAGCGCAAATATAACGAGCGTGGTCAGATCGAACCAGCCTATGCGCAGCGAGATCGCTCCTGCCCACCGCAGCCCAAGTGCGGCATACATCAGTGTGAGGTATCCCACCACGATAATGTGGCTGCGCGAACATGCCGCACGGCCGAAGAGTCTGATGGAGAGCATCACCACCACACCCAGCATTCCCATGTTGAACAGATCGCTGCCGAGAATGTTGCCCATGCACAGATCGGGCTGATCGAGAAACACCGTGGCCGAGATACTGGTAAAGAGTTCGGGCAGCGACGTAACGGCCGAGAGCAGCACTCCGCCGAGAAATGCTCCCGACAGTCGCGTCGAACGGTCGATCATGTCGATATACCGCGATGCCAGTATCGACAACCAAACCACAAGTGCGGCTACGACAATATATGCTGCGTAAATCATAGAGTCAATCGTTTTTTGCCCAAACGTCACAACATCGAACTTTCGTGCTTGGTCGAGGCGTCGAGACGTATGGCTATTATTATAAGTATGGTGAAGGCCACCAGCGACGATCCGCCGTAGCTCATAAGCGGCAGCGGTATGCCCATAACGGGCATCAGGCCTATGGTCATGCCCACATTGACCAGCACATGGAACAGCAGTATCGAAGCTACACAATAGCAATATATGCGCCCGAAAGGCTCCTTGATGCGCTCGCCCATCTTCATAAGCCGCATTATCAGAGCGATGAACAATCCCAGTACGATCATCGTGCCCACGAAGCCCCACTCCTCGCCCAGAGTGCAGAAGATGAAGTCGGTGTGTTTCTCCGGCACGAAGTTGTATTTGATCTGCGTCCCCTGCAAGAATCCCTTGCCGGCAAAACCGCCCGAACCGATGGCGATCTGCGACTGGTTGACGTTATAGTCGATGCCCAGAGGGTCGCTCTTCATACCGACGAAGCTCAATACGCGATCCTGCTGATGAGGCTTCAACACATGATCGAATATGTAGTCGGTGGTCGGAACGAATATCGTGGCCCCGACGAACATGGCCGTCAGCCACAGCAATTCGTAAGCCTTGTTCTGTATGGCTGCGACGGCGAGCACCGCGGCCTCGATGCCGCACACGATCATCAGTGCCGCATAGCCGCTCAACGGCGTGGCCACAGCCAGCAGCAGAGATGCCAGCAGAGTGAAGGCCAGGAATCGCACATGTGCCGCCCATGCTCCGCTGCGTGCAGCACTGTACGCCACAAGAGCTGTCAGGAGTATCAGAAACAGCGGCAGCGGTTCGAGTATGAACGAGAATATGAACAGAAATGCAATCAGCACCAGCGGCATGCACAGCGCACGGCTCAGCCCCTCGCGATAGAGAACGAACAACAGCGAGCAGAGCACGATGCCCGAACCCGTATCGTTCTGCAACACGATGATACCCAGCGGAAGGAGTATGACGGCAGCCACTTTCGCAATATCCGACGGCCGCGAGATGGAGAACGAATAGGCACTCATCACGCGCGCCAGCGTAAGCGAGGTGGCTATCTTGACGAACTCGACGGGCTGTATGCGCACACCGCCGAACTCGAACCACGCCTTGGCACCGTTGACCTCGCGGCCGAACATCAGAACGGCCACCAGGGAGGCTATGCCAAGGATATAGAGCGGGTATGCCAACATGTGGAAATACTTTTCGTCGATGAGCAGCAGCACCAGTGCCACGACCCACGAAATGCCGATCCACATGAGCTGCTTCATGTAGAAATGAGACGACGAGAACAGCGTCTCGATAGTATCGTCGTAGGAGGCGGCGGTGATGCAGACGAATCCTGCCGCCACCAACAATACATAGAGCAACAGCGCCACTCTGTCGATGCCGCTGAACAGACCCTCCGGAGAGGAGTCGAACATGCTATTTCCGGCTCTTCTTCTCACGCAGTTTATCGTAATAGGGGTAATAGACTACATGCTCCTTTACATAACGCACCATTTCGGGGCGGCATATCGTATCGGTCAGATACAACTCCTCGATAAGGCTGGCTATGGGCAGAGCTATCGTCGCGCCGAAACCGCCGTTCTCGACGTAGACCGAGATGGCTATGCGCGGATTATCCTTGGGTGCGAACGACAGAAATGTCGAGTGATCCTTGCCGTGGGGATTTTGTGCCGTACCGGTCTTGCCGCATACGTCCAGTCCCGGCAGCGCAGCATTGCGCGACGTGCCCCACACATTGACACCGCGCCACATACCCTCGACTATCGGCTCGAAATAGCGGCTGTCGACCTTGGTGTACTGCCGCTCGTAGAAACGCGCATCGATCGAGTCGCACCCCTCGATCTGCTTGATTATATGAGGTATGTAGTAGTAGCCGCGATTGGCCACTATGGCTGCCAGATTGGCCATCTGCAACGGCGTGCAGCCCATCTCGCCCTGCCCGATCGAGAGCGATATGGGCGTACCCCAGTTCCAGCGGCTGTTGTACATTCGGTCGTAGTCTGCCGTCGAGGGGACGTTGCCCGTGCCCTCACCGATGAAATCGCTGTCGAGCGTGCGGCCGAACCCGAAGCTCTCGACATATTCGCGCCACACCTCCAATCCGCGTTTGACGCTACCGTACCTGGGATTGGAGATTATATCCTTGAACACATAGCAAAAATAGGCGTTGCACGAGGTGGCCACGGCATCGCGCAGATCCACCGGCGAACGGTGAGCATGGCACTTCACCTTGCGCTTGCCCACAGTAAATCCCTCGTGGCAGGGGTGGGTATCGCTCGGGCGCAACACTCCCTCCTGCATACCTATGAGACCCTGCACCAGCTTGAACGTGGATCCCGGCGGATACTTCGCCTTTACGGCACGATTGAACAGCGGCTGCTGCACGTTGCCCTGCAACTCCATATAGTGGTTGCCGCGCTGACGGCCGACCAGTTCATCGGGATCGTATGTCGGCGACGACGCCATCACGAGGATCTCGCCCGTGGAGGGCTCGATAGCCACCACGGCGCCCACCTTGCCCACCATCAGCTCCTCGGCAAAGGCTTGCAGGCGCGCATCGATAGTCGAGACCAGACGTCGGCCGTTGACGGGCAGCGTATCGAACGCGCCGTCCATATACGAGCCCTTTATGGCTCCGTGCGTATCGGTGGTCTCCACCTTCACACCCTTTTTGCCGCGCAGCTCCACCTCGTAGGCCGACTCCACGCCACCCACGCCTATATAGTCGCCGGCGGCATAATACGGCCAGCGTTTCAGATCGCTCTCGCTCACCTCGCCCACATATCCCAGCAGATTGCCGCCGATCTTGCGCGGATATTGCCGCGCCGTGCGGAAGACGGTATAGAAGCCTTTGAAATAGCACTCGTCGAAAGCCAGCTTGGAGTGCTGCGAGACATAGTTGGTCACCAGAAACGGCGCGCGCGGATAACGGGCGGCCTTTTCGAGCTGAGAGCGCAGACGCTCCGGCGTAAGGTCGAGAATAGAGGCCATGCGCAACGTATCGAAACCCTCGCGCGGAATATCTTTCGACACGACCATCACATCGTAGCACTCACGGCTCTGCACCAGATACTCGCCCCGCCGATCCAGCACCTCGCCGCGAGAAGGGTATTGCACAACCCGGCGAATGATGTTCGAGGTGGCCATATCCTTGTATCGGGTATCGATGAGCTGAATATAGCACAATCTGAGTCCGAGGGCGGCGAATATCGCCACCACCACCCAGCGAAGAGTTGCATAACGCATAGCCGATTCGTTGTCGTGCCTCATTGCCCCGCAGATATTTTAGACATGAAATACGATGCTACCAGCCACGACAGAAGAATCGACAGCAGGCTGCCGGCTGCGATTTTCGCCACCGTGTACCATAAAAGCGTTGCTGACATGCTCTCCAACGCGAAGAAGAGGGCGTGATGCAACACGACGGATACGGATATGTAGGCCAGCAGCTGCTTGCGGCTCAGGCTCGGCAGCAGTTCCGTCTGGTCACTCTGCTCCACGCCCCGATTGGCCGTAAGCCGGATTATTGCCGGACGAACCATCGCCAGCGGCAGCAGCGAGGCGGTATAGAGACCCTGGCAGCCGGTCACGCCATCGAGAATCCACCCCGTCGCGGCAGCGGCCAGAAGCACCCACACCGTACGCCACTCGATGGGCAGCAGCAATATCACCGCCGGAAATATCATCGGGCGGAGCCACATGCTCAGCGAGAGATTGTCGAGCAGCAGAATCTGCATCGCCATAACAGCCGCGAAGAGCCACACGTATGATCGGTATCTGTACATCGACTAATTGTAGCGTTTGACGGCATCGTCGAGCAACGACTCGACCTCGCCGTAGTGTGTGTTTTCTATGATTATTACATTGTATATGCTCGACATGTCGGCCGCGACCTTCAACCGTGCCGAGTATGCCGTTTCGGCAGAGTTGAGCGCATACTCCTCGACATGGCCTATGAGAATGCCCTCGGGGAAACGCTCGGAGTATACCGTTACGGCCGAACCCCGCGAGATATCGGCATATTTCGACAGTTCTCCCAATGTCACGTAGTAGGGCGAGCGGGCGTCCCACGACACCGAACCGAAGTGGTTGCCGCCCGACAGACGGCCGCCCACGCGGAATGTGGTGTTAAGAAGCGGCAGCACCACCGAATAACGCTCCGAGCAGGCCACGATATAGCCTATCAGCTTCATATCGGGCGTGACGACAGCCATATCCTCGCGAATGCCGTCGGCCAGGCCTCTGTTGAGCACCACGAAGTTGCGAGGCTTGTCGGTCGATGACGACACCACGCGCGCAGCGTAAAACTGGTATTGCGCCCAATCCGTCGACAGACTGTCGGCCGGCAGGAGATCGTCCGCAGACAACGCACCCGTACTCTGCTCCGACTCGGCCACGGCTGCCAAACGCGCTTCGGCCATGGCAAGCCGCTCGGTCAGCACGGCATTCTCCGACGAGAGCGAAAAGTAGTGTCCCACGTCGGTCACCGCACCGTTCACCGCGCCCGTCACTGCCGTGGTACGCGCCAGAATCTTGGCTTGCGTATAGGCCGTCGACGAGGCATAACGGTTCAACGCCGCTATCTCCAACAGCAGAAACAGCAGTATGACGTAGGTACGTTTTATGAATAGGAAGAGTCTGTACATCTTGCCGTTGTCAAACATTGGCAACCGCCGTGCATATGCCCGACGGTTGCTTTAAGCCTTGGCCCGAAGGGGCGATACTATTTCATCAGGAACGAGAAGCTGCCTATGTTCTTCAACGCGATGCCCGTACCGCGCGCAATGGCACGCAGCGGATCCTCGGCGATATGCACCGGCAATCCCGACTTCTCGCTCAAACGACGGTCGAGACCCTTTATCAGGGCACCGCCGCCAGCAAGATAGATTCCGTTCTTGACGACATCGGAATACAGCTCAGGCGGCATATCCTCCAACACCTTCATCAAGGCATTGTCCAGCTTTACCAGAGATTTGTCCAGGGCATAGGCGATCTCACTGTAATTCAAGGTTATTTTCTGAGGCAGCGAGGTAAGCATGTTGGGACCCGTTATCTCGTAATCCTCCGGTTCATCTTCCAGCTCGGGCACCGCAGCACCAATGGCGCACTTGATCTTCTCGGCAGTGCGCTCGCCGATGCGGATATTGTGCTGCTGACGAATGTAGTTCTGAATATCCGACGTGAAGACATCGCCTGCTACGTTGATCGACTCCGAGCAGACGATGCCGCCCAGCGAGATGCAGGCGATCTCCGAGGTACCGCCGCCGATATCGATGATGAGGTTGCCTTCGGGAGCCTCGACATCGAGTCCGGCACCCAGTGCCGCAGCCATCGGCTCGAAGATAAGGTAGACCTCACGGCCGCCTGCATGCTGCGCCGAGTCGCGCACGGCACGGATCTCGACATTGGTCGAGCCCGACGGGATACATATCATCATGCGCAGCGACGGAGCGAACAGACCGCTCGATGCGTGCACCTTCTTTATCAGGCCGCGAAGCATCAGCTCCGTAGCATTGAAATCGGCGATCACGCCATCTTTCAGCGGACGTATGGTCTTGATGTTGGGGTTGGTCTTCTCGTGCATCTGACGAGCTTTATGACCTATGGCCATCACCTTGGCCGTGTGGACGTCCAACGCCACGATCGACGGCTCGTCGACGACGACCTTGCCATTGTGCATTATCAGGGTATTGGCCGTACCGAGGTCGATGGCCAACTCTTGTGTCAAAGAAAAAAATCCCATTGCGAATTATCGTTTTTACTATTTGTCAAACTAACCGTCCCCGGCCGCAAATGCCTGTGGCGGCGATATATGGCCTGAATGGACTGCGCGCAGTGGCTTCTGCGTGCATATACAACGGCAAAGATACTAAAAAGATATAGACATATTGCAATACTTTGGCAATTTTTATCTACTTTTGCCAATAAAATTTCAGCCTATGGGATATGTTAAAGACGACAGCGGCCGTTGTGCCGTCGTGGGCTACGGAAGTTGGGCCACGGCGATAGTCAAGACTCTGACAACCAACGGCAGGCATGTCGGTTGGCATATACTCAACGACACCGTGCTCGACTCTCTGCGCCGCGACGGTCGCAATGCCAGATACCTGCCCTACGTAAGCATCGACCGTTCGCTGATCTCTCCGTCGAAAGATATCGACGAGGTGGTTGCGCAAGCCCCGACGGTGATTCTGGCCACCCCCTCGGCATTTCTCAAAGATGTCATGGCGCCGCTCACCGCACCGCTCGCCGGAAAGACGGTGGTATCGGCCGTAAAGGGGATTATTCCGGGCGACAACTATATGACCGTGGCCGAGTATGTGCATAGTCGTTACGGAGTGCCGTTCGGGCAGCTCGGAGTCATGACCGGACCCTCGCATGCCGAGGAGGTCGGCATAGGCCGGCTGTCGTATCTGACCGTGGCCTGCACGGACAGCGGCCGGGCGCATGCCGTTGGCGAGATGATAGCCAACGACTACATACGTTGCAGCTACTCGGACGACGTGCTCGGCGTCGAGTATGCCGCAATACTGAAAAACGTATATGCCATTGCTGTCGGCATGGCCGTCGGTATGGGATACGGCGACAACTTCCTCGCCGTGTTGATAGCCAACTGCGCACGCGAGATGACACGCTACCTCGACTGCAAACTGCCCAACGAAGAGCGCAACACAGCCGCGGCCGCCTACTTGGGCGACCTTCTGGTGACATGCTATTCGCCGCTGAGCCGCAACAGACGACTGGGCAACCTGATCGGACGCGGCTGCTCGGTCAAGAGCGCACTGAACGAAATGACGATGGTGGCCGAAGGATACTATGCCGCCGAGTGCGTGCGTCACACTGGATTGCCGCAGGGTGTGCAGATGCCCGTAGCCGACACGGTCTACTCGGTGCTGTACGAAGGAGCACCGGCCAAAGAGAGCATAGAGGCACTTACAATGAAACTTATATAACCGAATAAGCACAATATTACTGAAACTATGGAATTGATTAAATTCGACGCCGCACATTCAGGCGTCAACGTCACGGAACAGATGCAGGCCGAGGCAGCCCGCGCCAATGCGCTGTTGCACTCAGGCAAGGGAGCCGGCAATGATTTTCTCGGTTGGGTGGCACTGCCATCGTCGATAGGCGAGGAGGAGCTGTCGGCCATAGAGAGCGTGGCTGCGCAACTGCGCAGCAAGGCAGAGATCGTCATCTGCATAGGCATCGGCGGTTCGTATCTCGGTGCCAAAGCCGTTTTGGAGGCCATGACCGATTCGTTCGAGTCGATCAAGAAGCATCACGACAATCCCACCATTCTGTTTGCTGGCGAGAATATCTCGGAGGACTACACATACGAACTGCTCAACGCCACGGCCGACCGCAGCATCGCAGCCATCGTCATATCGAAGTCGGGAACAACCACCGAACCGGCCATAGCATTCCGCCTCATAAAGGCTGAAATAGAGAAGCGTTACGGCAAGGCCGAGGCTGCCGAGCGCATCGTGGCCATCACCGACAAGGCGCGCGGCGCACTCAAAACACTGGCCGACAACGAGGGCTATCCCACTTTCGTCATTCCCGACAACGTGGGTGGCCGCTACTCGGTTCTCACGCCGGTGGGTCTGCTGCCGCTGGCCGTAGCCGGCATCGACATACGTTCGCTGGTGGAGGGCGCACGCGACATGGAGAGTCTCTGCGGCGAGCAGACACCCGTGGAGCAGAATCCCGCGGCACAATATGCCATCGTTCGCAACGAGATCTATCGCAGCGGCAAGAAGATCGAGATACTCGGTTCTTACGAGCCCAAACTGCTCTATATCGCCGAGTGGTGGAAACAGCTCTACGGCGAGAGCGAGGGCAAGGAGGGCAAGGGCATCTTCCCTGCAAGCGTCACGCTGACGGCCGACCTGCACTCGATGGGTCAATACATACAGGAGGGCGAGCGCACGCTGTTCGAGACGATCATATCGGTAGCCGAGTCGAAGCACACGGTGCGCGTGGAGAGCGACGACGACAACCTCGACGGTCTTAACTTCCTTGCCGGCAAGCGTATATCGGAGATCAACAAGATGGCCGAGCTGGGCGTGCGCATAGCACACGTCGACGGCGGCGTGCCCAACATGCGCATCGAGATGGCGCGCATCGACGAGCGCACCATCGGCCAGCTGCTCTACTTCTTCGAGAAGGCCTGCGGCATCAGCGGCTACCTGTTAGGTGTCAACCCGTTCAACCAGCCCGGCGTGGAGGCCTACAAGAGAAACATGTTCGCCCTGCTCGACAAACCCGGTTACGAGGAGGAGTCGAAGAGAATCAAGGCGCGCCTCTAAGCGCGAAGCCCGATATGCGGAGCGCGATAGAGGCTCCGCCTGCAAACAGAAATCCGCAGGAGACGATCTCCTGCGGATTTCTGTTTGCATACGTGCGGCGCCTGCGCCCCTATCCGATCTTCATGTCGCCTGCCTTTACCCAGCCTACACGCTTCATACCCAGATGAATGGCAAGCGATATCACGGCCGGAGCCACGAAATAGAGAGCCACGATCTGAACCACGAGCAGACCGTGCGACATAGTCGGGCTCATTGTGGCATACGTAGCCAGCGGGCCTACAAGGCCAGCCGTACCCATACCTGCGCCCAGAGCATTGTTGGTCATGTGGAGCCACATGGTCGATACCGGACCGAGTATGGCCGAGGCCAGCGTAGGCGCGAGCCAGATAATGGGTTTGCGCGCTATGTTGCCTATCTGCAACATGGAGGTTCCCAAACCCTGCGACAGAAGTCCGCCGACACCGTTGTCGGAGAAGCTGATGACGGCGAAGCCGATCATCTGCGCACAGCAGCCTGCCGTGGCGGCTCCCGCCGCCAGACCGTCGATGCCGAGCATGACGCATATGGCCACAGAGCTGATGGGCAGAGTAAGCGCACAACCGACCAGCACCGAGACCACCACACCCATCAGGAACGGATTCAACGTGGTAGCATTGTTGATTAGCTCGCCCAGCTGCAACATCAGATCGTTGATCGGCGAGCAGCAATATTTGGCAACCAGGCCGCCGGCAACGATGGTCACCATGGGGGTGATGATTATGTCGACGGGCGTGCGCTTAGAGACGAGCGCACCCAATTCGGCGCCGACGATGACCGCCACATACGATCCGACGGGACCTCCGAACTGGTAGCCCAGCGCACCGACTATGGCCGACGAGATGTTGACCAGCAGCGGACCGTTCAGGCCATAAGCTATGGCCAGACCGATACATGCACCGATAAGCGGCGATGAAGCCGACAATGCGTCGGCTATGAACGAGAGAAAATCCAACGCCTCGATCTTGGCCAGCTGGCCGATTATCAGACCGAGAATCAACGAGCAGAACAGACCCAGAGCCATATGGCTGAGTGCGTCCACCACATACTTTTTAAACAGTTTCTTAACCATGTTCGAGTTAATTTGAGCGCAAAAGTATCATAAATTTCGCATAATGATACACTATAACGTCACATTTTCGTCATGCAAGCGGTCGCAACCGGCCGAATAGTCCCAGCGGCGCGAAATCAGATAGAGGCAAAGACATACGGTCGAGCACAACAGTACGAGCGTGGTCATAGATCGAATCATATCGCCCAGACCGGTCAGCGGTGCGACTATGCCTCCCAGCAAGAACGGCAAGGCTCCCAGCAGGGCCGAGGCTATTCCGCGATGCTCGGTGATCGAATTCATTGCCAAAGTGATGCCGACGGGGGTAATCATACCCACGCAGAAGAGCATCATTATCAACACGGCCTCGAACATGAAAAACGGCCAGTCGAACCACAGTGCCAGCGAAGAAAGCAGACCCATCACCGGCAGGCCGACGGCGCACCAGGGCGTAGCCGACGGCAGGTTTTTGATACGCATGACGATGCTGCTGCCGGCGACCAGACCCAGCGCATTGCAGGCGAAACATATGCTGTATGCCAGCGGAGAGAGTCCGAAATGATTCTGGAAGATGAATGGCGAAGCCGATATGTAGGCGATAAGCGCAGCCGAAGAGAAACTCTGCAACAGATTCATCACCAGATAACGGCCGTTGCGCACCACAGGCACATAGCAGCGAAACGTCCTCAACACCGGAATCCGCAGCCTATCCTCATCGCGCAGCGTCTCGCGCAGCTTGCGGCACACCATCAGCAGGCCGGCCGCCCACAATCCCAGCACGGCGAATGTGCCCTGCCACGACGAAAGGCTGAACGCCACGCCGCCTATAACCGGAGCCACGATGGGTGCAACGCCCTGCACCGCAGCCAGAATGGCGAAATAACGAGCCACATCTCGGCCGGTGAACGAATCGGCAATGATAACTTTGGAGATCACCAGACCGCTCGCGCCGGTAAGCCCCTGCAACAGACGGAAAACGATAAACATATCGATGCCGGTCGACAGCATGCAGCCGACGGTGGCCAGCACGAAAAGCAGCAGACACCAGAGCAGCGGCCGACGGCGACCGTACTTGTCGGTCACCGGACCTATGAGAAGCTGTCCTACGGCCAGACCCAGCATTCCCGCCGTCAGGCTCAGCTGGATCATGGAGGCCGAAGCCGAGAAATACGATGTCAGTTCGGGCAGACACGGCAGATAGAAATCGGTAATGAACGGACCGAATGCCGTCAGATTACCCAAAATAAAAACAAGAGTCTTCTTACTCATCACTTTGTTTACGATTAAAGAGTACACCGCAAAAAAAATAGTGTCCGAACAGATAAAGCCAATTAGACTTACGTGTTCGAACACTACATATTGCTTTTTTCGGCGGCAAAAATAGAGAAAGATTTGCTTTCCGCCAAATATTATTCGACCGGCAGGCAGGCCTGCACATGCCGGCAGCTTGCTATTCGGCGGCAAAAGCCGCGTCCCAGAACGACGTATCGTATTCGTTTGCGCCATCGGCGAATATCTCGGTCGGATTGTGGCCGGCACCGGGCACAACCAGCAATGTATGAGGTATATGCAAAGCATCGAGCAGTTCGTGGAATCGATGCGTAATATGCCGTCCGTTCTCCTCGAACAGCCGATCCCTGTCACCGACGAACATGCGTATCCGCAATCCGTCGCGTATGATGCGGCGGGCATTCTGGCATGCGAACACCTTCGGGTGCCACGCATTGAAATACTCTTCGGAAAAAGGGTTCTCAACATCGCCGAACGTACACTCCAAAGCCCGCTGCAACGGCTCTTCGCTCCAATCCACCAATGCTCCGGCCACACTGCTGGCGGCGCAAAACATATCGGGGTGTTTGAAAGCCAGCATAAGCGTACCGCGTCCTCCCATCGAAAAGCCCTCGATGCCGCGACCGAAACGAGTCGGGACGGTGCGGAAATGACTGTCGATATAAGGTATGAGATCCTCGATGAGGACAGACTCTACCGGACCCGACGTAACCTTCGGATCGGCCGTATTGGCATCTACATACCACCCTATGGGCAATGCCTGAGGCGAGACGACTATCACCGGCCGCATCTCTCCGGCCTTGACGGCGTCGTCGATTTTTCGAATCAGCCAGCTCGCTTCGCGCTGATTGCCCGTACCGCCGTGCAGATAGTAGATGACCGGGTATCTCGCATCGGGACAGGCAGCATACTCGTCGGGCAGATACACCATGCAGCTGCCTTCCGTACCTTCGCCGCGCTGGGCAGTAGGGTACAACACATAGCGGGTATTGACGGGTGTGGCGTGCACCGGATCCACCCAGTCGGTCATACCGGTCGGCAGCGACAGCGAATCACGATGCGATTTCCCCGAATCGGCATGGCGGGTCTGTGCATCGGCATGGTATCCGCAAACCGACATGGCCATG
Organism: uncultured Alistipes sp.; assembly: GCA_947177225.1. Taxonomy (GTDB): domain Bacteria; phylum Bacteroidota; class Bacteroidia; order Bacteroidales; family Rikenellaceae; genus Alistipes. The sequence goes on along the minus strand of CAMWTS010000026.1, from coordinate 10,938 downwards.
CACACAGAAACAAAAAGCGTCTTCATCTTATAAAAGTTAATTTTACATGCACCGTTTTCCGGCACCAGGCACAACCTGCTCCTGCACGGCTCCGCCATCGGCTTATAGAATTAAGGTGCATATGGGTCGATAATTATTTGTGTTGTTCGAACAGCCAGTCCTGCACACCCTCGATGCCGTAGGCAACGAACCATGTGGCGCGGTGATTGCCGCCCGTGAGATGCGTGAATAAAAGGTGGCTGCCCTCGGCACGCATCTTGTCGGCCTCGGCCGAGAGCTCTTCGGGCGAAAGGGTCATATCCCACGTGGCCTCCGCAACGGTGCTTCCCTGCTCGCGCCACTTGGCAACGGCCTCTCCCTGCAACGTATTCGACGAAACATCGCCCTCGCACGATATGATCCATATATTCTGCTTGTCGAGCGGTCTCATAAGTTCAGGATTCCATTTGCCGGCCACGAGCAAAGCTCCGGCGAAGAGATCGGGCTCTTTGAGCATCATCACTATCGACGACATGCAACCCATAGACTGCCCCGTGGTATAGATACGGGAGGGATCGATCGAATAGCGCGTTTGCAGATCCTTTATCAATTCGATGGTGGTGTCGAGATGATGGCTGTAATTCCAGTTGTCGTCGACCGTAATAACCGGATATTCAGGTGCCACGACGATACACTTGTGGCGCGCCTGAGCCTCAGGCTCGGCCCACGAGGTGGCTCCGTTGCCCTGATACAGAGGCTGGGTGACAGGTGCGCTGGCTACACCGGCATCGTGTATAAAAAGCACCAGCGGATACTGTTCATCAGGATCATAACCCTCAGGCAGATAGATATTGTACGGCAGCACCTGACCCGTATATGGACTCACGAACTCCATCTGTCGGAAATCGTCGGCCACAAGACATATCTCCCCGGAAGTTTCGATGGGCACCGAGCTTGCAGCATAGGTCTTGCCTTTGGCCGTCTTGATATCGGAACGCTGATAGACAACGGCATCACCCGGATATTCGTCGTCACCGCCCGTACTCCAACCTGCACGCAGTCCGGGACCGCCCTGCATCATGTCGCGCTCCCTCTTCTTCTCCATATCGGCAGCAGTCGGCTGCTTGGGCTGCGCATTAAGATCGACCTCGGTCTTCAACTCTATGACGACATATTGTCCGTTAACGCCCTGCTCGGCGCGTTCGGGCGCATTGTTGGCATAGACGCGCGTAATCTCCCTGCCCTCGACCTCATAACTGTCGGCAGAAAGGCTTCGGTTGTTTATGGGCGCATCGTATTCGAGTATGACGGTCTCCACCTTGCGGCCGTCGCCCAATACTCGGCTGACAGCAGTCGCAGATGTCACATGCTGTGTGTTTGCGGAGTCGTCCCGTGCTTGCGCCGAGCCGATGAATCCCGCCATGACAAGCGTAAATAACACTCTAATGTTCATAACTTTTTTTTTTAGATTAGGACAAGGCAAAGGTAATTCATTTTACCCGACCAATCGGGCATATCGTACGACCGTTCACCCCCGAATTAGGACGTTTCACCCCTGACGCCAACGGCATAGCGACCTCCGATCAGGCTCGCCTTAACAAAACCTTATGCACTGCAAATCGAGTGCTACACTTGTCACGGCACAAGAAAACATCGCATCGTCGCCCCACCGGCATACAGACTGTAAATAGCCGTACGATCCAATATCGGCATCAGGCAATCCGTCGACAGGCGACGGATCATAGCGAAGCGATAAAGGCATCGGCATCATGCCTTGTATGAAACACGATGATATTCACCCTTTGCATATTCTCAGAAAGCAGTTTGCGAATAATCGGTAGCTGCTGCGCGGGAAAATCGGCAATCCACTGCCGGAATCCGGCATCAAGCCGATACTCCGTCCACGGCATATCCTCCCTCTTTTTGCCGACGCGTTCCTCCGCGCCGGCAAGACACACCTCCGGCGGGAGATCAAAGAAAAACACCGTATCGCAATGTTCAAGCCTTAAAGGCAGCGTACGCATGTAGTTGCCGTCTATGATCCATTCGCTCCCTGCGATTATTGTTTCAAGACGGGCGACGAACTCCTCCCTGCCCAATGTCGTTCGGTCGGGCAAGTGCCATATCATATCGAGATAATGCAGGGGAAGTCCGGTCTTGGCCGACAGTCTCCTTGCAAAAGTGCTCTTTCCGGCTCCCGGACAGCCTATGACAATTACTCGTTTCATATTCGTCAACCGTTTCGATGGGTTTACCATGCCGTTTGTTATCGACGATGCCGTTTTGCAAGGCGGTATCTCAGAGAGTATCGCCAAGCATCATATTCGTTCCAAGCTCTTTTGCAGGAATTCCGCCAACAATCGGGTATTGCATCACAGCGTTGCGACCGGTATTCTCAGCACTGTCTTCATCTTGTCGGAGCTGCATTTTCTCGGATCCGAAAGATATATTTCGTGGTGCCGTCGCGACTCCGTAATATCCTTCGCATAACCTTTCGTTGCGATAAACGAGTCGATAGCCGCAAGCGATACCGGCTCTGCATCATAAGATCCGATGTGCATGATTTGAGCACAAAGTCCCTCCTCGAAAGTCATAAAATAGAGCGACGAACAGTCGAGGCCTTTCTTCCGAAGCACCTCTTGTTTCGCCCACTCCACATCATCGCCTTTTACAAAATCAGGCACACGAATCATTGCAATCCATCGGAATGCCGACTTATCTGTGAAATCATTTATGATGGCGTTGTCAGTCCACCACAGCCCTTCGAGAGGCGGCACGACGTATTCGAAATAACCTTCGATACGGCGATCGGTCTTGTGGCTCATCTTTATAGCGTAAGCCACCGGATAGAGCACTCCGATAGCCCGCTGGTATTCTCCGTCGGGATCATTTGGATTGCCCACGCCGTTTACCGCAACGAATTTCATCTCGGGCACATCGACAATTACGGGAGAAGCCTTGGGCATATACAAATCCCTGTACTCTTTCTTATAATCAAAAGCCATTTTCAATCTTTCTTATAACTCGGCAATAATATAAATACAAAAATAGGTAAAAAAAGGAATGTGTCGTTGCAAAAGCATGAAAATTCATGCAAGAAAGAGAACGTCGATTTTAACACAATCACCCAATTTGAAATAACATTGTCTGAGATCAATATTGATTTTCCCAAACCTTTCTCCGATATTTGTAGTCTCAATACCCCATTCGAGTGTTGTAAATTAAAAAACATTGGCTAACTTTGCTGTGCTATCCAAAAGATAGCGACATATTGTTAGTGAAAGTGTTTCGCTGATCCTTATCGAGAAATCTGGAAAATTTACCGAATACGAGGATAACGCAACGCTCGTCACCGTGTATAGGCATATATCGTCCTGATATATACTATTTCGGTGTGGGGTATTGTTTATTTCGTATTCGGGCATTCCAGAGCCTCTCGGTATATAAACGATAAAACTCCACACTTTCTTTATACTAATTCGCCATAAGGAGTTGCGGCATTTGATACTATTGCAGATGAGCACGAAAAAATATCCTCGCCGTAAGGCCGTCAACGCAGAATATGCGGATTACTGCATTTGGCGCGAAGCACGGCCGCATAAGAGCCGACCGCGCCGAAACTCAAATGCGGGAAGGGTCGCAAACGCCTGCGGCACATGATATTCCGAAAGATTCCACACATCGGTACTATTCGGGCTACACAGCGGTTTATGGTTGTAAATTCCTCTTATTGCCGCAAATGCGGCGAATATCGCTTATAAAATCTTCAATTTATCATATTATGAAACTTTTCAACAGCGTTGCCCAAAAGACATACGATGGGCAGAACTCCGGCTCGACATCTCAGGGTATTGTCGGGGCACCGATATTTTGGCGGCCGACGACGAACAACGAAATCGTACACAAATACCCGTTCGACGACATTCGCAACGGTGCTGCGGTAATCGTGCATCAGACTCAGCGTGCCTATCTTTATCTGAACGGTGCTATGGCGGCAACGATTCCGCCAACGGGTGAGCCGTATAAACTGACGACCGGCAACGTGCCATTGCTGGGCGGGTTCCTAAACTTGGCAACGGGAGGCAATACGGCGCACACGGCAGAAATCTGGTTTGTGAATGTCGAAACCGAACGCGAAGCATTGTGGGGTGTCGGAGATTTGCCGGTATTCGACTATGCCTTACAAGCCGAGTTCATTATCGGTGCTTACGGCGGTTATAACCTCAAGGTCAAGGATGCGGAACTCTTCGTTCAGAAACTTGTCGGAACGATGCACACGTTTACGACAGACGATGTCGTGAGATATTTCGGAAAGAAGCTCGCTTCGGTCATCAAACAATCCTGCGCCGCCTGCATGGAGGATCGTAAACTCTCCATCTCGTCGATTCAGCGCAACAGAATCGATCTGGAACAAACGATCGAGAATGACATAAACAAATCTCTGGATAGCTATGGGGTAGAGGTTCGCAATTTTGCAGTTGAGAACTTCAATTTGCCCGAGGAGTATCGAACCGTTTTATCCGAACAGACACGCGGTTTGGCCGAACGCAAACGTCTGGAAAAACTCGGCATCGACTATTCTCGCGAACGACAGTTCGACATCATGCAGCAAGCTGCCGCCAATGAAGGAGCCGGCAGCGTTATGGGCGCAGGTCTCGGTGCCGGAATGGGAGTCGGAATGGGAGTCGGAATGGGCAATATGATGCAGCAGACCATGCAGCAAACCATAGCGCCGGCCTGCCCTCCGCCGCTTCCGCAGCAACCGACCGAACTCCCGATCTACCTGGCCATCAACGGACAGCAGAGCGGCCCGTTCCTGACAGCCCAGATTTCGGCTCTTATTTCGTCGGGGCAGGTGACACGCGAAACACTGTTTTGGCATCAGGGACAGCCTGGCTGGCAACCGGTTTCCGCGTCGCCGATGCTGATGCGTCTGTTCGAAACCACCCCTCCTCCAATTTTGTAATCATTAAATAGGAATATTCGTATGAAAAATCTGAATATCATCATTGCGGTCCTGGTCATAGGAGCAACAGTCGGACTCTTCTTTCTACTGGGACCCGAAGAGAAGCAATCGCTGTTCTATGTCAATCTCGTGTTGGCGCTCGTGCTCGAAGGGGCTTTGCTGGCAGCGCTGTTTGTTACGCAATCCGGATACAACCTGCAAAATATCGCTACGTCGGGTACGGTATTCTACGGAGCAGCGGCCGTCGTTTGCTGCATGGTTATTTACAATCTTTTGCTGCACCCTCATGTCGACGTCAAGTGGTATTATGCCGCCTTGATCGTCATAGCAGTTTGCTGTGCTCTGATAACGATATTCACCCGACAGGGCGGTATGGCTCAACAGCGGGTGAATGCAGAAACAAAGCAGGCTGTTGCAGCTCGCAGCGTCGCGAGCCTCGACGCCCGCATGCTGGAAGCCGACTTGAAGGAGGCCATGCAGATGCAGAACCTCGATGCAGCACTTAGCCGTGAAACTTTCAACCGGCTGCAACTCTTCATCGATAAAGTATCCATGACGCCCGCACTCGATCTGCAATGCAATCGGGCATTGGCAGATATGTTCTCCCAAAGCATCGGGCGAATACAAGAACTTATCGCCGAGGTGCAGGCGGCACAGACCGAAGAAGATGCGGGAAAACACCTGACATTACTCAAAAAGCAGATAGAGGCAGCAATCGCAAAATCGGAAATCTTGAAAAAATAATATCATGCCAGACTTAACCCAACTCAAATGCAAACAATGCGGAGCACCGCTGGACCAATCATCAGCCATAAACGGAAGCATTCGCTGCAAATACTGTGGAGAGATGATGAGTATTGCCACCCGGCAACAGGTAATACAGCCCCAAGAACAGCAGCATGCACCGGTGGCTCGATATGGAAACAAGAGCCGGGGAGTTGCAATTCTGTTGACGTTCTTCTTCGGATACTTCGGCATTCAGAATTTCTATCTGAACCGTACCGGACTCGGGATTATCTGCCTGCTATTGACCTGGTCGTTCATTCCTTGTATTCTTGCGGTGATCGACTTCATTCGTCTGATCTGCATGAGCGAAGCATCATTCAATGAAACCTACAACCGCATCGCGTGATCTTTTATTGAAAATATTGCTTTGAAGCCGGCCGGCAATGCGCCCGCATGGGGTTGGCGCCCTGATTTCGCTGGATGTACACAGGCTTGCGCTCCTTGCCCGGGCTGGAACCGGCAATCGATTGAAACCGTCGGGGAAAACTTTTGGACTGACCTATTTTCCGATGTTGTCGATTTTGCCGCATTTCCGTCAAGTTCGGATACAGACGGGCAAAATTCAGATCCTTGTTATTCGACAATAAATCGACTCGTTGACGGGATAAGATACGAAAACAGAAACAGTCGTCAGCATATAGCTGACGACTGTTTCTTATCGACTTCCGATCATTCATTCACATCCGACCTATATCAGTGGAAAATTTATTCAAAGAGATATTGCGACAACATCACAGAAAATCGGCAGCAGATCGTTAACGGCTTGAAACGACATTCTGTCGTAACTTGTTTACCGACAAAAGAAAAGAGGATCGATTTCTCAATCCTCCTGTTTTTGAGCGGAAAACGAGACTCGAACTCGCGACCCCAACCTTGGCAAGGTTGTGCTCTACCAACTGAGCTATTTCCGCAATATGTTTGCTATCGATCTCGATTGCGAATGCAAAGGTAGTGTAAAAATTTTATTCTGCAAATTTTTTTGACGAAAAATTTACATCGATCGTTGTTTTTTATCGCTGACCTCCCATTGCTGGCGCACCGACTCCTCATGTATATCGGTGATAATCCGACAAATAAACTTTGAAGACATGCGCGTGGCGACAGCCCGTGCAGAAGCGGCTTCGAGAATCTCGTTAAAGCGATCGCGGTGCACGATAGGCATGCCGTGCTGCGATTTATAGCGTCCGATCTCACGCGCTATGCTCATGCGCTCGGCCAGCAGCTCGATCAACCGGTTGTCGATGGCATCGATCTGCATGCGAAAATCGCGCATGGCATCGGGAGCATCGGGCGTTCGCCGCAACCGAATGCTGCCGATCAGATCTCGCAAAGCATCGGGCGTAAGTTGCTGTGCGCTATCGCTCAAAGCATATTCCGGACTGCAATGGCTCTCGATCATCAGTCCGTCGAATCCCATATCCAAGGCCTGCTGCGCAAGCGGTGCCACCAAATCGGCGCGTCCGCCGATATGGCTCGGATCGCATATTATAGGTATCGACGGTATCTGCCGCCGAAGCTCGAAAGCCACCGACCACTGAGGAGGATTGCGATATATGTTCGGCTCGTATGATCCGAAACCGCGATGTATGGCGGCAAGTCGTCGTATGCCGGCGTTGTAGATACGTTCGATCGAACCTATCCACAAATTGACATCTGGATTGACCGGATTCTTCACCAGCACGGGAATATCGATACCTTGCAAGGCATCGGCAATCTGCTGTACGGCAAACGGATTGGTAGTCGTACGCGCACCTATCCACACGCCGTCGACACCCGAGCGCAACGCCGCCTCCAAGTGGCGTGGCGTGGCTATTTCGGTCATCGTACGCAGCCCCGTAACAGCCTTGGCCTCGGCAAGCCACTCCAACGCCACATCGCCCATGCCCTCGAAACCTCCGGGCTTGGTGCGCGGCTTCCACACTCCGGCACGCAGCCAGTCTACGCCGCATGCAGCCACGCCGCGTGCCGTCGCAAGCATCTGCTCGCGGCTCTCGGCACTGCACGGACCCGCAATATAGAGCGGAGACGTGCGCTGCCCAACGGCATCTATGGGTCTTAGATCGTCAAACACGAATCCGTAATATTTTACTCCTCGACGATCGAGATCGAGAAGATCAGATCGCCCGGACGAATATCGTCGATCACATCAAGCCCCTCAACCACACGGCCGAAGCAGGTATGAACACCGTCGAGATGCTGCGTATTCTGACGGTTATGGCAGATGAAGAACTGCGAACCGCCCGTATCTTTGCCTCGGTGAGCCATCGACAACACGCCGCGATCGTGGTGCTGACGCTCGGCCGAGGTCTCGCATTTGATAGTATAACCCGGACCGCCGGTGCCGTCGCCGCGCGGGCAGCCGCCCTGAATCACGAAGTCGGGTATCACGCGATGGAATGTCAGTCCGTCGTAGAAACGGCTCTCGGCCAGTTTGACGAAGTTGTCCACCGTTATCGGGGTCTCCTTTTCATAGAGTTCGGCGCGCATGTCGCCCTTCTCGGTAGAGATTATGGCATATTTCATATCCAATTAATATTATCGTTATCGAGAGCAAAGGTAATAATAATTGTGCAAAATAGCATTGAAGGTGGTATCGGATCTTCACAATCAGGGTTGGCAAATGCACCGTTCCGACATAATCTTCCCTTCGCTTGCTTTCTTGCACGACTTTGCTTATATTTGTATGAGATACGCCGGCATACGCGACAAATACGGCTTGTCGGGCGATCGCGACTCACAAACTGCATAAATTGCGTAAACCATGAATATCAAACCCATCACTGCGACCATGGCCATCTGTCTGACCGCAGCGGCATGCGGCACTGCCGACAACGAAATATCGTATCCCGTACCGACAAAAAAGATTTGCGAGATGGCCTACACGCCTCAGGCCACACGCTTCGAGGTGTGGGCTCCGACGGCCGACAGCGTATGCGTCGACCTCTATCGGGGCGACAATCTCGTCGACCAGTTCGACATGCAGCCCGACGACGACGGTCTGTGGCAGGCCGAGGCCGCAGGCGACCGACGCGGAGAGTATTACGCATTTCGAGTGAAGTGCGACGGCAAGTGGCTCGCACCGACCGCCGGCATATTCGCCCGCGCGGTAAGCATCAACGGCGACCGTGGAGCCATAGTGGATATGCGCGCCACCGATCCCGACGGGTGGAGCGATGATCGTGCGCCCGTGCAGGGCGACTTGTCGGGCATAGTGATCTACGAGATGCACTACCGCGACATGACCGCGCACTCCTCGGCAGGCTGCAACCATGGAGGCAAGTATGTGGACATGGCACAAAGCGGCACGCGTTCGGCCGAAGGGCTCGCCACGGGACTGGACCACCTGCGCGAGCTGGGCGTGAGCCACGTACATCTTCTGCCGACGGCCGACTTCGGCTCCATCGACGAGAGCATAGCCGGCAACGATGCCTACAACTGGGGCTACGAACCGAAAAACTACAACGTGCCCGAAGGCTCCTACTCGACCGATGCCGGCAATCCCGAACAGCGCATACGCGAGTTCAAGGAGATGGTGGCGGCGATGCACGCGGCAGGCCTGCGCGTGGTGATGGACGTGGTCTACAACCACACCACCGACGTGCAGCGATGCGGATTCGAGCTGACGGTGCCCGCATACTTCTACCGCATGACGCCCGACGGAGGTTTTGCCAACGGTTCGGGCTGCGGCAACGAGACGGCGAGCGAACGCGAAATGATGCGCAAGTTCATCGTCGAGTCGTTGGAGTATTGGGTCGAGGAGTATCATATCGACGGCTTTCGTTTCGACCTGATGGCCATACACGACATCGAGACTATGAACCTTATACGCAGCCGTCTGTCAGCTATCGACCCCTCGATACTGCTCTACGGCGAGGGTTGGGCAGCCTCTGATCCGGCCTATGATGCCGAACGCCTGGCTTTCAAGCGTCACACCCACCGCATGCCCGGTATAGCGGCATTCAGCGACGACATGCGCGATGCCCTGCGCGGCAGGCTGGACTGTTCGGCCGGCGGCTTCGTTCACGGAGTCGAGGGCAATGCCGAAGCCGTCAGGTTCGGCATCGCGGGAGGCATCGAACACCCCGGTGTCTCATATCGCGAAGCGGCATGGGCAGCCGAGCCGACGCAGCACATAAGCTATGTGACATGCCACGACGACCACTGCCTGCGCGACCGGTTGGAGATACTCTCGCCCGAAGCCTCCGAGGAGGAGCTGCTGCGCATGGACAAACTGGCACAGACTGCCGTCTTCACCTCGCAAGGCATACCGTTCATATTCTGCGGCGAGGAGCTCTACCGCTCCAAACAACACGTAGGCAACTCATACAAAAGTCCCGATTCGGTCAACGCAATCGACTGGGGTTTGAAATGCCGCTACGCCGAGCTATACGACTACTATCGCAATCTGATAGCCATGCGTCGCGCTCACCCGGCATTCTGTCTGGGCAGCGCCGAAGCCGTACGCCGTCATCTCGAATTCCTGCCATGCGAGAATGAATGCGTGGTGGCGTTCAGATTGAAGGATATCGACTCGGTGGACACGGCACGATCGATCGTCGTGGTGCTCAACGGCAGTCGCGAGAGGGTGGAGACTGCCATACCTGATGCGACATATACGGTTGTAGCGCGCGACGGACGCTTCTTGTCCGGCCGGACTGAAACGCAACGCATGACCGCGGCCGTAACAGAACCTGTATCGGCAACCATTTTGGTGGAAAAATAGCTGTTTTTGCAGATTTCAGGATCGAAGCAGCAGGAAAATCGATAATATGACCGCCAAAAATTTGGCGAATTGAAAATTGTTGATTACTTTTGCACACTCTCTTACGGAAGAGAGCATGCGAATGCTGTTGTAGCTCAGTGGTAGAGCACTTCCTTGGTAAGGAAGAGGTCGTGAGTTCAAGCCTCATCAACAGCTCAGATGATATGGCGACTTTTTCAAGTCGCCATATTTTTTTTGTATTGCTTTCCAAGATTCGATATAAACGTGCGACATATTGAAAAACCGGCGAAAAAATGCGCATTGTCATGCTGAACGAAGTGAAGCATCTGTGGAAGAGGCGGCTTGCGACATGACAGTTGAATAAAGACATGGTTGCGGAAATAATCGTCCACAGATTTCTCGCCGACGCTCGAAATGACATAACAATGTAAATAGCCAACCAAGAACAATGGACACTTTTTCGTCAAAACGCCACAGATGCAAC
>CAMWTS010000025.1 GCA_947177225.1 uncultured Alistipes sp. | reverse complement strand
TGCCTATTCGGGCAATTGAGCGAGCGGAAGCAAATGGCCGCTTTTCACGAAAAAGAGATAAAATGATCCAATGATTTCATTATATTCCTCGAATGAAGAACCATTGTCTTGGTCTCGCTAAGAATATTGAAGAACAACATGTTGGCAGATGTAGAACCTCCGGTGTCGCGCATACGGCGAAGCTGGTTCTTCATGACGGTGTCGATCAGATCGAACAAATCGTCGCGCATGGTGAGAACATCGTCCATGCGGTCGAAGCGTCGGGTGCGAAGCATTGACATGACCTCTTCGAATATGGACTCGACCCGATCGATGATCTCTTTCAGATCGACGATCTGCTCCTTGGTAAAACCCTGGTGATTGTTGTCGATGTGTTCGTAACAAGGGCGGGTAATGTGAAGCAGAGCCTTGCTCGCCTCGGAGATATAGTCGACAACCTGCACGTAATAGTGTCCGGTGTTGATGTCGTTGTCTTTCATCATCTGCAATACTGGCAGCAGCTCATACTTACGTTTGCGCGTCTCCTGAAACAGTGCCTCGGACTCGTTAACCATCTCTTTGAGTGCCTTGCGATTCTCCTTGAAAACAGCAACTATCGTGCGATCGTAGATACGTGTCACGCACTCCATCGCCGCCAATACCTGCTCGGTAAATCCGATGAGCCGCTTTTCCGGATTACGCACTATCTCGGGTGTTATATCGGTCATTACGCCGGCCTGAGAGTCGGAGCTGTCGCGTTTGGAGAAGTTGCTCCGCACGATCAACGCAGCACATATAATCACCGCTGCCCCAACAGCCACACTGCCGCCATAGATCAGTACGAGAGTCACGGCCAAAGCTATGACGAATCCGGCCAGAGCCGTCACGAACCACCCCATGATAACGGTCATTACACCTGTAATGCGATAAACGGCACTCTCGCGCCCCCAGGCACGATCGGCCAGCGAGGAGCCCATCGCCACCATAAACACCACATAGGTGGTCGACAACGGCAGCTTGAACGATGTGGCAAGCGAGATCAGAACAGCCGCACCGGTAAGGTTGACCGTGGCGCGTATCAGGTCGTACATGGCACCGTCGCGCTCCTCACGCGGCAGAGGTGCGAACTGACGTTCGATGAAGTTTTTAATACGCGGCGGCGTGATGCGCGCAACCCACTCGTTGAGTCTCAATACGCCGCGCACCAACCCGCGCGACATGGCTGTCGATCCGAAACGCTCGTTCGCCGTTTCGTTCTGATTCGACAGCGAAAGCTCGGTCTGCGTGACCTTCATCGCTTTGCGCGAGGTGAAGAGCGTTACCACCATCACCGCACCGGCCGCCAGCATGATCCAGAAATTGGCACGCGTGGGAGTCATCAGACTCTCCATAGTCATCTGATAGTCGCCCGATGCCATCGCCATATTATAGGAGTCGTAACCGGCAAGCGGCACACCGATGAAGTTGACAAGGTCGTTGCCGGCAAAGGCCAGCGCAAGCGAGAAGGTGCCGGCAAGAATCGTTATTTTCAGAATATTGACACCGATACGTTGCAACAGCCACAACAACAGACTGCTCGCACCCCACACGACCGCCAATGCCGCCAGAGTGTTCGACATCACCCACATCTCCATCTGATCGGGCATCACGCCCGATCCCTTCAATCCCTTGAAAATCGTAAAATATACGATACCGGTAACCGTGATACCGCACCACAAGGCACCTATGCGGTTGAACATGCGATTGTAGCGAAACGAGAATATGAGACGCGACAGAAACATCAGTATCTGACCGGTGAAAAATGCAATGACAACAGACAACAATATGGCCGAAATAATGGCCATGGCCTTACCGGAATTTATATAATCGGATAGATCGGCCAAGGTGGAGGCTTCGTCGCCCCAGATGCTCGAAAGAGCAACAGCCATGGCCGCACCGAGCAAGCCGAACACGAGCGAAACGGTAGTCGATGTCGGCAGTCCCAGAGAGTTGAATATGTCGAGCAGAATGATATTGCCGAGCATCATGCCCAGAAACAGAGACATGATCTGTTCGAATGAAAACTGGCCGGGATAGAATACTCCGTTGCGCGCCACCTCCATCATGCCGCTCGAAGTCATTACTCCGACCAAGATACCCACCGAAGCGACAGTGAGAATAACCCGTCGAGACGCCGCTTTGGAGCCGAAAGCTGAATTGAGAAAGTTGACCGCATCGTTCGAGACGCCGACCACGATTCCGAGAACGGCCAGCAATCCGAGTGTGATAACGATAAATGTGTACATATGCGTTATTATAAAGTTGTTTATCCAGGCAATTTCTGCATCGGTTGTCGCGCCATGACCGACAATACGACAATTTGCGTACCTATCGGCAGCCGGCAGCCAAAACCGGCAAGCTATCCCGACGGAATATTCGCATGACAAATATATGTTCATCGCAGCAATCGCAATCGCAATGCCGTAACATTTAACGCAATAGTAATAATGAGCGGAGTTTCCCGCAAGAGATTACAATTAATTAATGCTATAATCACAATTAATTAACCCACGGGACACGATTAATTAACGTAATCGGGATATTTGGACTATCTTTGCCCTGCGTTAAAACATGTTTACGATGAACAGAGATGCGATAGACTTCAACTCGGCAGACATAGGCCGGCTGTTTCGACAGATGTTTTTCCCGACACTGGCCGGCATGCTCTCAATAGCCGTCATAACTGTCACCGACGGCATATTCGTCGGTCAGGGTGTCGGCGGCGACGCATTGGCCGCCATCAACATATTCTGCCCGTTGTGGATGGTCATGACCGGCATAAGCCTGATGTTCGGCGCCGGAGGATCGGTTGTCATCGCAGTGCATCTGTCGCAAGGGAAACAGAAAGCCGCCGACATCAACATGACCCAGTCGCTTGCTGTGGCGACACTGCTCGCTCTGACCTTTATCGGCGTCATGCGGCTTTTCGGCAGCGAGGTGGCCGCCATGCTGGGCTGCTCGGAGCGGCTGCTACCCTACTATTTCGACTATGCCGGTTATCTCGTGCCGTCGTTTCTGTTCTACATATGGGGCGGCATCGGACTGTTTCTGATAAGGCTCGACGGCTCACCGCGCTACGCCATGGCCTGCAACATGGCTTCGGCCGCAGTCAACGTCGTACTCGACTACCTGTTCATCTTTCCCATGGGCATGGGAATAAAGGGTGCTGCGATAGCTACTGCCCTTTCGGGCGTGACATCGGGTGTGATGGCCATGTCGTACATACTCCTAAGCATGCACAGCATGAAACTCTACGGATTGAAGCCGAGCATGAAGAGTCTGCGTCTTACGCTGCGCAACATCGGCTACCAATGCCGCATCGGCTCCTCGGCTCTTTTGGGCGAGTTGGCCATGGCCTTCATGATGTTCATCGGAAATATCGTCTTCATGAAGTATCTGGGCGAGGAGGGTGTGGCGGCATTCAGCATAGCATGCTACTGCCTGCCGATGGTATTCATGGTCGGCAATGCCGTTGCCCAATCGGCACAACCCATAATAAGCTATCACTACGGGGCAGGCAACTTTTCGAACGTAGGCCGTGCCTTGCGCATATCGCTGCTGACGGCATGCCTGAGCGGTGCGGCAGTCACTGCCGCCATAGGAATATGGCACAGCGAAGTGGTCGGCATGTTCATCGACCGAAGCGACGGGGCATTCGCCATCGCCGACAACGGACTGCCGACGATAGCCGTCGGATTTCTGTTCTTCATAACCAACCTCACGTTCATAGGCTATTATCAGAGTATAAAGCAGGTAGGACGTGCCACGCTATATACTTTCGCACGAGGATTCCTCTTCGTCTTCGCGTTCTTCATGCTGCTGCCCGAGTTGTGCGGCACTACCGGCATATGGCTCGCCATGCCGGCAGCCGAAGCCGCAACGCTGCTGCTGATTCTGGCGACACACCCTAAGACAAACGCTGTTTTCGAGAAATAATGTTATCTTTGCCGTTGAAACAGAGCAAAATTATGACTAAGATAAAAGATAGATGCGTGCTGATAACGGGCGGAGCTTCGGGCATAGGACGCATAATGGGACGCGTGGCACTCGAACGGGGTGCCAGAGCACTGCTTGTTTGGGACATAAACCCCGACAACATAGCCTCGGCAATCGAGGAGTATTCGCACTCGTGGCCAGGACGTGCAGCGGGAGATGTGGTCGATGTCTCCGACAACAAGGCCGTAGCCGCAGCCTACGCCCGCGCCAAAGAGCGATACGGCAGCATCGACATACTCATCAACAATGCCGGCATCGTCACTGGCAACCGCACTTTCGACCTGCAAACTGTCGACGAGATCGAGCGCACGATGAACATCAACGCAAAGGCACCGATGGTCGTGGCATTGCAGGCTCTGCCCGACATGATCTCGCGCAACGACGGGCACATATGCAACATCGGCTCCGAAGCCGGCATGATCTCAAATCCGAAGATGTCGGTATACGTAGCCAGCAAATGGGCTGTACTCGGCTGGTCGGACTCGGTGCGCATAGAGTTGCGCCAGGCTCGCAGCAGGGTACGCATCACCACCGTGGCACCCTACTATATCAACACCGGCATGTTCGACGGCGTAAGCTCTCCCATATTCCCCATACTCGATCCCGAGCGCACGGCACGCAAGATCATACGCGCCATAGAGCGCAATCGCGACTTCCGGGGCATACCGCTCGGCTTCCACATGATTCGCTTCTGGCAGGGCGTGCTGCCTACGTCGTGGTTCGACTTCATCTTCGGCCGCTGTTTCGGCATATTCTCGGCCATGGACAACTTCAAGGGGCGTAAATAAACCGCACGACAATGAATATCAGCAACACTTCGCATGAGCGCATCATAGAGATCGTCGCAGCCCAAAGAGAGTTTTTCAACAACCACCGAACGCTCGACATCGACACGCGCCTTACTGCGCTGCGACAACTCGGAAAGGCCATATCCAAATGGGAGCGTCCGCTATGCGAGGCTCTGTATGCCGACCTGCACAAATCATACGAGGAGGCCTATATCACCGAACTGAGCATCGTGCAGGGCGAGATAGGCAACCACATACGCCACTTGAAACGATGGACACGCGACCGCCGCCGTCCCACGCCATTGAAGATGTTTCCGTCGCGCAGCCGCATCGTGAGCGAACCGCTGGGCGTGACGCTGATCGTCTCACCGTGGAACTATCCGGTACAACTGCTTCTCAATCCGCTCGTCGGCGCCATATCGGCAGGCTGCACGGCCGTTTTGAAGCCGTCGCCCTACACTCCCAACGTCGCACGCGTGATAGAACAGATGATCGCCGAGACATTCGACGAACGCCATATAGCCGTCGTACAGGGTAATCGAAAAGTCAACTCTCAGCTGCTCGAACAACGCTACGATCTGATATTTTTCACCGGCAGCCCGTCGCTCGGCCGAATCGTCATGCAGTCAGCTGCGCGCAACCTCACTCCCGTCGTGCTGGAATTGGGCGGCAAGAGTCCGTGCATTGTCGATAGCACGGCCGACATAACCGTCGCCGCACGCCGCATAGCATGGGGCAAGACACTCAACGCCGGACAGACATGTATCGCACCCGACTATATATTGATTCACCGCGAGGTCAAGGAGCTTTTCGTCGAGGAGTATGCCCGCGCGCTGCAAGCATTGCACGGCGACGATCCGCAGCAGAGCAGGCATTTCGTGCGCATGGTCAACGATCAGGCTTTCGAGCGCGTCAGATCGTATCTGGCCGACGGACGCATACGCATAGGCGGCCAGTACGATGCCGCCGAACGCTATATAGCACCCACGCTGCTCGACGACGTAGATCCCGAATCGGCTGTTATGAGCAACGAGATATTCGGTCCTGTAATGCCCATGATCGCATTCGAACAAATCGACCAGGCCATAGGATTTGTCAACATGCGAGAAAAGCCACTGGCACTATATTACTTCGGCGCACGCTCCACCGGCCGCCGCGTCATACGTCACACATCTTCGGGTGGAGCCTGCATCAACGACACCATAATGCACATCGCCAATGAAAACATACCTTTCGGCGGCGTCGGCAACTCCGGCATGGGTGGATATCACGGCCGCGACAGCTTCGATGTCTTTTCGCACCGCCGCTCGGTAGTCGTCACACCCACATGGCTCGACCTGCCTTTCCGTTATATGCCCTATCGGCTGTTTCGCTGGGTGAAGAGGATACTGTAACGCAACACCGCATACAGACAAAGGCACAGATCTTCGGATCTGTGCCTTTGTTGCATTCATACGGCAGGATATTACTTGTTTTGCCTGACGTTTGTCATAAAATATGATGGGCATGCCATGGATAACGGAATAATCCGCCAGGAACCATGCTTCTAATATTGC
The DNA here is from genome assembly GCA_947177225.1 of uncultured Alistipes sp. Lineage (GTDB taxonomy): Bacteria > Bacteroidota > Bacteroidia > Bacteroidales > Rikenellaceae > Alistipes. The sequence continues at coordinate 19,845 of CAMWTS010000025.1, read as the reverse complement.
TCCTTCTCATTGGGGAAATCCCCGCTCTTGACATCGGCGACATAAGACGATACGGCCGACGACATGACTGTATTGAGATCGGCGTAACGACGCAGAAAGCGCGGAGAGAAATCCTGAGTGATGCCGAAGAGGTCGTGAGCCACAAGCACCTGACCATCTACACCGCCGCCGGCACCGATACCGATAAGAGGGATATCAAGCTCCGAAGCGACACGTGCTCCCAGAGCGGCCGGAATCTTCTCCAATACGATGCCGAAACAACCGGCATCTTCGAGCAGATGAGCATCGTGCAGAAGTTTGTCGGCCTCGGCCTGCTCCTTGGCACGAACGTTATAGGTGCCGAACTTGTGTATCGACTGAGGGGTGAGTCCGAGGTGTCCCATGACAGGAATACCGGCCGAGAGTATACGTTCGACCGATTCGATAACCTCCGCGCCACCCTCCAACTTTACTGCATCGGCCTCGGTCTCCTTCATGATGCGTATGGCCGAGTCGAGAGCTACTTTGGAGTTGCCCTGATATGTACCGAAAGGGAGATCGACCACCACCAGCGCACGCTTTACCGCACGCACGACGGCACGAGCGTGGTAGATCATCATATCGAGTGTAATCGGAAGCGTGGTTTCATAGCCTGCCATAACATTGGCAGCAGAATCGCCGACCAGAATAACATCGACGCCTGCGGCATCGACGATCTTGGCCATCGAATAGTCGTAAGAGGTGAGCATAGCAATCTTCTCACCGCGTTGTTTCATCTCCGTAAGACGCAGCGTCGTTACGGCTCTGACAGAACTTTCTACTGACATTTTTAGTTTGTTTGAGTTGTACATCGACACCGGCTCTGCGCCGGCATCGCCGCAAAGGTAAGAAATAAATCGATACGGCAAACCCCGGCCTGCGAAAAGCGGTATCAGCGGCCGCGCTGCCACTCGTCGAATATCTGCCACAGCACCACACCGCCCGACACCGATACGTTGAGCGAGTGTTTGGTACCGGCCTGCGGAATCTCAACAGCCATGTCGCAAATGTCGACCACACGCTGATCGACGCCATCGACCTCGTTGCCGAACACGAAAGCATATCCGCAGCCCGATTGCAGGTGCATATCGCCCAACATCACGGCACCCTCGACCTGCTCGACGGCGACGATCGTGCGACCCTCGCGGCGAAGCTCGCCGACGCACTCGCAGGTGTCGGCATAATATCGCCACTCGACGCTCATCTCCGCTCCGAGCGCAGTTTTATGTATGTCGCGATTGGGAGGTGTGGCCGTAATGCCGCACAAACATATACGCTCGACGGCAAAGGCATCGGCCGTGCGGAAAAACGATCCGACGTTCTGCAACGAACGCACGTTGTCGAGCACGACCACAACCGGCATTTTGCTCATGGCGGCAAACTCGTCTATCGACGGGCGATGCAGCTCCTCATTGGTAATCTTTCTCATTCGATTCAATTTTTCGGCTGACAAATGTACGACAAAAAAGCGAGATGCGAAAACTGCGTAGCATATGAAACGGCTCTTTCGTACACACGATCCGGCTCGACGAACCGTATGCCGCAGCAAAAAAAAGAGTACATCTCGTCAGATGTACTCACCCGAAATATCCTATGCAGGATACGATGCTACCTGGCTATCGTATCGGAGTTCTGGTTATAGGCCTTGGCCACACACTTCCATTCGCCGTCTATTTTCAGCAGCAGCAAATAGTCGGTGAAGTCGATGCGGCCTCCCCAGCCCTCTTCGAGGACACGCACGACGGCCATCGTCTGCTCCACGGCGACCACATCGACACGTGCCTTGAAGTGTTCGCCGCCACTCACCGTGTCGACATTCTTGTAGAACTGCTCTATCGAGCCGTGCTCCAACTCGCCGTCGAGAAACCCGAACAGAACGGCATCGTCGGTAAACAACTCACGCGCATGGCGGCTATCGCCCTCGGCCACGCTTCTTACGAACTTCATGGCGGCAGCCTCGACTGCCTCATACTCCTTTATAGACTCTCTCATAGTCGTTTATTGATTGATTTGACACCGCAAAAATAAGACGGTTCGCAGAGTGATGCAATATGCGAAAAATTATTCGTATACAGAAAATTTATTCGGCATACCCGCCATTAGAGATCTTATTCGTACATTTGCCGCATAAAACGAACATTATGTACGAACGTAAAATTCCTGTCGATCTGAGCTGTCCTCTGCGACTGACCATGAGCCTTATAGACTCCAAATGGAAATCCTGCATACTCGACGAACTGCGCTGCCGTACGCTTCGTCCCAGCGAGATTCACAAAGCCCTGCCCGAGGCTGCGCCGCGTGTGCTCGACATGCAGCTCAAAGAGCTGGTGGAGGACGGTCTGATCGCCAAGACGATATATCCGGAGCTGCCGCCGCGCTCGGAGTATACCATCACACCGTTGGGTATGACTCTGATTCCGATCATCGATGCCATGCTCGCATGGGGTGAGCAAAACAAGGAGTTGTTCGTCAGAAAATACGGAGCCATATCCGCACAATAGCTCCGTCCGCATACATCACCGACGAAAAATACTCTCCGGCGCGAACATCTTTCGCGCCGCTCATCGCTGTGGCAGGCTGTTTTGTCAACCGCCGCTCCCGAGCCATATGCCTCACTTTATTGCGATCCGGCATACCGGCCGTTAAATCTGCATGGCAATCGGCTCTTGTCGAGAAAAAAACGAAACATCGGGAGACACATGTGTCTCCCGATGTTTCTGTTATAGATTTGCCCCGGCTGTATCGGAGGCTATTTGCGTGCCTGTGCGCTTCGAAGCCCGCGCTTCGCCGATACCGCTCCTGTATTCTGAGTTGCATCGAGAACGTCCACGGCTCCCGTCCACTCGCCGACGATGTTGTTGCCGGCATCGTCGATGAGAGCGAACTCGAACTTATACTCCGCACCGACCTTGGAGATAGTCATCGAACCTCCCGATATCGGAGCCAGACGCGTATGGTAACCGTCGCCGTCGACACTGCCGAGGTCGCCGTACCACGTGTAAATAATTTCGCCTCCGTATGTCTGGAATCCGGGAATTACGGTATTCGGAGCAAGCGATTCAGAGACATCGAACTTGCCGACGGGCATCGTCACACCGTTGCCTGCTGGAACCATTATCTCGCTTGTCACCATATCGCCCTCCTCGTTCATCACGGTAATAATCCACGAATCCTGACCCGGCACCAGATAGTCGCCCATATAGAATGCTCCGGCAACGGTTTGTGCGGGCAATACGAGCGTGTGATCCGAAGTGAGTGTGCTCCAAGGTCGCACCTGCATGCTCGAATTTTCGCAGAAGTTGCGTGCTGTCAGCTGACCGTCATACGAGCCCTTTATTGAGACGCCTTCCGACGTGATGAAGTCAATAACCACCGAGTAGGTCTTTCCATTGATTTTAACCTCAACCGTTCCGTCCTCGATCAGACCCATCTGACGTCTGCCGGTTCTGGCATCTATGTGCGTCACATATGCTCCTATGGGTGACATCATGCCGAAGACTTCGATATACTGTCCGTAGGTGATCGTGTAGGGAATGTTATACACGCTTGCACCAGGCGTCTTGACGATTCGGTAAGTACCCTCGATGAATTTCGGATCGGCATTCTCCGGATCGGCTACCGTGGGCATATACACGGGAAGGGTCATGTAGTAGCCGTCAACGAGCGTGTTGTTCTCGTTGAACGAACCGCAGAACAACTCTACATTCATATCGTCGGCATGAGGATAGAACCAGTTGGCATAGAATCGGCCCTGCATAGACTCGAATGCGATGTCCTGAGGAGTAGTGAAACGCTCATACGACGAGCTGCCGCCCTGAACGAACGGAATCGCACCTATATAGCGCACTTTCAGCTCTTCGCCCGTAAAGAGCGTCATATCCATAGTTACGGTGTAGTTCATGCCCGAACGCTTCACCTCCACTTGACCTGAAATCATAGGCAATACCGTCACTCCGTTTTCGCCCTCGGCCGTGCGAATGTATATCGCCGAGTGTTGCGGGTGCCACGTGAAAGCCGACATGTCGGTCTGTATTTCATAGGTTCCGACCGGAAGTACGGCATTCACGGGATCGCTGTCGGCTGCGTTGTAGAGATCGAGCTGAATCTGGAATTCGCCAACGGCAGCAGGATCGCCGTCGGCAGCCGGCTGGGCGTTGGAGATTACCAGAACGTAATTGCCTGCTCCGGCAGTATTGTCACTGCGGTAAATAGCCTCGATGAGTATATTGGCATCTATTCCGTCGAACTCCTCCTCCGAGGTCTTCATTTCGAGCGGTTGTGCCGAAGCTACGTTGCCGTTCGCATCGGCCACGGCTGCCGCAATTACGTAGAAAGTGTCGGATTCGAGCTGCGCAACCTCCGGCGTAGAGGCCTGAGTTGCAGGCGCAGCCGTTCCCGAAGAGAGAATATCGGCAGCAGAAGGTACGGTATCGCCATTTTTCACACATACCCATGCGCATTTCTGAGCGCCCGTGGGATTAATGGTGAAAGTAAGAGAATTAGGTGTAGCAACACCCGAAGACAGCGTTACCGCCAGAGTCTCCGCAGGGGTGTCGGGGTCGCTCTTCGAGCACGATGCGGCCAACAGTGTTGCGACAAACAGAATTGTCGCTACCGCATATTTGGAAAAGATTTTATTCATAGTCAAGTCTTTGTTAATTATTCTGTATACGTGTATTCCAGAGCAGTCATTGTGTGTCGCGAATCAATTGCCATATCGGTTGCGCCATCGGTCGCAACACCCGCGCGCCGCTTTCGAGAATCCATTGTCCGTTAGCTGGCAATATGTCTTGTCATTCGGCCGAACAAACATGCTCCGAACATATCGTCCGAATTGTTTTACATTCGTTCCATGTCGGTGATTGTGCCGGTGAACTGTCCCTTCAACTCGTATCCGTCGGCATCGGCCAGATTCATATCGAACGTATATACGTCGCCTGCCTTGGTCACGACTACCGTACCGGTAGCGAAACGCAACTGTGCGTTGAACGGCTGATAGATGTCGATACCGCTGGCGGGACCTATCGAACCGGGATCGGTGCCGGCACTTACGGTGTACGTACCCTCAGGCAGCGTAGAAGATGCGGGGTCGGCGAAGATGTCGAGTGCAAGTTCGAACTTCCAGTTGGTATCGTTGAGACGAATGTAATACTCGCCGGCAACTTCGTTGTTTACTTCGACGCGTCGGGCTGATGTGGCCGAGAGATCATAATACATGGCGAATCCGTCGACAGCACCTTTGTACGTGAGTCGGAACTGGCCGGCATCGGTCGGAAACTCTGCCACGATGTCGTAGAGTCCGTCGACGATCGCAACCTCGACCGTTCCGCTCGTCAGCGAGAGCTTCGTGCCATTGTACGTGAAACTCGTGTATGACGGTGAATTGTCGATCATACCTGCCGACGAACCGCTGCCGATGGTATAAGTGCCTGCGGGGAGATACTTGGCATTGATGTCGTAGTAGATGTCGAGTTCCAGCAAGTCCTCGCCCTTATATAATTTAAGAGTGGCATTTCGGGCTGTGTATCCGCCATACAAACGCGCATCGGCACTCTCCATGGCAATTTCGGTTACATTGGGCTTACGCTCCATGTCGGCGATTTCGCCTGTGAACGAACCGACAATAGCGTAACCGTCGGCATTAGCCAGACGTATGTCGAGCGTATAGACATTCTCGGCCTTGGTCACCTCGACAGTACCGGCTGCGAATCGCTCCTGGCTGCTGGGCGAATAGATGTCTATGCAGCTGGCGGGACCTACCGTTCCGGGAACCTTGTCGGTGCCGACAGTGTAGGTACCTTCGGGCAGCGTAGCCGATGACGGATCGGCGAAGAGGTCGAGCGTCAACTCATATCCCCAATTGTTATCGTTGAGTTTGAGATAGTATTCACCCGGTATTTCGTTGTTGATCTCGATACGTTTGGCCGATGTAGCCGTAAAGTCGTAAGAGAAGCTGAATCCATCGATCTCACCTTTGTAGACGGCTTTGAACTCACCCTCGTCGGTGGTGAACTCCGCCGTGATGTCGTAAACATGGTTCTCGTCGAGTGAGACGGTCACGGCACCTGAGCTCAGCGCAAGCACCTTATCTTCATTGCGCAACCAGAAATATGTGTAACTTACATCATTGTCGACCATACCCTCCGACGCTCCGCTGCCGATAGTATATGTACCTGCGGGCAGCCACTTGGCGTCGCGGTCATAGTAAAAGTCGAGAGAGAGCTGATAGGCATTCGACTCTTCTGTCAGGGTGACGGTAGCATTGCCGGTAAAGACTCCGGCCATGGCACTCTGGAAGACCAATGCGCCCTTTTCGAGCGTCGTCATGGCGACCGGCTCGGACACGACGCTCTTTTTACCGTCGCTCGCTGCCGCAACGATTACATACTCGGTCGCAGGCATCAGATCCGACACCTCCACCGTAGTAACCTCGATTGCCGACAACAGCGTACCTGCTGTCGTCAGAATCTCCTCGGCGGTCGGGATCGACACTCCCTCCTGCTTTTCGATACAAATCCATGCGCACTGTTCGGCATTCTCAGGAGTTATCGTAAACGACAGCGTCGTTTCGGCAGATGTGCCGGCCGTAACCGTCACACCCGGTTCGGGCTCGGGTTCCGGCGGCGTTACAGGGTCGTTGTCGTCAGAGCACGCGGCCAACGACGTTAACAAAATAGCTGTGCTAATGACAGTAAAAAATCGTCTGAATCCTTTCATAAAAATAAAAATTACGTTAATGTTATTGCAAGATAGTAAAATTTTGGAATATTCAGCATCTTGCGGCAAAAAAAGTGGCATCGACAGATATTTTTATTCAAAACAGACGTCGGCGTTCGAAATAATTCATATATTTGTATATGTACATACAAATCCCTATACGATTATGAAGATTATGAAACGAAGACTACCGTTGCTGTTCACCGTCACACTCCTTGCCGGCTGGCTCGCGACATCATGCGAGGGCAGCGACGATCCGACGCCGCCCGTACCCGATCCGCCGCAAGAGCGCAGCCACACGCTTATCGTATACATGATGGGCGACAACGGATTGGAGACATTCATGGACAACAACCTCGTCAAGATAATGTCGGCAGCCGATGCCATACCGGAAGACGGCCACATAGCCGTATTCTACGATCGCGGCAACTACACGCGTCTTACCGAGATCATCGTCGAGGACGGCATGCCCAAACAGCGCATAATAGAGGAGTTCAACCCCTCGCAGTCGACCGTCGACCCGCAGTTCATGGCCGACGTACTCGCCAAGGTGCGCGAGACAATGCCTGCCGAGAGCTACGGACTCGTCCTCTCGTCGCACGGCGGAGGCTGGGTGCCGTCCGACATATTCGACCTCTACCTTGCAGAGGCTTCCGCCGCATCGGCCGATCTGCACCTGTCACCGCGTTATTTCGGGCAGGACGGCTACGACTGCATGGAGATCCCCGATCTGGTGACGGCTCTGTCGGACATGCACTTCGACTATATACTATTCGACGCATGCTTCATGGCGTCGGTCGAGGCGCTCTACGATCTGCGCGAAACAGCAGACCGCATAATAGCCTCGCCGGCCGAGATTATGGGTTCAGGATTCCCCTATAAGGATATTGTGCCTCTGCTGTTCACACCCGGGCACTCGCTGACGGAGGTGTGCGAGACTTTCATGTCGCTCTATCGCAACAGTTCGGGCACCATATCGCTCTTCGACTGCTCGGCATTAGATGGGCTGGCGCAGAGCATGAAACGCGTGATGGCGGCAGGACACACTCCCGCAGACGTGTCGTCGATTCAGGGCTACGAAGGATTCGATCCACACCTCTATTTCGACCTCGAACAGTATGTCGAATCCATGGGTGTCGACTCATCGACGCTTGCCGATTTCCGCAAAAGTCTGACAGCGGCAGTAATATGGCACGATCATACGCCGACATTTTACAGCGATTACGGTTCCAGAGGCAACATCGATCTGCCGCGCAGCTGCGGCGTAAGCTGCCACGTTCCGCACGAATCGTTCCCGCAGACTCACGCAGCATATCTCGAAACCGCATGGGCTAAGGCAACCGGAAATTAGCATAAAACCGTTGTCGAAAAATAATTGGAAATTGGCATGTTCCCGCACAAGATATGCGGGTCGCCAATTTCCAATTATTCATTTATCAGTCATTGCCTTGTATAGAGCCAAATGGCATTGACCGGCACGTCCGCTTCCCTCTCCTGCTACCGATCCCTCTTCCAGATCTGGTAGGAGTTGACGAAGTTCTGCCAGACGATGTAGGCTGTGGGGGCTACCGACGAGACCGGATCGAGGAACTGCTGGGCAAGCCAGACGGCAAGCACAGTATTCTTCTGACCGAGCGACTGTCCGCCGGCAACAGTATCGCCGTAGCGACGGCCGAGAAGACGCCCCACACAGAACTGTACCAGGCAGATGACAAGAGCCGCCGAGGCCAGTTCCAGCTCCACACCGCCGTCGGCCTCGGTATCGAGTATGAAGCATGTCGTGCGTCCTATGACGATGGCCAAAGACACGAGCCACATGTAAAACGAGATTTGCGAGTGTTCGCAGATCCATCGGCTAAGCCGGTGGAACAGATGACGGCATAACTGTCCCGCCACGAACGGAGCTATGAGCATGGGAGCGATCTTGGCCATGATCTGCGCAAAGGTGCATGTACCGGTTCCGTAGGCGTGCAGCATCATTGGCGCGAAAACAGCTATGACAAGATTGCATATGAGACTGTATGTGGCCATGGTGGCGATATTGGCTCCGAGCATGCCGCCTATTACCACAGCCGCCATGGCAATGGGAGCCAGTACACATATCATGGCACCCTGAGCAAGCGTCTGTCCCAGCGGCAGGCAGGCATAATATATGACCACCGACCCCACAATCTGAAACAGCAGCAGCCAGAAGTGCAGCCACGACGGACGCATCTGCCGCACATCTACACGGCAGAAGGTGAAAAACAGCATCAGAGAGATGAGCGCCGGTGTAATCATATTGCCGCTCAACGCCTCCAACCGTGCGATAGGACGACACAGCAAAACACCGACAACCATGCCCAAAGGCATGGCTGCGGTCTTCATAGCATGCAGCGAGATCATGATCTTACGACAGAAGCTCCTTGACCTTGGCCGAGATATCCTTGCCATCGGCCTGTCCGGCCAGTTGCTTCGAGGCGATACCCATCACCTTGCCCATATCCTTCATCGACGAAGCACCGCACCCGGCGATGATCTCGCGAACGACCGTGTCGAGCTCTTCGGCAGAAAGCTGTTTGGGCAGAAACTCCTGCATCACACGCACCTGAGCCATCTCCTCCTCAGCCAGATCGGCACGATTCTGCTGAGTATATATGGCGGCAGAGTCGCTACCCTGCTTGGCAAGTTTCGAGATGATCTTAACCACATCTGCATCGGGAAGAACGTCGACGGCAGTGCCCGAGGTCTTGGCCTCGATGATATACTTCTTGATGTTGCGCAGTGCGCTGAGGCGAACCGTATCCTTGGCCTTCATCGCCTCCATAATCTGTTTTGAAATCTGTTGCTCCAACATAACTGTATGTGTTTATTCAATAATGTTCATCGTAATATGCGTCTCTGTGCCGTTGGCTTCGACCGAAAGCACTGTTTCGCCCGGTTTGAACGTCATGCGATAGAAATCGCATATGGTCATCGAATCGGTGGGCGTATGGTCGATATGCGATATGCGGTCGCCCGCACGCACCGATCCCGTCAGACCGGTATCCCAAACAGAGCCGACAACCGCTCCGCGCTCCACATCGAACGCCGGACGGATATTCATCGCATGCACGGCTCCGTCGCCGGCCGAAACCGGATCTTCGTCCACTACATAATATATGCGGCGACCGCGATAATCCGCCACCACGTCGCCCCACTGCAACAGAGCCACGCCTATTACCGATTTTCGTCCCGACTCAACCGGCATGTTGAAGATGTCGACACCGGCAAATCGCACCTTGGGCGCAACGGCCAAAGCCTGAGCCGTATGCGGCACTCCGCTATTGCCAAGCAGACCGCTCGACATGTCATAGCCATCGGCAACATGCAGATCTGCAAGAGCCTCTTTTTCGCAAAGCCGGCTCCACTCAGCCAAAGAGAGTCCCACGGCTCCCGTGTCGAACAACAGCCAAACCGGGTGACGCTTGCCGATGCCGCTCAGATAACTGCGTGCACAGTAGGTCTTATTGTTTCTGAGGCGCATACGCACCGAGTGTTTACGCTCGACCTCGCCCACTTCCGGCAACCTGTCGGCCAACATCATATAACCGTCGCGAACGGAAAACCGCACGACATATCGTCGCAATATGTCACCACCGATTATGCCGTCGATATCGAAGCAATCCAGCACCGTATCATCGGCCACCAGCACTTGATGCCCTGCCAACTCCCGGTCGCCGATAGTCATTCGGCCGATGACAGCCATGCGCATTGACGCCCGCACACCGTTATAGGTGCCGATCTCCATTGACGAATATCCCACAATACCCGATTCGGCAGCCGTGCGAGCCGACAGAAGCGTCCACGGCGAACCGGTATCGACCAGAAAACGGCAATTGCGTCCATCGATCGCAACCTCTACCGTGAGCCACGTGCGCACCACTGTCATAGGCAGCCGCGTTACGTGTGCCATTGCAGACGAAACAATGGCAAAGCATAGCAGAGAAAGCAGCAGTACCCGTTTCATGGCAGATCTATTTTTCGGTCAGAAAGCGCAATGCCTGCGCCATAAATTTGTCGCGAATCTCGGCATCGACGATGGTCTCAAACGGAAATCCGACCACAAATGTACGATATTTTCCGACAAAAGCCACACCCGCGCTCTGGTTGTTGGACGTGTAGCGCAACGACGTAAAAGCCCCCTTGCCGGCAGGTTGCAGCACGTCGGGCGACTCGACGCGATATATCGAGTCGTTGCGCTCGGTGGCGAAACGGATATCGTAACGACGATCGGCAAAACGCGACGGCACAGTGCGCACACTACCGCGGCGCGTGGCCATATTGCCGCCGAAAGAGTAGTGCAACACTCCCCGCGCAAAATCGCGATCGGCCTCGGTAGCCTCGGCAGAGTGCCACATGTCGGTAGCCACATAGGCTCCCGACACCAACAGCGCGCCTCCGCCGTCGACATAGCGTCGCAATGCCTGCTGCAACTCCCGAGAGAATGTTTTGAACGCATAACCCGATGTGCCGCGACCCATGGTCACGGAGCGCTGCTTGCCGAGAATCAGATCAACTGCATCGTATCGTGCCGCATCGGCCGCTGTCGTCTCGAATGAATCGCGGCTCGACGAGCAGAACGAATAACCTGCCTGCACAATCGAGCGTCCGTGCACGGCCACGTAGTCGAATGTGTTGCCGGCAATGATCTCCGTCTCGTAGTCGTTATAACAAGAGCCGAGAGCATAGTTGTCATTATCGGATTTCGACAGTGCACGGCTGAAATTGTGCTGATCGCCGATGAACGATATGTCGCGCACATAAGGCACGCCGTCATCGTAGAGGTTGTAGAATCCGGCTATCGAGTCGCCCTGCACACTCATCGGAGCACTCACGCGATCGAAACCGTTGACAATCATCACACGGCCTCGCTCGCCAGAGACACGGCCGGCCGCGAGCGTCTCCGAGGGGAAACTCTCGCCGCCGTCGTTGACGGCCGTCACGCGATAGCTGTAAATATGGTCGGGGCGCTGTTCGAACCTTACGCACGACGACTCTACACGGCGACCGCCGTCGAACGCGCCGTCGTCGATGCGCGTATATACTACATAATATGTCGGCACTGCCGTGGGTTCGAGCCGGTCCTCCACCGCACGCCACGACAACTCCACCTCGCATTCGCCCACGAGCTCGGCGCGGAAGCCGGCCACTGGCAGCGGCTGCACGACATATGGCACGGAGTATTGGAAAGCAAGGTAGCGCAGCATGGCTTTATATATGGCACGGCATACAGTGAAGCGAAAGCGCGGGTCGAGACCGTAACGCATGTCGGCGAAGTTCTGGTGCGAAAGCAGCTCCAACAGCATGGTCGGGACATTGGGCACGCGAGCTTCGTAGTAGGCTCTGTCCCACATGCCACGACGGCTCCAATCGGGTTCGTACAACGCTCTTACGTCGCCCACGATCTGCGACATGACCGCATCGGTCAGATCGCGCGACCGCATGCGAGACGCTCCGCCCTCGAAACTGCCGCCATTGTCCTGCGTACAGTATATGCCCAACGTACCGATTATGTCGTCGTTGAGACGCACGCCTGCATCGGAGTGAAAAGCGAAGGCCAGATCGACCGGAATCGATTTGCCGCTCTTGTCGGGCAAGCGCTCCGAGCCTCCCATAAGCGCATTGACCCAGTGGGCGCGCGACATGTAATCGTCGCGATAGTCGTCGCGGTTATCTTTCGGAGTATAGACGTCCTCGGGGAATCCCGACCACTGCAACCAGTAGCGCGCACCCTCGCAGAAACGCGGATAGCCGCTGGTCTCGGCAACATAGTCGATGCCCGGCATGCGATTCTCGACCGAGACCGTCCGAGCCACATTGCCCATGCCGCCCCCGATCTTGACAGCATCGGCAGTAATGCGGGCACCTCTGCGCGAAGAGCGATTGTCGAGCATAACCACCGTATCGCAATATCCGGCAGGCAAATCGAACTCGCCCAAATAGACCCACATGCCTCCGCCCATACGCTGGTTGACCGAAAATTGCGACCGGCCGCCAAGGTGGCAAACCGTATAACGGGCATCTTCTGCGCTGTCGTCGAGCGTCTTGTATGATACGTATATGCCATAACGGCCGCGTTCAGGTATCGTCGCACCCCATACGGCAGCGGCCGTAGGCTGCTCATGCGTGGTGGTGGACACACTGCGCGCCGAGCCTTCGGTAAAGGGGTTCTGTCCGGTAAGATACTCCTCTCGGAGGTGAGCGAAGCCTACACCGGCATCTTCCCATCTCTCGCGGCCATATTCACGGTATCGGGTACCTGCGTCGACTCCGTGATCGTTGTCTGCGATGATCTCCACTTTCGACAGATCGCGCTCGCGCGGCAGCAGCACCGTCGCACCGGCATTTTCGAGCATCGGAACAAGATAGGGCAAAACGTAGCCCTGAGTGTAGAGATCCTCGACAGTCTCCCAAAGCCGCGAACGCTGCCATCGCCATTGGTTCTCTCGCTGATCGAAATAACGGCCGTGGCTCTGCCACATGGCTATGTGACGCCCGGCAAGGCCTGACTCCGGGTTGTTGAATGTCCCTATCCTCTCGACAAGCGGTCGCAACGCACGGTTGGTGAAGCGGCGCTGATCGCTGCGACGACGGTACATAAGCGGCACGAGATTGTCGACGAGGTGTTTGCCCGAATATATTTCCAGCCGGCAGCCGGCATAATCCGACGGCAGCTTCGATCTGACCGAATCGTATACGGCACGAAGATTATCTTCTCTGAACGGATAGTAGGACAATCCCACCGAAGCCTTTATTTCCAAGGTCTTGCCGCGCTCACGCACCGACTCAACCTCGACATATCCACCCAACACCTCACGTCGCACAATGCGCGACAGCACGGCGGCTATCGAATCGCGCGAGGCGCGAGGGAATGAACTCTGACGTGCTGCGGCCTCGAATGAGGCAAGCATCAAGACCACGGAGCACAAGCAATATATTGTCTTTTTCACGATCGACGAAAGTTGTTTTTACATATCGTTAGCGACTCCAAAGATAACATTATCTTTGCAGAATACGAAATAAAAATGCCTGGCGATATTCCTCCACGACAATGCCCCACGGCCTTCGAGGCCGTGGGGCATTGCATAGCGTCGCGGGCAAATATTTAACCCTTAACGGTTATCGTTTCTTGTCGTAATCGTTGCGACCGGCTTCGAACTTGTCGATTTTAGAGTTCACCTTGTCGGCTGTCTTATCGGCGAAGCGCGTTGCCGTGGCAGCTGCCGATTTCACTCCGCCGCCGATCTTGTCGGCACCCTTCTCCACGAACTGCTTTGCCGACGTTGCCGCCGACTTCACGCCGTTCTCGACCTTCGATGTCACCTTGTCGGCAGTTTTGTCGAACGACTTGGCAGCGGTATTGCCGCCATACGACGTCTGTGTCGGATTGCTGCGGCCGGTGTCATAGGCATCGCGCACCTCTTTCTCTTTCTGGCGATGATCCTTATGCGTATAGCCATCTACCTCGTCGACCATACCATGTATGTTGTCTTCGAACATCTGTTCGCAATCATTGCAGCGATTGCCCTGGTTTTCGGTATTTTTCATAGCGATCAAAATTTACGGTTAAACATTAACTTCGATCGTAGACAGTGCAAAATACGTACAAACCCGCGACCGCAACCGCATGATTCCGCACCGGCCGGCGGCAACACTCAGCAGCACACCTGCTAACGGAAGAGCGAAAAACCGAGCGTAAGCGTAAAGCTGCCGTTGCGCATCTTGCCGCCAGGATAATCTTTCGAGAGGTTGACGAAGCCCAGTTCATAGGCCGCACGAAGCTGCAAGCGCCATACGGCAAGATCGATTCCGGCCAGGAATCCGCAATCGTTTTTACTGAATTTGATCTCCTTGCCCGAAGCAGCATCGGCCGAACCGTTGCTGACGGTCTTGGCATTATGGCCGAATCCGGCATACAGACCCACCTTCGGAGTGACCGAGATGAAACGTCCGCCGATCTTGTAACCTACGGTCAAAGGAACGGTGAGGGTATTCTTGCACACCTCCACACGCGCATAGTCGGCCAGATCGCCCCAATCGCTGATGTTGCCGGCACGGTTGCCGTAATAGCCTATACCGGTCTGTATCTGCCAGTGCGAGCGGAACGTATATCCGACATATGCACCTACTTTCCAGCCGTTGCAATCCAACCCGTTATCCTTGCTGTAACTGTTGACCGACAAACCGCCCTCCACGCCAAGCAGCAACTGCGCCGATGCGACCGACGAAAAAAGCACGGCCGCCAATAGAATCAAAATACGTTTCATAATCTATACATCTGTCATTTAATTACACAAATATAGCAGATATATGCCAAAAAAGAGTTACATTTGCGGAAAATTATCATCTATCACAGATTATGAGTACTGAAACAAACGAGGTTAAGGAGAAGTCGCTGAACTTCCTCGAAGAGATCATCGAGGAGTCGATAGCGCAAGGAGATAATCGCATTCAGACGCGTTTCCCGCCCGAACCCAACGGCTATCTGCACATAGGTCATGCAAAAAGCATCTGCATAAATTTCGGGCTTGCAAAGAAATACGGTGGCAAATGCAACCTGCGTTTCGACGACACCAATCCCGTCAAAGAGGATACCGAGTATGTCGACTCGATAAAGCGCGACATCAAATGGCTCGGCTTCGAGTGGGCTGAGGAGCGTTACGCTTCGGACTATTTCGACCAGCTCTACGACTGGGCGGTAGTGCTCATAAAGAAGGGACTGGCTTATGTAGACGATCAGACTCAGGAGCAGATACGCCAGACGCGAGGCACGGTTTCCGAGCCCGGTACGCCGTCGCCATGGCGCGACCGCTCCGTCGAGGAGAATCTCGATCTGTTCGAGCGCATGCGACGCGGCGAGTTCGCCGACGGAGAGAAGGTGTTGCGAGCCAAGATCGACATGGCGCACCCCAACATGCTCTTCCGCGACCCGATCATGTACAGAATAATCCACACCGAGCACCACCGCACGGGTAACAAATGGTGCATCTACCCGATGTACGACTATGCTCACGGCCAGTGCGACTCGATAGAGAAGATCACACACTCGATCTGTACGTTGGAGTTCGACGTTCACCGTCCGATCTACGACTGGTTCATCGAAGCGTTGGAGATATATCCGTCGCACCAGTACGAGTTCGCACGTCTGAATCTTACCTACACGATGATGTCGAAGCGCAACCTGCTCAAACTGGTCAAGGAGGGTGCCGTAATGGGCTGGGACGATCCGCGCATGCCGACAGTCTGCGCTCTGCGCCGCAAGGGTTATACTCCGGCATCGGTGCGTGCATTCGCCGAGATGGTAGGCGTGGCCAAGCGCGACAACATCATCGATCTCGGCAAGTTGGAGTTCTGCGTAAGAGAGGATCTCAACAAGGTCGCCGAGCGTCGTATGGCTGTTCTGAACCCGTTGAAGGTGGTTATAACCAACTGGGAAGATGGCAAAGTGGAGATGCGCGAAGCCGTCAACAACCCCGAAGATGCGGAAGCAGGCACACGTCAGGTGCCGTTCTCAAAGGTCATATACATCGAGCGCGACGACTTCATGGAGAATCCGCCCAAGAAATATTTCCGCCTCAGCCCCGGCGGCGAGGTGCGTCTGCGCTACTCTTATCTGATAAAGTGCGACGAGGTTATCAAGGACTCTGAGGGCAACATAGTCGAATTGCGCTGCTCATACGATCCCCTTTCGGGCGACGGTTCTTCGAGCGACGGCCGCCGTGTCAAGGGTGTCATTCACTGGGTATCGGCAGAGCACGCCGTGGAGGCAGAGGTACGTCTGTTCAATCCGCTGTTCCTGACCGAGGATCCCAACGACACCTCCAACGGTCAGACTTCATGGGAAGACAACCTCAATCCCGAATCGCTCGTAAAGATCAAGGGTCTGTTGGAGCCTTCGCTCAAAGATGCTCCCATAGGCCGCCCGTATCAGTTCGAGCGCGTCGGTTACTTCTGCCCCGACATCGATTCGACCGACGAGCATCTCGTGTTCAACCGCACGGTCACTCTGAAAGATTCATGGGCGAAGATAAACAAATAAGACAACTTCGCTTATACAAATAAAAGGTTCGGATCGCTTCCGTGATCCGAACCTTTCTCTTTTATCCCACGCCCGTGGCAACGGCAGCTGCCCGTCTGCCCTACTTCGCGTCGCGCAGCTTCGAGGCTTTGGCATCGAAAATAACATCGTCGATCTTCCGGTTGTCACGATGACGTATCCATGTGCGGAAATTGCGTTCGCTTTCGCGCAACTCTATGACACGCACACCGCGCCACAAATGGTTGTATACCGTATTATCACCCGAATAATGACCGTATACCAGAGCTATACCGTGGAAGGGCACGATGTAATCGTTGTCGTGATCGTGTCCCACGAACGTGGCAACCACATCGCCGCACTCCTTCATGGCGGCAAACATGCCCGTATTGATTTTTGGCGCGCACTCATCTTCGCGACGAATGCCGCGCACGCTCTTTTCCGACGCAGCACACGCTTCGGCGTATTCCGGCAGCGGAATATGGAAAAACGCATACGACGGCAGCGGACGGCCTCCATTGGCCGCAGTGTAGGCACGGCTCAGTTTGCGGTACCAGTCGATCTGATCGAACCCGATCCAGCCGTAGCCCTTGATGCCGTCGACCGTCGAATAGTCGTGCGAATCGAGACAATACAACACCGCCGCCACCGAGTCGCCGTCGCGGGCAAGCACCTCCACCGCCATATCGGCAAGACGATCATCTGACTTGATGTTCAGCGAATTGGGGAAAGCGGTTATCACTTGTGCCAGTTCCGTCTCCTTCAAGTCCTGCTCGCGATCGTGATTGCCGTAGACCACGACAAACGGCACTCCGCTTTTGGCCACGGGAGCCAGAATCGCACGCCATGCCTTGACAGCTGGACGGCCGGTAACCACATCGCCGGTGAATACAACCAGATCGGGGTTCTCTTCGGCAATGATCCATTCGAGACGATCGACGGTCTTGGCCATCTCGTCGGGCTTGTCGCATCGCACATGGGCATCGGTGAACTGCACTATCTTGAACCGCCCATCATCGGAGAAACGCAAAGGTTCGGCAGCCGGCACGGCAGACAACGACAGCAGCATGGCAGCCGAAAGGATTGAAAAGAGTCGTAATTTCATGATTCGACAGATAACATTTACGAATAATACTCGGTCAAAAATATAAAAACCAAATCTTCAATGCAAAAATTTTTCCTGAAAATATTATATTTGTAGACAATTACCCACTTAATTACTATTTTTAACCTACGATGAAGAGATTACTATCATTAGCATGTGCAATCGCAATGTCGGTGACATGTGCGGCGGCACAAGATTATGTCTCGGCAGCACGCGACGTGATAAGGCGCACGGTCGGATACATGCCCGAAAACATAGATCTGGCAATATGTCGAAGTTCGCAGCAGGGGCATCACCGCTATGAAATCAGTAGCGACAACGGCCGTCTGCGCATTGCCGGCGACAACGGCGTGGCCATATGCAAGGGTTTCTATGATTATGTCGTCGACAACGGTTACGGAGTGGCGACATGGACCGGACGGCGCATGGAACTGCCCGACAGCTTTCCGCCGATGGAGCCGGTTGTGGTCGAGGCACCTTTCGGACTGCATATATATATGAATGTATGTACCATGGGCTACACCGCACCGTTCTGGGACAGAGAACGCTGGGAGCAGGAGATCGACTACATGGCACTGCACGGCTTCGACATGCCGCTGTCGCCAACGGCCGGTGAGGCCATATTCGCCCGCGTGTGGCGCGACATGGGGCTGAGCGACGAGCAGATCGACGAATACTTCACCGGCCCGGCACACATGCCGTGGATGCGCATGGGCAATATGAGCCAAATGGACGGAGGCATGAGCCGCCGGTGGCACGACAAGCAGGTGGAGTTGCAGCACTTCATAAAGGATCGAATGGACTCTCTGGGCATGACTCCCGTCTATCAGGGTTTTGCCGGATTCGTACCGAAGGCCATGAAGGAGCACTATCCCGACATCGATCTAACCGAGACATACTGGGCTGGCGGACTGAAAAACTACATGCTCTCGCCCATCGATCCGCTGTTCGAACAGATACAACGCCGTTACATAGCCGAGTGGGAACGTGAATTCGGCAAATGCCGCTACTATCTGATCGACAGCTTCAACGAGATGGACATACCCTTCGGCGAAAAAGGTTCGCCCGAACGTGCAGCCGCACTTCAAGAGTATGGCCGGCGCATATACTCATCGCTCATGGCCGCCAATGCCGATGCGGTGTGGGTCGTACAGGGTTGGATATTCGGTTATCAGCGAGACCTGTGGGACGCCGACAGTGCACGGGCACTGTTCGGCAGCGTACCCGACGACAAGGTGATAATAATCGATCTGGCCGTAGACTTCAACCAATATGTGTGGTGCAGCCAAAAGAACTGGGACTACCTCGACGGCTTCTTCGGCAAGCAGTGGATCTACTCCACCGTACCCAACTTCGGCGGACGCTCGGCCGCGATCGGAGGGTTGCAGTTCTATGCCGACGGTCACAGGGAGGCCATGTCGTCGGCCAATCGCGGCAATCTGATAGGATACGGCACATCGCCCGAAGGGGTCGAAAACAACGAAGCAGTCTACGAAATCATCTCCGACGCCGGCTGGCATGGCGAGCCGGTAGACCTTAGAGAGAAGTTGCGACGCTACTCGGCAGCACGCTACGGCCGACACTCGGAGCATGTCGATCGTTTTTGGGAAGGCATGCTCGGCAGTGCATATGCAGCCTCGTCTAACAACGCCCGTTTCCGCTGGCAGATGGAGCCGTTCTCGCAACGCGGCTCGACACTGGAACTCAACGAGCACTATTTCCACGCCATAGAATCGCTGCTGTCCGCCACCGAACTCGACGGCAATCCGCTTTACGCAGCCGATGTCAAATACTATACGGCCATGTATTTCGCCGGCATAGCACAGCATCTGCTGGAAGCGATACGCCTGGCCGACATCGAAGGTCGCGACACGTCGGCTCTGGAAGAGGAGTTTCTCGCAGCACTGGACACCGTCGACCGCGCGTTGGCCGACCACCCGCTCTACAC
>CAMWTS010000024.1 GCA_947177225.1 uncultured Alistipes sp. | reverse complement strand
GTGAGAATCTATTTTGGTGCGACAAACTGCGCTCGTGACAGCGAGACTCCCACGTCGCCTGCGGCTCCTCGGAGTGACAGACGCTGGTTTTGTAGTCCATAGATGTCTCATTTCGTTTGACATGACAGGACGGTGTTTGTCATTCTGAGGAGGACGGCACGTCCGACGTGAGAATCTATTTTGGTGCGACAAACTGCGCTCGTGACAGCGAGACTCCCACGTCGCCTGCGGCTCCTCGGAGTGACAGACGCTGGTTTTGTAGTCCATAGATGTCTCATTTCGTTTGACATGACAGGACGGTGTTTGTCATTCTGAGGAGGACGGCACGTCCGACGTGAGAATCTATTTTGGTGCGACAAACTGCGCTCGTGACAGCGAGACTCCCACGTTGCCTGCGGCTCCTCGGAGTGACAGACGCTGGCTTTGTAGTCCACAGATGTCTCATATTGTTCGACATGACAGACTGTCCATTGTCATGTTGAGCGAGCGAAACATCTGCGGGCGATTTGCGAAAGTCGGAAATTTGTCATAAATTTGTTATGCGGGTCGCTGTGCAACGATTCGCATAACAGCTATTTATATGGATTATCAAAGCATACTCGAAGATATTTACCGCGAGATTCGTCCCTTTGCCCGCGAAGGTCGGCAGGCCGATTACATACCGGCTCTGGCTGAGGTCGATCCCGACAAGTTCGGCATCTGCATCGATACTATCGACGGACATCAGTATATGTTGGGCGATGCTGCCGAGCGGTTTTCCATACAGTCCATTACCAAGGTCTTCTCTTTGGCTGCGGCACTGAGCATCGAAGGGCGCGATTTGTGGAACCGTGTGGGGCGCGAACCGTCGGGCACGACGTTCAATTCGCTTATTCAGTTGGAGGCCGAGCGCGGTATCCCCCGCAACCCGTTTATCAATGCCGGTGCGATAGTGGTCGCCGACATATTGATGTCGCATTACGACGATTGCGAACAGAGATACCTCGACTTTCTGCGCACGATAAGCGGTAATCCTTCGATCGACTACAACCGCAATGTGGCGGCATCGGAGCGGGAGAAGGCTTATCTTAACGCGGCCATTGCCAATCTGTTGAAATATCACGGCAATCTGTCGGGCGACATTGAGAGTGTACTTCACTTCTATTTCTTGCAGTGCTCGGTGGAGATGAGCTGCCGCGACCTGTCGCATGCCTTCATGGCATTTGCCGACCATCGTTCGCCGTTCCGGTTCGGCGATGTAAGTCTCACCTCGTCGCAGGTAAAACGCATCAACGCCATAATGCAGACGTGCGGGTTCTACGATGAAGCGGGCGAATTTTCATATCTTGTCGGGTTGCCCGGCAAGAGCGGTGTGGGCGGCGGTATCGCTGCGGTATGTCCTCTGAAATACTCGGTAACCGTATGGAGTCCGCGACTCAACGAAAAGGGCAATTCGGTAATGGGTATGAAGGCGTTGGAGCTGCTCACGACATACACTGAGGAGTCGATATTCTGATCCGTATCCCGTAATCCGATCGGGCGGATATGCTTGCGATGTCGTTGATTTCGCCCGATATCCTCCCGCTCGGCAAAGCACAAATAAATTTGGGATTGAGTCGGCCTTGCCACGCTCCACATGGAGCGCGACTTGTTGCGCGACGAAAGTCCCCTCCGAGGAGGGGATTTAGGGGAGGGTCAGAATTGTATAACGGCGCAAGCCGTCGCTTTGTGGTCGACATTTATTATCTTTGCCCGATATACTCCCGCTCGGCAAAATGCAAGTAAACTTGCTTTTGCCCTCACTTATTCGTATATTTGTAACTCGATAAGGCAGAGCCGAAAGGCATCGCGATGAAAATTTTTTAACATTGATATAAAAGTATGGAGAATCAGACCCCCCCCCAGACATCGCTCCCGGACAACGCATATCGCGAATTGAAGCCGGGAGAGGAGTACAAGCCCCTGATGGCGGCCGACAGCAATCCTGCCGAAGTGACACCCTACTCGGTTACCGTCGGCATAATCATGGCCGTGTTGTTTTCAGCCGCGGCAGCCTTCCTCGGCTTGAAGGTCGGACAGGTGTTCGAAGCCGCTATCCCGATCGCAATCATAGCAGTAGGACTGGGCACTATGCGCGGCAAACGCAATATGCTCGGGCAGAATGTAATCATACAGAGCATCGGTGCCAGCTCGGGCGTGATTGTCGCCGGAGCCATATTCACTCTGCCTGCGCTGTATATTCTCAATCTCGACGTCGATTTCTACCAGGTGTTCTTCTCGTCGCTGCTGGGCGGCGTGCTGGGCATCGTGCTGATGATTCCGTTCCGAAAATATTTCGTCAAGGAGATGCACGGCAAGTATCCGTTCCCCGAGGCCACCGCTACTACGGAGGTGCTCGTATCGGGCGAGAAAGGCGGATCGCAGGCCAAGCTGCTCGTCATATCGGGATTGATAGGCGGTTTGTACGACTTCGTCGTATCGACTTTCGGCTTGTGGACTGAATCCGTCTCGACGCGAATATGCGAGTGGGGACAGATTTGCGCCGACAAGTTCAAGGTGGTCTTCGGCGTCAATACCTCGGCCGCATTGCTGGGTCTGGGATATATCATCGGTTTGAAATATGCCCTCATCATCACTGCCGGTTCGGCTCTGGTGTGGTTTGTCATAGTACCTGCCGTAGGTTCGGTGGCAGATATGCTCGACTTGAAAACTATGGGAACGCACCTCTATTCGATGGGCATCAACGGAGAGAATCTCTCGACGCCCGAGGGCATATTCCGCGAGATCGGCCGTCCGATAGGCATCGGCGGCATCGCCATGGCCGGCCTGATAGGCATCATTCGCCAGTCGGGCATCATAAAGTCTGCCTTGTCGCTGGCGCGACAGGAGCTGGGCGGCGGACGCGTTAAGACGGTTGAGCCGCGTACGCAGCGTGACATCACTATGCGCACGATTCTCTCGGTCATCATAGCCTCGCTCGCAGCTCTTCTGGTGTTCTTCCAGTTCGGCATACTCGGCAACTGGGCTCAGACTGCGGTCGCGCTGCTGATCGTCTTCGTCATAGCGTTCCTCTTTACGACCGTGGCGGCCAACGCCATAGCCATTGTCGGCTCGAACCCCGTGTCGGGCATGACTCTTATGACGCTGATCCTCTCGTCGCTGGTGCTGGTGAGCATCGGCCTGACGGGCGACAGCGGCATGGTGGCGGCTCTGGTCATAGGCGGTGTGGTCTGCACGGCGTTGTCGATGGCCGGCGGCTTCATCACCGACTTGAAGATAGGCTACTGGCTCGGAACCACGCCTCGCAAGCAGGAGACGTGGAAGTTCGTCGGCACTTTCGTGTCGGCGGCGACGGTGGCCGGTGTGATGATAATACTCAACAAGACCTACGGTTTTTCCGGCGAAAATGCTCTGGTGGCACCGCAGGCCAATGCCATGGCTGCGGTCATACAGCCTCTGATGACAGGCGGCGAGACACCGTGGATCCTCTATTTCGCAGGTGCCATGCTGGCACTGGTGCTGACTTCGATCGGCGTTCCGGCTCTGGCATTCGCTTTGGGTATGTTCATTCCGATGGATCTCAACGCTCCGCTGGTGGTGGGCGGTTTGGTGGCATGGTTCGTACAGCGCGGCAAGAGCGTCGAGCTGAGCAAGGAGCGCGCCAATCGCGGTACGCTGATCGCTTCCGGATTCATCGCGGGCGGCGCACTGATGGGTGTGGTGAGCGCCATACTGACGTTTGCCGGATTCAGCTGGCGTATCGACGGCTGGGTTGGATCCAACGGTGCCGAGTGGCTGGCTCTGGCCATGTACGGTGTGCTGATCGTATACTTCGTTATGCACAGCCGCCGTGTCGCAGACAATAAATAACGACAATCAATCTATATCGACGATATTATGGAGTTAAAAGATCGTTTTTTGAAATATGTTTCGTTCGACACGCGTTCGGACGAGAGCAGCGAAACTTTCCCCTCGACGGATAAGCAGCTGGTGCTGCTGCGTCATCTGGTGGAGGAGATGCAGGCCATAGGTCTTACAGACGTGTCGATCGACGAGTATGGCTACGCAATGGGTACTCTGCCGGCATCGGAGGGTTGCGAGAATGCCCCGACGATAGGTTTCATCGCCCATGTCGACACGGCTCCCGACATGAGCGGCAAAGATGTCAAACCGCATGTCGTGGAGTGCTACGACGGTGGCGACATCGTGTTGAACTCGGCCGTTACCATGCGTGTGGCCGACTTCCCCGAACTGCCGCTGTTCAAGGGTCATACGCTGATTCATACAGATGGTACTACGCTGCTGGGTGCCGACGACAAGGCCGGCGTGGCGGAGATCATGACCGCCATGGAGTGGCTGTTGGCGCACCCCGAGGTGAAGCACGGCAAGATTCGAATAGGATTTACGCCCGATGAGGAGATAGGCCGCGGTGTCGATTTCTTCTCGGTCGAGCGTTTCGGTGCCGATTTCGCCTATACGGTCGACGGAGGCATGGAGGGCGAGTTGGAGTATGAGAACTTCAACGCGGCGAGTGCCAAGATCCACATTCAGGGTCGCAACGTACACCCCGGCTACGCCAAGGACAAGATGATTAATGCCATCGATATAGCCTGCGAGCTGAACCGCATGCTGCCCGAGTGGCAGACTCCGCAGCATACCGAAGGCTACGAGGGCTTCTTCCACTGCGTAGGCATATCGGGCACGGTCGAGTCGGCCGATATCAGCTTCATCATACGCGACCACTCGGCCGAGCGTTTCGAGGCCAAGAAGGTGCTGATGTGGGACGTGGTTAACTTCCTGCAACGCAAATACGGTGAGCAGACGCTCTCTCTGACTGTCAAGGATCAGTATTTCAACATGCGCAAGATGGTCGAGCCGCACCCGCAGCTCATCGACAAGGCGCTGGAAGCCATGCGTATGGCCGATGTCGAGCCCATCGTGCGTCCGATTCGCGGCGGCACCGACGGCGCGCGTCTGTCGTTTATGGGACTGCCGTGCCCCAACCTCTTTACCGGCGGCATGAATTTCCACGGCAAGTTCGAGTACTGCTCTCTGAATACGATGCACAAGGCCATGCTGGTCGTAATCAACCTTGCCCGATTGTGGGCGGAATAGTTCTGCGACGATGGATTTCGGATTTCTAAGAGTTGCGGCGGCACTGCCCGAGAGAGTGAAGATCGCCGATGCGCGAGCCAATGCAGGGCAGATCGCGGAGATGATCGGGACTGCTGCGGCCGAGGGCGTGCGCATAGCCGTCTTCCCGGAGTTGTCGCTGACCGGATACACGTGCGGCGATCTGTTTCGCCAGCGCAAACTGCTCGATGATGCCGAAGAGGCGTTGGCTGATCTGGTCGAGGCTACCGCTGCGCTGCCGGTGGCGGCGATTGTGGGCATGCCCGTCAGGGTGGGCGACCGTCTCTACAACTGCGCCGTGGTGATGGGCGGCGGCTGCATCTGGGGCGTTGTGCCAAAGTCGTATATCCCCAACTACGACGAGTTCTACGAGTTGCGTCATTTCGCATCGGGACTCGGCATCGGGGAGGCTGTCATAGAGCTTGCCGGCGAGGAGGTATGCTTCGGCACCGATCTGCTCTTCTCGGTCGACGGGGTGGAGTTCGGCGTGGAGATCTGCGAAGATCTGTGGTCGCCCGTGCCGCCGTCGTCATATCTGGCCGCCGCGGGAGCGAAGATCATATTCAATCTGTCGGCGTCGCCCGAGGCCGTAGGCAAATACGACTATCTGCGTTCGCTCGTGGCACAACAGTCGGCACGTCTGGTGTCGGCATATGTCTATGCTTCGTCGGGTGCGGGAGAGTCGTCGACCGATCTTGTGTTTGCCGGCAACGGTATCGTCGCCGAGAATGGTGCCGTCATGGCTTCGTCGGAGCGGTTTGTGCGTAAGCGCCGACTGGTTGCGGCCGACATCGATACGGAACTTCTGTCGACGCGGCGTCTCACGCGCAACACTTTCGCCACCAGCTCGCTGCCCGTAGTGCGGGTGATGCGCATGGAGCTGCCTGACGGCTGCCCGTGCCATGATCTGCACCGCACGATAGATCCTGCGCCGTTCGTCCCTTCGGACAACGCCATGCGCGAGGAGCGATGCCGCGAGATCTTCGAAATACAGGCTTCGGGGTTGGCGCAGCGGCTGGAACACACGTCGTGCCGTACGGCTGTCATAGGCATATCGGGCGGGCTTGATTCCACCCTGGCTCTGCTGGTTACGGCACATGCCTTCGATATTCTGGGCTTGGATCGCCGTGGCATCATAGGCATCACCATGCCAGGCTTCGGAACCACCGACCGCACCTATACCAACGCCCTGGGAATGATCGATTCGCTGGGTGTCACGCGGCGCGAGATATCGATCCGCAAGGCGTGTGAACAGCACTTTTCGGATATCGGTCTGCCCGATGGCGACCGCTCGGTGACCTATGAAAATTCGCAGGCGCGCGAGCGCACGCAAATATTGATGGACGTCGCCAACATGCTCGGCGGCATGGTCATCGGCACGGGCGACATGAGCGAGCTGGCTTTGGGCTGGGCTACGTACAATGGCGATCATATGTCGATGTACGGTGTCAACGCCTCGGTGCCGAAGACTCTGGTGCGGCATCTTGTGGCGTGGTATGCCGGGAGCCGTGCCGATGAACATCTGCGTGCGACGCTCGGCGATGTGCTCGATACGCCGGTCAGCCCGGAGCTTCTGCCTGCCGACGAGAGCGGCGACATAGCTCAGCGGACGGAGGATCTGGTCGGCCCCTATGAGTTGCACGATTTCTTCCTGTATGCCATGGTGCGGCAGGGTTTCGCCCCGTCGAAGATCGCCTTTTTGGCAGGGCAGGCTTTTGCCGGACGTTATGACAAACCGACCATAATCAAGTGGCTCAGGGTGTTCGTGCGCCGGTTCTTCTCGCAGCAGTTCAAACGCTCGGCCATGCCCGACGCTCCGAAAGTGGGCAGCGTGGCCTTGTCGCCGCGCGGCGACTGGCGCATGCCCTCCGATGCCGAGGCACGTTCGTGGATAGAAGAGGTCGATGCGCTTGCTTACGATAACTAAAATAAACCGATGAAATGATGAAACAGATATTTTTATTGCTTGCGGCAGTGGTTGCATTGTGCTCTTCGGCCGAGGCACAGAGCTGGGTCGACGCCTTGAAGGGTGCCGCCTCGACGGCTGTCGACAAGGTTACGGGCGGCAAGGCTACCGAGGCCATGCTGCAAGGTACGTGGTCGTATACCAAACCGGGCGTGAAACTGGTGAGCGATTCCACTGCGGCCGAGTTGGCCGCTTCGGCAGCGACCTCTACGTTGCAGTCGAAGTTGGAGGCGGCATATAAGCTGGCCGGTATAAAGGAGGGTGCATGCTCGTTTACGTTCAATGCCGACAAGAGTTTCTCGTCGACATTCGGCACGCGCACGCTCAGCGGCACATATGAGTACGATGCGGCCGATCACAAGATCACGCTGCACTACTCAGCGTCGAAGTTCAATCTCGGATCCATATCGGGATACGCCTTTCTGAACGGCACCTCGCTCGATCTTGTCTTCCCGTTCGAGAAGCTGATGACGATTCTGACCAAGCTGGGATCGCAAATATCGGCACTCAATTCGGTGACGGCGCTGCTGAAAAACTATAACAACATAATGATCGGATTCGAATTTTCAAAATAACGGATTATGAAGAAGATAGCCTTACTGTTGACGATTGCCGCACTGTGCGGTGCAGGTTCGGCCTCGGCGCAGTTCTCTCTGTCGGGTGCGCTCAACTCTCTTTTCGGCGGTTCGCAACAGCAGCAGAGTTCTGTCGAGACGGCCGTCTCGGCTGACGACGCACCGACCAAACGTGCGCTTGCCGCCAAGTGGACTTTCGACAGCTCGGCCGTAGAGTATCGCGGCGACAATGCCCTGGCACGCATGGCCGTGAGCAGTATGCGCGATCAGCTGGCCGACATCTATGTGAAGATGGGGCTCACCAAGGGCTGCGGCACTGTTCAGTTTCGCCAGAATGGCGCGGCTCAGGCCGTGATGCAGGGACAGAAGATCGACGGCCGCTACGACTACGATGCCTCGACGGGACGCATCACTCTGCGTGCCACCATCGAGGGGCGCAGTGTCGAGTGCAGCGGTTACGTGGCGTTGCGCGATGGCAAGCTGACGTTGATACTCGATGTTAACGAGGCTCTTGCGGCTTTCAAGACGGCATTCCCGGAGATGGCCGACCACCAGTATGTGCGCAGCGTGGCACCGATCGTCGAATCGATGCCGGGGTTGTATGCTGGAGGAGTTTTTACGAAATAACATGTGTTGCGGCTGCTGCCGCTGCATAGATGCTGCCTTGTGCGGAGTCTCTGTTTTATGAGACTCCGCATTGCGTTAAGGTACCATAATTGCATGTGTCGGGTAGCAAAATAGTCACGATTATTAACTGTTAAATTTTACTCTGTTATGGTAGCACTTGCAGCATCACTCATCACACTCAGCGAACTCAACTACGCGCCTGAGGCCTTGGAACCCTATATCTCGGCCGAGACGATTTACTATCACCACGACAAGCATCATGCAGGCTACGTCGCCAAGCTCAACGAACTGATAAAGGATACGCGTTACGAGAACATGACTCTCGAAGAGATCATTCGCGAATCGGACGGTGCCATCTTCAACAATGCGGCACAGGTGTGGAATCATACGTTCTATTTCGATCAGTTTTCGCCTAAGCCCCAGAAAGAGCCGTCGGGCAAACTGCTCGATGCGATCAACACCATCTTCGGCAATGTCGATGCGTTGAAGGCGCGTATGACCAGTGCCGCCACGACTCTCTTCGGATCGGGCTGGGTGTGGCTTGCCGCCGACCGCGACAAGAAGCTCTATATCATCAGCAAGCCCAAGGCCGGCACGCCGCTGACCGAGGGTCTGACACCGCTGGTTGCCATCGACGTGTGGGAGCATGCCTACTATATCGATTATCGCAACGAGCGCGCCGCTGCCGTCAAGGCCATGTGGAACGTGGTCGATTGGAAGCGCGTCGAGGAGCTGTTCAATGCCATAAAATAACGGGCGACAGCATAGTCTGTCTATCCGGCATGCCGAGCGGGGCTTGCCGGATATGTTTTTTATGCGGCCGGTAGTATGCCTCTCCCGCTTCTTTGTGTCCGACCGATCGTGACAACTGTCATCGCCGGAGTGTCATTTTGTCACGCCGGCAGCAGCTTCGCATGACAAACCGTACTCTATGCCGCACCTGCTCGTGCCGTTTTCCGATTTGGCATATCTATTGCTGTGCCCCTTTACAGCAAACGAAAATAAATTATTAATCATAAAACTCTAAACATTATGGCAATCAAACCGCTTTCAGACCGTGTATTGGTGTTGCCCAATCCGGCAGAGGAGAAGACCGCGGGAGGTCTCTACATTCCCGATACGGCAAAGGAGAAACCCCTCGTAGGCAAAGTCGTGGCGGCCGGCCCCGGCACCTCGGAGATAGAAATGGAGGTCAAAGAGGGCGATACGGTGATGTACGGCAAGTATGCCGGTACGGAGATCAACTACGACGGCGTTGATTATCTTGTGATGAAGCAGTCGGATATCATCGCGGTGGTGGAGTAATTAACAGTGTGTAAAACGTTTAAAAATCAAGAAAATCATGGCAAAGGAGATAAAATACAATACCGAGGCGCGCGAGCAGCTCAAAGCCGGTGTCGACGCGCTGTGCGATGCAGTCAAGGTGACACTGGGTCCCAAGGGTCGCAATGTTATCATCGATAAGAAGTTCGGTGCACCTCAGGTAACCAAGGACGGTGTGACGGTGGCCAAGGAGGTCGAGCTGTCGGATACGTTCGCCAACATGGGTGCTCAGATGGTTCGCGAGGTCGCTTCCAAGACCAACGACGATGCAGGTGACGGTACCACCACGGCCACTGTGCTGGCTCAGTCGCTCATCTCGGTCGGCATAAAGAATGTGACTGCGGGTGCCAACCCCATGGATCTCAAACGCGGTATGGACAAGGCCGTGGAGAAGGTCGTGGAGTCGCTCAAAGAGCAGAGCCAGGTTGTGGGTCAGGACTTCGACAAGATCGAGCAGGTAGCCACCATATCGGCCAACAACGACAGCAAGATCGGCAAACTCATTGCCGAGGCTATGGCCAAGGTCAACAACGAGGGTGTCATCACCGTTGAGGAGGCCAAGGGCACGGAGACTCACGTAGACGTTGTCGAGGGTATGCAGTTCGACCGCGGTTACATTTCTGCCTACTTCATCACCGATACCGAGAAGATGGAGGCTCAGCTCGATAAGCCCTATATCCTCATTACCGACAAGAAGGTGTCGACGATGAAGGAGCTTATGGGAGTGTTGGAGCCTGTGGCTCAGAGCGGCCGCTCGCTTCTTATCATCGCCGAGGACGTCGACGGCGAGGCTCTGTCGGCATTGGTAGTAAACAAACTGCGCGGTACGTTGAAGATCGCAGCCTGCAAGGCTCCCGGCTTCGGCGACCGTCGCAAGGAGATGTTGGAGGATATCGCAGTGCTGACCGGTGCCACCGTAATCTCTACCGATAAGGGTATGAAGATCGAGGATATCGATCTCTCGGCTCTGGGTACGGCCGACAAGGTGACGCTCAACAAGGAGAATACCACCATCGTCGACGGTGCCGGTACCAAGGAGGCTATTGCCGCACGCGTGGCTCAGATTCGTGCAGGTATCGACGCAGCCAAGTCTGACTACGACAAGGAGAAGTTGCAGGAGCGTCTGGCCAAACTGTCGGGCGGTGTCGCTGTGCTCTACGTAGGTGCTGCCACCGAGGTCGAGATGAAAGAGAAGAAAGACCGTGTCGACGATGCGTTGGCCGCTACGCGTGCCGCAGTCGAGGAGGGTATCGTTCCCGGCGGCGGTGTGGCTTACATTCGTGCCGTTGCTTCGCTCGACGGACTCAAAGGCGAGAACGACGATCAGACCACCGGTATCCAGATCGTAAAGCGTGCCATCGAGGAGCCTCTGCGCCAGATCGTAGCCAACGCCGGCGGCGAGGGCTCGGTCGTGGTCAACAAGGTTAAGGAGGGCACCGGAGCCTTCGGTTACAACGCTCGCGACGACCGTTACGAGGATCTGTTGAAGGCCGGTATTATCGATCCCACCAAGGTATCGCGCGTAGCTTTGGAGAATGCTGCCTCTATCGCTTCCATGTTCCTCACCACCGAGTGTGTGTTGGCCGAGAAGAAGGAGGAGAATCCTGCTCCTGCCATGCCTAATCCGGGAATGGGTGGAATGATGTAATTTTTCGTGAAAAGGCGTCATTAGCGTCACCTCAATCATCGGCGCGAATAGGCAGTACGTCGAGTACAGCCTATCCGCGCCGATTTCATGTCGGCACCGCTACTAACGCCTTTTGACGAAAAAGGGGTTTGTGGTTCTTTGGAGGCTTTCCATGAAAAGCCGTCATTTGCTTCCGCGCACTTGCTCCGCCGGATAAGTTGTACGCCAAGTACAACTTATCCGGCGGATCTTCGTTTGCGTTGCATACTCCCGCTTTTGACGAAAAAAGGGTTGGTGGTGCTTGGTTTGTTTTCCGTGAAAAACGGCATTCTGCTGTCGCGTTAAAATTTTATCGTGCGGGGAGTGTAAATCGCGGAAAATTATTATCTTTGCCACCAAAAGCAGGCATTTATGGGGACGTGGCACGGCCACGGCTGAGTGATGCCGAAGGTAATACATTAAAATTTAAAGCATTATGCAAACAATTCAAATCAACGGCAGCGTTCGTACCGATTTCGGTAAGAAGTTCGCAAAGGCTGCCCGTCGCGAGGGTTTGGTACCTTGCGTAGTTTATGGTGGCAGCGAGGAGACCGCATTCACCGTATCGGCCAAGGATCTCAAACAGCTGATCTACACGCCCAACTCTTACATCATCGAGCTCAACATCGACGGCAAGGTAGAGAAGGCCGTTATGCGTGAGGTGCAGTTCCACCCCGTACGCGAGCAGATTCTCCACATCGACTTCTATCGCATTCAGGAGGGTCAGCCCGTGGCCATCGCGTTGCCCGTTCGTCTGACCGGTAATGCCGAGGGTGTTAAGGTCGGCGGTAAGCTGGCTCTTTCGTCGCGCAAGCTGATTGTCAAGGGTCTTATCGAGAACATGCCCGACGAGATCGTTGTCGACGTTACTCCGTTGAAGGTCGGCCAGACCATCTTCGTGGGTGATCTGAAACTCGACAATCTGACATTCGTTACGCCGGCGACTACGGCCGTTTGCGCAGTTCGTGTAACGCGTGCTTCGCGTGGTGCCGCACAGCAGTAATCGACTGTAACGTATCGTATTATGAAATATCTCGTTGTCGGGTTGGGCAACATCGGATCAGAGTATGCCGACACCCGTCACAACATAGGATTTCGTGTGTTGGACGCCCTTGCAGAGGCGTCCAACGTCACTTTTACCACCGGCCGTTACGGTGCGGTGGCCGAGTTGCGTCACAAGGGACGTACTATCGTGTTGTTGAAGCCTTCGACCTACATGAATCTTTCCGGCAAGGCTGTGCGTTACTGGCTCGATGCCGAGCGCATACCTCGCGAAAATCTGCTTGTGGTATCCGACGATATCGCTCTGCCGTTCGGCACGTTCCGCATGCGTGCGCGCGGCAGCGAAGGCGGACATAACGGTTTGAAGAATATCACCGAGGTGCTCGGCGACAACAACTATGCGCGTCTGCGCTTCGGTATCGGCGGCGACTTTGCCCGCGGCCATCAGGTCGACTACGTGCTGGGCACGTTCAGCGACGAGGAGTTCAAGGCTATGCCTGAGCGATTGAAGC
Source organism: uncultured Alistipes sp. (assembly GCA_947177225.1). Taxonomy (GTDB): domain Bacteria; phylum Bacteroidota; class Bacteroidia; order Bacteroidales; family Rikenellaceae; genus Alistipes. Next base: position 16,211 of record CAMWTS010000024.1, on the reverse strand, counting down.
TCTTCGGCGATGCCATACTTTCGTTCGCTACGATCGGTACCGACCGTACGATGAATGCCTTCAACAATAAATAATCTGCATTCGCGGCGACCTATGCGGCGGTGCTTTCGCAAAAGAGCCGTGCAGTGTAACAATAACGGCCGTCAACCCTCAAAGGTTGACGGCCGTTGTCCATTGTCGGCAGACATCAGAACGAAACGCCGATGCCGATATATACCATCTGATTGATCTCCTGCAACTTTATGTCGCGGCGCTCGAATGAGAAATTCCCGTTCACCACAGGGCGCGGACGCAGCAGCGTTGCCTGATAGCCGATCGTCAGATCGACATTCATCTTGCTGTCTTTCACCGGCATGCGGTAACCTCCGCCTATGCCTGCCATGCCGCCCATTCTCATTCCGTGATCGAACAGAATGTTGGTTCCCAGATTGAGATAGTTGAACAGACAGTTTTTGCGTTTGCCGTAGTAGTGGTGTACAGTGGCGTAGATCGGCACCAGAGGACCGTTGTACTGCAACTCTACACCGCCTGCGACTCCCAATTTCCAGCGGTTGTTGAGGAAGTAACCGGCATTGAGTGCTATTTGGCCGCCCATCAGCTGCTTCTTGGGTATGCGGCTGGCATTGACGGCCGCCTCGTCGGCCACCTTCATGTGCTGCAATTCATAGAATATGAAGTTTACGCGACCGGTCGCGCCGAACTCCCAGCCCGAATAGTTGCGTATGCGCTTGGCCGCCTCCTCCGGCGTCTCGCGTCTCTTTGCTTCGGCTGCCGTGACGATGCAGGCGAGCAGAAGCATGAGTGTTACCAATTTTTTCATCTATTGCAATCTCTATCAAATAATTACTCTTTCAACGTCTCCGGGCGTCGATTTATTGTGCCGTAGCCTGTAAATCCGTTATTCTATTCCGCGCACGTGCTTCTCCCACGCCCATGCCGCACGCAGCGTATCCTCCACCGAACGCTCGGCGCGCCAGCCCAGCTCTTCGTTGGCCAGTGTCGTATCTGCCCATATTGCCACCACGTCGCCTGCGCGGCGAGGTGCTGTCTTGTAGTTGAGCTTCACGCCGTTGACACGTTCGAATGTCGTCACCAGCTCCAATACCGATACGCCGCGTCCCGTGCCGATGTTGAATATCTCGTAGGGCTTTTTGTTCGCTCCTTTCACCATGCGGTCGATGGCTACCACGTGCGCACGTGCCAGATCCACTATGTCGATGTAGTCTCTCACGCACGAGCCGTCGGCAGTGGGGTAGTCGTCGCCGAATATGCTCAGACACTCTCTCACTCCGGCTGCCGTCTGCGTAATGAACGGCACCAGATTGTTTGGCACGCCTCTGGGCAACTCTCCGATGAGTGCCGACGGGTGCGCGCCTATGGGGTTGAAGTAGCGCAGCGCTATGCCCTTCATCGAGCCGTAGGCTGCCACCGAGTCGCGCAGTATGTCTTCGCATATCTGCTTGGTGTTGCCGTATGGCGATGTGGCAGGCTTGCGCGGCGAAAGCTCCGTCACGGGCAGCTCGTCCGCCTCGCCATATACCGTGGCCGACGACGAGAAGACGATGTTCTCGCGGCCGAACTCGTGCATCAGCTCCAAGACGTTGACAAACGATGTGAGGTTGTTGCGATAATATTTAAGCGGTTCGGCCACCGATTCGCCCACGGCTTTCGATGCCGCGAAGTGAATCACCGAGTTGAACTCATATTGCTCGAATACACGACGAAAGGCCTGCTTGTCGCAACAGTCGGCCTCGACGAAAGTCACCCGTTTGCCGGTGATCTTCTCTACTCCCTCCACTCCGCTCATGTCGCTGTTGGAGAGGTTGTCCACTATCACCACGTCGTAACCGGCGTTTATCAACTCCACTGCCGTGTGCGAACCGATATAACCGGCTCCGCCCGATACCAAAACCGTCTGTTTCATATTGTCGTTCAATTTGTTTTAATCTTCATATTCCCGCACGTCTTCTTCTCTCCGGCATAGCCCGCGCAGACCCTGCGCAGCCCTCGGCTTAATGAAAAAGTGCGTCCCGCCGCCCGACACTCCGCCTTTGCTCTATCGTGCTGACTGTCCGGCTGCGCGCGTCATGTCTTATCGTAAATGCAAAGATACGAATAAGTGAGCGCAATGCCAAATTTATTTGAGCATTGCCGAGCGTGAGTATCTTCGGCGCAGCCAAAGGTACGAATAATATTGGCAAACAATCAAAAACAGGGCAAAATCAGACGAATTTATCTCTGCTGCCGTTGTTTTCCTGCGTCTCGGTCGGCGGCATATAGCTGCCAACCCTGCTCCACCTGTTCCACGACGGCCGCCACACCGTTCTCCACACGCGACATGGCGGCCACCACAGCTACCATCTCGTCGTGTGATCGTGTGTCCAGATGCCGGTCGGCTTCGATTCCCGAGAGCCGGCTCACCGTCTCGGAGTACCGTCTCGTGTCGTTCTCCGATGGTGGCGCATAACGCTCGATCATCGTGCGTATCGAGTGCAGTCCATATCGCCTGGCATATGTGTCGAGCAGCACGAACATGGCGCGGTAGCCGTATGCCATCGTCGCGAACTGCTTGAACGACGCATCTCTGCTCGGTCTCACTTCGCCGAGGTAGCGTGTCGCCGAGCAACGTATGTTGCCGGGGTTGCAGTTTCTCAGCCCTCTACTCATCGCCTGCCCCCTCCTGCTGTTCGAGCCTGCGATGCACCAGCCGTCCCAGCCGTTTGAACAGCGGTGCATGGCTCACCTCTGCCGCATTTTCGAGAAACGACCACAGCTCCACACCGCACGTAAAGCCGGTGAAGAGTTTGGCTATCTCCAAGTGCATGAATTCCAGCAGGCAGCTGTCTATTATCCAGGCCATCACTATGGCCACCGCCACGAATCCCAACTTCGCTACCGTGCGCCAGGCCTGCCTGCTCTCGAAATACCATTTACGCCCCTGCCGGCGTGCCGCGGCGTGCGAGGCCATCACTCCCGAAATGAAATCCACCGCGATGAATCCCATCGCTGCGGCCACCAGCGGAGCCACAGGTGCCAGCACCGATGCCAGCGCGGCCGTACCGCCGCTAACGTATCGCAATAATGTCTCCATAGATCGTGCATCTGTTCAAAACATTCGACTTCGCATCATACTCGGCATACTGCCCGGCATTCTCTTCCAGGTGCTCCGACATGCGTGCCACCATCTCGCGTGCCCTGCGCCGCAATGTCCGCATCAGCTCCGTGCGCTGCTCTTCGTCGACCGGCTGCATGCCCTCTCCCGTCGGCACCACCACGCCGCAGGCTCCGCACCTTACGTTCAGCAGCGGCTGGACCATTACTCTCACGCATGCAGCCAATGCCGGCACCGCATACTCCTCCTTGAATCGGGCATATTCGCCCTCTGTCAGACGTTCATACAGTCTCCCTCCTACGACAGGCACCATATAACGTCTCTCTGCCGCCGCTATGTCGCTCTGCGATATAGCCTCAGGCGGTATGTATTCCGTATCGGCAAAGGCTGCTTCTATTACCTCTGCCGCAGATATAAGTGTTTTCATAATACCATAGTTTTCTTTTTCGTGAAAATCGGCATTCTGCTTCCGCGCACTCGATCGTTCGAATAGGCAGTACGCCCCGAGTCTGCCGTTCGATCAGCCGCTTACTGGTCGGCTCCGGTTGTGCCGTTCTTGCTGATGTCTGCCAGGTAGAGCTGCTGTCGGGGATCTTCCCGGTCGTAATCCAGTCCGTCGGCCTGGCGAGCCTCCCACACCTTCATATATATGGGCTTCGAGCGTGTCGGCGGACGGTTCACTATCTGCAACGAGCGGCAGTCTATGCCCAGCAGATCCTCTATCAGTGTTCGTATCGGATCCATCAGACGCTGCTGTTCTGCCAGAATCACCGTGTTCAACGCCACCTCGTATTCGTGCAATATGCGTTCGGAGCTGAATCCCGACGAGTAGTCCAGGCCGCTCAGCGAGCGAAACCACGAGTGCGCAATTACCATGTCGGCGGTAGCCTGATCGTGCAGCGACTGCCAGTCGCCGTCGGAGGTGGTGTCGATGGGTATGAACCGCGAGTTGTCGCCCTCGGCGCGGTCGCGCAGCACGAACATCACCTGGCCGGGCGAGCCTGCGAACTTCTGTTCGGCGGCGCGCACTATGCGGTCGGCCTCATCTTCGCTGTCGACAATGCTGTCGAGCATCATCACACCCGACAGCTGAAACGAGTTGTCTATGCGTGCGATGTTCCACTTGTCGGTCTTGTAGGCTATCGCCGCCACGTTCAGTCCTGCTATGTATGGCGGTACTCCGTAGTGCTCGAACATCGGTTCGTAGCTCTTGTAGTGTATCGCCGTGCGCAGCGTGCCGTCCTCGTGCTGCTCGACGAGCGGCCATAGCGGCAGCGTACGTGCATCGGCGGCATTGAACGAAGCCCAGTCATGATACAGTATTATGTGCTGCGAGTCGCGCGCCACTCTGCATCGCGACGCATCTTGATGATATAACGAAACAAACGAATGTTCGGGATCTGTCACAACCTCCAAAAAGGCATTGCCGAACAGAGCCTGGTCGCGAGCCAGACGCTCCACCACCGCACGCAGCGAGTCGCCGTCGGCATTGGCATGCGCCACGATGTGATTCAGCAGCGGATCTTTGCCGTCGAAGATAAACCCCTTGCCGGCGATATAATCGGCCTTGTCATTGATTATTCTGCGGTGGGTGGTCGCGCGTCGCGAGACCATGGCCAATGCCGCCGGCAGCATGTTGTCGTCGCCCCATCGCCAGTAGCGGTCGCTCTCGGCGGCGCAGCCGTGCGAGCCGGCCAGCAAAGGTTCGCTGCGATTGGCTATGGCGGCCATGCGTGTAACTGTTCTCTTGTTCTCCATTGTTTTAATCTTTTTGCCGGTATGCGAAATCGCAGTCCTCGCCGTGCAGCGTAAGCACTGTTTGCGGGCGTTGCCGCGGCGATAACTCCGAGCTTGTCTCGATGCCTGCGAGGCGGAGGGGCTGCTCCGTGCCGAAGCGTGGCGATATTCCTGCCCATAGCACCTCGCCCGACATCATCTCTATTCGTGCCACTGCACCCTCCGAGGCTGTGCGCCGCAGAAACTCGGCATCGAGCCACGGTGCGCTCTCTGCCGCATCGGCCGTCATGCGCAATTCGTGCACTACGCTGCACAGACCTTTCTCCTGCCGCAGTTGCTCGCCATACAGCGACTTGTCCTCCATGAGCGGCACCTCCGTTGCCGGCCACCGCTTGTCTGTACTTATCCGGGCAGTATGCCCGTCCAGCCATGTCGCCTTTATGCCGCATGGACGGAAGAGTCCGACACTGCGGACTCCTCCTATCGGTTTGATCGTGGTCATGGCCTAAGTGCGTTATGCGAAGTCCACCTTTACGAGCAGCTCTTCGTCGAGGATCTCGCAGCCCACCATGAATATGGCTCGCTGGCGATTCTCCATCTCGTCGGGATTGTACCACATGCGCACCTCCGTGCCGGGGTAGTCCGACGTGTTGACAGCCAGTGCGAGGTTGCGGCGGTCGGTCAGCATGGCGAATGTCGTGGAGTCGAATCCCGTCTGCGACATGTATTGCTGCACGTTGATGTCCACTACCGGTATGCCGTGATACGACAATGCACGTCGTCCTGCCACCATGTCGTTGTATGCGGCGTCGGCACCCTTCTCATCGAGATAACGCTCGTAACACTCGCACACGTCCGAGGTGACGAAGAAGGCCAGATTGCCCTCGCCCTTCAACGATTTCAGCACGGGCGATGCCTTTTGCCACATCTCGTCGAACAGCTCCACCACCGTGTCGGCCGACAACGCCCGCTCGGAGAAGTCCACCACCGGGAAGTCGAACGAGGCGTTATAGTTGCGTATCAATGCCAGGAAGCCGTCGAACTTGTTCATCGGTGTCGAGGGATTGAGCGTGTCGCCCAGCCACATCGATGCCCGCAGACTCTCGGCTATGGCTGCGCGGAACATCTCGGTCTCGGCCTGTTCCAGTTCCGTGCCCGACAGATCGTCCATGTTGACATCTGCGCGGCCGGTTATCAGCTCGTATACCTGCGCGAAGTAGTCCGATGCCGAGTATCCCACCTCCGCCTTGATCTTGTGCATGGCTATGGTCTTCTGCTTGCGCGTGGCCGACTCTCCGCCCGTCCAGCCCGACGAATACTTCTGCAATACATCGGCCGCCGGACTCCACATCTGTATGGTCGTCGGAACAGGCATGTTGTACAATACCCTGATGCCCAGCTGCTCTGCATTTTCGCCCGTGAGCATAGGTCTGAAAAAAATAGTCTCCAAATCGCGACCCGTATAGGTCTTGGGGTTTTCGATAAGTCCCATAATACAGCTAAATTAAGATTGTTGAATGTTGTGTGATTTTGTCTGTTGTCATCGATCCTTGCAATGACGTTTCTGCTCTGTGTTTCTGTCGTCGGTCTCTGTCCGACGAGCAACGTGCCGATCTGCTTACAGCCTGCTGTTGAATCGTTTGGCGTCACGGGCATATGCCGCGTCGTTGGCCGAGAGCGTGCGCTCGTGCGGCGAGGGATCCTCTCGCGACTTGACACGTGTCGGCTCTGCTCGCTGCTGTCCCTGCTGCATGGCTATGAGCGAAGTGGTGCGAACGCCTGCCGCATCGTTTTTGGCATTTCCGTCTGCTGTGCCGCCGTCGCCTGCCGCTATGTCGTCGTCGGGCAATGGCTGCGACGGACATGGTGCGGGTGCTGGGTCTATCTTTCCGCAGTGCAATACGTTGCGATCGTCGGGCAGCGACTCGTCGCGGCTTTTCGCCGTCTTTCTCAACGCCTCCAACAGCGAACGTATGCCGCTGCCGAGCTGGGCGCGCACTCCCTTTGAGTGCTGTTCGCAGCCATCGTCGCCTGAGGTGTTCTGCTGCCCGGCAGTCGTATCGACTATCTCGTCGACCAACCCGGCCTCCAATGCCTCCTGGGGCGACAGCCATCGTCCGCGTCCTGCGTTCTCGGCCATCAGCGTGCGGAAAGACTCCTCGTCGCGTCCCGACCGTGCGGCATACACGGCTGCCAGCCGTGCATCTGTCTGCCGCAGCATGTCGGCTCCGGCCTCCAATTCGGCTGCATTGCCCTCGGCCGCGCACAGAGAGTTGTGTATCAGGTAGAGCGACGATGCCGCAATCTGCCGGCGTCCCTCCGTTGCCGCTTGTGCCACTATCGTGGCCGCCGATGCCGTGTATCCGTAACAGCGTGTGGTCACTTGTGCTCCCGTCGCGCGCAGAGCCTCGTATATGAGCAGTGCGTCATTCACGTCGCCGCCCGTCGAGCGTATGTTGACCGTTATGTCGCGGCAGCCTATGGCTGCTATGGCCGCCACCTGCTCGCGGAAGCGCTCGTATGTGGCTACTCGTGCCTCCGGGTCGTCGAACTGCCACTCTTCGGCCACGCCTATCGTACCCTCGATGTCGATCATCGCATGGGTCGATTCGTTTTTGATCTCGATCTTCGAATTCATTGTTGTTGTCTGATTTTTTCGATTGTGTAGAATGCTCGCCGCACCTTCTCGTAAGAACACGCCTGCTGCTCTCCGGTCTTTATCATTGCCTCGCACCGCCCGTATCCGTGAGCCGTGAGCTGCTCCACCTCGCACCACAGCAGGTATTGCTCGGCGCGCGAGATGTCGATCATTCCATATTGCGCCAGCATCTCTGCCGCCTTGCGATCGATGCCGCTGCCGAGCAGCCTGCCGATGGCGCGTCTGGCAATACCGGTCTCTGTTTTTCGTTTCATGTCGTGTGATTTATATTCGATTGCTGTGTCTCTGCCGTCAGTCTCTCATCACTCGTCGGAAGCGGCACAGCGCCACCTCCGTCAGCGGATCGTAGCTCTCTACGGCAAGCAGCGTGAAGAGCGACGACGCCTCGCCTGCCGTGAGTCTGAACAGCGAGCGTATGTCGGCACCTCCGCTCTCCAAGTCGAACAGATCGGCATACTCCGCCGGCGAGAGCTTTACGCTGCACGTCAGCGTCTGCCGTTCGGTCTCGCTGCGCAGCATGGAGTCGTAGTAGCGATGCAGCCCCGTAAGCGAATCCCTGTCTTCGAAGCATAGCGTGAAACCCTTGTTCAGATCGTCGCCTGCGAAGTGAAATGCCGCCAGCGGATAGCCGTCGTCGGTCAGCGGATATCCCCACCTCTCGCCCGCAGGCAGTCTGCCCATACCGGCGTATAACACTATGCGAGGCGTTATACCCGTCTCCTCCGCGGCCGAGTCGCGGTCGCCGGCACGTATCACTGCGGCTGAGGGTGCGGCGCGACACATCTGCCTCTGCGATACGCTCGGAGCGAACACCGGATTGACAATGCTTTGTCGGCCGAGCAGCGTGCCGTAACCCGGCATGACGAACGTCCACTCGCCCAGCGGCGCCTGACTCGCGGCATCGAATCTTCCCACTACGCCGTCGCCGTCGGCATAACGCCATGTGCGCTGCTCGTGCCGCTCTATCATCGTGTCATGCCATTGCTGTCCGGAGTCTGTCAGCTGCCTGCCGCGCCAATCCTCCGTATGCCGCCCGAAGAAGTCGTCGTAAGGCTCTATGTATACCCGGCGGCTGTTCTGATCGGAGTATATTTGCAGGTTGAACATCTGCCCGACGGCCTCGATCAACTCCGACTGCCTGATCTTGTGGCATGCCACGTCGGCGAACGATACGACCGACCCGTATCCCGCTTCGCCCGAAAATACCGGCCGCAGCGTGCAATGCTCCGACAGCGTCAGCCGCTGTCCCTCCGTAGCACCATGAAAAAACATGAAGTTGAAGAGCTTGGGCGACGATGGCGACAGCCTCTCGGGCGGAGTGCGCACCCTCAGCTCCACGTCGCGCGTGCCGCACTCCTCGACATATCCGTCGTATATGGCCCAGTCGCCGTCGTATGTCTCGTAGCTCGTCGTGCCGCTGCGACACACAGTCAGCGGCAGGTCGCCCGTCACTTCTTGTGGAGTCGTTATAAGCGTCGTGCGCGAGGTGAATGTGGCCAATCCTCCCAGCCGGTACTTGTCGCCCGGTGTGTGGTCGAACACCACCACGCGATATTGAAACAGCGGTTGCAGCCTGCCGCGTCTGTCTTCGAACGGGTTGGCCAGCCCTATGTCGATGTCGCAGTCACGGTCGATGTGCACCGCATCGAAGCCCTGCAATCTCGTGCGCGAGGCTATGCGGTATTCGGTCGCATATTTTATGTAATACTCGAAGCCCACGCCGATCTCTCTGGTAGGTGTGAATTGCGGCCTTCCGTCGACGAATGTCATGCAGCCGCCCGTCGAAAACCGATCTTCGCCCGATATGCTGCCGTCGTCGGTTGCGGTCGGAGTTACCGTGTCGACGAAGGCGCCTATGTTCGATGCGAACCGCGGCTCCCATACGTAGACTATCCCCTCGGCATCGGCTTCGGCTGTCGACGACGCCTGTCGGCCGGCCAAAAAGTCCATCTTGGCGCGCGCTGCGGCAGCATCTGCCGACTCGTATGCGCCGCTCATGTAGAGACTCCTGAACAGACGGCTCTGCATGAATTCGCTGCACACCTTATATCCCGCACTCTCGAATATCGATCTGAGTATGGCCTCCACCGACAGAAACGGGTGATACTCCTGCGGCATCAGCATCTGTTGAGGCAGCAGCAGACCCTCGGCCGACGAGTCCGATGTGTAGCTGTCGCGCACCACGGGCAGAAACCTCACCGCCTGCTCGTCTCGCCATGTCGAGGCTATCTCCGCCGTGTCGAGCAGAGCGGAGAACTTCACCTCCGACTGCCGCAGCATCGTCAGTGCTGCCCGTTCCGCCCACTCCGCGCCGCCGTCGCGTATCATCACATCGTAATAGGTCTGCCCCTCGGTGCGCACCACGCTCCTAAGCGTTGCCGTACCCCTGAGCAGCTCCACTCCGTCCACCTCCACCGATGCCGTGTGCAGCCGGCCGTTGAACCGCTCTGCCGAGTGTATGTCGTCGGCGTTGCACATCAGTCTGTCTGTCACTCCGGTCGAGGGCAGCCTTACGGTCAGCGACCGCCCTTCGCGCCATGCCTCTGTGTCGGTCAAGGCTCCGGCATCGTAGTTCATGATTATGCGCTGCGACAACACCGGTTCGCACTCCGCGCCGTCCAGTTTTACGCGTATCATCTCACGCCTCCTTCCCATCTTTGCTCCGCTTCCAGTTCCAGGCATGCCAGCTGTTGAGGTTCGGGATAGTCGGCGCGGCGCGTCAGCAATGGCAGCTCTTCCGGCTCGTCGCCAGCCAATATCCACACATGCGGCGAGAACATCGCTTCGTGCAACGCGTCGTACTGCTGCCGTGTCTCATAGGCCGATGTCAGCCTCACTCTGTGACCTCCGCCCGTCAGACGTGCCGTCACGCCCTCGGCTGTCCTTGTAACACTCACCTGCGCCTGGGCTTCGATCGTGCGGCACAGCGGATATGTGTAACACTCCAATCCTCCCATGCGATTGTACCACATCACTCTCCGTCCGGCCGTCGCTGGCTCGACGACGGTGTACTCTATTCTGCCCAGCAGTTCGCCGTCGCCATGAAACGTCACCGCAATGCGTTCTGTTCCTTCGGGCAGATCTTCTGCTCTGAGAAAGAAGTCGCACGGCGTGGCATCTGTCGGGAAGTATATCTCGGCTGTCGTGCTCTGCTCGCCTTCGCCCGTCTCCACTGTCGCCGTCAGCATCTGCGTGGCATAGAGCGTCACCGTGTCGATTTCGCCTGCGGCTATTATCCTTCGCTGCGGCTGCGTCGTCATCATCGCAGCCCGCGACGGATCGTATGCGGCTCTGAACACCCTGCGCGGCTCGCTCTTCTCGCCGCCGGCATCTACGCTTACCGTCATTGCTCCCTCGGCATATACGAACCCCGTCCTCTGAGGTATGTACGGCTTTCTGTTCATCGCTTTGCGCAGATAGGGAGCAATGTCCGTTTCAGCCTCGGTTACTCCGTACAGCATTTTGCGATGCAGTGTGTCGCCGCTCTCCTCGTCGATTATCGTTACCTCCGCATCGACCCTCTCCGCCGATTCGGATTCCATCTTGTATATCAATGGCGCGCCCCATGACGAGCCGTTGTCGGGTATGTTTATAAACTTCATAATTTTTTCGTGAAAATGTCCGCCTGCCACCTCTCGTCGCTGCTCTGCAATGGGGCAGGCTCTGCTGTACTGTCGCATGGCTCTGCCGCATAGCCCGTTTCATGCACATCTCTCCCGTCTGGGCAATTCGCCGGCGAAGCACCCGCCCGTGCGGCGGCAGTCGAAAAGCCGGGCGGCTCAACCGGCGTGTCTATCAGAATATTGTCTCTACGTTGGCCGTGACGGCTATTTCCGCTCCGGCGTCCGGGCGCAGTCCTCCGTTTTTGGTCTCTATTTTCAGCGAGTCGACGAGCGCGACGAACGACTCCTGCGACAACTCCGAAAACATCGTCAGCGCATCGTCGTACATGCCGTCGACGAGGCTTGCTGCTTCGGTTGCGTCGAGTCGCAACCGGCGGCGTGAAATGTAGAGTGTCAGCGAGTATGTGGCGCGTCCGTGACGGCGTCCCTCCACCATGCGCAGTGTCGGCGGCAGCAGCCATGCCGAGGCCTCGCTGCCCTTTTCGCATAGCGCCCGGTGCGCCGCACCCGTGCCGAACCGGTAGCCGAGCCGATGGCAAATGCGCGACATTGCATCTACGGTCTTTTTGTTGTTCATGGTCGTTGATTTGTTAGTTGTTTCAAGGTTTGTCAAATGTCGATAATTTGATGATAAACTGTCGGCAAGTTTTCATAACTCGCCATACGATGCGCATAATTAACATGTTGTGATTGTCGATAATTTTGCAGGATTGCTGCTTGCAGTGTTGATAATCGGCGGTGGCGACTGATTTTCGAGCGATTGACGTGTCGGATTCGATGCCGGTTCGTGCGGCGTTTTCGGCGTGCTGCCGACCTGATGACGATGCAAATATACAATGCCGACAAGCCGTTGTCAAGTCCCTGCCAGCTGTTTTCGCAAAGTTTGGAAACTCTCAGCGGGTTAAATTATTTAACTAACAACACCTTCGCTTCCTTGTGAAAAATCAAATTTTTTTATTCTCTGCCATCTGCTTCTCCGCATTTTTCCGGTCTCGCTGTTCTTAATTGCAAACATTGCCGCAACACTCTATTTCCGTATTGTACCAATTTCTTATTCTCTTGATAATTAATCGGGTTGTTGCCTGAGGTGTCGAAAAAATCATATTTATTATAGGTATTTCGCCGAAAAATAGTATCTTTGGGAGTTCTTACCCGCTGTGCGGGTTTTGAACATAAAGCGGACAACACAAAATATTTATATATTTGGAAATGGAAAAAATAACTAAAATCGTAGTCCTGGCCAAGCAGGTGCCCGATACGCGTAACGTGGGCAAAGATGCCATGACTCCGGAGGGTACGGTCAATCGTGCCGCTCTTGCCGCCATCTTCAATCCCGAAGATTTGAACGCTCTCGAAATGGCGCTCCAAATGAAGGATCGCATCGAGGGCGCAACGGTACACATCTTGACAATGGGTCCGCAGCGTGCTGCCGACATTATCCGCGAGGCCATGTTCCGCGGTGCCGACGGCGGTTATCTGCTTTCCGGCAGAGAGTTCGCCGGTTCGGATACTCTGGCCACCTCATACGCTCTGTCGTGCGCACTGCGCAAGATCGAACCGGATATCATCGTCGCAGGCCGTCAGGCCATCGACGGCGATACGGCTCAGGTCGGACCTCAGGTAGCCGAGAAACTCGGTCTGCCGCAGATCACCTATGCCGAGCAGCTCATCTCGATCGATGACAAGGAGATCACCGTCAAGCGTCGTTTGGAGCGCGGTACGGAGGTTGTCGTTTCGTCGCTTCCGGCTGTCATCACCGTCAATTCGTCGGCAGGCGAGTGCCGCCCCCGCAATGCCAAGCGCATCATGAAGTTCAAGTATGCACTGGCTTCGTCGGAGCTTGCCGCCGCAACTCCCGAGGCTCAGCAGTTCATCGCCGAGCGTCCCTATTTGCAAATCGTCGAGTTCGCCGCTGCCGACGTCGATCCCGATCCCACGCAGCTGGGTCTTGCCGGTTCGCCCACCAAGGTCAAGAAGATCGAGAACGTCGTATTCCAGGCCAAGGAGGCCAAGTGCTACACGGCAGCCGATGCCGATATCGAATCGTTGATGGTTGAACTCATTTCGAGCCACACGCTCGGATAAAATATTGGAGGAACAAGGATTATGAATAACGTATTTGTATATATCGAAGTCGAGGAGCAGACCATTGCCGACGTGAGTCTGGAACTTCTCACCAAAGGTCGCGAGTTGGCCACGACGCTGGGCGTGAAGCTCGAAGCCGTGGTTGCCGGCAAGAATGTAAAACAGCTCGCTCCTGAGTTGGCCGCCTATGGTGCCGATACCGTATGGGTTGCCGACGACGAGATCTTCGCTCCGTTCCGCACGCTGCCTCATACCGCCGTTCTGGTAGGTCTTATCGAGCAGCAGAAGCCGCAGATCGTGCTCTTTGGCGCAACTCCCGTAGGCCGCGACTTCGCTCCACGCGTGTCGTCGGCTCTGCACAGCGGTCTTACGGCCGACTGCACCGAGCTTGTCATCGGTGAGCACAAGGATCCCAAGACCGGCAAGGAGTACACCGATCTTTTGTATCAGATCCGTCCTGCCTTCGGCGGCAACATCATCGCCACCATCGTCAACCCCGATCACCGTCCCCAGATGGCTACTGTCCGCGAGGGCGTTATGCGTAAGGAGCCTCAGGCAACGCCTGCCGCAGGCGAGGTGCGCGAGATCGACTGGCGTCCGATGGTCAAGGATACCGATCTGGCCGTTCGCATCGTCGAGCGTCATATCGAGGAGCGCAAGATCGATATCAAGGGCGCGAGCATTATTGTGGCCGGCGGTTACGGTCTTGGCTCGAAAGAGAACTTCCGTCTTGTTCACGAGCTCGCCGATGTGCTGGGTGCCGAGGTCGGTGCTTCGCGCGCCGCTGTCGATGCAGGCTTCACCGAGCATGAGCGTCAGATCGGCCAGACGGGCGTTACGGTTCGTCCCAAACTCTATATCGCATGCGGTATATCCGGCCAGATCCAGCATACGGCCGGCATGGACGGCTCGGCTATGATCGTCTCGATCAATACCGATCCGGCCGCCCCGATCAACAAGATCGCCGACTACGCCATCACGGGCGATGTCAACGAGGTGATTCCCAAGATGATTAAGTATTACAAGCAAAATTCGAAGTAATGGCAAACTTTTTTTCAGATAACAAGGATTTACAGTATCATCTTTCGCACCCGTTGATGCGTAAGATCATCGAGCTTAAAGAGCGCAATTTCGCCGATGCCGCCACTTACGACTACGCACCGCAGAACACCGACGACGCACTGGACTCTTACCGCCGCGTGTTGGAGATCGTGGGCGATGTCTGCGGCGAGGTCATAGCTGCCAATGCCGAGGAGGTCGATCATGAAGGCCCCCGCGTGGAGAACGACCACGTCATCTATGCTGCCGGCACCGTGCGCAACATCGAGGCATTGAAGGCTGCCGGCCTGAGCGGCATGACTCTGCCCCGCAAGTACGACGGCTTGAACATGCCCGTGACATGCTTCGCCATGGCCAACGAGATGGTGGCTCGCGCCGATGCCGGCTTCGAGAACATCTGGGGCTTGCAGGACTGCGCCGAGACACTCAACGAGTTTGCCAGCGAGGAGATCAAGCAGAAGTTCCTGCCGTGGGTATCGGCCGGTGCTACCTGCGCCATGGACCTCACCGAGCCCGATGCCGGTTCGGATCTGGGTGCCGTGATGTTGAAGGCCACCTACGATGAGGCTGCCGGTGTGTGGCGTCTCAACGGTGTCAAGCGTTTCATCACCAACGGCGACGGCGAGGTATCGCTCGTGCTGGCTCGTTCAGAGGAGGGTACGGCCGATGCGCGCGGTCTGTCGATGTTCGTCTACGACAAGCGCGACGGTGGCGTGAAGGTTCGCCGTATCGAGAACAAATTGGGTATCAAGGGCTCTCCCACCTGCGAGCTGGTATTCACCAATGCTCCTGCACTGCTGGTCGGCGATCGCAAGATGGGTCTTATCAAATATGTGATGTCGCTCATGAATGCCGCACGTCTGGGTATTGCAGCCCAGTCTACGGGTCTCTGCGAGGCCGCCTACCGCGAGGCTTTGAAGTATGCCGGCGAGCGCGAGCAGTTCGGCAAGCCCATCATCAAGTTCGCAGCCATCTCGGAGATGCTGTCGAATATGGAGGCCAAGACTCTCGCCGCACGTGCTCTGCTCTATGAAACCGCGCGTTTCGTCGACATCTACAAGCAGTACAATCACATCTCGCACGAACGCTCATTGGAGGGCGACGAGCGTGCCGAGATGAAGTTCTACAACCGCCTTGCCGACGGCTTCACTCCGCTGGCCAAGATGTTCGCTTCGGAGTATGCCAATCAGATGGCCTACGATGCAATACAGATTCACGGCGGTTCGGGCTTCATGAAGGATTATCCCTGCGAGCGTCTCTATCGCGATGCCCGCATCATGAATATCTACGAGGGCACCACCCAGTTGCAGGTCGTGGCTGCCATCAACCACGTCACCAAGGGCACCTACCGCGAGCAGATCATGCGCTACGAGGAGGCTTTGACTGCCGAGAATGTGGCCGACATAGCAGCCCGTCTGGCAGCTTTGCGCGGCACCTTCGACAAGGCTGTCGACAAGGTCGAGACTCTCGACAAGCAGACCCCCGGTTTCAAGGATCTTCATGCACGCCGTCTGGTCGAGATCGCGGGTTATATCATCATGACCCATATCCTCGCCCGTCAGGCTGCCGAGTGCGAAGAGTATCTGCGCCCCGCCCGCATCTTCTGCAAGTACGCTTCGGCCAAGATCGCCGAGGCCGCCGCTTACATCGAGGAGTCGGTCTCTTCTGATGTTGAGATGCTGCGAGCGTAGTTCTTTTTCGTGAAAAGGTGTCATTAGCGTCACCTCAATCATTGGCGCGAATAGGCAGTACGGTGAGTACAGCCTATCCGCGCCAATTTCATGTCGGCACCGCTACTACCGCTTTTGCCGAAAAACTTTTCCATGAAAAGCCGCTATTTGCTTCCGCGCGCTCGTTCTGTCATTCTGAGGAGGACGTAATGTCCGACGTGAGAATCTCTTTTGTGTCGCCGTGCTTGTTGCGGCAAACAGCATTC
>CAMWTS010000023.1 GCA_947177225.1 uncultured Alistipes sp. | reverse complement strand
ACGGCCGACGGAAAAGTCGGTCGTTCACGCTTCTCAAATCAAGTGCGGATAAAGGGACTCGAACGGCGCCGCCGTAGCCGAATTACCGCTGAAATCCAATATCTATAATTCGGCAACCATATTACAACATTACATTTACCGCACTGGCGTGAACCGACTGAAAGGAGATTTTTTGTGCGGGATATTGCACGAGCTTGCTCGATGGAATATTCAGCAAAAAAACGGCCGACGGAAAAGTCGGTCGTTCACGCTTCTCAAATCAAGTGCGGATAAAGGTTTTAGAACCTTTATAAGACCTCGCTATAAATCAGTATTTTATGCAACTCCTAAATTTGTACTCCCTTTTCGGCAACCAGTGTTTTTCACTCTTTTGCTTAATCTTGCTTAAGACATTTAGCGCCATTGCATATCGATACAAAGATATGTAAAATCTTAATAAACTTCAAAAATCTTTATCAATAATTAACACTTAAATGTCTTCCCCATTTATTTGTACTTTTTGAATTCTTGCTTACCGCTAATAGGAGATGAATCCGTTTGAATCGCGAACCGTAGATTTCCTTGCGAACCGCAATGCCAGCTCTAATTGGTTACGATCTTGTGGACTCAATACATTTTAGACTTTGATTAAGATCTCAGAATACAACTTGTAGATAGACAATGATTGATCGGCTCCAATTTGGGATTTTAAATTTAGAATAATCAGTAGCACGCACCTATGTCATTCAGAGCTTGAATAACATGTTTTTTACTGGTGACAATTTGTCACCAGTTCGAGTTCCTTCCTTAGGAACGCAGTCTGAACATATCTCAATATACAGGCTACGGTTTCCGGCAGTCAGTCTCCTTTCTTTTATCTCCACTTTCATAGACTTACCTTATTTATAGGGTTATACGAACATATTGTTTACGAGGTTCATAGTCTCGATTTTTTTCTTATCGACAATCTTTGCATTGACTTCTGTCATTCGGATGCTCTTGTATCCTAGTATCTTGCTCACGGTGTAGAGGTCTGCCCCCAAGGTCAGCAACAGCGTGGCGGCGGTATGGCGGCTGCAATGATAGGTGATGTGCTTCTGTATTCCGGCTTCCTGCATCCATTCGCCTAAGACCACTTCCACCGGAACGGCTTGTCGTTCCCGCTTGCGTGGGCATAATTGCGAAGGGGCTCCCGCCGCAAGGTTTTCGGGGAAAATACCGCAGGCGCCGCCGAGGATGATTTTCCCCGAAACCGCTCCGGCGGCCCGACCTTGTTGGCGGGAACAAGCCCCGCAGCGACCTTTGCCCTCGGAAGCGGGACGACGAGCCGGGGCGCGATAACAGAAAAATTATAGAAATCGTATAGTATTTGTCAGGAAGAATAAAATCATTATATTTGCATATCCGAAACCGCCGTTTCCGAAATGGCTGTTTCGGAACTAAAACAGATATGCGATGAAATTTTTTGACAGAACAGCAGAAATCGCCTCCTTGAAGGAAACCCTCGAACGCTCGCGTGACGTAGCGCAATTTACAGTAGTAACCGGCCGCCGCCGCATCGGAAAGACCTCTCTTGTGCTGAAAGCCTATGAGCAAGAATCGTTTCTCTACTTCTTTGTAGGGCGTAAAGCCGAGAGTGAATTGTGCGAATCATGGGTTGCGGAGATCGAGTCCAAGTTGGGGATCCCCGTATTGGGCCATCCGGATCATTTCTCGGAGATTTTTGAATTTCTGATGAAATTGTCATGCACGCAGCCGATCACATTGTTCATCGACGAGTTTCAGGAGTTCCTGCGTGTGAACAAGTCCGTATTCAGCGATATGCAGCGCATTTGGGATTTGTACCAAACGCAGGCGCATATCAATCTGCTGGTGTGCGGTTCGATCCACTCTTTAATGTCAAAAATATTTAGAGATAAGAAAGAACCTCTGTATGGACGTCAAACACAGTTTATGCACGTTCGCCCCTTTACGCCCTCGGTTCTGAAAGAGATTCTCGCAACATACAATCCTCAATATACTTCGGAGGACTTATTGGCATTGTATGCGTTCACGGGAGGTGTCGCCAAGTATGTGCAGCTGCTGGTAGACAGCGACGGAACGACGAAACGCAAGATGCTCGATCGCATTGTCAAGGCCGACTCCGTATTTCTCGGCGAGGGCAAAGCGGTTCTTATCGAGGAGTTCGGCAAGGATTATGGAATCTATTTCTCTATCTTGTCGGCCATTGCCCGCGGGCGTAATACGCGAGCTGCCATCGAGCAGAGCATAGGTCGGGAAGTAGGTGGCTATCTGTCGAAATTGGAGGATGATTACGGCATCATATCGAAGAAACAGCCGCTTTTCGAGAAGACCGCAACAAAGAATGTACGCTATGCGATCGAAGATAATTTCTTCATGTTCTGGTTTCGGTTTATTCATAAATATAATTACATCCTTGAGATCGAAGGATACGATAACGTCAAAACGATTATCGAGCGGGACTATGCGACTTTCAGCGGCATCATGCTCGAACGATATTTCCGCAATATGCTGATCGAGCAGCATTGCTTCACGCGTATCGGCAGTTGGTGGGATCGCAAGGGCGAAAATGAAATAGACCTGATCGCGGAAAACGAATTAGAGGATACGGCGACATTCTACGAGGTGAAGCGCAAAGCTGCCAATATCGATCTGGACGTATTAAAAAGCAAGGCCGAGGTATTTCTCCATGCTACCGGTAAGTTTCATGGATATGGCATATCCTATTCCGGACTGTCTATGGAAGATATGTAATCCGTAAAAACGAATATGCCTATGACCGAACAACTTGATTTCCGGTCATAGGCATAATAGGAACAAAATCGACTATCTATTTGTAAATGTTCAGCGACATTATGGGTGTTGCTAATTGCCGCACGACAATTCAATCTGCGGTCACTCTTTTCGGACGAATACCGGCTGTACGCATTTCAGGCGATACTCTTCATCGAAAGCCAGCGCCGCCTCGAACGTCCGTCCGGCGCGATTTCGAAAACCGGCTATTCTTTCGGTCTTGCCGGCTGTGAACAGCTGTTCGACGTGTTCGTCCGTCAGGTCTTTTCCTGCGATGGTACGCACGACGATCATGCCGCACCGCTCGTTGCTGCATTTCACGACCCGGCGGCGAATGATTATCCGTCCTACGCCGCATTTAGGACAGACGAGCGTCGTGTTTTTCGGAGTAAAGCGAAGAGAGGCTATTTCTTCCGTTACCTGCCGGGTAAAGATCGCGAACGACTGCATGAATCCCTCGGCCGGCATCTCGCGACGCTCGACCTGTGCGAGCGCCCGCTCCCAGTTCTCTGCCATAGCGACATCGGCAATCTGCAATTCTCGCACAGTGTCATACAGATAGAGTCCTCGTTCAGTCGGAAGAATCGATTCGCCCGAACGTTCGACCAACTTCCGCTCGAAGAGCCCCGATATGACGGCTGCACGCGCGGCCGGCGTTCCGAGGCCGCACGTCTCGACTGCTTTGGGCTTCATACCCTTTGTCATACCTGCCGTCTCCATTGCCGCAAGTAGGGTCGCCTCGGTGTAGAGCGGTTGGGGAACGGTATGGCTCTTTCCCAGATTCTGTCCGTCTATCGGAAATACATCTCCTCGTGTGAAGTCCAAAATTGGGGTGGTGTCCGTTTCCTCCGCATCCCGGTCTTCGGCCCGGTTGCAGATCGCACGCCAGCCGGGTTTTATGACACGCAACTCCCGGGAGCGGAACACAAGTCCGGCTGCCGTCGCTTCGATGAGCGATACCTCCTTCTCGCAGCGCGGCGCAAAGGCTTCGAGTGTGCGCAGAACGATCATTCGGTAAACCTGCCGCTCCTGTTCCGTCAAGTTTTCGACCGGCGGTTGTCCCGTAGGTAGCAGCGCATGGTGCTCGGTTACTTTGCGGCCGTCGATACTGCGGCACGACAATCGCTTCGGGTCGATATATGTCCGGAGAGTCGCGAACTCATCCTGCCTGAAGATTCGTTCCAACAGAGAGGGAATCGTAGCCATGACATCTTCGGGAATATAACGGCTCCCGGTACACGGACAAGAAATCATCTGCTTTTCATAGAGCGATAGTGCAACTGCCAGAGTCTTCTCCGATGAGTACCCGAGGTAATGGCAGCACTCTTTTTGCAGAGCGGGCAGGTCATATAGGAGTGGCGGTGCCTGATAGGTCTTCCGGCGGTCGGCGATAGTAATCCGTATCTGACCGCATTTGGAAACACGTTCATAAAGTTCCTCGGCGGTTTTCTGACGTCCTATTCTTTCTACATAGCTGAATTTGCGCAGACGCTCTCCTCGGCGGAGGGTCACTCCGAGCTGCCAACAGGCGGCGGGCGTGAACTCCCGGTTCTCGCGGTAACGGGCGCAGACCATTGCGAGGGTCGGTGTCAGAAGACGTCCCAGTGTGTTAGTGCCCAGACCCGACACGGCGGCCAGCGCCTGCGAAGCATTGACGGACACGAGCCAGTCGGCTTTGGCTCGGCAGTCGGCAGCTTCGTAGAGTGCGTCGAAGTCGTGGCTGTCGTACTGGTGCTTCAGGCCTTCTCGAATCGCATCGTCCGTAAGAGACGATATCCATAAGCGTCTGAAAGGTTTCGTACAGTCCAGATGGGTGTATATCCATCGGAAGAGAAGCTCTCCCTCGCCGCTGGCTTCCGTTGCAACGACGATGCTCTGGCTGCGGGAGAACAGCCCGTCGATGATTTGAAGTCGTCTTACGGCTGCCGGGTCGGTGATGAGTCCCCGGCGGCTCTGCTGTTGCCGGATTATGAGTTTGAACGATGCGGGAATGAGAGGCAGCGATTCTGCCGTAGGTCTCGGATAGCCGTAGGCCGAAGGCGGCGCCAATTCCACGATTCGCCCCGCAGTCCATGTTATGCCGTACTCGTCGCTCTCGTAATAGTCGGGATCCCGGCGGTACGCCCCGACGGCATGAGCTATTGCCTTTGCGGTAGCAGCGTCTGCTGCTAAAATCGTAATCATAATAAGATAATATTGAGACCGCTCTCCGTATCTACTTCGGAGAGCGGTCGGTGAATGAATGGTCAGCGGTCGGCTGGTTTCACGCCGACAATCTCTATCAGCGGCTCATTGCCCTGACGGATAAATTGCAGCGTAGCGTCCATGACGATGTCGGCGCCGAGCAGTACGAGGCTCAGCGGCAGTACGCCTGTCTTCTCGCCGCGCAGCAGCGTGTCGAGCTCTCCGGAGGCTTCCAGTTCGTCGCGCAGAATGCCGATGCCTGCCAGCTCCTCCCAGTTGATCTCTTCGTCCCGGAACGCAACCGGAATATTATTCTGTTTTTCCATGACTTACGTTTTGATTTGAATTACTGAATACTTTTGCCGCGAGACTTCTTATTGTGTTGTTCCTGTTTGGTCTCCTGGTGGCTCTGGCGCTGCGTTGCGGCTGTACGCTGCGAAGTCTCCCGTTTGCGGTCGGGATTCTCGCTGTAATAGTCCAGTTTCCCGTTGCGAAGATTGGCCTTTACGTAACGTGAGAATTGTTTGCCGTCGAAACCCGTCATGCCCTCGACCAGCACAGCCTTGCCGTCCTGCAACTGGGCGCGCTGCGTAGCTGAGAGCGTAACGCCCCACAGCTCGGCGGGAATCTTGAACTCCTGACGCTCCTCGAAGCCGTCACGTGTGCGCGAGTAGCTCGGACGTCCGGTTTGCAGGTTGAGTTTCACAAACGATGAGAACTCCTCGCCCTTGTTGTTGATCATATTCTCGATGAAGACGGGCTTGCCCTCGCGCAACTGCTGACGATCCTCGGGCGTGAGCAGCACGCCGCCCATCTCCTTCGGCACGTAAATTTCGCGGGCATCTTCCGGAGAATCGGGGTTGTAACGCGTATATGAAAGACGATTCGTAGATTCGTCGAGCTTCACGAATGACGAGAATAACTCGCCGTCCTTGCGCTTCATGTCCTCGACGAAGATAGCCTTGCCGGCATTCAGGTCGGCGATCTGCCGCTCGGTCAGCTCCACGCCGCCGAGCGTCTGACGGTTGAAGAGCCGGTCGTTGTCGAAGAGGTATTCGATGCCCCGGCGGTCGGCACTGATTTGAATCTTGGCATCGAACTCGTTGCCGCTTTTGGCTTTCATGCCTTCGATGAAAACTGCCTTGCCGTCGCGCAGCGCCTGCTTCTCGTCATCGGTGAGCACCACACCCTTTACTTCATCGGGAATGAATGCCGAGTCGGCACGCATCGAAACCACTTCGTTGGTGAGCTTGTCGAGGCTGACGAACGAAGGGACATATTCCCCGCTGCGGGTTTTGAGCTCTACGACGCGTCCCATATTGCCTGTCTCCAACAAATTTTTCTTGTCCTCCTCGGAAAAGATGTGTCCAAAGTATGGCCGGTCGAGTTCGGGTTTCTGGCGAATGCCATGAATGGCCAGCACGACGGGTCCGCCGATAGATTGCTGAAACGAGAGCCGCGCATCGGTGCGTAGAACGGCCGAACCGAAATTCATTGTGATAGGTACGGTCTGATTGGTCTTGTAGCCTTTGAGCATCTGGTCGAGAAGTCCTTTCTCTTCCAGAAACTCACGCGAGAGTCCGAAGTTCTTTAACTGCTCCCAGTCGATCATCGACTCGTGGTAACGATATTTAGACTGTTCTTCCGTCGCCGCGACTGGACGCTCCGGTGCCATGCGCGGCTGTTCTTCCTGTTTTGCCATGTCTGTCTGTGTTGTGTTTTTACGTTGTGTTTGTTCTTCTTTGCGCGGACGGATTTCATACCTTTGCAGGAACTCTTCCACCGCCTGCGTGCGTTTCCCGGCGGCGAGGTCTTCGAGCGCCAGCCTGTTTTCCGGCTTGTCGAGCTCTTGGTCTCGTGCCGAGAGAATGCCCCAACGGGTCGGATCTTTGACCTGACTCCAAAAGTTTTTCAGAAAGTTCTCGACGATGTTGGAGCGCTTGTCGACTTTGAGAAACGAGTTGCGGTTCTGCCGGTCGGCCTGGACTGCTCGATAGCGTCCGTCCTGCTCGATTTTCGTCACGGCCTGCAACAGCAGCTCCATCTTGTCGAGTATGAAGATGATGTCGGAGGTCGGTTCGTTTGCGGCCACTGGGGCCGGCGGAGTGTCGGGCGACGTGTCGTCCCTGATTCTTGATTGTGCCATAACGTAAGATGTTTAGCGTTAACAAATAATGCTGTCGGCGCGAAAATAGAGATTAAAATCATACAATATACTGGTTTGCAGAATACTAACGATATAAGTCTTTGCGCGACATTGAAAGTCACCGCCGCAGGAGTCGCAAGGGAGCCGAATAAGGCAAAAAACGGCAGAGGAGGTAATCGCAGACCGGGAGAAAAAGAGAGGGCAGGATCGCCCGAAAACGAGAAATCCGCCGTGCGAAGCACGACGGACAGAACATGCGGAGTTGCGAGGCGAGCCGCTTCGTCCCGACTTCATGCGGGAGCGGAAAAGAGGCGGCAGTTTATTGTGTAGAGATATGGAATAATGTAATTGATGGAGATAGCGGAAATCTTATAAAGTTCCCGCCCGTTGACACGATATGCGTCATCGCTCGGCTTCGCCTGCTTGCGTCCCGAGACTGCGCTGCAACCGCGCAGCCGACCCGAAGCATTTTTTTCGAGGAAATTCAGGCTGGAATTTCCTCGAAAAACCCGGAGGGCTCGAATGCTGAGGCTTCGGCTACGCGGTTATCTTCTCCGCGGGCGCAAGCAGGAGCGAAATAGAATGGGGGGGGTATGCTGATTATAAATAAAAGAGTGGCAATACTTTTATCTCATTTTTATTACCTTTGCTGAAGGAATCTCAATACTAACCATTATGAAGAATATTTGGAGAACAATAATGATAAAAATCGGGTTTTATAAGCCGCGACTCTCTGAAAATAATCAGAATGAATGTCAGCAACAATCTTTGATGCCGACTCTCATTAAAGAAAATGAGCCTCAATATTTTCCAGTCAAAGAAATCGGAGAGAAACTCGACACGGATAAGTTTGTACGAAATATAGCATTAACAGGCCCCTATGGTTCGGGAAAAAGCTCGGTTCTTTATACTTTACAGGAAAAGTATACGGGGCACGAATATCTACAGATTTCATTAGCGACACTGGAATCGTATGACATTTCGGAAAACGAAATAAAAGATAGAAAGAAGAAAGATGTAGAGCAGCTTAACCGCCTTATCGAATATAGCATACTTCAGCAGTTGATCTATAGGGAAAAGTATGCAACGGTTCCCAATTCACGTATTAAACGTATTTTCCATTTCGAGGAAAGAAGTCTTTGTAAATGGACGGCTGGCATAGTCGGATTCTTCATTGCTTATCTGATCGCATTCGAACCAGATTGGTTACGCGTAGAGGTGATGTATAAACTATTCGATTGGGGTACAGTTGTCAATTCGGTATTCGATATTTTAAGTGTAAGTTATATGATAATCGGACTATTTATTTGTGTCCGTAAAATTCTGCTTTCATATCATGGGTATCACTTAAGCAAGTTAAATCTAAAAGACGGGGAGATCGAATTAAAGGACGCATCCATATTCAATAAACATCTGGATGAAATCATCTATTTCTTCCAACGAACAAAATACGACGTGGTCATTATCGAAGACTTGGATCGATTCAATACCTCCGACATTTATCTCAAACTACGGGAGTTGAACCAATTGGTCAATGAATCCAAGGAAATAAACCGACACATTGTCTTCATTTATGCCGTTAAAGACGATGTGTTCAAGGATGCACAACGAGCCAAGTTTTTCGATTATATATCTACCGTTATTCCTGTAATCAATCCATCTAATTCGATGGATAAACTCAAGCGCGAACTCAGTATCAGAGGTTATAACGATATTGCAGACGATGATTTGGAAGAAATGGCATTCTTCATTAATGATATGCGATTGCTTCGTAACATAGCTAATGAATACCAGCAATATCGAAGCAGACTTTGCGCTAAGAGTCAAATTAGATTAAATCCAACGAAACTTTTGGGAATGATCATTTATAAGAACTGTTTTCCCAATGACTTTGCTCAGTTGCATAATCGGGAAGGGAAAGTCTATGAGTGCATTGCATCAAAACCTCAATTTATTGCTTATGCCCAACAGCAACTCGAAGAGCAGCAGAAACAATTGGAGCAGAAAATCCACAATTATCAGGAACATAGTCATTTAACGAAGAAAGATTTAAGAGAGTCTTGTGCGTATCATATTACAGTTGCTATGCCACATCTTCCTGTGTCAATTCTAATTGATGGAAATTTTAAAAATATTACATCTATTGTTAATAGTGAATCGTTATTTGAAAAGATTCTGGTGGCAGAGAAATTTACTTATCGATATTCTACTGCTTCACATTATGGTAATTCTGCGACAGGTGAATTCAATATTAGTCAAACCGGTTTGAGTTTAGAGTTGATATATTGGGATCGTAAAAAGGCATTAGAAGATTTACCACAGGAAATTAAACAGGAACAGGGGCGAATCGATAATGAAAGACGAAGGATTAAATCTTTGAGGTTGCGGGAGCTCTTCAGGTTATACGATATGGGGCAATGTGAAGCTTTTACTGATATAAAGTTGGAGCCTCTCCAAAATGTATTTTTACGGCGTGGTTATATCGACGAAGATTATTACGATTACATTTCGTATTTCTATCCTGATATGATTACGCAGAACGATCGCGATTTATTGCTTGCCATGAAACAAGCACAAAAAAGCGATTATAACACGAATATTGAGAAAGTAAAAAATTTTGCAAAGAAAGTTCCATTATATGTATTCGACAATGATGCTGTCCTCAATAATTGTTTGACCGATTTTCTCATATCTCAACGGAAAGATAAGTATTTCTGCGAAAAATTCGAGTTGTTAATGAAACGTATAGAGCGTGAAGATGCGCCTCTCGATTTCATTGCTCAATACTATCAGAATGGCTCAAAAGTTCAAAAACTTTTCGAGCGATTTATTGGACAGTATTCTCAATATCATTGGGCTGCAATTATGGCACATTCCATCGAATCGGAACGCTCCCTTTTAATAGAGGGTTGGCTTCGATTCTGTAAAGCAACGGATTTGTTCAATGAACAACGAGAGTGGTTGAATGATAATTATGCATTTCTGGCGGAACACATACAAGCTATTGGATTAGAACAGGTAAAATCATTATCAAATGGTCGAGAATATACTCAGATCAATACTGATTCCGATGATTTATTGATATTTATAATCGAAAATAATTTATTTACTCCTACTTGCAAAAATCTTTGCACCATAGTAAATCATCTTAACAAAGAGAAATTGGTCAATGCTGAGAATCTCAATCTGAAACGCATCAAAAGCACAAAAGACGAACATGTAATTGCTTATGTTGAACAAAATATCGCATCTTGCGTAAATGAATTTTCCCATATGGTTAGTGACGAAGATGAGGAATCGATTTTGTTCATATTGAATAACAAAACAATCAATCAAGAAGAAAAGAGAATGTATTTGCAAAAGCAACAATCTCGAATTCAGAATATTGAAGATATTGTCGACGAAGCCAAAGATTTAGCAATAGATTTATTCCTACTTGAACCGCGTTGGGAAAATGTCGCAGCCCATTTTGCATTCTCTCAAAACGTGGTTACGGAACCATTGAAACATTATATCGAACATTACAAATCCGAATTGGAAAGTTTAGCTTGCGAAGATACGATTGCAGAAAAAGAATCCTTATTCGATGCTCTCATAGGCTCGAATATATTGGAAATACGTACTTATAAAGCAATTGCAAATTCATTCAAATATACACTTAAATCGAAAAAGTATCTTACAGATCTCGAATCAGACCGGCTGGATTATCTTATCGATGCTCGGATGATCGCATATACAAAGGAAAATACGGCATCTATTTCCTCTCATCGAGCTTCTACTATGGCTAAATATCTGATTCATCACAAAAACGAGTTTTTGAAAAATGCCGAGTGTATATCATATACATCAGAACTTGCTTTGATACTTTTAGCGTCAAACGTATTCTCTTTGCAAGATAAGGCTACAATCATACCATTCTTGAATGCAAATATTATCAGCAATAGCTCTAAATTGGCTACAGAAATTTGTTCACTATTACTTACAAATGAGATCGAGCTTAATGAACAATGCCTAATCGCCATTATCTCAAAAGCAGACTATTTAGAAGATCGGGTGATAGTTGTGGGCCATACAATTCGAAAAAATCCGCATTCTATAAGACTTATAGAGAAACTATTGCAAAGTCTTTCAGAACCCTATGCCGATATTGCAGTTCATGACCGAAAGCATCCGATACTTAAGAGGAATAATTATAATATAAGATTACTCGATGTTCTTACAAATATAGGATACTTATCATCATATAGTGAGACAGATAAAGGGTTAAAAATTAATAAAAAAGCGTTGATTTCTTAAGTTCCATTCGCTTATCAAATCCAATTCAACGAATTTATACATGTAGAAATTAACGGTGGAATATAATTCTTCGATGCATGGCGAAGCGTTACCCCATGATACTTCCGAGCGAGAACATGGGCATGTACATTGCTACGAGTATCACCGCCACGAGCATACCGACAAGCATTATGAGCATCGGTTCGAGCATTGTTCCCATGCGTCTTATGGCATACTCCATCTCCGCAGTGAGCGCA
The DNA here is from genome assembly GCA_947177225.1 of uncultured Alistipes sp. Lineage (GTDB taxonomy): Bacteria > Bacteroidota > Bacteroidia > Bacteroidales > Rikenellaceae > Alistipes. The sequence goes on along the minus strand of CAMWTS010000023.1, from coordinate 17,752 downwards.
TCGCCCTGCTGCCGCAGCATCTCGGGCAGCCGGTTTGTCTCCTCGGCCACACGGACTATGGCCGCCAGTCTGCGGTCGTACAGCTCGGGATACTGCGCCAGCGCTGCGGCGAAGGTCTCTCCTCGTTCGAGCATTCGGACGATCTCGCCCAGCGACTTCCGATAGGGGTAGAACGCCATGACATCGCGCAGCATATCGATACCCGCCAGCAGAGGTATGCCTGAGGCACACAGCAGGCATAGCAGCTTGCAGCAGTGCGCCTGCATGTTCTTCCGCACGATCATGCCCGCGAAGGGTATTCGCAGCACGAGCCATGCACGCCTGCGCTGCACCTCCTCGCACCGCCTGTTCATGCGGTAGAGCACATATACGCCTGCCGCCGCAGCGAGCGTGACGGCGGCGCAAGAGGGAAACGCCCGCGACATGGATATGATCCACTGCGTAAGCGCAGGCAGCTCGCCGCCCATGCGCGCATACACCTGCTCGAACATAGGCACCACCACGGCGAGCATGAAGACCACCACGGCCGCAGCCACAGCGAGGATAACTGCCGGGTAGCTCACGGCCGAGGAGATCATGCGCCGCTGCGCGGCACGCTTGCGGTAGTAGTCATGCAGGAAATCGAGCGTCCGGGCGAGTCGTCCCGTCCTGTCGCCGATGCCGATCACGCCGCACTCCATGGCACTGAACGCACCGCTATCGCGCATGGCCTCGGCCAGCGGCATGCCGCGCACGGCGGCAGCGTATATATACTCTATCAAAGCTCTCGTGCCCCGCTCCTCCTCGCTGTCTATAAGCAGCCGGAATGCCGCCGAGAAGTCGAGCCCCGCCGTGAGTAGCGCGTGCAGCTGTGCGTAGAGCGTCTGGCGGCGTGCGTCGGAGAGTTTATGGCCGTTCTTCTTCATATCCGTATCCGTTTTCGATCTTCATAATATCCGTTTCGTATAGCTCCCGCGCCGGTCGCCGCACATGGAATTTCAGCGTATGCCGGCAGGTCTCGATCTCTACCGTATCGGCCTGCGCAGCGTATTGCATAAGCCGCATGCCTCCTACGCCGCGCAGCAGCGTGTCGCAGAACGCCCCCGCGGTGAGCAGCACCGACGAGTCGCGCACGACAAGCTTCCTCCGTTGTCCCGCATGGTAGAGGAGTATCATGTCGTCGTGCGTATCCTGTCCGCCGCCGATGCTGTCAGCCGTGGCCAGCAGCTGTCCGAGGAGGTGTATACCCTCGCTCTGCTGTCGCGTCTCGACAATCACGGCCGTGCGCCGTGCCGCAAGCCGCCCGAGGAGCGTCATGGCCTCCATTGCAGCCAGGAAGACAATACCGGCTACGATCATCATCACCAATGTCTCCGCAAGTGTCGAGGCACGCAGGCTGTGTTTCACTCTCTGCATTCCACCACCTGTTTGTGTACGACCTCTTTCGTGCTGCCGTCAACGCTTGCGGTGACGGTTATAAGCTGCATGTCACCGTAGTCGCGGTAAGGCTCCACGCGCACCGTCGTCCGGCCGCCGTCGCAGCTTTCGATGTATGTGCCCTCCGGCCACAGCCCCGACGAGTATTTGGCGAAAGCTCCTGCTGCGCGGTATTCCGCCTCGGCAACAGCCTCGGCATCGTCTTCGTACACACTAAGGCACGGCAGCAGCTCCATCGTCGCGGCGAATACTACCAAAAGGAGTATCGACGCAACGACGGCCTCCACGAGCGATGCGGCACGCAACCTGCCGACTGTTACTCGACGCATAGCACCTCCTTTCTGGGCATACTGTCGCGTCCCGCGAGCCACAGCGGCTGTGCCGTTGCGAGATTTTCGAGCAGTGTCAGATCGCATAGCATGTCGGGGTAATACCCTTGCGGCGAGAAGCAGGCGGCCTGCCTGAGAACAGCGCAGCCCGCGACGATGCCCTGCACCTGTGCCACGCCGTCGACATAGAGCAGTCCTCGCACGCGTGCCGTGCGACACTGCCGGTATGATGCCGTTGTGGTCGTACTCTCATTCGTATCGCGCACTATGACGCAGCCGTCCACCGTCGCGCGGTCGCACAGCTCGGCATAACGGCCTGCATAGATACCCGACGGGTATTCCAGCGCGGCTCGCGGCTCGACGACGACCGTGTCGAGCGCGAAGAGCTGCGCCGTGATGTGCGCTCCGCGGCCGAGGGTGATCTTGCGTGCCGCAACGATCGTATGCTCCATGCGGCATGTGGAGTCTATGCGCAGCTCGTCGGCCGCGAGCATGATGCGCCCGTGCAGCATGCAGCCACCGATCTCGGCCGCACCGAGCCGCAGCAGCATCGTCTGATCGCGGAAGTCTGCGCCGAGGCTGTCGGGCAGGGACTCCGATAAGTGCACTGCTGTTGATAAAGCGAATAGTGAATCGATGAGTGCGGCGGCCTCGGCCGAGGGTGCTGGCAGAGCTGCGGAGGCACGCCGTATGGCCGTGTGCGGTATCTGCCGGCCGCAGAAGAACGTCATGCCCATGCGGCCGTATGCGAGTCCGTTTTGCGGCAGGTGCAGCACGCCGTGCAGACGGGTATCGCCCGCAAGAGTCACGGCGGTGCGGTTGTCGGCATAGAAGAGCGTATGCCGGGCATCGGGCTCGACACCCACCAGACGGCAGGTGGAGACTATGGAGTCGGCCGCGGCCACATGCAGCAGCCCGTAGAGTCCCCACCGCTCGCGCCGTGCGACGATGCGCGACTGCGGCAGCGAATCGTAGAGCAGGTAGCCGTCGGCGGCGGTCAGGGTCTCCCGTTCGGGGTGTCGCAGGCAGAGTGTCACGGCGGAGGCGACATCGGCGCGCGCCTGCCGCAACCGCTGGGAGCGTGCGTAGAGCAGCGTGTGCTGCTGCCACAGCGCAATCAGCCCCAGCATGGCAGTGAGCATGACCAGCGTGACGGCCACGACCGTCGGCAGGACGGCACCCGAGAGGTATGTTGCAGCGTGTTTCATCTATCGGCATCGTTTTATACCGTAGATGAGCCCGCCACGTTCGAGGTAGAGCGAGTCGCTGTCGGAGCCTGTCAGACGCCAGCCCTCGGCCGCCTCGCCCCGACGAAGCTCGTACTGCACCTCGCCGATCATCAGTATGTGTAGCGTCTGTCCGTCGGCCGTCACCGCGGCAAGGTGTACTATCGGCGTGCGGTCGCGCTGCGGCACACTCTTTTTCGGCGGCGGCAACGGGCGCACCGTGGAGCGTGATGCCGACTTGGGCGCAGCCTTGCCGCGCAGGAAGGGATCGGAATAGTTGAGCCGCAGCGTGTCGGCTGCGCATGGCTGCACCGGAGCAGTGTCGGCCGTTGGGCGCATCTGCGGCGCAGCAGGCCCGGACGGTGCAAAGAGGCGCCATGCCACGATGCTCCACACAGTCACTGCGGCCGCGAGCAGCAGCCGTGTCGTCCAACGCGATTTCATGGTTCGGAGGGTGTTTCGGGTTTCATTATCAGCTGCTGCATGTATATCGTTGCTGTAAGCTGTACGCGGCGGGTGCGAGGTTCTGTCGTTGTGCGCCACTCGACGCATTGCAGGCGGCACTCCGTAAGCCGTCGTTCGAGCATGTCGACCGTGCGCAGCAGTCCGGTGAAGTGCCCCGCGAGTGTCAGCTGTGCCGTGCGGATCTCGATGCCGTCCTGCCGCAGCGTGACGGCAGGCGTGTAGCCCGTGACCTGCACACCCGAAGGTGCCATGCGCCGTACCGAGTCGAGCAGGGTGCCCGAGAGTATCAGTTCATGTGTCGCGACGGCACAAGGCACGGCCTCATCGGAGGCTGGTGTCTGACCGAGTGCGCTGAGCCTGCTTTCCAGATGTCGACACTCACGCCATGCAGCATAGGTGTCGTGCAGCGCGAAACGCCACCCGCCCCACGGCAGCACGACGAAGAGCAGTGCGAGAAGCCCGAGACCGCGATATTCGTATGGCAGCTTCATAGTCCTATCTCTATGCGGAATACGAGCCGTGCGGCGTCGCGTTCCCGTTCGACATTGGTAAGCCGCACGGTGCGGCAGCACGCCTCGGCCGCAAGCCGTTCGACGAACACCGAGATGTCGCCTGCCATTGGCGCCGTGCCTGCGACCACGGCCGTCCGTTCATGACGCTGCAAGGGCTTATCAGCCTCGAAACGCCGGACAAGCGGCTCGACGGCCAGCTGTGTAAGCACTACACCATCGGGCACGGCGGCAGCGATGCGGTCGCACAGGAGGGCGCGTGACACATCTGGACGGGCATCGAACCGAGCAAGCAGTGTCTGCTGGCGCGCGGTGACATTGGCAGCAGCAGAGGACGTGCGTTCACGGACATCGAGCCGGGCATGCAACGCCTGCCGCCGCGTACCCACCTCCGGGGCGAGCAGTACATTGGCTGTCAGCAGACAGATGAACAGCCCCAGCACGGGTAGTCCTGTGCGACGCACGGCACACTGCGCCAGTGCCGAGCCCTCGGCTGTCGGCCGCAGCATATCGCGCCAGCGCAAGGAGTCAAAGAGGGTTCGGGCGAGTGTTGTCGGAGCAATACCTATCACGATCCGCTGGGGGTGTATGCCTGCCGCGGCAAGTGTATTCAGCACCTCTTGCAGCCGCTCGCGACGCACGAAGCCTATACCTCCGTCGTGCTCGCTCCAAAGGAAGGTATCGCTGTCGCGGCGAACGCGGGCGGCAACGTCGGAGTCGGCAGGCTTAGAGACCGTGCCATGACCGCTGACAGTAACCGCAATCAGGCTCTTGGCCGCCGATGCCGGATCGTACTGCGCGGGTGTTATCTCTCCGCCGGCCGTACACCGCCATGCCGCGACAGAGTGGCTGTCAGCGGTTAGCGAGACCTCCAACACCTGAACGGAAGAGAGGATATGTGGTAAAAGTTTCATTCGATGACAGTGGGTTTGATGAAGATGTTGAGCGTGCGTTCGACCTTGTTACGCTTCTCCTTGCCGAATAACCACTTGATGACAGGTATGCGCGCCAGCAGTGGAACACCGCGCGAGGAGTTCTCCAACGTATTGCGGTCGAGACCGCCCAGCAGAACCATCTCCTCGTTCTGCACCTTGACGATCGAGCGGAAGCTGCGCGTGGCCGTGCCGGGCGGCGCATCGTCGATCTTGCGGTCGGTGAACTCCGTTTGCTCGAACTCTATGTCGAGGGTGATGTGTCTGTCCTCCGAGACGTAGGGCGTGACCTTGACCGAGAGATTGGCATCGACAGACTTCCACTGGTACGACTCCGACGAGATGGGGTTCTGCGTGCCGTAGTAGTTGTTCTGCACCTCCTTGTAGTATTGCGTCTCGCCGCTGGTGAGAACGGCCTCGTGGCCGTTGAGCGTCGACAGCTTCGGCGTGGAGAGCAGACGTATCGTGCCGTCCTCCTCCAAGGCTTGCAGGCTAAGGTAGAACTCGGGCGCAACGCGACCCAGGTTGACCGTGCCGCTGACGCATTGCAGCATCTTGTTGACAGCAGAGGCGCTGAAAGTCATGTCGACGCCGCCCAGCAGCGTGCCCGAGGTCTGGACGGCCGACTTGCCGATGCCCGCTTCGAGACCTATCTCGTGGATCTTGCCCTTGGTGATGTCAGCTATCAGGATCTCCATGGCGACCATCGGCACTGGTTTATCCACCGAGCGCAGAAAGGCCTCCACGCGTGCCACGTCGCGCCGGTCGCCCGAGAGGATCAGGGCGTTAAGATCTGCGAAGGTCTTCACTGCGACGTTCTGTCTGAGGGCATCGGGTATGATCTGTTCGACATGCGACACGGCACGGTAGACCATGGGCAGCACGCAGGCCGAGGTCAGGCGGTCTGTCGCGGCCGCGCCGAAGATCCAGATGCCGCGTTCGGTGTAGTAGCTGTACGGCGAGCCTTTGAGAAGCACCGAAAGCAGAGTTTCGAAATCAGTATCGTCGACCCAGATGCCGGCCGTGAGGTTGATGGGCGAGAGGAAGTGGTAGTCGAGTTTCAGCTCGTCGCACAGATCGAGGATAACATCCTGCACGTCGCTGCGCGAGATGTGTGCCGTGATGCGGCCGAGCGAATCAACATGCAGCTCGTCGGGCGTGAACTGCCGCTGTCGGACGTAAGGTGCAGCCGAGCGGCGGCGGCCGTCTTGCGAGGAGGGATCCTCGCGCCATATTGTCCAGACATTATCCGCGTCGCACGCCGATTGCAGGCCGTTGACTGCGGCAAGCGTGCCCATGGCCTCGGCAAAGGGCATGCGTTGCACGTAGCCCGAGACCCTGCTATCGTAGAGAGGCTCCGGGACGATGATGTTGCGATCCGACAGACGCACGATCTTCTTAACGACGTCGATCAGACGCTCCCCGCGAAGATCATAGCTCAAAGTCGAGTCAGAGGCCTGGTACACGATGTCGGGATCGGGCGACGGGGAGGGTGCTGCGGCCGCAGGAAAGACAGAGAGGATATTGCCCGCCACGGCGATATCCAACCGGTACTCGCGACACAGGAACCGCACCAGATCGTCGACACGTGCACGGCGGAAGTTGCACGAAACAGGGATATTATCCACACTGCGTACAGAGAGATTCACGCCGCTCGTGCGGGCTATATTGCGCAAAAGTTCCGAAAGCGACAGCCGCCCTGAGGTGATGTCGACCTCGCGGCAGAACGTCGAGTCGCGACCCGCAAGCATCGCAAGCCGTGACTCGATGCCCGACAGACGCACAGAGTCGGAATGGATAGACGGTTGGCCTGCTGCCGACAAAGGAAGCAACAGCCACAGTGAAAGCAACGACAAGTATATTAATCGTATCATATTGTTGGTCAGTATTTTACATATTCTGCACTCGCGCAAGAACGCGCACAGCCTCCTAATTCCCTGTGTGTCAAGGAATCGACAGCTTAGTGTTTAGTTATTATTATTTCTCTGTCCCGATTACCTTTCTGTCCTGCATCTGACTGTCGGAGGATTTCTGCGACGTAGGAAGCGATGTCTGATAATATGACGATAATTCCATTTCTTATAATTGGTCAGATCGTCGCGACAGACATAGTACCTTATGACAAGGGCTCCATCATCAATCGTATATGGCGGTAAATCATAATATGTCGCTCGCCAATCGAGATCGATATGATCATATCGTTGCAGAATACCTATCATCTCGTCCGGAATCACATCTCCCGGAATGCTCCAATAGAAAAGTTTGTTGTCGCAGATCCTGTACCGGTTGGGGATACCCGGATCTTTGGGATCGGAACCTTTGTCCGAGACCGGATATACTTTGTCGTGGGCTACCATTATTACAATCTTATAAATATCCGGACTTTCCTCAAAGTATAATATATCGAATATGTCGCCCGCCTTGCGCAGTTTTGAGGTATGGCAGAAATCGGTTATGCAGTTATCGATGGCGACATCGATATTGCCGGTGGATTGAAGACTCTGTTTCCATGAAGCGCAACCGCTCATAAGCGACACCATAAGTGCCGATAAAATCGATAATAGGTAAAATCTGTTTCTCATAAAATGCTTACGGCCTAACAAATAAAAACGTTATGGTTTAATCTATTATGACTTATCGATTGGCGGAGCAGGATTTTTATACGGTATGTATTCGAACTCGTCGTCATGATAAATATATTGATATGGAATTGTATCATCTAATTCCATTTCCATAACAAATACACCTTGTTCATTTATGTAACTCGATCCTGTTCCGAACGGCAACTTTATATACCGGCCTGTCCTCTTTAATATTCGGGAATCAAGTGCTTCCCAACCATAGGGGAGATCTACGATAAAGTCACGGCCTTTATATTGCAATATACCTTTGAAATACTCTTCATAACGAATCATACCCACACATTGAAATATAAATCCACTGTCTTTTACGATCTCTTCGCCAGGTACACTGTATTTTGTGATCCACATAATATACCTCAAGGCGTACTGAGAATAACACTGTGTACTGTCCTGCGTCAATACGCTGTCAAGCACCGATTCGAAACGGGGATCGGCAATCTCGATACATTCGAGGCTGTGATACTCTCTCTTCGGCTCCTGCCCAAAAGAGGTGTGAGCAAGTCCGAGCAAAAAACATAAAGATAAAAATATTGATCGCATAATATGGTTTGTTTAAAATACTGACTTATTGGATTCAAAAGGTGTAGATTTATCATATGGAGAATAGATCGGAGGATTGCTCGTGTAGATATTAAATCGTGCATCGGGGAATTTAATCTGGACTGCTATTGCATGATTAACATCTTCTTTTGACGGACCGGAGATGCCGCTCGGGTGATTATGGTTAGACTCCCGAATAGTATAACCGGTGGTGAATGCATAGTCATTCATTCCAGAACCAGCCGGTTCATGCAGTGTGCCGACCATATTCCTTCCCGAATTAGGAAAGCCCACTTTCACATGACCCCATTCGACATTTGTCGTCACTCCGAAATTGGCCAGAAATTCAAACAGTTGGGCCGCGTTGTCATCACCCTTGACTTCAAAAAATGTTAATCGCTGCGATTTAGAACTTCCGTGACACAATGCCGTAACCATCACACGCCTGCTTGCAGAGATCGTTCCATAGTCAAACACCAAGGATTGCCCCTCTCTTCTTTGCCAAATGCCGTCTGTATTCTTCTCTACCATATAAAATCCGTCTTGTGTCCGATCTTTTATCCGATTTACAATCTCCCCATGTTGATTGATCTCCCAAATATCCCTTCCGTCGGGATCGACGACATTTACAGGATTGGCGGCACAATACGAATAAGGTGACAATGGCGGATATCCGTATGCCAAATTTACGAAAAACATCGATAAGAGGCAAGCGAAAAGATAATTTTCAGTCTTCATAATCGTTTATTTTAATGGTTATTCTCAGATTGTTGCTGTTGCCGGAAAACTTGTTCGGCATGCTTGTAGCCCTCTTCGAGCCGTGCCATCACCTCGTCGCCGATCTTCTCCCAGCCGGAAGAGTTGAGCTGCTGCGAGGTACGGTCTATATATCGCACCAACGATACGGCATACGGATCGTCGATAGAGCCGCCTTCGGTTAATAAATATTGGAAATAGATAAATGTCAAGCTCTTACCTTTTATTATCATTGCATTCGGATTATACGGATAGTATTCGAGTGCCTTTTCGGTGCATCGCAGCGTAAAGCTGTCGTACACCTGTACTTGGAAGCATACCCGAATGCCAGATCGGCGAGCTGCAAAGCCACCGTCTCGCGCGCCGAAAGCTCGTAAAGATATATCTTGCCCTCGATGGCCTTGTCGGTTATGCCGTAATGCTCTTTTATGTGGAATGTCGGGATTATCTGGTGTGTCGTAAGCTCGACATTGACCCACGGTTCGGGATAGCGTCCGTCCTCGTTGCGGTAGCGTATGAACGTGTGCAGAGGTGCGCATACTATGTATGCTTCGGCATCGATCGCCTCGGCCAGTATGCGGTAGTACATCGGCAGCGACCGGCACTGCCCGCGGTGAGTCTCCATCAACGGTGTGACGAATTGCCACTCGAAGCTACTGCGATCTTGGTCGTATTCGTATATGAACGGACGGTAGCCGTTGCCCGAGTATGGATTGAAGAAGTACTCGACAAGAGCCATGTTCTTGCCCGTTTTGTACTTGTCGAATCCGTTGACGGCAATAAACCGGCGCAGGAAATCGGCCGCGGAGTCTATCGTGCGGCAGTACTGTTCGTAATCTAATTGTCCGTCGTAGTATGCCTGTTCGGCAAGAAATACGGCGCGCCGTATCGAGAGAGGCTGCTGCCCGTCGAGCATGGCCGCCATTTCTTCGTATGCCTGTTCGTATTCGGGTGTCGCTGCGCAGAGGCATGTGCAGCCGTGCACGGCAACGAGAACAAGCAGAGATGCAATTAAATTTTCAATGTGTTTCATATCAATGACAGTTAATTAGTGGAATCAGTTCGTCGAGGGAGGTTTCGCCGCGACGGAAGATGTCGATGACGGCATCTCGGAGCGAGGATATGCCTCTTGCTGCGAGCAGCGGTGCCACATCGGTACGCCCTGCGCGGGCTGCTGCGGCCAGCTCGTCGTCCATAGGTATCACCTCGTACACGGCACGTCGTCCGGCATAGCCTGTGTAGAAGCAGTGTTCGCAGCCCGCAGGCTCCGCCATGCTCTCGATCTCGACTCCGGCCAGCAGGCGTCGCACCTCGTCCGTCGCGGCCGTCTCGCGCTTGCAGTGCGGGCATAGCAGCCTCACCAGACGCTGCGCCACGGTCATGACGAGCGTGTCGGCAACAAGGTAGGAGTGCACGCCCATATCCGTCAGTCGCGCCACAGCACCCCACGCCGTGTTGGTGTGGATCGTCGAGAAGAGCAGGTGTCCCGTGAGCGACGAGCGCACGGCCATCTCCGCCGTGGCACCGTCGCGGATCTCGCCCAGCATGATGATGTCGGGATCCTGGCGCAGGAAGGTGCGCAGTGCCGCCGTGAACGTGAGTCCTATATCCTCTTTGAGCTGCACCTGATTGACCCCTTCCAGCGTGTACTCTATGGGGTCCTCGATGGTGTGTATGTTCTCCGTGAGCGTATTGAGCCGGCGGAGCGTGGCATAGAGCGTCGTACTCTTGCCCGAGCCTGTGGGACCGCATATCAGCACCATGCCGAAGGGTTGCGATATGGCGCGGCAATAGTCGTCGTACTGCCGCGGGGAGAAGCCGAGGTTCGACAGTTCCAGTAGCTCGACACGGCGCGTGAGCAGGCGCAGCACCACCTTCTCGCCATAGATCGCAGGCAGCGTCGAAACACGCACGTCGAACCGCTCCCCGTCGCGGTCGTAGCCGATGCGTCCGTCCTGCGGCAACCGCTTCTCCGAGATGTCGAGGTTGGAGAGGATCTTGATCTGGTTCACGAGCGGCATGTACTGCGACCGCTCGACGACGTAACGCTCGGTCAGTTTGCCGTCGATGCGCATGCGTATGCGGCAGCGATCCTCGTAAGGCTCCAAGTGTATGTCGCTGGCATTGTCGCGCAGAGCCTCGCCCACGAGCGAAAAGAGGAACTGCCGCCCCTGGCCGATCTCGGAGATGCGGCCTGCCGCGACGCTCGCACGCTGTACCCCGTGGCGGTAGTATTGCAGAAGCAGCCGTTGTAGCTCGTCGCCCGGAACGGCCGTTAGCTCGATGCGCCAGCCGTATATCGCTGCAAGCTCCTCGACGGCGGCCGTGCAGTCGCGTCCCGCTTCGGCGTAGCAGCGCACATGCTCCCGCTCGCACGCGAACGGCACAAGACGATACTCGGCAGCCTCCTGCGCCGTGAGAAGACAGACTATCTCCGTGGGGATATGTGTCGATGTCATTGTCATAAGCGCAGGAATTGTATGGCGCCCCACACCGCGAGCACGATGCCGCCCGTCCCGACAAAGGGTATGGTACGGTAGCGGCGGCCGCTGCATACCCACCATATAAGTGCCGCCAGACAGCATGCGATCATAAATCGTATATACTCTGCCGGCGGGAACAAAGGTGTGACACAGAACAGGAACATGCCGTCGCCGGCACCGGCGGCACGCACGATCCTCTGCCCGCACAGCCGCAGACAGAGCGCAAGAAGCGCACCCGACAGCAGCAACATCAATGCATTGCAGAGCGTATGCTCCGCCATAGCGTGCCGCTCCTGAGTCAGCCACGCAGTGACGACGGCCGTAATGCCGAGCACAGCCAGCCACACGAGGCCTACGCGCCGCGTGCGGAAATCATCGCGCGCGAGCACGGCGGCGGGCAGCAGCAGCAACAGATATGAATACGAAGTGGTGAGCATGGCGGTGAGAAAGATGCACGGTCAGTCCTTTACCGTCTCGCGCAGCGTCTTGTCATGGTCGATCTCCCAGACGTTGTAGATGCCGTCGCCGTCGAAATCCACGACGGCCGTGGCCGTGGCGCGGAAGCCCTGCTCCGAGGCCTCGACAATCTCGATGCGGTAGTTGGCCTGACCGCCGTCGGTAACCAGTGTCGACTGCTCGAAGCCCAACTCTTCCAACGAGGAGGAGTAGCGCGACGAGGTGTAGAAGTGCGAGCGCTGCAACGTATGCAGGTATGTAAGCTGTTGCTGCGCCTCGGAAGATTTGGCACGCGAGATAAGCGGCATGAGGTTGGGCAGGGCGATCAGCACCAGAATGCCGATAATGACCAATACCACCAACAGTTCGGGCAGCGAGAAGCCTCGCAGATAGATAAGGTGTAGTGTAGTGTGATTGTGTTTCATCTGTTCGGGTTGTTGAATGTATATGCAAAAGTATGATGCGCACACGACATCGGAAAGCGAATCCGGCAAAATGCAATCTTGCAATAACATGCACAACGATTTGATTTACAGCAATCGTTAGACATGAAAATCTTATCTGCGATTTTCGCAACTACAATATGTTGAATATTAATAGTTTGCGCGCCAATGGCAATGTTTGTGAGGTATAACTCGCTAATTGCCATCGATATATGGGAATGAAACCTGCGGATAAGATTTTTATTCGTTGCAAACATTGATTGTCAAGCAGTTGGGCGGAGGGTTGAAATGCTGGATTTCATGATGCGTTGCGCAGGACTCGTCAGCACGGCACATATCTTTGTCGATAGGAAATGCTGCAAGGCAGTATTCCGGCCAGTATAACCCAATTACAAAATCTTATGAAACGAAACTTACTGTTTACATCGTGCTGCTCGTGTCTGATCGGGCTTTTCCTGTGTACGCCTGCGCGGGGACAATCCGCGCAAGAGCAGGCAGAGTATGTCCCAACGCCTCAGACATGGGCCTTCATGCGTTACGGCACCACACCGGTCGACTACTATACGGGCACGGCACGTGTCGATGTCCCCGTCTACACATACTCCGACAACGACTTCTGCATTCCCATCTCGGCGAGTTATGCCTCTACCGGATTTCAGCCGCAGCGTCAGACAGGTATTCTGGGTCTGAACTGGTTTCTCAACTGCGGCGGTTCGATCACGCGCGAGGTACGCGGGCTACCGGACGACCATATAGATACCGATAGCGGCAGCACGGGATTTATCGCGGCCGAAGGAGTGATGTTCGACGACAAATCGTTGTTCGACATGACAATCGGCAAAATGTCGGATTATTTGGACAGGTATGTAGTAGGCGGCAGGGAGACCGAATCGGATCTATATTACTTCAACTTCCCGGGGCACTCTGGCAGATTCCACTTCAACGGCCGCGGCGAGATATGTGTCTACGGCACCGACGGCAGCCACGGGACATACGAAATCACGCCAAATAGGGAAGACGGTCATATATTCGGCTTTACCGTTCGCACGGCGGACGGCTACGAGTATCTCTTCGGCGGTGACAACAACGCCGTAGAGCGTCATGTAAAGGGTAATTTCGGGCATGAGGGACAATTCGTGTTCGAACGTTCCATTGTCAACGGCGAGTCGCTATACCCGATCGTTACATGGAACCTCAAAAGTATAGTCGCACCCAACGGCCGACGCGTGACGTTTACATACGAAGAGGTGACACCGCTGTCGAATGTGAATCCGATAGACCGAGATACCGACAACCCGTTCTACGTGATGACATTCGCCGTGGGACCCAACGAGGTTATCAAAGACGGTTCTCACTGCAACCACATGCGTCATGTCAGCGTTGTACGCACCTCGTATCTCAAAGGGATAGATATCGAAGATTGCAAGGTGAAGATCGCATTCGGCTACGGCCGCAAGGGCTGCTGCGATGTCGATAAGGAGCAGCATGACAATATCCCGGAGACTACGGTGGAAGATGCCCGTATCGTGCAGGATCTGTATCGGCTGAACGGGATAAGCGTAACGTCGGATAACGGGCAGATACGCAAATGCACGTTCTCGTATGCAATCAAGGACAACCGAACGCTGCTTACAAGCATCGATCTGCATGAGTTGGGAAACTATCGAATGTCGTATTACCAAAACAAGCCATTTGCCGGCCTGACCAGCTCCGATGTCGATTTCTGGGGCTATCAGAACGGCACGGGCAACAGCTATAACGCATATTGTCCCATGACCGTCGACAAGGATTGCAACGAGAATATCAACCCTGCCGAGACATTCAACAATCCCGACTGGGAGTATGCTCTGACAGGCTGCCTGAAACGGATAACATACCCAACACGGGGCTACACCGAGTTCGCATACGAAGCCAACAGAGCCGAATACATCGTCTTGCGGCGCAGCAATATATTGGCTTCGTCCGACGACAGGCTGCCAGTAGAGTTCGACAACTTGTCGCCGGACAAAACTCCGACACCCTACCTTGCGCGGCTCCACTCCTACAAGAGTTTCTTCAACGGCAGCGACATCTCGGGAGGCGTGCGCATACGGCGCATCACCGACTGCGACGCATACGGCGAGCCCGTCATACGCGAGTTCGAATACGACACAGGCATCGTATCGTCGTTTCCGCAATACCAGCTCGAATACGATCCCGTACACCATTTCCGCAATCCCTATCTGAATATCCCGTCATCGACCTTCGACCGCGTGCACATAGGTTACAGCCGCGTCAGGGAGATACTCTCGGACGGATCATACACCGAGTACCGCTATACTGACCATCTGCAATGTCCCGACGAACCGGAAGATCAGCAAAGCAAACAAATAGCCGCCCCGACGGATACCCATCTTCCGTTGGATTATATCAGCAACATCATGCGTCAGCCCAACTCTCGCCACTATCGCCGCGGCAAGCTGCGCAGCGTGGGTTATTACAATGCCTCGAACAGCCCGGTGCGCATCGAGCGCATGAAGTATGCGGAGCACAACGCTGGCGATGCCGTCGACTACTCGACATATGTGGTGCTGAGCGGCACATATGCCTACTCGGTAAAGCTATACACGGGAGACTACCGTCTTGTGGAGAAGACATCGACGGATTACTTCGGCCGAGACACAATATCGTCCACGACCAGATACGCATATAACGACATGGGACAGATAAACAGCCGGACCGTCATCGCGCCCGACAACTCGATGCGCCAGACGCTTACCGAATACTATCACGAGACACTATCCGAAAGCGACTCCTCATCTCTCATATTGGATTATCCTGCATCGGTGAGGAGCATCTACGCCGACAGCTTCTATGCCACAGCTCCATTGCGATACATTACCTCGGCCGTAAAATACGAATATGACGACTTCGATGGAATACTCAAACCACGCCGCGTGAAACAAGCCCTGCTCGACGAGCCGGCAGTATCCACCCGACTGCCGCAGCTGGCATACCGCACCGCAGTGGAGTATCAGGCGCGCGACAGCCGCGGCAACCCCACGCAGATCGCAGATGCTGCGGGCATGGCGATATGTTACATCTGGGGATACGACGGACGCTATCCCGTGCTGCGGGCAGCCGGCACCACATACGAAGAGTTGAAAGCCGTGCTCGGCATCACGGGCAATGCCCCGCTCGGCGGTGCCCTGAGTGCCGCACAGGAGGCTGCCGTGCGTCAGATCTCCGGCATATATGTCGACACGTACGACTACAAGCCATGCGTGGGCATGACGCGCCACACCGATGCGGCTGGACGCACATACACCTACCTATACGATGCTGCGGGACGTCTTATACGCACCGACGATCCCATGGGACGCCTGCAAGAATACAGCTACGACCTTGGACTTAACAGTAACCTCGAATTTATACCCGAACACATATCCGAATCTGAGAATTTATGAAACGCCATATAACCATTATCCTGGCAGTGATCCTGCTGTCGGTCATCGGCGCGGCACATGCCGCACAGACGCAAGTGTCCATCAAGTGCCTGCCCCAAACATATACCGTACCCAATACCGGCGGCACACGCTCGGTAACAATCATATACGACGACCCCTCGGGCACTATCTCCACCGTACCCGACATCATACGACGCAACTCTGTAACTTACGACACCGGACATATAGAGAAGATCGAGTTCCCGGCATACGCCACGGCCGTCATAACATTCCGTCGCCGCCCCGACGGCGCACGAACCGAAGGGCGGGTGTCGTTCGGCTTCACACTGCGTGTGCCTGCGGGAGGGCTGCCCGGGCTCTCCGGACCCGAGGTGGTCGATCCCTCGCCCTCCGGCACGTCGCAGTACGTGGAGCAGTTCTGCCAGTGCGAGCTGGCATACGTCTATCCAGCACTGAGCGGAGTGATCGCAGGCAGTATCTACGCATCGGAAGAGGCATACAAACCGGGACAAAGGGTAGAGCAGATACGCTCCCAGATGCCCGCGATGAGCGTACCCGGACGCGATATAACATACTCGTGGCAGAGGCGCACAGGCTCGGCATGGCAGACGATAGAGGGTGCGACGGGAGAGGTATACACGCCGCAGCCAATAGGCAAGGTATCGGAGTACTATCGTCGCGCAGCATATGACGGCTACACCACGGCATACTCCAACGTGGTAGAGATATGCGCCATGGCAAGCGCAGGCACCGTAGGCATGGAGTATGAGGACGACGCGACGACGATACGTCTTACCAACGTGCAGAGTCCCACCATGCCCGCCGCGCAGTGTCGCTGGGAAAGATCCGCCGACAACGAGACATGGACGGTAATAGCAAGCGGAACGTATGCCACAACGGTGACCAAACCTGCCGCGACAACATACTACCGCCGTGTGGCCGTCTCGCTCGACGGCAAGGACGAATACCCCTCCAATAGCGTCATATACAACATGCGCACACCCGTGTCCATTCGCGTGCGAACGGCAACAGATGCCGCCGGCAGCACATACGTCGACGAGCGCACGTACTACGACGGATTAGGTCGACAGATGCAGAGTGTAGCCGTGGCGGCAGCTCCCGACGGCCGCGACATCGTATCGCTGCATCGATACGACGGCAAGGGACGCGAGGCCGAGGCATATCTGCCCTTTGCGTGGAGCGGCGAGGGTACGTATTTGAGCAATGCCGCATACAAGCAGGACAACTACTACATGCAGAGATACTCCGCCGCGAGCACACGTTATGCCTACACACATACCGAGTACGAGGCCTCGCCCCTCGACCGCCCGCTGTCGGTCATGCGACCCGGGGAGGAGTATCGCGCCGGCGAGGGGCATGCCGCTAATCAGGCATACGGCGTAAATGCCCCGGGCGAGGTGCTGCGCATAACCGTAAGCTCGACGACAAACAACGCCGGAGGCATTCAGGTCAAGGGGTATCACCCCGCGGCAAGGCTATACAAGACAACAGCCACCGACGAGGACGGCGCCGTGACTGAAACATTCTCCGACATCTACGGGCGGGAGATACTCTCGCGCCGCGTGATTGCCGAGGGCGAGACGGCCGATACATACCGCGTATACGACAACATGGGGCGTCTGAGGTGGATCATATCTCCCGAGGGCAGCGACCGTCTTGTCGTGGGCACATCATACGCCATCGACTGCGACCTGGCCAAGAAGTATTGCTTCCGATACCTCTACGACGGCATGGGCAATGTCTGCAAAACGTATATCCCCGGGCGCGACGAGCCCGACATAACCAATTACGACAGCTTTAACCGTCCGCTATCCTCCTCCACGGCAGCAATGCGCAGCGAGGATTGCAGGTATGTATATAAATACGACGGCTTAGGCCGCGTGACGGCCGTGCGAACGTCCAGAACAGCGGCGCCGACGGCACAGTACGACAGCAAAGTATACATCTACGACAACTACTCCACCGCATCAGAATGGATTTCTCACGGCTTCACGGCCGTGGAGGGCATAGTTGCGCAGAGCGATATCCTGGCCGTGCCGCGCAGCATGAAGACGCACGAACGCGTATACGAGGTCTACGACAATAGCG
>CAMWTS010000022.1 GCA_947177225.1 uncultured Alistipes sp. | reverse complement strand
CCTATCGCTTCGCTCTGTCAGAGAGTTGCATCTGTGGCGTTTTGACGAAAAAGTGGCCATTGTTCTTAGCAGACTATTCCGATTGTCTTGTCATTTCGAGCGCGAGCGAGAAATCTGTGCGCGATTATTTCCACTCTGTCATTCTGAGGAGGACGGCACGTCCGACGTGAGAATCTCTCTTTTCGGTGGACAACCTCCTTTGCGTTGCATTGCATTCCCGGCTGCGAGACTCCCACGTCGCAACTGCGTTGCTCCTCGGAGTGACGGCGTTTGTCATTTCGAGCGCAAGCGAGAAATCTGTGCACGACATTTGTTCTCTTCTCCGAATATATTCCCGCTCGGCAAAATGCAAACAAGTTTGCTTTTGTCCTCGCTTATTCTTATTTGGCGTTGCCGAATATACTCACGCTCGGCAATGCTCAAATAAATTTGGCATTGCCCTCGCTTATTCGTATATTTGCATAGTCTCGTCGACGTATCGAGGAGACGGAGCACTATGAGACGTTTTGTATGCCATATGTTGTTGTGTTGCAGCCTGTGTCTGACCGTGTCGGAGATCTCGGCTCAGGTATGCTGGGAGTCGCTCGACGGTTCGCGGCAGCGCAAGACGCTTGCGTCGCGCTCGCTCGATGAGTCGGTGCGACGTCTGTACGATGCTGCTGACGACTGCGACGGGCAGACGGTGGACGAGGCTTTGTCGCATATGACTGTGCGCTGCAAGGATCGCTATCGAGCCGCGCTTTATGTCTGTCTGTACGATCGTCTGCACGAGCAGCGGGGGAGCGGTTCTGCCACCGATGCGCTTATCTTGCAGCACCATGCCGAGCCGTTGCTGGTGCGACTGCGCGATGACGACGGCGGTTCGATGTTCCGCTGGGCATATGCCCTTGCCCGTCACTACGCCGCGCATGGCGGAGCGGAGGCTTTCGATGCCGATCTGCAACATGCGCTGGGCAGGCGTGCAAAACGATATACCGATATATGTCGCTCGTTTGGCGAGTGTGTGACGATGGCGATCCGGTCATTTGAGACCGGCGGCAGAGTCGTGCTCGACATAACCGAACCGCGACGTGCGGCAACCGGCTTCGTCGAGATTACGCGCGACGACTATGCCGCCGAGACGGCTGCTACACGCTCTGTGTCGATGCCGGCCGACATGTCGCCGCTGAGCTGTGCCATGCGCGACGAATTGTTGTGGCGCGACGGCATCTGTTGCCAGCCATTCGACAGCCCGTGGCAGGGTGTGGAGTGTGCGGTATGCAGCATGGGCGCAGTCGATTGCATCGTGCTGACGGGCTGCGACGGCATAGGAGTGACTCTGTCTCTGCCTGTCGAGATCACCTCTGCCGGCGTGCTCTACTCTGTCGAACGGGGAGGCGTGTCGGCAGCCGTAATATCGTCCGATGCCTCGGTCGAGCAGATAGGCTTCGCATCTCTTCCCGAGGGACGATTGTTGCAGATTAAGTGCAACGACGAGGCCGTGAGTGTCGAGATCGAGACCGTGCATGGTATACGGTGGTATCAGTGGCTGCCGTCGAAGTAGCATGCCGCAGCCGAAATCATATCTTTTATGCTTGACGACTTTCTGACATACCTGCTGGCCGAGCGTCGCTATTCGCCGCTCACCGTGCGCAATTATCGTCGCGACATAGAGCGATTCTTGGAGTGGCTCGGTGTGAACGGCGATGAGTTCGATCCGGAGACGATAAGACGCGAAGACATACAGGAGTGGATCGTGTCGCTGTCGGAGTCGGGTCGTCTGAGCGCGGCATCGATCAATAGGGGAGTATCGTCGCTGCGTGCACTGTGGCATTGGCTGCTGCGCACCGGCCGCACCGGCCATGATGTCATGGGCGGTGTGTCGCAGCTAAAAACTCCTCGCCGTCTGCCTGCGTTCGTGCCCGACACGCGTATGGCCGATGTGCTGGACGACTTGCGCGATTGCATTGCGAGCAACGATTTCGAACAGGTGCGCAATGCGTTGATAGTTGTAATGTTCTATACGTGCGGTGTGCGTCTGTCGGAGCTTGTCGGAGCCGATTTCGGCGATCTGTCCGACGACATGTCGCTGTTGAAGGTGTACGGCAAGGGTGGCAAGGAGCGTATGGTGCCGATATTCCACGGCGTGGTGCCGCTGATAAACCGTTATAGGGAGTTGGTAAGTTTGCAAAATATTTGCATATCTGAGAAAAAAGCATTAATTTTAACAGTGCAGGGAGAGCGCATGACGGTTCGCTCGGTGCAGCGTATCGTCGATCGCATTTTGGCGGGCGCCGGAGTCAAGGGGCGAACGAGTCCCCACGTGTTGCGGCATACATTTGCCACACACCTGCTCAATGAGGGCGCCGATCTGAGAGAGATTCAGGAGCTTATGGGGCACAGTTCTTTGCAGTCGACACAGATCTACACCCACAACAACATCGCGAAGTTGAAGCAGATCTATGCCCGGGCACACCCGCGCTGCAACGGGGTGCCGAAGGAGTCTCCCTCGGAACATGACGACAGCTAACGGATCTTTTGTGATCCGACATTGATATTAACTAATATTTTTGGCCTATGAATGTACAGATTCAGTCAGTGAAATTCGATGCGGACAAGCGTCTGATCGAGTTTATTCAGAAGAAAATGGATCGGTTGGACCGCTTTGCCGAGCGGTCGAACGGCGCAGATGTCGTGCTCCGTCTGGATCACGATCAGGAGCGGGGCAACAAGGTTGCGGTAATCAATCTCCACATTCCGGGCAATGATATACATGTCGAGGAGCGTGCCCGCACTTTCGAGGAGGCAGTCGATGAAGCTATCGACAACATTAAGCGACAGCTTGAAAAGGTTAAGGCGCGCTGATTGCGCTCAGTTGCAGCCATATGATTGTCCGGGCGAAGATGCAGTCGAGTACTGTCCGTCCCGGACAATCTTCGTTTTAAGGTGCGGCGGGGCTCTCCCTGACGCCGTGCATCGAAGATGCTCGGGCTGCATGTAAGAGAACTTCGGACAATAAAATGCGTTTGTAAACGTTATCATCTCAATAAGATTTCTCTATGCAGCGGGTCTTGACACTCTTCATATTCTCCATATTGCTGTCGGCAATCCCTTTTGCGGTGTCGGCACAGCCGCCCGCCGGCGAGCGGGTGGAGTTGTCGGAGTCCGATTCGACCGCAATGGCCGTATTGGAACGTTATGCCGTCCCGGCATTGCAGACGGTGGATACGTGGCGACCCACGATGCCGGCAGTGAGATGGCGCCCGATAGGGGAGCACGACAGCCGGTCGATGCTCCCGACCTCGGTAAGTGTGCGTGTCGAACTGCCCAGACCCATCGATATGACGCGGTTGGTGTGGAAACCCTCGCCGTCGTTCTCCATAACCGTTTCCAACGGCAGCGCAGGCAACAGCATGCCATGGCCTAACTCTCCGATAGGGTATCTCGACGCGCGTACACTGTCGTTTCCCCTGCCGCGATGATTTGCTGTCTGCCGCGGCGACGTGCTTTTTTTTCGTTTCGTATAAAACCGGCAAAGAACCGGTCGAAAGAGTGTTTCGATAGGCTTTTCGGCCTCGGTGCAGCCTCGGCAGTCCCGGCTCTGATATTGGCATGCCGAAAAAGTTTGTTTTTGCGATCTTTATTCGTATCTTTGCAGGTTGTAGCTCCTATTGGCATACGGAGCCCACTGAGATCAAACGTAAAAACGATATAAGAAATGGCAGTTGAATTGAAGGATCTGACCCGCAGCGACGAGAACTACTCGCAGTGGTATAACGATTTGGTCGTGAAGGCCGGTCTGGCCGAGAACTCGGCCGTCAGAGGTTGCATGGTCATCAAACCCTATGGCTACGCCATATGGGAGAAGATGCACGATGCGTTGGACAAGATGTTTAAGCAGACGGGACACCAGAACGCATACTTCCCGCTGTTTATCCCCAAGTCGTATTTCTCCAAGGAGGCACACCATGTCGAGGGTTTCGCCAAGGAGTGCGCCGTGGTGACGCATTATCGCTTGAAGAATGCCCCCGACGGCAACGGCGTGGTGGTCGATCCGTCGGCCAAATTGGAGGAGGAGCTTATCGTGCGTCCCACCTCCGAGACCATCATCTGGAACACCTACAAGGGCTGGATCACCTCGTATCGCGACCTTCCCATATTGTGCAACCAGTGGGCCAACGTCGTGCGCTGGGAGATGCGTACGCGTCTGTTCCTGCGTACCGCGGAGTTCCTCTGGCAGGAGGGTCATACGGCTCACGCCACGCGTGAGGAGGCCATCGAGGAGGCTACGAAGATGATCGGCGTCTACAAGACATTCGCCGAGGAGTATATGGGCGTGCCGGTGGTCGTGGGTCACAAGTCGCCCAACGAGCGTTTCGCCGGTGCGGAAGATACGCTCACCATCGAGGCACTGATGCAGGACGGCAAGGCGTTGCAGAGCGGTACCTCGCACTTCCTCGGTCAGAATTTCGCCAAGGCGTTCGACGTGCAGTTCACCAACAAGGAGGGTAAATTGGAGTATGTGTGGGCTACCTCGTGGGGCGTGTCGACACGTCTTATGGGTGCTCTTATCATGGCTCACTCCGACAATAACGGACTGGTGCTGCCTCCGAAACTTGCGCCCATACAGGTTGTCATGATTCCGATCTATCGCGGTGAGGAGCAGCGTCAGCAGGCTGTGGCGCGTTTCGAGCAGATCGCCGGCGAATTGGAGGCGAGGGGCGTAAGCGTGAAGATCGATGCGCGCGACAACGTGCGTTCGGGATTCAAGTTCGCCGAGTATGAGTTGAAGGGCGTTCCCGTGCGTCTGGCTCTGGGTCCGCGCGATTTGGAGAACGGAACGATCGAACTGGTGCGCCGCGACACGCTCGAAAAGCAGACCGTCTCGCAGCAGGGACTGGTGGATAATATCGTCGCACTGCTCGATGAGATGCAGCACAATATATTCCGCAAGGCGTTGGCATATCGCGACTCTATGATAACTCGCGTCGATACGTGGGACGAGTTTGTCGAGACGCTCAACACCAAGGGCGGTTTCATTTCGGCACACTGGGACGGCACGGTGGAGACCGAGGTGGCGATCAAGGAGGCCACCAAGGCCACCATTCGCTGCATTCCGCTCGATGCCGAGCCCGAGGAGGGTACGTGCGTCTATTCGGGCAAGCTTTCGCACTGCCGCGTGCTGTTCGCCCGCAGCTACTAAGCTGCTGAGCGTATGGCCTGCATGTCGGGACGCATCGGTTTACAGACCGGTGCGTCCCGATTGCGTTTATATTTATGTGATTAGATGCGGCGGCCGGTGGGCGATTCACCCTCTGTTTTGGTCGTTTCGCCGACGGGGCGAAATAGACCGCTCCGACCGCAAGTGCGCCTATATCGCACTGCGGCACGTGTTTTGATGTTTTCGGCATCGAGTAATGGAGCGAAATGATAACGATACGGCATGACGGTTATTTTGTCGTTTCGAAAATAATTTCTATCTTGCACTCAGAAACGACAAAATATTGACACTTTAAAACGTATTGCCTATCGAGAAAATTCTGCTCTTGTAACGTAAATTTTTTTAGGAGGAAGAGTATGAACGTGAATGTATTAAGCGACAAGATGCTGCTTAATAGTTATCTTTCCGGCGATAGGAGTGCGATGTCCCAACTTATCGAACGCCACTCACGACGCGTGCGCGATTACATCAGAATGATGGTCAAGGACGACGCTGTGGCCGACGATATATTTCAGGAAACCTTTATCAAGGCAGTTCGTGTAATCGACGAAGGCCGATACACCGATTCGGGCAAGTTTCTGTCGTGGGTGCTCCGCATAGCGCATAATCGTGTTCTCGATTATTTCCGTGCGCAGAAGCAATCGCGGCAGGTCAACGAATCCGATGCCGGATACGATATGTTGGGCACATTGCGTTTTGCCGAATCCAACATCGAAGACGAGATGGTCAGCCGCCAGATCGAGGACGATGTCCGCAGGCTTATCGAGCTTCTGCCCGACGAACAGCAGCAGGTGGTCAAGATGCGCTACTACTCGAAAATGAGTTTTCAGGAGATTGCGGATCAGACTTCGGTCAGTATCAACACTGCGCTGGGACGTATGCGCTATGCTTTGATAAACCTGAGACGAATGATCAAAGAGAAAAATTTGGTTTTGAGTTGAGATATGCACAATAATATCGTCGAGATGTCGTTTTATAGGTGTACAACCAATAAAACGCGCCTATGGGAGATATCGACGAGAAAGCATCACGATCTGTCTCCGAAGAGGAGCTGTTCTGCGACAGTGTAATACAGGGCGATGCGGAGTTACTCTACATCGATTCGTATCTGTCGGAACTTTTTCGTTAAGCCGAGCGTATGGCCGAACTTGTTCGAACTGTGCCGAGGCTGGAAGAAGTGCAGTGATTCGGGCTTTTCAGAGGAGGCAAAAGGGGTTAATTTTTGAAGGGGAGGGGAGTCCGAAAGGACTCCCCTTTTTCTTTTGAGTCAAAAGCGGCGCATGGCTCAGCGCAGATAGCGTTGCCGCATGTCGGCATAGAAGTCGCCGATGGTGAGCATGATGCCGGTCTCCTCGACATTGCCGAAGTCGGGGTTGCTGCATGTGTCGAACACGCGCATGGTGGGCGACAGACGCATGTAGGAGTTTATCATGGGCGGTATGGTTTGACGCAGGTCGCGCATGCGGCGTATGAGTATGCGGTAGTTTTCGCCGTAGTTTTTGCCGACGAATAGATTGTCGCAGGCATTGCTGTCGATATCCATGTCGATGGGGCGGCGTGCGCGAACAAGCTGCTCGTTGTCGGGGAAGTGCTTGCGCATAAAGTAGATGAGGGTGTTGCGCGCAAGGCGGCCGATAGATGGATACATGGTCACCTTGCCGAAGAGATATTTCACTTCGGGGTGGAGCATGACTATGGCTCCCATGCCGTCCCAGAGATTGTCCAGTGCGAAGATCGTCTTGGGGTTTCGCCGCTGCTGATAGAGCGGCTGGACGAACGAGCGCCCCAGTTCGATCATGTATGGCAGATAGCGGCGGCGGAAGCGTGCCGAGAAGTGGAAGTAGTGCCATGTCGAGAGTGCCTCGATTCGGGAGTTGCCGCAGAGTATATAGCGATAGCCGCCCACGACGGCCAGTGCTTCGGGATCCCAGATGATGAGTTGGCGATAGCCCTCCGGGCGCGTGTCGAGCTCGTCGACATCGAGCGGCATGCCGGTGCCTCCGCCCGCGGCGCGGAACGACTCCTCGCGCAGGCGTCCCACTTCGCGCATCAGTGCCGGGCAGTGTCCGGCATCGAACGTATATATATCGTTGGAGGCACGGCGCGTCTTGCGGACGAACTCGGCCGATTGCAGATCGCGCAGCAGCAGGCTGCGGTCGACGGGTGGTATGATTGTGTCTGCCATGATTCAAAAAGCCATTTCGTAAACTTTCGCACGCACTTTGCGGCATACGTCGTGAGTCGATTCCGTGTGACGTATGTCGCGGTGACTCAGGGGTTTGCCTATGCGTATGGTGATATGCTGTCCCCGCTGCGAGAACATCTCCGCAGGCAGGCGCAACATCTCCAAGTTGAACCCTATGCCCAACCGTCGTCGCATGTCGGCCATGCGGTAGAATCTGTCGGAGAGTCGCCCGTCGACATAGACGGGCACGATGTCGCGTTCGTGCATTATGGCACGCTTGACGAATGAAGAGTGCCACTCCGTGTCGCGCACGCGGCCGCCCCTGCGCCGCGAACATAGGCCTGCGGGAAAGGTGACCACAGGTTTGTTGCTGCGCAGCACCTGCTCGAAGCGAACGACATTGCCGCTGCGCTGTACGCCGCGCGTGTTGACCGGAATCCATATGCTTTCCAGCGGACGGATCTCGCTCAGCAGATCGTTGACCACCACGCCCACATCGCCGAAGCGATCGATCATGGTTGCGGCGAGAATCACGCCGTCGAGTCCTCCGAAGGGGTGGTTCGAGGCGATGATATAGCGGCCGTCGCTGTTCAGGCGTCCCATGCCCTCGACGGTGTATGTCACTTGCAGAGAGTCGATAAAGCGGTGGAGAAACTCCGCCGTGGGCAGATCGGCGTGTGCGACTATGTAGTCGTTGAGGCGATCGACGCACAGCCGGCGTTCGAGTGCACGTATGGCGGCCTGCGGCATGCAGGCTGCTGCGCGCGGCCAGCGGCGGCGTATCATCTCGTCGATCGAAATTTTCACTGTCTGAGACATAAAGCCGAATGTTTTGAAATTATGTATGGTTTTTTTCAAAAATTATTTTGGCGGCGTTAGGTTAAATTGTGTAACTTTACGGCCGTAATATATATTGTAAAAAACGCGTATCGCATGAGCGAAACATACCACATACCGGTGCTGCTCTCGCAAGCTGTCGAGATGCTCGACATACGCCCCGACGGCGTATACGTCGATCTTACTTTCGGCGGCGGCGGTCACTCGCGGCACATTCTGTCGCAGCTCTCTGCCCGTGGACGACTCTTTTCGCTGGATCAGGATCCCGATGCTGCGGCCAATGCTCCTGCCGACGAGCGGTTTACGTTCGTGGCTTCCAATTTCCGATTCGTGCGCGGCGCGCTGCGTATGCGCGGCGTGGAGCAGGTCGACGGTATTCTGGCCGATCTGGGCGTGTCGTCGCACCACTTCGATACGGCCGAGCGCGGATTCTCGTTTCGTGCCGATTCGGAACTGGATATGCGCATGAACAATCGCAGCGGACGCACGGCTGCCGATGTGGTCAACACCTACACAAATAGTGCCCTTTCCGAAATTTTCTCGTCGTGGGGCGAGCTGGATACCACGTGGAAAATAGCCAACTGCATAGAGCGTGCGCGCGAGCGGCAGCCCATACTCACTACGCGGCAGCTGGTCGAAGCCGTACGTCCGGTGACACCGGCGCGCGACGAGTCGAAGTTTCTGACCAAACTGTTTCAGGCTCTGCGAATCGAGGTCAACGGCGAGATGGAGGCGTTGAAGATGGCTCTCGAACAAAGCATGCGCCTGCTGCGTCCGGGCGGACGTCTGGTGGTCATATCCTACCATTCGTTGGAGGATCGCATAGTGAAGAACTTCATGCGCAGCGGCAACTGCGAGGGAATCGAAGAGAAGGATTTCTTCGGCCGCTGCACTACGCCATTCGAGGTCATAACGCGTAAACCCATAGTGCCCGCTCCGGAGGAGGTGGCGCGTAATCCACGCTCGCGCAGCGCACGCATGCGTGTGGCCGAAAAGATCGAGCAGAACCGATGAGAGAGCAGCAGGAGGATTTGGAGTTCGATCCCAGGGAGGAGGCGCGGCGACGCGAGGCCGAGGAGGAGGCGCGCATTGCGCGCCGCATACGTCGCGAGTTGATTCGTGTCGACAGCGGCGAGGCCGACGAGGATATGGCGCGCGAGCGCGAGGCCATCGAACGCGAGCGCGAGCAGGAGCAGGAGCGTGAACGGCGGCAGCAGCGTCGCAGCCGCAGTCTGCTGTGGCAGGTGTTCTCGGGCAGTTTTCTGGTCGGCAGCGGTGCTACGCAGTACTACAACTACCTGATAGCCATGGCTGCCATGTGTCTGGTGAGTATTTTCGTGACGTTCATGTCGCTTAACGCCGACATGGAGTGCCGCAATTTGGAGGAGCAGGTGCGTGTGTTGCGCGAGCGTGCGGTACTGATGCAGGAGCAGCGGTTTCGCCGCGGTTCCTACAACGAGATCATGCGCATGTTGGAGGACAGAGGCATACGTATGACCGATCTGTCGGACGACAGTCGTTTAATCGAAAGATAGTAAGAGATGGCGGAGAAGAAGCCCAACATAAAACAGGATATATTGTTTCGCGTCAGAGTGTTGTATGCCGTCTTCATTCTGGCGGGTGCTCTGGTGGCCGCACGCCTGGTGTGGGTGCAGTTTTTCAGCCCGTCGGTGGGACGCAATGCCGAGGTGTTGGAGCGCAACATATTCCGCACGGTGGAGCTGCCGGCGCATCGCGGTGCCATTCTGGCTCGCGGTGGCGAGCCGCTGGCCGTGTCGGTGTTCCGTTATCAGGCCACCTTCGACTTTGCTGCCGAGGGATTCGCATCGGCCGAACGGTTCTACAAGGAGACCGATTCGCTGTCGGTTTGTCTGGCTGGATTCTTTTCGCGCGAAGATGCCGCACGCAACGGCTACCGCTATCGTTCGGCGGCCGACTACCGCAAGATATTTCGCGACAATTATGAGGCGCGCACTCGTCGCCGTGCGGTGAAGATCTTTCCGCGTGAGGTGACTCTCGACGAGTGGCGTATGATGAAAGACCGCTTCCCTATAATGAACGGCAATATGGGTGTCACGTATGGCAGCGAGCAGGTCGACAAACGCATCTACCCCTATGGCGACAATCTTGCCCGTCAGGTTGTGGGCAGCGTTCGCGATTCGCTGAGTTCGGGCATAGAACGTATATTCGACAAGCAGCTTACCGGCCGCGTGGGGCGCACCGTGCAGCAGCAGATAGCCAACGGCTTCTGGGCGCGGGTGGGCGATGCCGACAACATCGACCCCGAAGACGGTTGCGACGTGGTAACAACCATCGATGCCGGAGTGCAGCAGATGGCCGATGCCCGCCTGCGCAGGCAGCTGGTGGAGAAGCAGGCGTCGTTCGGCGTGGCGATCGTCATGGAGGTCGCTACGGGCAATGTGCTGGCCATGGTCAACCTCGGTGCCGAGGGCGAGCGTCGGGGCGGCAGATACTCCGAGTATTACAACCATGCGCTTTCGACGAGTCTTACGCCCGGCTCGACTTTCAAGTTGACGAATACCATAATCCTCACCGAAGATGCCGGTTTCACTCAGCAGAATGCCTACGACACGGAGCACTCGCCGCAGTTGCAGCGCGGCAAACCGTCGCGTCGTGTGGGACAGGCCGACGTGACCGATTCGCACGATGCCGGCAAAGAGACGGGCGGTGTGGTGACGCTGGTCGACGGTTTTGCCCATTCGTCGAACATCTACTTCGCCAAGGCCGTATACGAGACCTATCGCAACAATCCCGCGCATTATCGCGAGCAGTTGCAGCGGCTGCGCATCGACGACTATGTGGGCTTGCAGTGCTTCGGCGAGGTGAAGGGCGAGATCTCGGACAGCTATTCCGATGCCTTTCGTCTGCCTCGTCAGGGCTTCGGCTACGAGGTGACGCTGCCGCCTATACACACTGCCGCAATATTCAATGCCGTGGCCAACGGCGGCCGCATGATCTCGCCGCGCCTGATCGACCGCATAACCCGTGGCGGCGTGACGGTGGAGACGATGCCCGTGCAGACGCTGGTGGAGCGAGTGTGCTCGCCGCGTTCGCTCGCTATCGTGAGAGAGTGTATGGAGGCTGCCGCCGAACGCACCAAAAACATGTTCAGAGATCTGCCCTGCGAGTTCGGCTGCAAGACCGGTACGGCGCATATAACGAGCCGGTTCATCACCTCCTGCCGGCAGGACGATCGCAAGATAGGCACCGGCGACAAGTATTATCTTGGTTCGATCGGAGCATACTTTCCGGCCGATAAGCCCAAATACACGGTCTTCGTGAGCGTGTGCAAGGAGAGCACGGCCTACAACGACTACTTCGGCATCGATCTGTCGGGACCCGTGGCCGCCGACATCATGCAATACCTCTACACCAACGATCCGTCGTTGCACGCTCCCGTGGAGAAGTCTCCTATGCCGCATGCACCCAAGAGCATCAAGGGCGGCGACATGCGACAGACGCAGCAGGTGGCACGACGCTTCGCCTCACATCTTGGCGTCGAGCACTCCGCACAGTGGTGCTCGGTCAAGGTCGACGAGGGCGGCAATGCGACTCTCACGGGCATGGAGATCCCTGTCGATGCAGTGCCCGACGTGCGTGGCATGGGGCTTAAAGATGCGCTCTACGTATTGGAGCGATGCGGCTTGGAGGTGTCGTTCAAGGGCGCCGGACGCGTGACGCAGCAGAGCGTCAAGCCCGGTACGCCGTTGCAGGCGGCGCATGGCAAGATCCGATTAACACTCGAAAGATAGATATGAAAAGGTTAAGTCAATTGCTCGGCTCTGTTCGGGCAAGTTACATATCGGCTGCCGTCGATCCCGAGATTTCGGCGCTGGTCTACGACTCGCGCAAGGTCGGCCGCGGCGACTGCTTCTTCGCCGTGAAGGGTACGGCGAGCGATGGTCACGACTTCATTTCGTCGGCTGTGGAGCGTGGTGCCGCCGCTGTGGTGTGCCAGACGCTGCCGGCCGAGTGCTCGGCCGACGTGTGCTACGTGGTGACCGACGACAGCAACATCGCCATGGCGCATATGGCCGCGGCGTTCTATGATTATCCGAGCCGTTCGCTCGAACTGGTGGGTGTGACGGGCACCAACGGCAAGACCACTACGGCCACACTACTCTACGACATGTTTACGGCCATGGGATACAAGTCGGGACTTATCTCGACGGTGGTCTATCGCATTGCCGGACAGACTATGCCCTCGACCCACACCACTCCCGATGCCATACGTCTCAACGAGATGATGCGGCGCATGGTCGACGAGGGTTGCAGCCACTGCTTCATGGAGGTGTCGTCGCACTCGATAGTGCAACACCGTATCGAGGGACTCGATTTCACGGGCGGCATCTTTACCAATCTGACACACGATCACCTCGACTATCACAAGACATTCAAGGAGTATGTGCGTGCCAAGAAGATGTTTTTCGACTCGCTGCCTAAGCGGGCATGGGCGCTGACCAACATCGACGATCGCAACGGCGAGGTGATGGTGCAGAATTGCGCGGCGCATGTGAGCCGTTTGTCGCTGCGCTCGATGGCCGATTTCCGTGCACGAATCATGGAGATGCACATGGACGGCATGCAGCTGCGTATCGATGATGACGAGGTGTGGGTGGGCTTTCTCGGCCGCTTCAATGCCTACAACCTGCTGTCGGTCTACGCTGCGGCGCGGCTGCTTGGCGTGGAGCGCGGGCAGGCGCTCACGGTTTTGAGTGCCATGCGTTCGGTGTCGGGGCGGTTCGAGCCGATCACCGCACGCGACAATACTGTGGCCATAGTCGACTATGCCCATACGCCCGATGCGTTGGAGAACGTGTTGCAGACTATCGACGAGATACGCCGCAAAGAGTCGCGGCTGATCGTGGTGTGCGGCTGCGGCGGCGACCGCGACCGCACGAAACGTCCCCAGATGGCGGCCATAGCCGTCAAGCATGCTTCGACGGCCATATTCACCTCCGACAATCCTCGCACAGAGGATCCCGAAGCCATTCTGGCCGATATGATTGCCGGTGTTGAGCAGGGCGGCGGCTATTTGAAGATCGCCGACCGTCGCGAAGCCATCAAGACGGCAGTGATGCTTGCCTCGCCCGGCGACATGATTCTGGTTGCGGGCAAGGGGCATGAGGACTACCAGATCATAGGTACCGAGAAACATCACTTCGATGACCGCGAGCAGCTGCGCGAGGCTTTCGCCGCAAAGGGGGTGATGTAGGCTGCGTCGGTGCGACAGACGATTTTTAAGTGAAAAGACAAAAACGATTAACGCGAAAAGTATGTTTTATTCGATTTTCAAATATCTCGACGAAGCGACCGATCTGCCCGGCATGGGTATGTTCCAGTATATCTCGTTCCGTTCGGCGGCGGCCATAATCGTGTCGCTGCTCATAGCCATAGTATTCGGCAAACGCATCATTCGCATGCTGCAACGCAAGCAGATAGGCGAGGAGGTGCGCGATCTGGGACTGGAAGGACAGTTGCAGAAGAGGGGTACGCCGACCATGGGCGGCATAATCATAATTCTGGCCGTGGTGGTGCCGGTGCTGCTGTTCGGCAAACTGTCGAACGTATACATACAGCTGATGCTGGTGTCGACCGTGTGGCTGGGGCTGATAGGCGGCCTGGACGATTATATAAAAGTATTCCGCCACAACAAGGAGGGACTCAACGGCCGGTTCAAGATTGTAGGACAGGTGGGTCTGGGCATCATTGTGGGCAGCGTGATGTGGCTGTCGGGCGATATCGTGGTGTGCGACAAGGTGGTGGAGACCAACACGGTGACCTATGTCGAAGAGGGACGCACGAAGGCATTCGACGACGAGCGCGTCATCAGCACCACTCCCAAGAAGACCACCGAGACTTCGATTCCGTTTCTGAAAAATACCGAGCTTAATTACAATATATTCACGGGCGGTAACGATACGGCTGCGTGGATACTCTACATACTGGTGGCCATATTCATCATCACCGCCGTGTCGAACGGAGCCAACCTTACGGACGGCCTGGACGGCCTGCTGACGGGAGTGTCGGTGCCGATAGTGCTGGTGCTGGGTATACTGGCCTATCTGTCGGGACATATCGTCTACTCTGACTACCTTAATATAATGTATATACCCGACAGTGGCGAGCTTATCGTCTTTGCGGCGGCGTTTGCCGGTGCGCTTGTGGGATTCCTGTGGTACAACTCCTTCCCGGCTCAGATCTTTATGGGCGATACGGGGTCGCTTACCATCGGCGGCATAATCGCCGTCTTCGCGTTGTGCATACGCAAGGAGCTGCTGCTGCCGCTGCTGTGCGGCGTATTCCTCGTGGAGGCGTTGTCGGTGATGATGCAGGTGAGCTACTTCAAATACACCAAACGCAAATACGGTGAGGGACGACGCATATTTCTGATGTCGCCGCTGCACCACCACTACCAGAAGAAGGGCGTCTTCGAGACCAAGATCATGATGCGCTTCTTCATCATCTCGCTGCTGTTGTCGGCACTCACACTCGTAACACTCAAAATAAGATAACAATGACTCGACGCATAGTGGTTCTGGGCGGAGGCATAAGCGGTTACGGCTCTGCCATACTGGCCAAGAAAGAGGGATTCGATACATTTCTGTCCGACGCAGGACATATTGCCGAGCGTTTTCGGCAGCGGCTCGACCAGTGGCAGGTGCCCTACGAGCAGGGCGGCCATACCGAGGAGCTGATATTGTCGGCCTCCGAGGTGGTGAAGTCGCCCGGCATACCCGATACTGCCCCTATCGTTCAGCGCATACGCGAGCGCGGCATTCCCGTGGTCTCGGAGATCGAATTTGCCGGCAGGTATCTCGACGGCGCACGCACCGTCTGCATAACCGGATCCAATGGCAAGACCACCACCACCTCGCTCATCTATAAGATCATGCGCGACGCCGGCATGAATGTGGCTCTGGGTGGCAACATCGGCGAGAGCTTCGCCTACTCGGTGGCTACGGGGCATTACGACTGGTATGTGTTGGAGCTAAGTTCGTTCCAGCTCGACGGCATGTATGAGTTTCGCGCCGATGTGGCGGTGCTGATGAATATCACGCCCGATCATCTCGACCGTTACGATCACTCGTTCGAGAAGTATGCCTCGTCGAAGATGCGCATAACGCAGAACCAACGCCCGTCCGATGTCTTTATCTACTCGGCCGACGACGATATGACCACCCGACAGATGGAGCTTTCGGGCGCACATATGTCTCAGTGCCGTCTGCCCTTTGCGGCGCGTACGGCAATAGCCTCGACATCTGGCGACGCCTTTTTCGACGGCGGTGAGTTTACGGCATCGGCAGGCGGTCGCAGCGTGGTGATCGATGCTGCGAAGATGCGGATCAAGGGGCTGCACAATGCCTACAATGCCATGGCCGCTTCGCTGGCCGCGTTGGCCGCGGGGGTTGATCCCGAGCAGATCGAGCGGTCGATATACGATTTCTCTCCCGTCGAGCACCGGTTGGAACCGGCAGGCGAGCGCGACGGCATACAATATGTCAACGACTCGAAGGCTACCAATGTCGATTCGGTGTGGTATGCCTTGGAGAGCATGACGCGTCCGACGGTGTGGATAGCCGGCGGAACCGACAAGGGCAATGACTACGAACCTCTGAAAGCCTTTGCGCGCGAGAAGGTCAAGACGCTCGTCTGCATGGGTGTCGACAACCGCAAGTTGGTGGAGGCGTTCACGGGTGTGGTGCCTGAGGTCGTGTCGACCTCGTCGCTCGACGAGGCTATGCGTGCAGCCGTAGCTGCGGCACAGAGCGGCGATACGGTGCTGCTTTCGCCGGCGTGTGCGAGCTTCGATCTGTTCCGCAACTACGAGAATCGCGGCGAGGAGTTCAAGCAGTGGGTGAAGAACAACATACTCGACGATGGCGCGAAAGAGTAGAGAAGACAACGGCGCAAAGGGTGCCGAGGCCGCTCAGCAGATGCTGTCGGCGCGCCGCCGGATATTCGGCGGCGACAGAGTGCTGTGGGTCATATTCACCGCGCTGGTGGTGGTGTCGATACTGGTGGTCTACTCCTCGACGGCTAAGATGGCCTACGACATATCGTCGCGTTTCACGACGACGCAGTCGCTGCGGCAGCAGATCATGCTCGTGCTGTTGTGCATACCGGTCATAGTGCTGGTTCACAAAGTCGACTGGAAGCTGTTTTACCGTCTCACACCGCTGCTCTACTGGGTGTTCGTCGGTCTGACCCTGCTGACCTACTTCATCGGTACGTCGACCAACGACGCCGCGCGATGGATAGCCATCGGTTCGATACAGTTTCAGCCGTCGGAGGGATTGAAGGTGATGACGATTCTGATGCTGGCGCGCCGCATGTCGTCGCGGCAGGGCAACATCAACAAGATCAATATAATGCCCACGAGCATACATATTACCGATCCGCGACAGATGCGTATCCTCAAAGAGAATACGCTGCCGCTGCTGGGCCCGGTGTTTCTCTCGTGCGGAGTGGTGGTGACGGCACATACGTCGTCGGCCATACTCATATTCATCGCATCGCTGATAATGCTTTACATAGGCCGCGTCAGAGTGCGCGAACTGGTAAAGTTCACTGTCTTTACATGCCTTGTTGGCGTGCTGCTTCTGAGCGTGTTGCGCATAGGCCGCGCCGATGTGGCCGGCGGACGTCTGTCGACATGGGTCAAGGAGTGGACTTCGTCGGAGACACCGCGTACGAGTTATGCCATGTCAGACACGCAGCGCGCCATGATTGCCATACGCGAGGGCGGACTGTTCGGCGAGGGTGCGGGTCACAGTACCACGCGCGCATTGGTGACCCACCCCGAGAGCGACTATGCCTATGCCTTTTTCGTTTCGGAGTACGGGTTGGTCATAGCATTGATACTCATGATGCTATATCTGTGGGTGTTCTTCCGTTCGATAGAGATATTCCGTGCATGTCGCACGCCTTTTCCGGCACTGATGACGCTGGGGCTGGGGCTGCTGATAACGTGTCAGGCACTGTTGCATATCATGGTGCAGGTCAATCTGATTCCCGAAACAGGCCAGACCTTGCCGCTCATCTCGCGCGGCGGTTCGTCGCTGTTGTTCACGACGCTGGCTTTGGGTATGATACTCAGCGTGAGCCGCGCCAACTCGCTCGACGAGGCGTGACGATGTCTGCGACGGCATGACGGTGTGTGCCGCTATGCCGACGACCGAAAAGAGATAAAAACGAAAATACAATGGAACCGGTAAGACTCGATAAATATTTGTGGGCCGTGCGCATATTCAAGACGCGCAGCGATGCGGCCGAGGCCATACGTCAGAATCGTGTGACCGTAGACGGCGTGACGGTGAAGCCCTCGCGCGAGGTGCGTGTGGGCGACCGCATAGGCGTGCGCAGGGAGCGTGTCAATTACTCGTATGAGGTGGTCGAGATCGTGTCGAGCCGTCAGCCGGCCAAGAATGTGCCGCTCTACTGCCGTAACACTACGCCGCAAGAGGAGCTGGACAAGCTGCACGCTCCGCACGAGACGATATTCGTCTTTCGCGACCGCGGTACGGGACGCCCCACGAAGAAGGAGCGTCGCGAGATCGATTCGCTGATGGAGGAGATGTTTTTCGACTCCGACGAGGAGGATTAGTCGCCCGTCACTCACTGTCGGGCGGCAGACGGATCGCTACAAAAGCGTTATGACGGCCAGTGTCGCCACCGAGATAATCGCCCACAGCGCCACGCCCAACAGCAGCGGACGCATGCCGACGGTGCGAACGACCGACATCGACAATCCGCAGCCTATCAGAAAGAGTGTCATACAGAGCACGCGGTGCGATACGTCGACTATGGTGCGTGTAATCACGGTCGGTATGCCTGTGTAGGTGTTGAGTGCCATGGCCGCAACGAAGAGCAATATGAACCACGGTATGGTCACCCGCTTGCCTCGGCAGCGAAACACGAATGTCGAGAAGAGTGCCAGCGGAATGATCCACAATGCGCGGGTGAGCTTGACGGTGGTGGCTATTTGCAATGCCTCATCGCCATAGGCGGCACCTGCTCCCACCACCGAACTGGTGTCGTGAATGGCTATGGCCGCCCACATGCCGAACTGCGACTGGGTGAGTCCCATTGCGTGGCCTATGACCGGAAATATGAACAGCGCCACGGCATTGAGCACGAATATCGTGACCAGCGACAGCGACATCTGATCGTCGTCGGCATCTATCACCGGTCCCACCGCAGCTATCGCACTGCCGCCGCAGATGGCCGTACCCGATGCTATCAGATACGATCCCTTGCGGTCGATTCCCAGCAGGCGTCCGAGCACCACGCCGAGTATCATCACGCCCACCACCGAGACAATTGTGAAGAGCATGCCGTCGCGGCCTGCCGCCAGCGACTCGTGAAGATTCATGCCGAAGCCTATGCCCACCACCGAGGCCTGCAAGGCGATCTTGGAAGCCCGCTTTGCGAAAGAGGGGTAGGGGTTGCCCAGCGTAAGCGCAAGTGCGATGCCGGCAAAGAGTGCCAGTGCCGGCGAGAGGAGTGCCGAGGCTGCGAGCAGCCCGATGAAGACGATGCGTGCGAGCGTGTGTCGCGAAAGTGCCGTGCCGACGTGTGTCATATCGGATTGTCGTTAAATCAGTTTCTCGCGCCAAGAGGCTGGTATCTCGACCGAGCATTGACGTTTGTAGTCGAATGCCACCATGACCGAGGTGCTCTCGGTGCGGCAGTCGTCGCCGCACAGCAGTCGCTGGTGAATAGTCATGCTTTTGTTGCCCACGCGCGATACGGTGGTCTCGATGCGGACATCGTCGTCCATGCGCACCTGTCCGCGAAATTCGGTGTGAGTGGATACGGTGATGGCGCGCAGGGCATCGAACGTGCCGTCGACCTTCATCACCTGACGGTAATACTCGGTCTTGGCCAGATCGAAATACATCTGTTGTGCCACGTTGTTGACATGCCAGAACGAATCGATGTCGTTGAAACGTTTCTGGATCGGGGTGATGATACTCTTTGCCATGGCTGTATCTATTGACGTATGACTTTCACCTCTCCACCTTCACCGAAAGAGACTATCGACGAGGGCTTGCCCGTGGGACGACCTTCGAAGCGGGGGTTGACGACGAAGTCTACGCCGTCGATTATGCGGCGGTCGACCTCGTTCAAACGCTTGGGAGTCTCTTCGCCCGATATGTTGGCCGAGGTCGATACGATCGGCCGGCCGAACTTGTACAGCAGCTGGCGGCAGAAGTCGTGCTGGGGCACACGCACGCCGAGCGTGCCGGTTTCGGGTATGAGGTTGGCGGCCACTCCCACGGCTCCCGGCAGGATCAGTGTCAGCGGCTTGTCGGCCATCTCCATCACCTCGAAGGCGATTCCCGGTGCGCGGTTGACGTAACGCACGACCATGTCGGCATCGCGGCAGAGCACCAGCATCGAGTGTTTGTCGCGGCTCTGTTTGAGCTCGTATATCTTGGCTACGGCCTCTTCCGAGGTGGCATCGCAGCCGATGCCCCAAACCGTGTCGGTGGGGTAGAGTATCAATCCTCCGCGGCGCAATACCTCGACGGCCTGTTCTATCTCTTTCTGCATAGTGTCGGATAAATTTTTATTCGGTTGCAAAAATAGCGATTATTTCGTCAATGCGGACAAATTTAATCATAATTAGAGGCATTTGCCGAATTATTGGGAATCTGTCACCGAGTCTGTTGCCGGGTGTGTCGCCTGTGCCGACTGCGTGTCGTCGGGGCGGTGCGGCCATGGGCGGGATAAGGCAATGACTCTTATGGCGATATGACGGAGAAGCCTTTGCCGGCCTGAATAAAAATTTTTCGGGGCAGAACACTTTTACGATTTTTGCCATATATTTGCGCCGCAAAAATCAAAAAATGGATATGATAGTGGAAGAATGTGACATATTTACCCCCCCCCTGTTGTATAACTTCTGTATATCAGGGTATTATATTCGATAAGCGTAGACTATATTATATTTCGAAACATTCATCACATGCGGCAGGGCTGTTGCATGTTGTTTGTTATATTGAACGCGAATCGGCGGAGTGATTCGACCGGTTCTTTTTACAGTAATCAAAAATATTGTTGAAATGAGAAAACAGATCGAAAAGTTGACTTACGTCGCTCCCGAAGCGGAGGTCGTGGAAATTGCTATCGAACGAGGTTTTTTGGGTTCGATAGACATTGCAGATGACGAATGGAACGGTATTAACTAAAAAATGGGGCAAAGAGATGAAAATATTTAGATGCTTTATGATATTTGCCGCCTTCATGGCGATGGCGTGCAGCTCGGATATGACCGACGAATTGAACAACAACAATAACGGCAAACCCTCTGAGGGCGAGATTCCCGAAGGATATTTCGTGGCGACCTTCGGCGGCGGTACGCGTGCTGCCGACAGCCGAGTGAGACATCTGCGCTGCATCGTCTACAACAGCGACACCAAGGCTTATGTCGACGAAAAGGTGGTGCTCACGCCTCAGGACGCAATCCCTTCGTGGCCGCTCAAACCCGTTGAGTTTACGCTGCCCAACGGCAACTATACGGCCGTGTTCCTGGGCAATGTCGCCAGTGAGATGTTCGACAATCAGGCTGCGGAGCTGCTGCAAAACTACCGCGACGGCTTGGACAAGACCGAGATCCTCGCACCGAGTGCAGGATTCGACAGCACCAACATGTACTATTGGGCATCGGTCGACTTCAATCAGGATACGCCCGACAACACGATCATATTGCAGCGTATAGTGACGATGCAGGATTATGCCCGCAACTTCGTCGATGCAGACCAGGCGCTCGATCAACTCGTGGAGAATATAGTGACTCAGGTCGGCTATCGCTCCATACTCAACGACACGGTAAAGGGTCTGCTGGGCGTGGAGTTGAAGAAGATTCCGCTTCTGGGAACCGTTGTGGGCGGTGTCGATGCGGTGGTCGGAGCCTTGCTCGATCCTATTGTCGATGCTCTCTACGACATGCTGCTCAAACAGCTCGTGCACGAACTGGCCGTAGCGCTGGTCGGCAATGAAGATGCCACGCAGGAGGGACTGGTGGCGCACCTGGGTGTGCTGCTCAATCCGTGGGCGGCTTCCGATGCGCACGATGCCGTGCTGAACATCGAGAACCGTGTGTTGTCGATTGGTCTCGACCTCAAACCGATATCTGTGGCCGATGCCACGACCTATTACGCATGTCCGCTGATCGACGATTCGGCTCACTCGCGCAAATACATATCGATGACATGTCTGGCTGCGCAGCTCGACGTTACGAAGATCAACGTCGCTCGCGAGGGTCTTGTCGGAGGCGTTGTCGTGGACAACTTGGTTGAGGAGCTGCTTATGAACGGCATGTTCGTCGACATAGTCGATGAGCTGACATATACGCCCGAAGCCAATCGCCGCTACCAGTACGATTACTCGTTGGTGGATCTGGGCTTGACGAGCTACGAGCAGCAGACCGACGGCAACCATTCGCTGACGCTTAGCGTAAGAGTGGGCGATGTGGCCAATGTGAGCGATCTGTTGGGTAAAGTGCCTTTGCTGGGTACGATCCTCAATCTGGTGCTGACACCCATCGAGAATATCGTACTCGATGTTCCGGTCAATCTGCCGTTGCTCGGCATAGACAATCTCTCGGTGAGCGGCTCCTGGTCGGCTGCCCAATAGCCCTGCATGCGCCTTGTACCGAGTGTCGGCCGGTTGCGGCCGGCATACGGCATGTGATAATCGGCAGTACGCCACTAAATGTGCGTACTGCCGATATTTTATTGATCGAAATGGCTCATAATAATACGTTTTTTATTAATTTTGCCACATTGTATGAAATAATCAAAAATTAATATAACTTATGGGAAGAGCATTTGAATATCGCAAAGCGAGAAAGATGAAACGCTGGGGTCACATGGCGCGTACGTTTACCAAGATCGGCAAGGAGATAGAGATGGCCGTCAAGGCTTCCGGTCCCGATCCGTCGAGCAACCTGCGTCTGAGACTTCTGATGCAGAACGCCAAGGCCGAGAACATGCCCAAGGAGAATGTGGAGCGTGCCATCAAGCGAGCCACGGACAAGGACGCCGCCGACTACAAGGAGGTGATATACGAGGGATACGGTCCCCACGGCATCGCCGTGCTGGTGGAGACTGCTACCGACAACACCAACCGCACCGTGGCCAGCGTGCGCATGTATTTCAACAAGTATGGCGGTACGCTGGGTACGTCGGGTTCGGTGGGCTTCATGTTCGAGCACAAGTGCGTATTCAAGTTCAAGCCTCTGGCCGGTGCCGACATGGAGGAGTTGGAGTTGGAGATGATCGATCTGGGTGTGGACGAATTCTACCCCGAGGAGGAGGCTGTGACGGTATATGCCCCCTACGAGTCGTTCGGTGCCATTCAGAAGTGGATCGAGGACAAGGGCTTCGAACTGGTGTCGGGCGAGTCTGTCAGAATCCCGACCGATACGAAGGAGCTTACGGAGGAGCAGCGCGAGGCGGTCAACAAGCTCATCGAGCACTTGGAGGAGGACGATGACGTGACCAACGTCTACACCACCATGAAGGAAGAGGAGGGCGAAGCCGAGGAGGAGTAACCGCCTCCCCGATCGTCCGTCAAGGCCTCGTATGCCCCCGGTCATGTCCCGCCGCGGCGCATGCCGTATATTGCAAACAGATTAACCAACACTCCGCTCCGAGCGGAAACAGAGAGAATAGAGTATGAAGTTCAACGAATATAAAGGTCTCGACCTGCCGCGCGTCGCCGCCGAAGTGCTCGAACGCTGGTCGGCCGAGGATACTTTCCACAAGAGCATATCCACACGCGAGGGACACCCCGCATTCGTATTCTACGAGGGACCTCCCTCGGCCAACGGCCTGCCGGGCATTCACCATGTCATGGCGCGTACGATAAAGGATATATTCTGCCGCTACAAGACCCAGCAGGGTTACATGGTGCATCGCAAGGCCGGCTGGGATACTCACGGACTGCCGGTGGAGCTTGGCGTGGAGAAGAAATTAGGCATTACCAAGGAGGACATAGGCCGTTCGATATCGATCGAGGAGTATAACCGCACATGCCGCGAGGCGGTGATGGAGTTCACCGACGTGTGGGAGAATCTCACGCGCAGAATGGGCTACTGGGTCAACATGGACGATCCTTACATCACCTACAACAACAAATACATAGAGACGCTGTGGTACCTCTTGAAGCAGCTCTTCGACAAGGGACTGCTCTATAAGGGCTACACTATTCAGCCCTATTCTCCGGCTGCCGGCACGGGTCTGTCGACTCACGAGCTGAACCAGCCCGGCTGCTACCGCGACGTGAAGGACACCACCTGCACGGCACAGTTCAAGGTGGTGCGCAACGACAAGAGCGAGAAGCTCTTCGACGGTGTGGAGGGCGATCTCTATTTCCTGGCATGGACCACCACGCCCTGGACGCTGCCGTCGAACACGGCTTTGGCCGTAGGCCCCGGCATAGAGTATGTGCGCATCAAGTGCCGCAATCCCTATACCGACCGTCAGCAGACCGTCATCATGGCGCGTGCGCTGGTCGATACGCTCTTTACCAAAAAGATGGAGGGCACGTTCACCGTCGAGGAGGATCGCAAGTGGAGCGGCAGCGAGCTGGTGGGCATCGACTACGAGCAGCTGTTGCCGTGGGTTAAGCCCATGGGCGATGCGTTCCGTGTCATTGCAGGCGATTTCGTGACCACCTCCGACGGTACCGGCATAGTCCACATCGCACCGACGTTCGGTGCCGATGACGACCGTGCGGCACGTGCGGCGGGCATAGCACCGCTGTTCGTGGTCGACAAGGCGGGCAAGAACCAGCCTATGGTCGACCGTCAGGGCAAGTTCTTCCTGTTGGAGGATCTCGATGCAGGGTTCGTCGAGACCAATGTCGACGAGAAGCTCTACGGCGAGTATGCCGGACGCTTCGTCAAGAACGCCTACGACGAGCGTCTTTCGGCCGACGACACCACGCTCGACGTGGATCTGTCGGTGATGCTCAAAGCCGATAACAAAGTATTCAGAATAGAGAAACACGTTCACTCTTATCCCCACTGCTGGCGTACCGACAAGCCGGTGCTGTACTATCCGCTCGACTCGTGGTTTATTCGCACCACGGCTCTGCGCGAGCGCATGATAGAGCTTAACGGCACGATCAACTGGCACCCCGAATCGACCGGTTCGGGACGCTTCGGCAAGTGGTTGGAGGGTCTGGTGGACTGGAACCTGTCGCGTTCGCGCTTCTGGGGCACCCCGCTGCCCATCTGGGCTACGGAGGATCACTCGGAGTTGAAGTGCATAGGCTCGGTAGAGGAGCTGATGGCGGAGATCGAGAAGTCGGTGGCCGCAGGTGTGATGACCTCCAATCCGTTCGATAAGTTCCGCGTGGGCGACATGTCGGAGGAGAACTACTCGATCGATGTCATAGATCTGCATCGTCCCTATGTCGACAACATCGTGCTCGTATCGTCGAAGGGCGAGCCGATGCACCGCGAGAGCGATTTGATCGACGTGTGGTTCGATTCGGGTGCCATGCCTTATGCGCAGCTGCACTATCCGTTCGAGAACAAGGATACCTTCTCGGAGGTATATCCGGCGGACTTCATCGCCGAGGGTGTCGATCAGACGCGCGGCTGGTTCTTCACGCTGCATGCCATAGCCACCATGCTGTTCGACTCGGTGGCGTTCAAGAATATCATATCCAACGGTCTGGTGCTCGACAAGAACGGCAACAAGATGTCGAAGCGTCTGGGCAATGCCGTCGATCCGTTCGAGGTGCTCGACACCTACGGAGCCGATGCCGCCCGCTGGTATATGATAAGCAACTCGCAGCCGTGGGACAATCTCAAATTCGACCAGGCCGGTGTCGACGAGTGCCGCCGCAAGTTCTTCGGCACGCTCTACAACACCTATTCGTTCTTTGCTCTGTATGCCAACGTCGACGGCTTCACCGGCCGCGAGCGTGAGATACCCGTGGAGCAGCGTCCGGAGATCGACCGCTGGATAATATCGCTTCTGAACACGCTCGTCAGAGACGTGACGGCATCGTTGGAGTCGTACGACCCCACGCCTGCGGCACGCATGATACAGGATTTCGTCGGCGAGA
This sequence comes from uncultured Alistipes sp., assembly GCA_947177225.1. Classification (GTDB taxonomy): domain Bacteria; phylum Bacteroidota; class Bacteroidia; order Bacteroidales; family Rikenellaceae; genus Alistipes. Next base: position 5,727 of record CAMWTS010000022.1, on the reverse strand, counting down.
ACCTCTCCAACTGGTATGTGCGACTCAATCGCAAACGCTTCTGGGGCGGTGGCCTGACCGACGACAAGCTGGCTGCATATCAAACGCTTTATACATGCTTGGAGACTGTGGCCATGCTCTCGGCTCCCATTGCGCCGTTCATCTCGGATCGCATCTTCACCGATCTCAACGCCGTGAGCGGTCGTCATGCCGAGGAGTCGGTGCATCTGTCGTCGTTCCCCGTAGCCGACGACAATTTGATCGACGCGGAGTTGGAGGATATGATGCAGCTGGCACAGCGCGTCTCGTCGATGGTTCTGGCACTGCGCCGCAAGGTCAATATCAAGGTGCGTCAGCCGCTTACAAAGATCCTGATCCCGGTGTTGGATCCCACGACGGCGCGTCATATCGAGGCTGTGAAGAGCTTGATAATGAACGAGGTCAACGTGAAATCGATCGAGTTGATAAGCGATACCACCGGTGTTATCACCAAGCGTATCAAGCCCAATTTCAAGACGTTGGGTCCCAAGTACGGCAAGTATATGAAGCAGATCGCCGCTTTGGTGGCAACCCTCTCGCAGGAGCAGATCGCCCGCATCGAGGCCGATGCCGAGACCGTATTCGACATCGACGGCGAGAAGATCGTCACCACGGTGGCCGACTTCGACATCACCTCGGAGGATATGCCCGGCTGGCTGGTTACCTCGGAGGCTCGTCTGACCGTTGCGCTCGACATAACCGTGACGGAGGAGCTGCGCAGAGAGGGTGTGGCGCGAGAATTGATAAACCGCATTCAAAACATACGCAAGGATTCGGGCTTCGAGGTCACCGACAAGATTCGTGTCGAGATCGAGACGAGCGACCTTACGTCGGGTGCCGTCGAGCAGTTTGCCGACTACATAGCTTCGCAAACGCTTGCCGTAGAGGTCGTGGCTTCGGCTGCGCCGTCGGGTGCCGTTGTCGTCGACTCCGATGTCGATGACTCTCCGGTGAAGATTGCCGTGACCAGGTTGTCGTAATCGCATGTCCGACAGAGTATAATTTGGATATTTGATAATTTTTTTATATCTTTACAATTACCTAAATAATTAAAGATATGGCAGAAGAGAAAAACAGATACAGCGATGCCGAGCTCGAAGAGTTCCGCGCGCTTATAGAGCAGAAATTGGCATCGGCACGCGCCGACTATGAAATGTTGTGTTCGGCAACGACCAACGCCAACGATACCGAAGACTCTTCGCCTACATTTAAAGTACTCGAAGAGGGTGCCTCGACTCTGTCGAAGGAGGAGTATGGCAGTCTGGCTGCTCGCCAGGTGAAGTTTATCCGCAATTTGGAGATGGCTCTGGTGCGCATCAACAACAAGACTTACGGTATTTGCAAGACCACGGGCAAGCTGATCCCGAAGGAGCGCCTTATGCGTGTGCCTCACGCTACGGAGTGTATTGAGGCCAAGGAGGCTCGACGGTAGCTTTGTCTTTTCCATGAAAAGCGGCATTATGTTGCCGCAAGTTTTATCCGCCGGACAGGTTGTACGTTAGGTATAATTTGTCCGGCGGATCTTCGTTTGCGCTTGTTTCATGCGCTTTTTCTTGCCACGGCAAGGTCGAAGTAAACTTCGCTTTGATCGTCCGGCTTAACGAAAAAGCTGTAACTGACGCTTTCGGCCGAAAAAATGCGCATAATGCTTTGGAGACTATTCCCTGTGTCGTGTCATTCTGAACGAAGCAGCGCGGAGTGAAGAATCTGGTCGGGGACTATGTGCGCGGTTGATATTCCCGTGCTGCCATTCTGAGGCGCGGTAGATGACCGCGACGAGAGAATCTCCCTTTTGGTCGACGTGTGCACCGTTGGACGGATCAGTGTGCTCCCGCCTGCGAGAATCCAACGTCGCAGCTGCGTTGCTGCTCTGAGTGACCGACGAGAACCCGTTTCCTCTGCATTATACGGTGCTATGTCGGCATATTTTAAGGGAGCGTATCGAAATCCGGATCTCGATACACTCCCTTGTGTGCGGCGGTATGGAGCCGCTTTCAGTAAAAAGATTGCTTATGGATTTGCGTTTGGTTACCTTGGTTGGCGTACATCGCATGTCGAGATTCTGGCAGAGCCGTTCGAGACGACCGATATTTCGTCGGCCTCGCCGCTGAACTTCATGTTGCCGGCACCGGTTGAGGATATGGTCAGTTTGACGCATTTGATTTCCAACGACAGGTTGTCGCGGCCGGTACTCGTGCAGCTCACCTTGTCGGCCGTAATGTTCGACGATATGTTTACGACACCGGTATTGCTGCTATCCCATGTGCGGCATGCGAATGTCTCGACCGAGCTTTCGATGCGGCCGGTGTTTGCCAGATGTATCCGGTTGCCGGCTTCGATGCGCTTTACGTCGAGCTCGAAACGTCCGGTATTATTTATATAGAAGCTGTCGCTGAGATCGATCTTGTCGGCCTCGATATGCAGCGAGCCTGTATTGCCGATCGAGAGCGATTGTGCGAATCTTTTGTTGCGGCATGTGATCTTTGTCGACGATGTGCTTCTGATTTCGCCTATGGCCGAGCTTTCGATCGTGACTTTTATGGGGTTGGCAGAGGAGAGCGATACGAGTCTGCGGCCGGCATTGTCGCGAGGATAGATCATCAGTTCCGAGCCTTCGAGTCGGCATACTATCCACTCGGCAAGTTCCGCCGAGGGGATCTCGATATGGGCGCGGGGCGATGACGAGTCGGTTATGACCAGCTCGACCGGCAGGGTAGTGGCGAACGAAGATATGCGGTCGGCCTTTAATGTCATCTTCTGTTGGCTGCCGGCGGTCTTCGAACCGGCATGGGTGGTGGCGCAGGCTGTAATGGCTGCCAGCGATGCGAATATGATAAAGAGTCGTTTCATGATGTCGATTATTTTGTGTTTACTGCCGAGGTGGATATGCGTGTCAGGCCTGTCGACGATATGTCTATGTCGTCGGCTGTGCCGCTGAACGTCATCGAGCCTATGCCGGTGGCGTTGACTTCGAGTTCTTTGCATGTGACGTTGAGGCGTAGATCCTCGCGTCCCGAGGAGTTGCACTCCACGCTGTTGGCCTTGACGGCCGATTTGATGTCGTTCACACCGCTGTTGTTGTGCTCCCAGCAATCGCAGCAGAAGATGTTGACCGCGCACAAGAAACGTCCCGAGTTGTTGATCTCGATGTCGTCGGCTGTGATTCTGTTGGCTTCGAGGTTGCAGACGCCCGAGTTGTTTATTTCAAGATACCCGAATTCTACTTGAACATCTTTCCATGTTATGATGCCGGAGTTGTTGAGCTCGAAGCGATTCAAACGGCGATTCTTGCATGTCATGCGTATGATGCCGGTGTTGTTGATGCACTTTATCGACGAGCTTTCGATGCGCACCTTTATAGGGTTGTCCGACGACAGCGACTTGATCTTGTTGCCCGCGCCGCGCTTGGGATATATCGAAATTTCGTTGCCGTCGATTTCGCATTTGATCCAGTCGGCTACGTCGGAGGGTATCTCCACTATGGCGCGCTGGTCGGCGGCATCTACCAGTGTGAGGTCGACGGGAAGATTGGTGTTGAACTCGGCGATCTGCCGTGCCGGCAAGACTGTCTTCTTGTATTGTGCCGAGGCCGAGCAGATGCCCAACAGAGCGACTGCCGATATGAGAGCCAGTATTCTCTTCATGATATTGTGTGTTTTAATGATTGATTCGTATGTTGTTATTCGACGGCGCGTTTTGTCTCTGCCGGTTAGTTGCCTGCTGTCATCTGTTGCGGTGAGCGTTATTGTCCGTAGTTGGTCACTGCCGAGAACGATACCCAACTGCCGCTTACACTCAGCTCGTAGATGCGTCGGGGAGAACTCCACACCAGTGTTGCCGTGTAGTACGATGGCGATACGCGGTTGATCTCCATGCCGTCGGCCGTGCCCTTCTCGGCTTCGAACGCCGCAATAAGCTGTCGGCCAAGCTCCTTGTTCGAAACGCTCAGCTCGACCACGCGCTTCTCTATCTCGTGCGTCGAAGGGTTGCGTTTCACCACCGAGCGATACGATATGGTGCCGCCGTTGCTGTCTATAAACCGGCTGATGAGGTTGTCTATGTGCTCCTGTGCCGATACTCTCTGGCTGCCGGATACCGACAGGACTAAGATGGCTGTCAGTGCCGCTGCGATTCTTAATTTTACAGCATTCATATTCCGTCGTTCAAATTTTTGCACCTTTTCCTGCCTCGGCATAGCCCGTGCAAGCACGGCTCTGTCCTCGGCTTAATGAAAAAGTTATTTTGTTAGTTGTATTGTTTTGTCTGGTTCTGCTGTTGTTTGTCGGTCATGGCCAGCAGACGAGCAGCCTTGGTCTCCATGATCGCTGCACGCTCCATGGCTATGTCGATCTGGTAGTCCATCGTCTCGATGTCGTTGCAATACTCGCCGTTGAGTATCACATAACTGCCGTCGTAGAGCGATGTGGCGAGATCCGTCGCATTGCTGTCGGACGAAACGGCCAGCCATGTGCCTGCGGCCGCCATAATGGTCGCACTCGCTGCAACGCACCACCGTGCCACGATGCGCGGGGAGCACCATGCCGCCATGCCGCTGCGCCGCAATGGCTGTGGGCTGGTAACTTCCGGAAGACTCTCTGCTGCATCTTCCTCGCGCATTCCGCTCTCGAAATAGGCGAATGCGTCGCGCAGATAGTTCCACTCATCAGGGATATTTTCGTTGCGGAAATATTCGTACAACGCCTGCTCCTCGGCACACGAGGTGCGACCGTCGAGAAAACGCCCGACATACTCCGTTATATTCTCACGAGTCAGTTTCATAGACCTCCGTTTTGTTTGAATCGTTCGACAATGGCTCTGCGGCCGCGGCTCAGATTGGCATAGACCGCATCGACCGAGCAGCCTGCCGTGCGTGCTATCTCCTCGACCTCCATGCCCTCCACGTGCTTCATGCGCATTATGATCGATTGTCGTGCTGGCAGAGCATCGATCATCTCGAATGTGCGTCTCAGCCTCTCGGCCGACAGTTCGCCCTCCTCCGACTCCTCGTCGATGACTGCTATTCGTGACGGATCGATCACTGCCGACATGCGATTGTCTCTTATATAGTTTAGCGACAGATGTTTGACTACTGTTCGAGCCAATGCCTCTACCGAGCGATAGGCATCGAGCTTCGGCCGCATTACGAAGAGTTTGAGCAGAGTCTCCTGCACCACGTCCTCCGCAGCATCTCTGTCGTGCAGATAATGCACCGCTGTCTGCATCAGGTCGCCCCTTACATTTACAGCAATTTTCTCGAACTCCTCGCAACTCATCTTTTCGATATTTCTGCTCTTATGACACGCAATATAGTAAAATCTGACAATTTTTACGATCTTTTTCGTGAAAAGCGGCATTCTGCTGCCGCGCCTTGTCGTTCGCCAATGGGCAGTACGCCAAGTACAGCCCATCGTCTCCCTCCTGCGTTGCGTTCATTTCATGCACTTTTTCTCGCCGCGACAAAGCCGAAGTAACCTTCGCTTTGTTCGTCCGGCTTAATGAAAAAGTTGTAACTAACGCCTTTTGACGAAAAAGAGAGTGGGCTTAGGTAGGTTATTCCTACTATTCTGTCATTCTGAGGAGCGTGCAATGCACGCGACGTGAGAATCTCTCTTTTCGGTCGATAAACTCCTGTGCGTTGCATTGCATTCCCGACAGCGAGACTCCCACGTCGCAACTGCGTTGCTCCTCGGAGTGACAGGCTGTGTCATT
>CAMWTS010000021.1 GCA_947177225.1 uncultured Alistipes sp. | reverse complement strand
CGAGCCACCCCCCCCCCCCCCCCACGCAGCCCCCTCCCCCCGCCCCAGTATCGGTTAAGACCGTAGTTGACGGCAAACGATATGCACGATACGATCATCAGAGGAATGAACAGTCCGTAGCCGTTAGACAACTCGGCTATGAGGAATATGGCAGTCAGCGGAGCTTTCATCACGCCCGACATCAGACCGGCCATACCCACGAGGGTGAACGAGGTGATCGACACTTCGTCCCAGTGGAAGAACTGGCGGCAGATAACGGCGATGGTGGCTCCGGCAAAGGCTCCGACGAAGAGTGCCGGGGCGAACGTACCGCCGATACCGCCGGCGGCATTGGTCGTGGCCATGGCTATCACCTTGAAGAGCATGATGGCTACCAGATAGATCAGCAGAACCCAGTCGGTGTGGCTGAATTTGGCGAAAAGCGTGTTGTCGAACAGCTCGGAAGTGTGTCCGCCCATCAGTGTCTCGAAACTGCTGTGTCCCTCGCCGTAGAGCGGCGGGAATATGAACATCAGTACGCCGAGCGTTGCGGCCGCTATGATCCACTTCTTGTATTGGTTCTTTATGCCCTTGAAGAATCCGCCGACAAGCGAGTTGACCGAGGTGAAATAGTAGCCCATCAATCCGCATATGACACCCATCAGTATGAACAGAGGTATCTGCTCGATGCGGAACATATCGGCTTCGGTAAGCGTTACGGCGATGATGGGGCTGAACCCGTGCAGCGACAGTGCGACGGTGGTGGCTGTAATCGAGGCCATCAGCAGCGGTATGACCGAGGCCGAGGTGATGTCGAGCATCAGGATCTCGAAGACGAATATCACGCCCGATATTGGTGCCTTGAAGATGGCGGCCACGGCAGCACCCGCACCGCAGCACAGCAAAAGAGTTATGTTCTTGTAGTTGAGGCGTGTGATCTTGCCTATGTTGGATCCTATGGCGGCACCGGTCAGCACGATGGGTGCCTCCGGTCCCACCGAGCCGCCGAAGCCTATGGTGGTGGCACCGCCAACGATCGATGTCCAGCAGTTGTGTGCGGCTATGCGCGAATCCTTGCGCGACATGGCGTAGAGTACGCGTGTCACGCCTTCGGATATCTCGTCGCCGACGATATACTTGACGAACAGCGAGGCCAGCACGATACCTATGCCGGGGTAGATCAGATAGAATATCTGAGCCTCGCTGGCCGGTGTCCATGACGTAAGACCGTCGGATATCAGGTGCAGCAGCGTGTTGAATACATAGGTACCCACACCGGCCAATGCGCCTACGATGATAGCCAGTATGGCCATCACCTGCCTGTTGGTAAGGCGTTTGGTCAGTCGCAGAAAGACCTTGTAGGTGCGATCTGCAAAAGCTGTTGTCTGCACTTGTGACATTTCAGATAGTCGTTTTTAATTATTTTGTCGTTTTATACTGCTCGGACTGCCGTGCTATCAGCTCCTTGTCCTCGAAGTAATCGATGCGCATGGCGCGACGCACGTCGGCAAGAGTCGCGGCAGCAGCCTCGCGCGCCTTGTCCGAGCCCTCTTTCAATATGCGATATATGCCCTCTATGTCCTGCTCGAATGCGTGTCGACGTTCGCGAATGGGCGTCAACAGCTCTTCGAGCACGGCCAGCAGGAATCGTTTTACCTTTACGTCGCCCAGGCCTCCGCGGCGATAGTGATCTTTCAGCGCATCGAGCGACTCGTATTCGGGCAGATACTTGGCGAAGTGCTCGTCGCGGCAAAACGCATCGAGGTAGGTGAATACGGTGTTGCCCTCGATTTTGCCGGGATCCTCCACGCGCAGGTGTCCCGGATCGGTATACATGCTCATCACCTTCTTGCGCACCTCTTCGGGAGTATCCGAGAGATAGATGCAATTGCCAAGCGACTTGGACATCTTAGCCTTGCCGTCGGTGCCCGGCAGACGCAGACATGCGCTGTTGGTGGGCAGCATGATTTCGGGCATTACCAGCGTGGGGCCGTATACTGCGTTGAACTTGTGCACTATTTCGCGCGTCTGTTCGATCATCGGTTCCTGATCGTCGCCGACGGGGACTGTCGTGGCGCGAAATGCCGTGATGTCCGAAGCCTGCGAGATGGGGTAGGTGAAGAAGCCCACCGGCGTACCGGGACGCTGCTGCGTATCCTCTTCGGCTGCATTGTCCGAGAATCCTCGCATCTGGATCTCGGCCTTCACCGTCGGGTTACGCTGCAAACGTTGTACCGTAACCAGATTCATGTAGTAAAAAGCCAGTTCGCACAGCTCGGCCACCTGCGACTGAATGAATATGGTCGAGCGCGTCGGGTCGATTCCGCATGAGAGGTAGTCGAGTGCCACCTCTATGATGTTTTCGCGCACCTTGTCGGGGTTGTCGGCATTGTCAGTAAGAGCCTGGGCATCGGCTATCATGATGAAAATCTTTTCGAATTCGCCTGAATTCTGCAACTCCACACGACGGCTCAGCGAACCGACGAAGTGTCCCAGATGAAGTTTGCCTGTCGGGCGGTCGCCCGTAAGTATGATCTTTCCCATCGAAAGCAAAATTTTATGTTGTTATCTTTTATTGTCCGTTACCGTCGCACATGGCCGCAGCAATGCACGAAGCCCACAAAAATAGAAAAATTTATATGGATACATGAAAAAAGTGGTCGCATATAGTTTTTTTTTATAATTTTGTTGCATATAAATGCAATCGGCTTATGACTATAATACAACTCGAATACCTGCTGGCTGTTGCCAACTGCGGCAGTTTCTCCGTGGCGGCCGAACACTGTTTCGTGACGCAGCCGTCGTTGAGCATGCAGGTCAAGGCTCTGGAAGAGGAGCTGGGCGTGGTGTTGCTCGACCGCTCGAAAAAGCCTATCATACCCACGTCGGTGGGCGAAGTGGTGCTGGCGCAGGCTCGCGAGACGCTCCGGGCATATAACTATATACGCGAGTCGGTGGCCGAGATGAAGGGTGAGACTGCCGGCAAGATGCGTCTGGGAGTAATACCCACCATAGCGCCATACCTGTTGCACAAGTTCATTCCCTCGTTTGTCAGGCAGTATCCCAAGGTGGAGTTGGAGATCCGCGAGATGGTGACGGCCGATATAGTGGAGGCATTGAAGAAAGACCGTATCGATGCCGCTTTGGTGGCCAGCGGTACATGCGGCGAGGGTATCGTCGAGCACGATCTGTTCAGCGACCGTTTCTATGCCTACGTTTCGCCCGAACACCCTCTGTTCGAGCGTTCCAACATTCGTATCGAGGATATCGATATCAAGGATCTGATCCTGCTGAGCCGCGGCAACTGCATGCGCGACCAGATACTCGAACTATGTCAGGCCATGAAAGGTGTGACTACGCACTACTATTTCGAGTCTGGTTCTCTCGATACGCTCATGCGTATCGTCGACTGCACTCCCTACATGACCATAATTCCGGAGATGGCATTGGAATTCATACCGGCCGATCATCGCAACCGGGTCAAGACCATTGCCAAAGGAGCGACTTCCCGCCGCATAGCGCTTGCTGTCAGCCGCACATATGTCAAACGCTCTATCGTGGAGGCTTTGAAGCAGACTATACTCGACACCTTTTCGTGAAGACGCTGTCGGTGAGAATGTGTTGCAGCCATCTCGTGAGTCGGCAGGAAATCGGTGCGTGACGGTTTGCGGCCGATGACCGGTATTTCCATGCTCTGCATTTGAATATACGCTTCGCGCGATCTCTTTTGCCCGCTTTTTGCAGAGGCCGTGCCGGTGCGCAAAATGTTCCGGATTGTCGTGCAAAGAGGTTTTTTTCGACTATTGGGCGGTTATGTTGCGAAATATTATTACCTTTGCAAAGATATAACGATAAGTAGCGGGCGTGTCCCGCGAGTGGAACAGAAATAACGAAATATGGAAAAACTGATCGAAACAATAGTAGAAGCAATCGATGACAAGAAGGGACAGGGCATAGTATCGCTGGATCTTACGGGATTCGACGGTGCGATATGTTCGCATTTCGTCGTCTGCAACGCCGACTCGACCACGCAGGTAGCCGCTATCGCAGCGGGTATCGAGGAGAAGGTGGCCGAGCGACTTGGCGAACAGCCGTGGCGTGTGGAGGGCGAGCAGAATGCCTTTTGGATAGCAATGGACTACACTGATGTGATAGTGCACATATTCCAGACCGAGTTGCGCGGCTACTATAAACTCGAAGAGCTGTGGGGCGACGCTCCGATGACGCGTTACGGCAGCGAGGATTGATCTTTTCCGGCAAGGGTTCAGTGCACCCGACGATAAATTGCATATCATAATTTATGGCAAATAAAATAAACAATAATCCGATGATGCGTCCGCGCTTCAACTTCATGTGGTTCTGGGCGGCGATCGCCATCATCATATTGGGATATTCGCTGTTCAGCGATGGCGAACGAGGTCCGGTCGACGGCGACTGGAACATGGCCACCGAACTTGTGGAGAGAGGTTACGTGGAGCGTATCCGCGTGTTGGATCGCGATCAGGCCAGCGTATATCTGACCAGAGAGGGCATCGAGGCGCTGTCGTCCGACGACCGTTTCAAGGGCATGCCGCAGACGGGTGCCCAGATGCAGTTCAATACCGGCGGCGACGTAAAGAATTTCGAGGACAAGATCTCTGCCGCCGAGAGTACGGCTGCCGAAAACGGCATTACGGCTGCCCCCGTAGCCATAAAGTACGAGCGTACGACAAAGAGCTGGGTGGATTACATTTTCGACCTGCTGCCGTGGATATTCATCATCGGCGTATGGCTTCTGTTTATGCGCAGCATGACCCGCGGAGCGGGAGGCGGAGCCGGCGGAGGCATCATGAATGTGGGCAAGGCGCGCGCTCAGGTCTTCGACAAGGAGAAGCGGCAGCGCGTGACGTTCAAGGACGTGGCCGGTCTGGAAGAGGCCAAGGTGGAGATAATGGAGATAGTCGACTTCCTGAAAAAGTCGGACAAATATAAGGCGTTGGGTGCCAAGATTCCCAAGGGTGCACTGCTGGTGGGACCTCCGGGAACGGGTAAGACGCTGCTGGCCAAGGCTGTGGCAGGCGAGGCCGACGTTCCTTTCCTCTCGATATCAGGTTCCGATTTCGTCGAGATGTTCGTCGGTGTCGGCGCTTCGCGTGTCAGGGATCTGTTTGAGCAGGCCAAGCAGAAGGCTCCGTGCATCGTCTTTATAGATGAGATCGATGCCATCGGCCGCGCCCGTGGCAAGAATGCCGGTTTTTCGGGCAACGACGAGCGTGAGAATACGCTCAATCAGCTGCTTACCGAGATGGACGGTTTTCAGACAAATGCCGGTGTCATAGTGCTGGCTGCCACCAACCGCGTCGATATTCTCGACAAGGCACTGATGCGTGCCGGTCGTTTCGATCGCCAGATCGAAGTGGGGCTGCCCGATGTGAAGGAGCGCGAGGAGATATTCGGCGTGCATTTGCGCAATCTTAAACTCGCCGACGATCTCGATCGCGGATTTCTCGCCAAGCAGACTCCCGGTTTTGCCGGCGCCGATATCGCAAACGTATGCAACGAGGCTGCATTGATCGCTGCACGTCACGACAAGAGTTGCATTTCACAGGAGGATTTCCTCAATGCCATCGACCGTATAGTCGGCGGTTTGGAGCGTCGCAATATGCCCATGTCGCCCACCGAGCGTCGTTCGACGGCCATACACGAGGCCGGACACGCCACCGTCATGTGGCGTTTGCAACATTGCGATCCGGTGTTGAAGGTGACCATCATTCCGCGCGGTCGTTCGCTGGGTGCCACGTGGTATCTTCCGGAAGAGCGCGTCAACATGAATGTCGAGCACTTCATGCACAAGATGGCCGGTTTGCTGGGCGGCCGTCTGTCGGAACAGATGATTATGAACGTCGTAAGCACGGGAGCCGTGAACGATCTCGAACGCACGAGCAAGATAGCCTATTCGATGGTGGCCTATTACGGTATGAGTCCTGAGGTCGGACAGATAAGCTATTACGATTCGACGGGTCAGCGCGATACGTTCACCAAGCCATTCAGCGAGTCGACGGCACAGACCATCGACCGCGAGGTGCGGCGTCTGATCGACGAGGCGAGCGAGCTGGCCAAGGGCATCATCGAGCGCGAGCGCGGGAATATCGAACGTCTGGCCGATATGCTGATAGAAAAGGAGACCATATTTGCCGAGGATATGGAGCAGGTATTGGGCAAGAGCAGTCAGCTGATCTCGCGCGAGCAGTTGGAGAGTGCTGTCGTAAAGGAGTCGACCGACGACGATGCGGCAGAGCGTCGGGCAGACGCATTGCCTTCGCAGGAGTAGTTTAACAATATAATCCTACGTTGATTATGGGAGAGAAGAGTCGTAATCTGATAACGAGAACATTGAGCGGTGCGGTGCTGCTGTGTGCGGTGCTGCTGGCCGTGTTGTGGAACAAATACAGTTTCGGTGCACTGCTGCTGCTTATCGTCATCGGCGGTCAGCGGGAGTTCTATCGTCTTGCGCGTGCGCGCGAGATCAGGCCTCAGACTCTGGCCGGCATGGTGGGAGGCGTGGTGCTGTTCGTGCTTAACTTCATGTTGTTCTTGCGTTGGGGCGACGGTTTTGCCGTGAATCATACGGCAGCTGTCGTGGCGTGTACATTATATATAATGGTATTGGTGCCGATGATATTCATCGGCGAGTTGTTCGCGCGCAGCCAGTCGCCTATGGTGAACATTGCCGTGACGTTTGCCGGCATACTCTATGTCGCGCTGCCCATCTCGACGCTGCTGTTCATTCCGCTTATGCTCGATGGCGGCGAGTGGCGACCTCTGGTGTTCCTGATGTATCTGTTCATCACTTGGGCCAATGATGTGTTTGCCTATCTGGTGGGAATGTCTGTCGGACGTCATCGCATGTGCGAGCGCATATCGCCCAAGAAGTCGTGGGAGGGTTTCTTCGGAGGTGTGGCAGGTGCGTTGGCTATGGGTGCTTTGGGAGCATATGTGACCGACGGCAGTTATGGATTGTGGCTCGGAGCGGCGGCCATAGCATCGGTGGCCGGTGTGTTGGGCGATTTGGTTGAGTCGATGTTCAAACGCTCGTCGGAGGTGAAGGATTCGGGCAATATCCTGCCCGGACACGGAGGTGTGCTCGACAGATTCGATGCGCTTCTGATATCATCGCCGATGGTGTTCGTCTATCTGGCCATCGCACTGCTCTGAGCTTGAATCGAGATTGTTACCGTAAATATTGATACTGACTAAAACTTCTGACAAATGAAGATAAACAAAGAGGGATACAAGATTATCGGCATTACCGGTTTGATATGTTTGGCCGGTTGGCTGTACGTCTACTATTGCATCGACACGCATGCGGGATTCATGTGGTTCGGAACCATATTCCTGTTGCTGTTCTGGTTCTTCATCGCCGCATTTTTCCGTGAGCCGCGTCGAGTGAAGATCCACGACGACGAACTGGTATTCTCGCCCTGCGACGGCCGTGTCGTGGTGACCGAGGTGGTGCATGAGTCGGAGCATCTCGACGAGGAGATGTTGCAGGTGTCGGTATTCATGTCCATAACCAATGTGCACATGAACTGGCTGCCCGTCAGCGGTGTGGTAGAGTATGCCAAGCATCACCATGGACGCTTCCTGGTGGCATGGCACCCTAAGTCGTCGACGGAGAACGAGCGAACCACAACCGTCATCAGAATGAAAAACGGCCGCGCCGTGCTGCTCCGACAGGTGGCAGGCTTGATTGCGCGCCGCATTGTGTCGTATGTGAAGGTCGGCGTGCCCGTCAAGCAGAACGATGTGCTCGGATTCATCAAGTTCGGCTCGCGCGTGGATATTCTTCTGCCAAAAGATACGGAGCTGCTGGTCGAAATCGGCGATCCTGTTATCGGTTCGCAGACTCCTATCGCGCGCTTGAAGAGCGTGGAGACGAAGGCATAATCCGCTTTTACGCTGTGTGAAGCATAGTCGCAACGGTTGAGTCGTGCGTGAGGTGCGATCTTGCAGGAAGGCACGATTTTGGATAATGAAAACAGGATCGATCCAGCATGATCGATGCGTGTGGCAGACTCGCTGATTTTTATTGAGACCTATGTATGTAACTCCGCGCAAAATATTGCGTCTTCTGGTGACGCTGTCCGCTGTTGCGGCCATATCGTTCGTGGTATGGTATTTTGCGCGTGTGGTGGCCTATATCATCATATCGGCAGTGCTGGCCATAATAGGCCGGCCTTTGGTGTCGCGGCTGTCGCACATGAATTTGGGCGGGCATGTCATGCCTCGCTCTCTGGCGGCTTTCCTGACACTCGTACTGATATGGATAGTGGTGGGCGGTCTGTGCGCACTGTTTCTGCCGCTGGTGTTCGGTAAGATCGATCAACTGGCGACACTCGATCTGGACGATGTGATAAAGTCGATCGAAGTGCCGATAGAGCGTTTGCAGCAGCAACTGCACCGGTTCTTTGCTTTGCCGGATTCGGAGGTCGATCTGTCGTTAAAGGATTTTATTTCCGAACATATCAGTACGGACTTCCTGCGCACCTTTTCCAGCGTGGCACGCAGCATGGTCGATGCGTTCATATCGGTCTTTTCGGTGTCGTTTATCACATTCTTCTTTTTGAAGGAGGACGGTCTGTTTTACTCGATGGTAACGCTGTTTTTCCCCGAACGCTACAAACATAACGTGGTGCATGCGCTCGATTCCATAACGCACCTGCTGTCCCGCTACTTCGGAGGATTGATGTTCGAGAGTCTCGTGCTTATGGTAGTCATCTCCACTGTCATGGCTTTATGGGGACTGAGACTCGACGATGCGTTGTTCATAGGATTGATTATGGGCATAATGAATGTCATACCTTATGCCGGCCCGTTTATGGGCGGATTGGCATCGGTGTGCGTGGGCATAGTCACTCCGATTGCCGGTTGGGGAGTGGGCGGAACAGTGGCGGTGATAGTCTTTTCGCTGGTTTGCATCAAGGTTATGGACGATTTCGTTCTGCAACCTACAATATACTCCAAGCGTGTGCAGGCGCACCCGTTGGAGGTATTTCTTGTGATTCTGATAGCCGGATCGGTGGCCGGAATATGGGGAATGCTGCTTGCAATTCCCTCCTATACGGTACTGCGTGTCTTCGCTCGCGAGTTCTTCTCGGAATATGGACTGGTGAAGCGTCTGACGGGGCAGATGACCGAATAGGGAGTATCCCGAATTTATGAATGAAGATTTGTTTATGGATATAGTGATAGAGGCTGAGGTGATACATGGCCGCAAGTTGGGGCGTCAGATGGGATTTCCGACTGCCAATATGGAGATAGACGATACGGTCGAAGCGGGGCGCGGAGTGTACCGTTCGAGCGTGGAGGTCGACGGTGTGTCGTACCGGGCTATGTCCAATCTGGGCGTACGTCCCTCGGTGGGCGGCGGCCTGCCGCTGTTGGAGACCCATATCATCGGATATGAGGGCGATCTTTACGGACGTCGGCTGAGGGTTCATCTCCTCGAAAAGATACGCGACGAACGGCGGTTCGACTCGATCGACGATTTGCAGCGGCAGTTGCAGTCGGATTATGCCGCCATAGCATCGATGCCGCTCGACGGCAGGTGATTGCAGGGCAATGTCTGCCGCATACCGCTACGGAAATAACCGGCTTGTCTTTGTGGCAGGCCGGTATATTTGTGTTTGTCTCGTTTTTTATGCGCTATTGACGCGTGAGGACATGTCCGATGTCGGCGGCAATGACAATATGCGTGCCTCGGAGTGGTGCGGTCGACTAAAAATACGACTTTTTTTCGGGCGGTAGTATCTATATCTGAAATATTTTTCGTATCTTTGCGCACTCGCTTTGTGCGAGAATTGGATTACAATAAACTAAGTATTAACTAAACGTAAGAGAAAAGTGGATTCATTGAGTTACAAAACTATCTCGGTCAATGCTGAAACCGCTCAGAAAGAGTGGTTTGTTATCGACGCTACGAACGAGGTATTGGGACGTCTTGCGTCGCAGGTGGCTAAGATCCTCCGAGGCAAGAACAAGCCCAGCTACACTCCTCACGCGAATTGCGGTGATTTCGTCATCGTAATCAACGCCGACAAGGTGAAGCTCACGGGCGACAAACTGACCGACAAGGTCTACACGCGCTACACCGGTTTCCCCGGCGGTCAGCGTTTTGCTACACCGGCAGATTTCCTGTCGAAGAAACCTACATTCGTCGTAGAGAACGCAGTTCGCGGCATGTTGCCCAAGACTCGTCTCGGCGATGCTATTTTCAAGAATTTGAAGGTCTATGCAGGTGCTGAGCACCCCCATGCAGCGCAGGCCCCCAAAGAGATTAAGTTAAACGAGATTAAGTAAGAATTATGGAAGTTGTAAACACCGTAGGTCGCCGTAAGGCAGCTGTGGCTCGCGTATTCGTGAAGCCGGGTAAGGGTCAGATTACAATCAACCACAAGGAGCTGGAAGCCTATTTCCCTCTCAATATTCTTCAATACGAGGTTAAGCAGCCTTTGCTGGTTACCAACACTTTGGAGAACTATGACGTTACCATCAACCTCGATGGCGGCGGTATCAAGGGTCAGGCCGAGGCTGCACGCATGGGTATCGCACGTGCTTTGTGCCAGATCGATGCAGAGTTCCGTCCCGTATTGAAGAAGAACGGATTCCTGACTCGTGACCCGCGTGAGGTTGAGCGTAAGAAGCCCGGTCAGCCCGGAGCACGTCGTAAGTTCCAGTTCAGTAAGCGTTAATTCTTACCGACCTCGAAATTTCGGCAAAGCACAATCAGGGTTGGAAATCTTCGGGACTGCACCTATATATTATATACGACGTATTACCCGACGATTGCCCGATTGCGGAAAACCCGCGAGATTAACCAGGTTACTACTCGCGAGTTGATATAAAGAGAATTAAAATAATTTAATACGAAAGATTAAAATGTCACGTACAGATTTTAATACATTGTTGGAGGCAGGCGTTCACTTCGGTCACTTGAAGCGCAAGTGGAACCCCAAAATGGCACCGTACATCTTCATGGAGAAGAACGGTATCCATATCATCGACCTTCACAAAACCGTCCTCAAATTGGACGAGGCTGCCGCAGCATTGAAGCAGATCGCCAAGAGCGGTCGCCGCGTGTTGTTCGTAGCCACCAAGAAGCAGGCCAAGGAGATTGTTGCCGAAAAGGTTGCAGCCGTTGGTATGCCCTACGTAACTGAGCGTTGGGCAGGCGGTATGCTTACAAACTTCCCCACTATACGTAAAGCCGTTAAGAAGATGGCCACCATCGATAAGATGACCAACGACGGCACATTCGATAACTTCTCTAAGCGAGAGAAGCTCCAAATCGCTCGTCAGCGTGCCAAACTCGAAAAGAACCTCGGTTCTATCGCCGACCTGACCCGTCTTCCCGCCGCTCTGTTCGTCGTAGACGTTCAGAAGGAGCAGAACGCAGTCAAGGAGGCCAAGCGTTTGAGCATTCCCGTATTTGCCATGGTAGATACTTGTTGTGATCCAACCGACATCGATTACGTTATTCCGGCAAATGACGATGCTGCAAAGTCGATCGCGACTATCCTCGAAGTAGCTTGCGCTGCTATCGCAGAGGGTACCGAGGAGCGTAAGCTCGAAAAGGAGAAAGAGGCTCAGGAGGCTGAGGCCGCTGCCGAGGCTGCTCCCAAGAAGGAGGGCAAGCCCCGCATCAAGAAGGCTGTCAAGACGGCCGTCGATGCCGAGGAGGCAGTTGTAGCCGAGGTTGTCGCTGCTACTGAGAGCGCAGAGGCTGCTGAGTAAAGACAAGCACGACAGTGGGGCGGTTGGCAGTGTCGGCCTCCCCTTTGTCGAGCAGTTTTATTAACCGATAAAAGAAAGGAAATATATTATGGAAATCAAAGCAGCTGATGTAATGAAGCTCCGCAAGATGACCGGTGCCGGCATGATGGATTGCAAGAAGGCGCTGATCGAGGCAGAGGGTGATTACGATCGTGCTCAGGATATTATTCGCGAGAAGGGTAAGCTCGTAGTCAGCAAGCGTGCCGACCGCAACGCCTCAGAGGGTGTTGTCGTAACGAAGATCGTAGGCCAGAAAGCCTATATCCTCTGTCTGGCTTGCGAGACCGACTTCGTTGCTCAGAACGTGGAGTTCGGCGCTTCGGCCGATGCCATTTTGGAGATCGCCGTTGCCAACGACGCTGCCGATCGCGATGCTCTGCTCGCCGTGAAGAACGCCGAGGGACGCACCGTAGAGGAGATGGTTACCGAGAAGTCGGGTCAGACCGGTGAGAAGGTTGAGTTGGCATATTATGCCCGCATCGAGGCTCCGTTCTGCCACGCTTATGTACACTTCAACAAGAAACTCGGTACGATCATCGGCTTCAACAAGACCGTTTCTGAGGAGGTTGCCCACACCGTAGCCATGCAGGCTACCGCTATGGCTCCCATCTCGATCGATGTCGATGACTGCCCGGCCGAGACCGTTGCTCACGAGAAGGCTATCGCTGTCGAGCAGATGAAGCAGGATCCGAAAAATGCCAACAAGCCTGAGGCTATCTTGGAGAAGATCGCAGAGGGTAAGCTCCGCAAGTTCTTCGAGGAGAACACTCTCCTCAACCAGGTTGTTGTAGGCGAGAAGGAGTCTATCCGCGAGTTCATACAGAAGGCCGACAAAGAGGCTACTGTCATTGCCTACAAGCGTTTCGCTTTGGAGGCATAGTCATATTTGGCGACGGGGAGTCATTTCCTGCCGCTCACTTAATTGCCCGAACAGGCGTACATCGAGTACGATCTGTTCGGGCAATTTTTATAGCAGGATCATTTTTTACTGTTTTAAGCCACGGTTCAGTCTGAACGGCCTCGACTGCCTTGCCTGACGAAGTTGACTTATAACCGCTTCGAAATGTCTTTCAGCATCGATATGTGCCGGTCGGAAACTGACGAATGGAATGGTATCTTCTTTCTGGGCAGGCTCAGCTGGCCTATTCCTCTCCGTTAGGGTAGATGTGACTGTGGTTTGGTGCATAGTGCGCATGCCGTTAGCAGTGCATTTTCATGTAAAAAAATGAATAATTCTATTTGACGGTTCATGTAAAATCGCCGGCTTCGATTTCGAAACCGGCGATCTGAGTATTGTGCGTGCTATTCCTGCCATGGCGTTTCACTCGACTCCGACTTGCCTCTGATACACCAACCGACCTTTCTTTGCCGAACAGCAATGCGTGGATAATATCCGTCGTCGCGTCGAAGTACGGATACTTCATGATTATATTTTGTTAAGTTTGAAATCAATATGGTATGCGTAAAACTCTATATTCGTTGTTACTGCCAATGCGCGTTTCAGACGGTTATCAGCTTCCAATCCGATAATAACACCTTTTACCTGCTGATTTGGCTCGGCTAATTCTTCTTTTACATAGCCCATATAGCGTTGAATCTGCCCAACAACGACATCAGAAGTCCGTCCCTTTTTAAGTTCTATGACCAGCCAAGTTTTGCCGTCTTTGCTTTTTGCCAGAATATCGATGGATCCCGTATCACTCGGATATTGCTGCCCTATCATCTCTCCGTCTTCTTCGTATATTCGGAAGTGCTTTCCAAGGGGCGTATGCGCCCAATTCTTGATGAGAAAATCTTCGAGATGCTTTTCCATCGCGAACTCTGTGGCATCTTTAACCTCTGGATTAGGACAGATTACGATATTTGTTTTGGGTGTAATCAGTCGTTCGATTTCTTCTGCATACTGGCTAATGTCGCAGCATGTTCCGATAGAACCGGTTGAGTGCTTCAACTGTTCAGACATCTGCTCGCGGGCAAATTTTACGCTACTCCATTCCACTTTGCGACGGTGGGGTAAATTCGTCCCAGGTACATAGTAATAACTGCCACTGATACGTCCAACATGATATTCTCCGTTGCCGTCGGGCGATATGACGATATCGTTTATCTCTAATCCTCGGCAAATCGTCCACAACATGCCGCACGCCAACCCTGCACCGACCTTCTTTTTACGGGGTGTGTCGCGAGAAAAATAGGAATATACTGCGCATTAAACGCTTTAAACGTATCGGGCAAGTTGTTTGTCAAATCCTCACATATGCCGAAATCAGCTCCGATATATCCTCCTGCAACACATTCTTCGGTATATATCCCGCCACGGCCAAGCATAATTCGGTTATATTTTTTCATCTTAAAATAGATATGACTCGTTAAGTATTACAAAGATAATAATTTCTGCAATATGTTTAATTCGTCTGAGCGATTTTGTTCTTAGCCAGTTTCTCTTCCACTCGTTTATGTTCTTCGCTGCCTATGGTAGAAAGTCGCAGCAACGGAATCCCATAGATTTCGAGGATTCGGTCTTTTCTGTTGTCTCGTTTGGATTGTATTGTTCCGGCCTTGTGGTAGTTGTAGCCGTCGGTCTCGATTGCCAGTACCGGCTGCTTGCTTACACGATTGTAAAGTAAAAAGTCGATATGCGTTGCCGGATTCATGGCATATCGTCTGTCCTCATCATCGAGTTGCGATACATCGCGCAGCAGTTGGCACAATGGCTGATGGCAGACTATACCCAAATGACTGTATGCGACGTTGCCGTTCAGGATATCTTCCAGCATTGCGTATGTAAGATTCTCGGAATCGTACTCCGAGATGCGTTTGTGCTTTTTCAAATATGCCTTGCGTGCCTCTGCGTATGAATCGTATAAAAGATCAAAAATAGAGTGGATATTGCTTTCGGAGACTGTGCAGTTGTTGTACGCAATATAAGCCAGCAAATCGGAAATATTGCACTCTTTGGCCTGCTCATTGCCTGATACTACAAGGCAAAAACGCTGCTTTGCACGTGAAATAGCCACGTTCAGCAGATTGGGGTCGTCGGAAAAGCTGGTAATGGTATCGTCGACCGTTGACATGATGATCGCGTCCTTTTCGCGCCCTTGAAATTTATGAACTGTCGCTACGTCGAAATGCCCGGCTGTGGCTCGGCGGATTGCTTCAACCTGCCCATTGTAAGGTGCTATTAATCCGATTTCTTTGTCGGGGAAGGTCAATACCGGTATAACCTCACGCACAATTGTTTCAACTTCGCGCTGATTCATTTTGCCTCGGGAATGATCTCCTGCTGCCGTTCGTCGGGCAGTGATAACATTCTGCTCGCCATTGTCCCGTGTCATGATAATGAGCTTGCCGCCATAGAATTTTTGGTTGCAGAAGTTGATAATCTTCGGGTGACAGCGATAATGTTCGCGGAGCAGTGTTTGCGGTACATTCGGCAGTACGCGGCAAACGGATTGCAGAAAACTGCTTGTTGCACAGTCGTAGCGTTCGTCTATATTGGCGTCGATTGCGATTGCCTGCAATCGCAGCTTGTCTTCCTCGGTGATGACATTGGGCAACTGCATGGAGTCGCCCACAATGACGGCACGTCGTGCGCACATCAAGGCCAATGCGCCTGTCTCCGCAGATATCTGTGAGGCTTCGTCCATTATTACATAATCGAATACCGTATCGTCGCGGAAATTGGTACGCGCCGAAAATGTCGTGCTCAATACTACGGGATATTCCTTTATCATCGCTCCATTCATTGACCGAAGTGTGAATACGGGGCGCTCGTGGTCATGACCGTATTTATGGAAAAGAACATTGCGCAAGTAACACATTGAATCACTTTGTAGTTGCTTCATCATTTGTCCGGCATTGCAAGAGTCCAATATCTGCTCCAAGTTTGCGATCTCAGTAGTCAATTCCGCTTGTTTTGTCGTATAAAACTGCTGTTGCACGACAGGTATCAGGTTTGCTATATCTTGTGGTGAAGTAATTGTCGATATGCCGGAGAAAAGTTTATGCAGTTTGCGGTTCAGGAGATAATTTTTAATCGCATGGTATAGTTTTGCAAAAATGCCGGAATAGCGTTGTTCTTTTTCGACAAGCTCCTGCAACTCCTGCCACAACATCGTCAATTTTGCTGACGGCAACGATTTGCGTAGTGCAATATTCCGGTTAATCTTTACCTCTTGACGGAAATGAGTCTCTTCGACTTTCAGTATATCGAGTTGCTGGCGAGCGAGCGCAAGCTGCTCCTGTTCTGCGAAAACATTGGCAAGAGCATCGGACTGAGTCTGAATCATTCTTATATAATCCAAATTATCAGCCTTAGGTGTATGCCATTCGGCAATATTGGCCGGAATGGTTTTCTCTGTCTCTTGTGCCGAAATGAAAGCCTCTTTGTTTGCCCGACTGCCCAACAATGCCGTGATGAATCCCATTTCGTAACGTTCCAGTTTCTCGACGACATTGGAAATCGCAGAATTGTTGTTGGAGACGACCATGACGGTCTTGCCTTGTGCAATGATATTGGCTGCGATATTGAGAATGGTTTGCGTCTTGCCTGTTCCCGGCGGACCTTGAATAATGCTTATTTGATTCTCGAATGCCGCTTGTACGGCTTTCTGCTGACTGCTATTGCAGCCAAAAGGATAAATCAAAACGGGTGCGCTATATTTGGGTGTATGCGACTCGGCCGGGTGGAGATAAAGGGCGGCTGCACGATCGTTGCTGATAAAATTGATGGTTTGATATTGGCGCAACAGCAGCGGTGTGTCGTCATCTTCCGATTTTAGAGGATTTATGGCTGCCACACTGCGCAGATATTCGAAAGTGCTTTTAGCTTGATTATTATCTAAACACGATTTCACCATGCGTATTTCCGATGCAGGATAACTCGCATAGGCTCTGTTCGTATATTCTACATACCAATATTGCTGATAACCATGTTGGAAAGCAGCTATATATGATAGAGGGTATAATTGGCGTTCCTTATGGTAAATATGGCAATGCTGCGGATTGAACACAACCGGATTTGTTAGCCATTTTACTTTGATGCGGCTGTAAGAATATGTTTTGTATGGAGTGTTGTTGAATACGATATTGAATTTGTCTCCGCGATTGTTTATTGCGCACCGCATAATCTGACCGGTCTTTATCTGGCCGTCGATTATAATCATATTCTCGCGAAGATTAATCATAAGTACAAAGATAAGTTTTTTTGTGTTATAAGGTTCATTATACCATCTTTGGTTGCATGAATAAAATTACGTAATAACTCTTTTCGTCATTTGTTATTACTGGAAAAGTAATCATCTCACGGCAGATGTATTTCGTATAGTATCTACTGCAAATTTTATTTGGAAATACGAGGAGCTAAGCCCTCTACTTAGATTTATAAAAAGCTAAGTCAGTATGAAAATGCAGATGCTATGAATGAGCTGCTTGACTTATTTGATGAATACATATATCGTGATAACAAAGTATTGACGAATGCGGTTTCTCTATTTGTATAACTTTTAGGGGGGATTTCTTTTGCAGATTTTCGATGCGGAAACGAGGTGTAATTTGATTGTTGTTTGTGCGTAAATTTAAGTGTAGCTACGCTTGCTTGGTCGTAGATAAAAGGCAATTTTACACCTCGAATGATAAAATGAAGTCGAAATAAAACTCTTGAAATTATTCGCAAATAACTGATGTAATGTGTTTTATTTCGATATTTCTATGCTCTTGTTTTCTCAAATCACTTGCCGATGCAGAACTTCGAGAAGATCGAGGTGAGAATGTCGTCGGTGGTGATTTCGCCGGTGATTTCGCCAAGGGCGTGGAGTACCTGGCGGATATCTTCGCTAAGAAGATCGGCCGGCAGGCCGTTGTCAAGGGCATCGAGAGCGCGCGACAGTGATTCGTCGGCGCGCGTGAGAGCCTCATAGTGGCGTAGATTGGAGACGACGATGCTGCCATTGGCGACGTTGTCGGTGGCGATGGTCGAGCGCAACTGTCGGCGCAGAGCATCGATGCCGATGTCGCATTTGGCCGATATGCGCATGACGCATTGTGTCGGGACGGCTGTATCGGTGCTGTTGTCGTATGTTGGAGTTGCCGGATCGTTGTCGTAGCGATTGCATACAGGTGGCGTGAAATTGTCGTCCGAGCGGCTCTCGTCTGCCGTTCCGGCTTGCAGATCTATCTTGTTTATCAGCCGTATATATTGCTGAGATGGGGCTACGGAGATAGGCTCCTCCGATGGATCGTCGGGCGTAGTGAGGTGCAGTATGATTCGAGCCTTGGATATGGTATTGCGCGTACGCTCCATGCCCATCTGTTCGAGACGATCATCGGTGATGCGCAGTCCCGCCGTGTCGATGAAGCGGAACACCACTCCGTCGATGTTGGCTGTGGCTTCGATCGTGTCGCGAGTCGTACCGGCTATGTCGGATACCATGGCGCGATCGTCGCCTGCGAGGCGGTTGAGCAGGGTGCTTTTTCCCGCGTTGGGGCGGCCTACGATAGCTACGCCGACTCCCTCTTTGAGTGCGTTGCCCAGTGCGAACGAGCCGGTGAGGTTGCGGGTGTGATGCTGCACGTCGACGAGTATGTCGCGCAACTCGCTGCGGTCGGCAAACTCCACGTCCTCCTCCGAGAAGTCGAGTTCGAGTTCGAGCAATGAGGTGAGGCGCAGCAGTTTGTCGCGCAGCTGTCGGAGCATGTCGGAATATCCGCCGCGCATCTGCGTTGCCGCCACGGCATGCGACCATTGCGAGTCGGAGGCTATGATGTCGGCCACGGCTTCGGCCTGCGACAGGTCGAGCCGACCTGCCAGAAATGCGCGCGAGGTGAACTCGCCGGCGCGTGCCATTCGTGCCCCTGCGGATATTGCGAGCCGTATTATCCGGGATACTATGTAGTGTGATCCGTGGGCAGAGATCTCGACAGTGTCATCGCCCGTATAGGAGTGCGGTGCGCGAAATACGGCGGCCACGACATCATCGACCGCACACCCGCTACGGTCGACTATCTCGCCGTAGTGGAGCGTATGCGTTTTGGCCTCGGCGAGCTGCCGGCGGCCGCGAAACATGGTGTCGCATATCTCTATGGCACTGTCGCCGCTTATGCGTATGACGCACATCGCGCCGCCATCGGCTGTGGCCGGAGCAACTATCGTGTCGTTGTGTTCGGGAATCGTCGTCATGCCCTGCACCGGATTATTTACTTACTTTAAGACGCTGTCCTATGCTCAGACGATCGGCGCTTTTGAGTTTGTTCCACGTCATGAGCTGCTTCTGCGTGACATGATATTTTCGGGCTATGGCACCCAGCGTATCGCCTTTCTTGACGATGTGGTACGATGCGGCCGGAGCCTGAGCCTTTTGCTTATCGATGTTGGCAGGAGACATATACTCTTTCAGATAGAGCGAATCTTTCTGCCGTATGGCCTCTTCGCTGCATATGAAATCGCACACGCGGTCGGTCGGCAGTACCAGGCAATACTGCTTTGTGGTGGCCGGTATTATGTCGAGCTTATATTGCGGATTGAGCATGCGCAGGGCGTCGATCGATACGTCGATTGTCGACGAGATCTGTTCGAGGTGTACGGGACGGCCTATCATGACTGTGTCGACCGCTACCGGTATCGGCGGTTCGTCGTAACTTATGCCGTGCAGTGCGTGATAGGCATAGGCGTATGTGGCACCGATGAATGCCGGCACATATCCGCGTGTTTCAGGGGGGAGATACGCGTAGATATCCCAAAACGACTTGTCGTTGTGTCGGGCATCGCCGCCTGCTTTGGCTATGGCTTTGTTGACGTTGCCCGGGCCGCAGTTGTACGATGCTATGGCCAGCAGCCAGTCGCCGTAGACGGCATACATCTCTTTCATGTAGCGGCATGCCGCACGCGTGGCCGACAGCGGATCGTAGCGTTCGTCGACCATCGAGTTGACCTCCAATCCGTAGCTCTTGCCTGTTGCCGGCATGAACTGCCACAGCCCTGCGGCGCCCATGCGCGATACGGCTTTGACTTGCAGTGCCGACTCGATGACTACCATCGAGCGCAGCTCTACGGGCAGTCCTTCGCGTATCAGCTCCTGCTCTATCATGGGGAAATAGTGCTGTGCATATGACAATATGCGCGACATCGACGAACGTTGCGAGCCGGTGTAACGATCGATCGCCTGACGCACAAGATAGTTGTAGGGCAGCGGTATGGGCGACATGAGTGCGCGCAGCCGCTCGGTATATATCGAATCGAGATGGTCGGGTAGCGGCGGTGTGTCGGTCTCGGCGAAAGCTATGTACTGGCGGAAGAAGTCGTCGTATGTGTTCTTCATGTTGAAACTGCGCCATATCGCCGTCAAAGAGTCGATTTCATGCGGTGTGCGTGCCACCCGTTGAGGCTGCTCTGCGGGCAGAGAGCACTCTTCCGGCTCCGGCTCGGTCACTACGGCCGGCTCGGGCTGCTGTGCCGTGGTCGCTTCGGTTTGCGCCTGTGTGCGTTGTTTCTTGCGGCGTTTGAAGATCTGTTCGGCCGATAGTTCGGGTGTGGATAATATGCAGAGCAACACTATTGAAATAAGCGTGCGTGCGGTTGTTCGGGCAGTCATCGTGAAATTGCGGTTAGAAATTAAGATTTACGCTGAATCCTATCGTCGGGCGTGTCCCGACAGACGGGATCATCGTGTAATCGAAATACGGTGTTACCTCCATCGATAAATCGTCGGATATGTCGTAATCTTTCAAATGCGCATCGACGTGAGCGTCGATTATCTGCAATACGTATACACCTGCGGTCAGCAGTATGCAGAGGTCGCGGTTGCGTCGATAGCTGTTTTTCAGGTTTTTCAGAAACGTTTCGGAGTAGGCGCCACGAAACTCGTCGGGCGAACCGTTGGGGTATTTGTCCGGATTGTTCTGATAGTCGACTCGCAGAGCATATGCCGTCTTGAAACGCTTGTATCCGCGATTGTTCCAGTCGATGGTGTAGATCGTCGATGCCAGACCGCCTATGACTATCGGCACGCGCCAATAACTCTTGTTGTAGATCTGTCCGGCACCCGGGCAGATTGTGGAGAGCGTGGTGGCCTTCTTTATGTCGGATACGTCGTTGGTCGCGTAGTTGATGGCGGCATCGCCTATGAAATATATATATGTGGCCAATGCCACGCCGGCATAGATCTGCCGACGCGTATTGTGACGTATCATCTCTGTTTGCAGAGCGTCCAGCTCGGGCGTCCGTGAATATCCGTTGTCGATAAGATATTGGTCATACTGGCGTTTCAGGGGCTTGTACTTGCCGTTCTCGTGTGCGAACATGCCTATCGACGTGCCGACGACAGGGTAGAGTATGCCCAGCTTCCAATACTGTTTGTTGTATATCTGTCCGAAGCCCGGCAGCGGCAGCGACAGCCAACACACTTTCGACAGGCTCATCGAATCGCTGATGAAAGGGTAGCGGCGTTCGCCGTTGGCCTTGTATCGTATTTTGCGTCCCTTGGCATCGACACTGTCGCGCGATGATGCCGCAATCGAATCGCGTACCAGCCGGGCGGCCGTAACCTCGCGCAGCGAGTCGCGTTCGGCTTCGGTCATGATGCCGATGTCGGTGGTGAGCCCTATTATCGAGTCGAGCCGCGCCTTGCGCAGCGAGTCGCGCGATGCCACAGCCAGCGAGTCGGCTCGTTGCAGGGCAAGCGAATCCACGGCCACGAGCGCACCCTGACGTATGGTACGCACGTTGCCGCGCAGCGCCTTTTGCGCTTGCGCTCTGCTTCCGATAGCCACTGCGAGCAGCAATGTCAGCAAAATATATTTCAATGCTGTCGGTCTCATCACACTCTAACCTAAGTAACGCATTTGTTTACCGTCTTATTTTACGGTATTGAAACGATCGATGAATTTATCTATCTCACTGTCCTCCGCAAAATCTATGACAATGCGTCCGCCTCCCTTTTTCGAGCGCTTGATGCTGATATTCTCCGAGAATACCCGCTCCATCTGCTCGATAAGTCGCAGATACGATTCGGGATACTCCTCCTCTGCGGCTGATGCCGTCTTGTTCTGCTCCGACATTTTGCGCGCCAGCTCCTCGGTCTGACGCACCGACAGACCTTTTTTGATGCAGCGGCGCAGTGCCCGCATTTGATTGTCGGTGTCGAGCGAGGCTATGGCCTTGGCGTGTCCCATCGATATGATTCCCTCTTTGAGAGCCAGCTGCACTTCTGCCGGCAATGCCAGCAGACGCATGTAGTTGGATACGGTCGAGCGTTTCTTGCCCACTCTCTCGGCCATGGCCTCCTGGGTCAGACCGCACTCGTCGATCAGACGCTGCATGCCCAGTGCTATCTCTATCGCATTGAGATCCTGCCGCTGTATGTTCTCCACCAGAGCCATTGCGTGCAGGTTCTCGTCGTCGACTTCGCGTATGTATGCAGGCAGAGTTGTCACACCGGCCATCTGCGAGGCGCGCCAGCGACGCTCGCCGCTTATGATTATATATTTGCCCGCCTCGGTGCGCTTGACCGTGATTGGCTGTATGACTCCCAATTGCGCTATCGAGTCGGCCAGTTCGCCGAGCGCCTCCTCATCGAACTGCGTTCGCGGCTGCGTGGGGTTTGGTATGATGTCGCCGACGGCTATTTCGGCCATTTGATTCATCGGACGCGACTGCAACGGAGCTTCGTCTGTGCCGAATATCGCGTCGAGTCCGCGGCCGAGTCCCTTTTTCTTTTGTACTGTCATAATCAGCAGTCTATTTTTTTTCGTTTCGTTTCAGAAATTCGCGTGCCAGATTCAGATAATTCACCGAACCCGTGGCGGCGGCGTCGTACAACATGACGGGTTTGCCGTGCGACGGAGCTTCGCCCAGACGTATGTTGCGCTGTATTACGGTGTCGTATGCCAGCTCGCCGAAGTGCTCGCGCACCTCTGTCACCACCTGATTGTTCAGACGGTTGCGCATATACATCGTCAGCACGAACCCTTCGATCTGCAATGAGGGGTTGAGCCCGCCTTTGATCTTCTTTATCGTGTTGAGCAGCTTGCTCAGACCCTCCAATGCGAGGTATTCGCACTGCACGGGTATCAGCACCGAGTCGGCTGCGGTAAGTATGTTGACCGTAGTGAAGCCCAGCGACGGCGAGCAGTCGATGAATATGTAGTCGTAGTGGTCGCGCACCTTGTCTACTATGCCTTTGATTATTCGGTGAGCATTGTCCATCGCCGGCAGCTCCGTATCTGCCGCCACGAGATTGATGCTCGACGGCAGCAGCCACAGATTCTTTATGTCTTCGCTGTGGAGTGTCACCTCGGCAGGCTCCTTGTCGCCGACGATACACTCGTATATGCCGTCGAGATTTATGTCGAATCCCAGACCGGAAGTGGCGTTGGCTTGCGGATCGGCATCGAGCAACAGCACCCGACGACCCAGCAGAGCAACCGACGCGGCCAGATTGATGGCCGTAGTGGTCTTACCCACACCGCCTTTCTGATTGGCCAATGCAACAACTTTTGCCATAATACCCCTTTTGAGTTAAAAGATTATTCGGGCAAATTTAATAAATTAAATCGGATAATAGGCGGACGTTGTGTAAAATTGCATATCTTTGTTTGATTTTTGTCGGTATGCGTTTGCGACCCGACGTGCGGACGGCATGAGGTCGAAACGCCGATAACGGCTTGTTAACTAATGATAAATCATTATGAAAAGATGGATAGCCTCCCTGCGCGATGCAGTTGTTTTTCTTGTGCTCTATGCTGTGGCGCAATATGTCTGCATCTTTCTTGCGGGCATCATCTCTGTCGATGACCCTGCGCCGACCGTCGTGCCGGGGCAGAGAATTGCTGTGGTGAGTGCGTGCGGGTCTCTGCTCGCCGTGGCGGCTGTGGCCGTTTATCGCCGCATCGTTTACGGACGCGGCTGTGCCATGATGCACTCCAAGCAGGGCTTCGATCCGCGGGTGCTGTTGTGGGGCGTGGTGTTGCTGGCGGCCGTGTCGATCGTCATCGATCCGATGTTGTCGCATCTGCCCGTTGCAGACCAGAACTACGGCCGCGGCGGCTGGACGCTGTTGTCTGTCGTTATCGTGGCGCCGGTGGCCGAGGAGCTGCTGTTTCGCGGTTTGCTGTTGGAGATGTTTCGCCGACACATGGGCACGGTCGCAGCCGTCGTTCTGTCGTCGGTCGTGTTCGCGCTGATGCACATGCAGCCGGCAGTCATGATCGATGCCTTTCTGGCAGCTCTGGTCTTGTGTTACATCTATCTGCTGACGCGCTCGATCTATGCCTGCATATTGCTGCACATATTCAACAATGCGATTGCCATGTCGATGCAGGTGTTGGAGTATCATGATAAGACGCTGGCGGAGATTGTCGATTCGTCGTCGGTCTACTTCATTGTCTATGCGGCGGCTTTGGCCGTTGTTGCGGTCGGTGCCATGCACGCTGCCAGAACAATAGGGCACGCCGGAGGAAAAGTGAAAAATAGTGCCGTTCGATAATATTCTTGCCGGGCAATACGTTAGTTTGAAGTAAAAAACGTATCTTTGTGAGATTATTATGCGAAAAACAGCAGTCATAGCTTGTGCTTTGTGCGCGATCGTGTGGACGGGGTGCCGCAGAGATGCCGAACCCGAAAAGCCGGTCGGCATCATTGCGAGCGTCGATTCGGAGCGTCTGACCGTCAAGCAGATGATGTCGGATATGCCGGCAGGATTGTCATCGCTCGACAGTCTGACGTTCGCACGCCTTTATGTCGACAACTGGATCATGAAACAGTTGAAGATGAGCAAGGCCGCGGAGGTGTTGTCCTCGTCCGAGGAGGATATCGAAAAGCTGGTCGAAGGTTATCGCCAGTCGCTGATAATGCGCAAGCTCGACCAATATTATATCGACAGCCAGATCGATCCCGACGTTACGGCCGAGCAGATTGCCGCCTATTACCGCTCTCACGGCGACACGTTCAAGCTCGACCACAATCTCGTGCGCGGCGTTATCGTGAAGGTGCCGCAAGGCTATCGCAACATGTCGAAGCTCATCGAGGCGGTGCGTGCCACCCACGATTCTCCCGAGAGAGTTGCCGAGCTGGCCGCATTGTGCGAGAAGAACTCGCTGCAACTGGTCGATCTGAGCTCTTCGTGGGTAGGATTCTCCGATTTTTTAAGCAATCTGCCTACGGAGCGCTCGCGTTCTTACGACGATCTGCTGACCCGCAGCGGTGTGCAGCAGATGACCGCTTCCGGGCAGGTGTTCTGCTTTATGATCGATGCCGTGGCCGCCGAAGGGTCGACCGCACCGTTGGAGCGTGTCGAGAGCGACATACGCCGCATATTGTATGCTCAGCGGCGTGCCGAGATCGTATCGCGCTACGAGGAGCAGCTGCGCGACGAAGCCTTGCGCCAGGGGCGCATAGGCATATTCGATCCCGAGTCGGGACAGCCCGAGTCGCGGTCGGCGCGAACCGATACCGAAGCTCGGCCGGATATTTTGGAGAATAGTGAAAATTGATACATATGTTTAGAAAAATCGTTTCGGCGGCCGCACTGGCCGTCATCTTGACAGCGACGGCTGGCAGCGCAACGGCGCAACGTCGTCAGGTTATGCTGGATAAGGTCGTGGCTGTGGTCGGCGGATCGTCGATCCTCTACTCCGATGTGGAGACCTATGCCAAGGAGCTGGTGCAGCAGCGTCGCGAAATGGGATATACGTCCGACCGCGATCCCATGAACGAGGCGTTGGAGGCTCTCATGCAGCAGAAACTGCTCTACAACCAGGCGTTGATCGACTCGGTCGACATCAACAAGGGCGAGGTCACGGCGCGCATCGAGGCCTACATTCAGAGCCTGATCGAGGAGGAGGGCGGTATCGCCAATCTCGAAGCCAAGGAGCACATGGCGGTGTTCAACTACCGCGAGATGTTGCGTCAGCGTTACGAGGAGCAGCTCTACGCCCAGTCGATGCAGAACGAGGTCGTGGGCAAGGTGACCGTAGTTCCTGGCGAGGTGGAGCGATTCTATAACCGTATCGACAAGGACAGTCTGCCCGTCATCGGCGAGCAGTATGTATACGCCCAGATCACGAAGTTTCCGGCATCGATGGCTCAGGCCAAGCAGCGCACCAAGGAGCGTCTGCTGGATATGCGCGAGCGCGTCATAACCGGCAAGACCAAGTTCTCGGTGCTGGCTCGCATGTATTCGATCGACGGCTCGGCCATACGTGGCGGCGAGATGGATCCGGCTCCGTCCAACCTCTATGTGGCACCGTTTGCCGAGGCTCTCGAAAAACTGCGCCCCGGCCAGATCTCGGAGGTTGTGGAGACCGAGTTCGGATTCCACATCATCGAACTTATCGACAAGAAGGGCGACAAGTACCATTGCCGCCACATATTGTTGCGTCCGACTTTCACGCGTGAGGAGCGTGCCGAACCGGGGCGGCAGCTCGATAGCATTGCGCGTCTTATACGCTGCGACTCCATCACCTTCGAGAAAGCCGCATTGGAGTTTTCCGACGATGCTTCGTCGAAGATGAATGGCGGCATCGTATCCAACCACGATATTTTGGAGCGCAGCGGTTCGTTCGACGGTGCGCGTCTGACTGCGACACGCTTCCTGAAAGAGGACTTCGGCCGCGACTTCGGCAAATCGCTCGACGACTATAACGCCCTGCGCCGATTGAAGGTCGGCGAGATCTCCAACTCGTTCCAGACCACCGATCTGATGGGCAACGAGCTGAGCAAGATAGTCAAGCTGGTGGAGATTATTCCCGCTCACACGGCCTCGCTCGTCGACGACTATATCCGTCTGGAAGAGATGGCGCTGATGGACAAGCAGGACAAGGTGTTCCAGGCGTGGCTGTCGAAGAAGATCGACGGCATGTACGTCTATATTGCGCCTGAGTTCCGTGACGGCGATTTCCAAAACAAGAACTGGGTCAAGTAGCCGTCCGTAAGAGGTATGCGTCGCAGAGGAATATCGACACTCGCCGTATTGTTGACCGTGGCCGGGGCATTCATGTATGCTCTCGGCGGCAAGGCTCACGGCGGTTATGCCCGTCTTGACTCGGCCGCCGGCGTGCAACAGCAGCAGCCGGCACAGGGAGCGCAGAAGAAGATGATCGACATGATCTCCGACGACTCCTATATGGTCGACTATGGCGACTCCACCATATTCATTCTTGTCGGCAACTTCGCTGCGCACCACAACGGTGCCGTTATCCTTGCCGACAGTGCCGTTCGTTACGGCAACCAGAGCTTCGAGTGTTTCGGCAACGTGCTCATAAATCAGAATACCACATATATCTACGGCGATCGCGCCGAATACAACCGCGATCTGAGCCGTGCCACGGTCTACTCCGATCTGGTGAAGATCGTCGATGGCGATGCCACGATGTACACCTACAACTGTACCTTCGACACGCGTTCGAAAGTGGGAGAGTTCTACGGCGGCTGCTATGCCGTCAACAAGGACAATCTGTTGGAGTCCGACCGCGGCTACTACTATACCGACACGCACGATCTGATCGCCGTCGACAATGTCGAGATGCGCAACGACAGCTATGAGATGACGGGCGATTCGGTCATATACAATGTCGAGACCGACTATGCGCAGTATTTCACCAACACCCACATGTGGAACGACAAGGACGAATATATGTATGCCGATGCCGGAACCTACGACAAGCAGCTCGATCTTTACAAGGTGACGCGCAACGGTTATATCCTCTCTGCCGAACGCGAGATGTGGGGCGATTCGCTCGATTACTACCGCACCGACGGGCATATCATAGCCCGCCATGACATACAGGTCGACGACACGTTGCAAAAGGTACTCGGTTTTGCCGACTATGGCGAATACTGGGAGCAGCCCGGCAACGCCTTTATTACGCGCCGCCCGTCGCTTATAAATTACGATCCGGCGCAACCCGATTCGCTCTTCCTCTGCGCCGATACCGTATGGCTATACACCATTTCGGCGCGTCCCGAGCCCGAACCGGTGCCCGAATCCGGCAATGATGCCGCCGACGTTGGCGATTCCGCCGTGCCGCAGCTTGCCGACCGGACGGCTTCGGCAGCCGATCAGCCGGGTGCGGAGCAGTCCGAGGAGAGTTCCATCTCGTTCGGCGAGATGTTGCAGATGCCCGAGCATGATGCAGATGCCGAAGACGATATTGCCGACAAGACCGACTCCGTGTCGTTTGAGGCGGCCGATACCACTGCGCTCATTGCTGCCGATTCGCTTTCGGAGCCGCCCGCCCCGCTCGACAAGCAGGAGCGTCGCCGTCTGCTGAAAGAGCAGGCCGAACGCGACAAGGCGGCTGCCAAACTTCGCCGCGACTCCATTGCCAAGGTAAAGCTCGATACGATCATAGCCCGCCGCAAGGCCAAGAATGCTGCGCGTCTGGAACGCGATACTCAGCGTGCCGAGCAAATACGGCAGAAGGAGGAGATGCGCCGTCGCAAACGTATCGATGCGGCCAAGGCCAGAGCTGCCCGCAAGGGCGTGGAGTACACCGGCGAGGAGTATGCCGTTGATACACTCTCGACCGATACGCTCTCTGTCGATTCTCTTGCTCCCGATTCGCTCGTGCAGAGAGAGTTTGCACTCGATTCTCTGTCACGCGATTCGCTCGCACTCGACTCTTTGTCTGCCGACTCGCTCGAAATGGCTCTTGCCGACTCCATACCGGCCGACAGCGTCTATCGCATGATTAAGGCCTATCGCAACGTGAAGATGTATCGCACCGATTCGCAAATGGTGTGCGACTCTCTTGTGACGATGAACACCGATTCGGTCATACACCTCTTCATCGAGCCGGTCTTATGGAACGAGACCAATCAGGTGACCTCCGATTTTATGGATATATATACCGAGAATCAGGTTATTACACGTGCCGAATTTATCGATCGCCCGATAATGGCAGCCCAGATCGATACGGTGCGTTACAACCAGGTCAAGGGCAAGAAGATGACGGCTTATTTCTCCGACGGCAAGGTCTATCGCAACGATGTCAATGGCAATGCCCAGACCATCTACTACTTGCAGGAGGACGAGGAGTCCGATGAGGTGCAGGGACTCATGTATATCGAGAGTGCCGATGTAACTTTTTATCTCGACAGCGGCAAGATCGATAAGATTACCTATCGCGATCACCCCGAATATATTGTCTATCCCATGGACAAGATTCCGGAGACGCAGGTGTTGAAACTGCCCGATTTCGATTGGTTCGATTCACGTCGTCCCACTCGCAATGCCGTCTTCGACCGTGTCATACGGCCGTCGCGCCGTGCCGATGCCGAGTCGCGCCGCCGTCCGACTTTCCCCATAACCGAGCGTATAGACCGTTATCGTCAGAGTCTTATCGAGCGTCGCCGTTGGGTGGATCGTCTCGATCAGCTTACGCCTGAAATCATAGAGTGGAGGAATAGTCGTCGACGGTAATTTAGGTGTCCTTTTTACGTGTCTTTTTCGTGTCTTTTTCGTGTCTTTTTCGTGAAAAGCGGCATTCTACT
The DNA here is from genome assembly GCA_947177225.1 of uncultured Alistipes sp. Lineage (GTDB taxonomy): Bacteria > Bacteroidota > Bacteroidia > Bacteroidales > Rikenellaceae > Alistipes. The sequence continues at coordinate 4,530 of CAMWTS010000021.1, read as the reverse complement.
GCCGCGCACTTGCTCCGCCGAATAAGTAGTACGCTAAGTACAACTTATCCGGCGGATCTTCGTTTGCGTTGTATAATACCGCTTTTGACGAAAAATGGGTTTGTGGTTCTTTGGAGGTTTTCCGTGAAAAGCAGCATTCTGCTTCCGCGCCTTGTCGCTCAGCAATGGGAAGTACGCTAAGTACGTCCCATCGCTGAGCTCTGTCAGAGAGTTGCATCTGTGGCGTTTTGACGAAAAAGAGGTCATTGTTCTTGGTTGGCTATTCCCATAGGCGTGTCATTTCGAGCGCAAGCGAGAAATCTGTGCGCGACAATTTTCACAGCCTTTTCACATTCTGCAAGTTTAGTCTTCCCCAGATGTCTCACTTTGTTCGACATGACAAGACGAGTTTGTCATTCTGAGGAGGACGTCACGTCCGACGTGAGAATCTCTTTTGTGTCGCCGTGCTTGTTCTGCAAATGTGTTTCCGTCTGCAAGACTCCCACGTCGCCTTTGGCTCCTCGGAGTGACAATTACCGACTGCGAGATTTCAAAGGTTGGTCATATTCCCTATCTCGTGGTGTCGGCAATTTGCAATTCCCGAACGTTAATCCATGCTGCAAAAAAGTCCGCCGGCGCATAATGCTGCCGGCGGATCTTATTACGGAATGTGTGTCGTAGAATTGCCTTTATTTGTCGGGATATGTTATCTCCAACTGGAACAGCGGATTCTCTACCTCTCCGTGCGATTCTTTGATATATTTCCACATTTGCTCGACTATTTCGGGGTGTTGTGCCGACAGATCTACCGTCTCGCGGCAGTCGTCGATGATGTCGAACAGCTCCATGTGAGTATTGCCGTCGGCAACGTCGCGCACCAACCCCTTCCATTTGCCCATGCGCACCGATAACCAGCCGCGCTCGCCATGGAACGGCGGAAACTCCCAGTAGAGATATTCGTGCTGAGGCTGCTCGCCGCCCGTTAGCATCGGCATCATCGATATGCCGTCGGTTTCGGGTGTCTCGATTCCGGCTATGTCGCACAACGTAGGCATTATGTCGGGGAAGAATCCTATGTAGTCGCTCACATGCGGTGTCAGCCGATCGCCCCACGTCACGACAAACGGCATACGTATGCCGCCCTCGTGCAGCGATCTTTTGGTCCAGCCGCGGTCGCTGCGGAACGGGTGTGCGCAATCGAACCACGTGGTGCTCGTGTAGGCGTTGTGCGTCGGACCGTTATCGCTGGTGAAGAATATTATGGTGTTGTCGTATATGCCCAGACGTTTCAATTCGGCTATGAGCTGTCCGACCTGATAGTCGAAGTATGATATCATGGCTGCAAACGTCGCACGCGGGTAGCGGCACGGGAAATATCCTTTGGCATTGTATACCGGCTCCTCGTCGCCGAATTTGTCGACGTAGTAATCGATATACTCTTCGGGAGCCATCAGTGCGCTGTGCGGTACGGTCGTGGTCCACATCAGGAAAAATTCGTCGTCGCGGTTTTCGCGCACGAACGACAATATGTTGTCGTACATGGCATCGGGAGCGTAGGTGTCGCCCTTGAACGGGTCGTAGCTCGACCGGTCGTAGGGGTTGGCACCTTCGGGCAGCCGGTCGCCCAGCTCCATGAACTTGTTGTCGAGATACTCGCGCTCGGAGTTGCGATAGAGGAATTGCGGATAGTAGTTCTGCGCCATGCGCTGACACAGGTGGCCGTAGAAGAAATCGAAGCCCATCTTGTTGGGCGTACTCTCCGATAACGGTGAGCCCAATCCCCATTTGCCGACCATTGCCGTCTTGTATCCGGCATCTTGCATTAGGGTGGCGATAGTTGTCGTTCCGGCCTCCATCGGAGCCTGTCCTTCGAGCGAGGGATCCTGCTCCATGGCACCGAGTTTCCACACCTCTCCGCGCCATGTCTGCTCGTCGTTGGCGCGTATCTGTGCATGTCCCGAATGCAGACCTGTCATCAAACAGCAGCGCGACGGTGCCGAAAGAGGTGCCGCTGCGTACATGTCGGTGAAGATTATGCCTCGCGCGGCGAGCGAATCGATGTTGGGTGTCTCTGTCTTGCCCTGCCCGTAACAGCCGAAATCACCGTATCCGGCGTCGTCCATCAGAATAAAAATCACGTTGGGGCGTCGTCCCGAAGCCTCTGTCGTATCGGGCTTTGCAGCATCGGCAGATGCCGGCATGGTGCCCATTGCGCCGACGGCGGTCAATAGTGCGAATTGCGATCGTTTCATAATAGTTTTGTAGGTATATGGCAAAGATACGAAAAAAAACGATAGAAAAAGCATTGTCTGCGTGGAAAATATATTGAGAAACGCATCGTTTCCCATGCTGCGGTCGGATCTTTCGCACGTCGTCATGCCATATGCCGTGGCCGATGCAACGGAGCGTAATGCGCTGCAACGACTCTTTTTTGTGTTTTTTAGAGTGCGGAAGTCGGAAATTTGAGGAAGAAAACGTAACTTTGCAACTTGTAATTAAACGTTGTATCGAATTTATGAATATCGAGAATTTCATATCGAGTGCCGCTGCACGTGCCGTCGAGAGTCTGTACGGTGCCGAGTGCGGTGCACAGTTGCAGATTCAGAAAACCCGCAAAGAGTTCGAGGGAGATTATACGCTGGTGGTGTTTCCGCTGCTTCGCAGCAGCCGCAAATCGCCTGAGGCCACAGCCACGGAGATCGGCGAGCGCATTGTCGCCGACAATCCCGAAATAGGCGGTTTCAACGTGATTAAGGGATTTCTCAATCTTTCGCTTTCGCCCGCATTCTGGGCGGATCGTTTCGCTGAGATCGTCTCGACGGAGAACTACGGTCAGGCTGCGCCGACCAATCGCACGGTGATGATCGAGTACTCGTCGCCCAACACCAACAAGCCTCTGCACCTGGGGCACATTCGCAACAACCTTCTCGGTTATTCTGTTGCAAGCATATTGAAGGCCAACGGCCATAATGTCATCAAGGTCAATCTGGTCAACGACCGCGGTATACATATCTGCAAGTCGATGCTGGCATGGCAGCTCTACGGTGGCGGTGAGACTCCCGAAACGTCGGGCATGAAAGGCGACCATCTTGTGGGCAAATACTATGTCGAGTTCGACAAACACTATAAGGCCGAGATCGCCGAGCTTGTCGCCACGGGCATGAGCGAGGAGGAGGCCAAGCGCAAGGCACCCATAATGCTTGCGGCGCAGGAGATGTTGCGTCGCTGGGAGGCCAAAGATCCAGAGGTGTACTCGTTGTGGGAGAAGATGAACGGCTGGGTATATGACGGTTTCGATGTGACATACAAGGCTTTGGGCGTCGATTTCGACAAGGTGTATTACGAGTCGCAAACCTATCTGCTGGGCAAGAGCCTTGTCGAGGAGGGTCTGAAAAAGGGTATTTTCTTCCGCAAGGAGGACAACTCCGTATGGATCGATCTAACGGCAGACGGCCTCGACCAGAAGCTGCTGCTGCGCGGCGACGGCACTTCTGTCTACATGACGCAGGATCTGGGCACGGCATTGCGTCGCTTCGAGGACAACAATCTCGACGACATGATCTATGTCGTGGGCAACGAGCAGAACTATCATTTCCAGGTGTTGAAGCTCGTCTTGAAGAAGCTCGGCTACGAGTGGAGCGATAACATCTATCACCTTTCGTACGGTATGGTCGAACTGCCGGAGGGCAAGATGAAGTCGCGCGAGGGTACTGTTGTCGATGCCGACGATCTGATAGCCGACATGGTGCAAACGGCGCGCGACATGTCTTCCGAACTGGGCAAGCTCGACGGCTGCTCGGCCGAGGAGGCCGATGCCGTATCGACAATGGTCGGTTTGGGTGCGCTCAAATACTTCATTCTCAAAGTAGATCCCAAGAAGACCATGTTGTTCGATCCGCGCGAGTCGATCGACTTCAACGGCAACACTGGACCTTTTATCCAATATACCCATGCGCGTATATGTTCGATTCTGCGTAAGGCCGAGCAGAGCGGCATTGCATACGACACCGTCGATGCTTGCGACTATCTGCCCGAAGAGATCGAGATCGTAAAGCTGCTTGCCGACTACCCGTCGGTGGTGGCCTCTGCCGGTGACTCTTTCTCACCATCGTTCATCGCCTCATACGCCTACGATTTGGCCAAACTCTTCAACGGCTATTATCACGACCACTCTATTCTCCGCGAGGAGAACGAATCCATACGTCGCATGCGTTTGCAGCTTGCCGCGCAGGTGGCACGGGTAATAAAGAGTGCTATGCTGTTGTTGGGTATATCGGTGCCTACGCGCATGTAGCCCCTTTTTCGTGAAAAGGCGTCATTAGCGTCACCTCAATCATTGGTGCGAATAGGCAGTACGGTAAGTACAGCCTATCCGCACCAATTTCATGTCGGCACCGCTACTAACGCCTTTTGACGAAAAAGTAGCGCATGGTTCTTGGCAGACTCCTTCGACTGCTTTGTCATTTCGAGCGCAAGCGAGAAATCTGTGCGCGATTATTTCCACTCTGTCATTCTGAGGAGGACGGCACGTCCGACGTGAGAATCTCTTTT
>CAMWTS010000020.1 GCA_947177225.1 uncultured Alistipes sp. | reverse complement strand
CACTTGTGACAGCGAGACTCCCACGTCGCCTTTGGCTCCTCGGAGTGACAATTACAGATGGCGAGACTCCTACGGTCGGGCATGCCCTCCCTCGGAGTGACAGCGGGTTGTCATTTCGAGCGCAAGCGAGACAATCTGTGTGTGGCAATAACGCAGAGAGTGGGCGCATGGAAGGAGTATAGCAAAAAGGTGTGTAACCAAAAAAAAAGCCCCCTTTTCAAAGGAGGCTTTCAAGATCGATACTGCACGGTGGCAGATCAAAGAGAGTGGTGCATGTCGTAGTCTGGTTTATCGTTGGGTTTGCGGTTGACGCTTGCCCTGCTTGTTCGAGCCGCATTTCCCCTGGCAGCCCATTGGTTTGCCCTGATAGCCTTTGTGTCGGCTCTGCTTGAAATCGCCGTCGCGTTTGGGCGACTTCTCCGAGGCCTCCCACTTGGCATACTGTTCCGGAGTCAGGATCTTGCCGGCAGAGGTGCGAAGCTGCTCACGATGTTTCTGCATGTCGGCACGCTGTTGCTCCTCGAATTTGCGTTTGTCCTCGCGCATCTTGTTGTGAGCTTTGGCGTCTTGGAGATTGGCCTGATAGAGTTTTTCGGCCTGATCGTTGTTGAGCGACAGCTCTTTGGTCTGCTTGTCGGTCTTTTGGCGTGCGATCTGCTCGATGGTGGGAGTCTGTGTCTTGTCGTTTCGCTGCGATTTGTTTTGTGCCGTTGCCATGCCCGACAGCATTGTGCTTGCTATCAGAGCGATAAATAATCCTCGTTTCATAATGCGATAATAAAATTAAATGGTTTTACCTCTGTCGTTTATGCAAAGGTAGAGCCATTTTCGATTTATGATTCGCGATTCCTGGTCAAGCGTCGGATTATGGCGGCAAGGAGCCTCGGACGGCCGGTGAACCGACGACAGACGATGCGAATGAAACGGAATGAGGGCGGCTGTACACGGCGCGACACAGTTGTCGCATCGTGTCGTGCGGTTTGGGCGAGACGTTGGAAGATATTCAGGAGGCTATTGGCGGCGTTCGTATATCTCGAAGGCGAACGGGTATTCGAACTCTTCGCCGCTGGCGTGTTCCTCGCGGCTGACGAGCTGCCAGTCGTCGGCAGGGTAGTCGGGGAAGTGCGTGTCGCCCGTGTAATCGCGGTCGATTCGTGTGATGTAGAGTCGGTCGGCAAGGGGTAGAGCTTCGGCGTAGATCTGTGCGCCGCCGATGATAAATATTTCGCTGTCGGCCGTGGCGGCACGTACGGCTTCGTCGAGCGAGTGCACGATATGCGCACCTTCGAAATGCAGCCGGTCGTTGCGTGTGATGACTATGTTGTCGCGCTTGGGCAGCGGTCGGCACCCGAGCGACTCGAATGTCTTGCGACCCATGATGACGGTATGGGACGAGGTGGTGCGGCGAAAGAAGCGCATGTCCTCGGATATGTGCCACAGCAGTGAGTTGCGGTCGCCGATTACACCGTTGCGCGATATGGCTACTATGATGCTCAACATGTTTGCGGAGTTTTAGAATGACAGCTCGGCCTTGATTGCCGGATACGGATCGTAGTCTTCAAGGGTGAAATCGTCGTAGCGGAAGTCGAATACCGATTTGACGTCGGGGTTGAGACGCATGCGCGGCAGGGGGCGCGGGGTGCGTGAGAGTTGCTCGTCGACCTGTTGCATATGGTTGAGGTAGAGGTGTGTGTCGCCGAGCGTATGAATAAAATCGCCCGGTCGGAGTCCGCACTCCTGAGCCATCATCATCGTCAGCAGTGCGTATGATGCGATGTTGAACGGCACGCCGAGGAACGTATCGCCGCTGCGCTGGTAGAGCTGGCACGAGAGACGTCCGTCGGCCACGTAGAACTGAAACATCACGTGGCAGGGCGGCAGAGCCATGTCGTCGACTTCGGCGACATTCCAGGCCGAGACGATCATGCGGCGCGACGAGGGGTTGTGCTTTATGGTTTCCAGAACGTTGCGTATCTGATCTATGTGATTGCCGCCGGCCGCCGGCCAGTTGCGCCACTGGTAGCCGTAGACATGGTTGAGGTCGCCGAACCGATAGTCCTCGATCGGAGAGTCGATGCCGTCGGCGGCAGCCTTGACGAATGTCTGCATGTCGACGGGCAGTACGCCGTGGCGTATGCACAGTTCGTTGTAGAAGCGGTAGGCGTCGCTGTCCCAGATGTGCACGCCGTTGTCGACAAGATACTTTATATTGGTGTCGCCGGCGAGAAACCACAACAGCTCGTGTATGATGCCTTTGAGGAAGACGCGTTTTGTGGTGAGCAGCGGAAAACCCTCGCCCAGATCGAAACGCATCTGATAGCCGAATATGCTTTTGGTGCCGGTGCCGGTGCGGTCGCCGCGTACCACGCCGTCGCGCTGTATGGTGCGTAGCAGATCGAGATATTGTTTCATCGTAGATCGAATGTTTTGATTGATAGTTGCCCGCTGTCGTCGAGCGCGATATAGGAGGCTTGCTCGCCCGACCAGTCGCTCATGAACAGCACTCTCAGCCCGTCGCGGTCGTAGTCGTGGGGCAGGTGCATATGACCGAAGATGAAGGCGTCGATCTCTGTACGTTCGCTTTTGCGCGTGCGTGCATACTCTATGAGGAAATCGAGGTGCGAGACATCGATGGGCTGGCTGCCGTGCGATTTGCGCGATTTGCTGCTCCACCACTTGCCGAACTTCAATGCGAGGTCGGGGTGCACCAGCCATGAAAAGAGTGCGCGCACGGTCGTCGAGCGGAATCCGGCGTTCATCAGCCGCAACATGGGCTGCCCCTTGATATTCAGGTTGTCGCCATGGGCGATGAAGAGCCGTTGTCCGGCCAGGGTGATCTCTTCGGGGTGCAAATGGAGATGTATGCCGCACTCCTCTTGCAGATAGTCGCGGCACCACATGTCGTGGTTGCCGGTGAAGAGGTGGATTCCGATGCCTCGATCCGACAGCTCCGACAGTTTGCCCAGCGTGCGTGTGAAGCCTTTGGGTACGACTCTGCGATACTCGAACCAGAAATCGAATATGTCGCCGACCAGATATATGGCTTCGGCATCGGCACTCACATGGTCGAGCCACGAGCAGAACCTATTTTCGGTGAGTCGTGCCGTGTGGCGGTCGCCCGCTCCCAGGTGGATATCCGATGCGAAGTAATACATTGCCTTGGAGTGATGTCTCTTACAGTAGTGCGGCTATACGGCGGTCGAGATCGGCGAACTCCGTGCTGCCGCTCACAACGTCGCCGTTGCGGTCGATCAGATAGAGCGTCGGCAGCGACGAGACGTTATAGATGCGGAATGTTGCCGAGTAGGGGCCTTCGTAGTTGCATACCGAGATCCACGGCAGGCTTTGACTGCGCACGGCCTCGATCCACAGGGCGCTGTTGGTGTCGGCCGATACCTGATAGATTTCCAGTCCGCGGTCGTGGTACTTGGTATAGATGTTTTTCAGATCGGCGTTTATCGCGTTGCTGTTGCCTATCTCCGCAGCCCAGAAGTAGAGCAGTATGACTTTGCCCTGCAACGACGAGAGTTTGTGCGTCTGTCCGTAGATGTCGGGCAGCTCGATTTCGGGGAAGGGCTGATAGGTGATCTTGTCGGCCAGGGCAGAGAGCGCCTGCTGATACTCGATATCGCTTTTGAGCACTTCGAGATACGGCGAATCGGGATAGCTCTCGCCGACGGCCTCGATGATGGCGTTGCGGTGGGCGTTGGTTATGCCCATGCCGGAGAACATCTCCTCGTATGGTTCGGGCAGGGTTTGACGCATGGCGTAGACCGATGCCAGCTTGTCCTGGTGCGAACCCACGAAGCGCACCTGCGACTGTATGGTGGAGATGATGGTCTGGTAGATCTGCTTGTTGAACGATTTGGCCTGAGAGGGTGATGAGTTGGCTGCCATCTCGTTGAGCGACAGCAGCTGATCGTAGCCTCCGTAGTATTCGGCATTGAATTCCCGGATCAGCTCCGACTCCTCCGATCCCTCCACGGTATAGTTGTGGAATATGTCGCCAGCCGAGTTGACGGTGATGCGGTCGCCGCGGCCGACTATAAGGGTTACGGGGCGTCCGCCCGCATAGACGAGTTTGTAGAATCGCGGGGTAGTGTCGATGTCTTTTATTTCGAATTCGAAATATCCGTTGTCCGACAGTTTCGTCGAGTCGATGATCTCGGCGTTGTCGAGTTTGTCCGACGCTTTTACAAGATAGAGCGTTTCGACGTCGTTGCCCACCAGACGTCCGGATACGGTTGCCGAAGGCGTGGGATCGGAAGAGTTGCATGCCACGGCCATGACAGCCGCCATGCAGAACGCAAATAAGTACTTCTTCATTATTTATAAGTATATTGCAAAATCGTTAATAATTCCGCCATCTTTGTCTTGCCGCGGCCAGGCCGAACCAACTCCGCTTTGCCCGCCGGCTTGACGAAAAGGCTGCATATTCACTACAAATTTAACATTTTCTTCGTGAAAACGTCCTGCTATTTGTAGGAATTGTGTCGGGCGACGTTTTTGTTGTTGCTTTTTTGCTGCCGGTTCTGGCGGTTCTTCTGAGCCTGATTCTTGTTGTTGCGCTGGCTGTTGCGCATCATGCGCTGGGGAATCACCGAGCGATATTCGCTGCGGATATTGCCTATCGAGGTCTCGTCGAGCGAGATGCCGGTGCCGGCCATCAGGCGTATATCTTTGATTATGACTTCGTTGTTGGGGTGTTCGTTGTTGTATTCGAAACTCTTGGTACGCATGTAGCGGGCTATGTTGAGCATCTCTTCATCGATGGAGCGCGTGCCCGAATCCTTGGCCATGGAGCGTATGAACTGCTGGGTATATTTTCCGTAGTGCTTGAATGTTATGCGCGACTGCGAATATTTCATTTTTCTCGGCGTTACGGTCAACTCTTGGCGTGAAGGTTGTGGGTATGGCGAATCGACGTCGAGTTTGAAATCCGACATGATGAACAGATGATCCCAGAGCTTATGTGTAAAATCGGCCGTATCGCGCAGCAACGGGTTGAGATTGCCCATCACGGCGATGACGGCCTTGGCCTGACGTGTGCGCTCCACCCTGTCCTCGATTGCAAGCAGCGAGTCGACCATCTCGTGTATGTGTCGTCCGTACTCAGGCAGAAAGAGTTTGCGACGCGTATAGTTATAGTTTTTTTTCATATGTGTCTAATAGCTTTTTTGCTTGAAAATGTTACAAATAGGCCATTTATCGATTCAAAATGGCTCAATGTGTGTCGTCGCTCTTGCTTCGTCGCATAAAATTTTGCAGTTTCACGCATTATTTTCAGCCAAACAGGAAAGTGCCACGATCGGATTTATTACTACAAAGTAAATGCAAATTATTCATAAATACAAGATATGACGAAAATTTTAATTCTTGAACACTCTAAAAGCATGCGCAACTCTCTGCGTGAGAGATTGGATTTTGAGAATTACGCGACCGAGGCCATCGACAACGAGAGTCAGGTGTCGGAGTTGTGGCACCGCAAGGCTTTCGACGTCATGATCGCCGACAGCGAATATCAACTGCCCGAAATGTCGGATATACCAACCATCGTCATAACATCTCACCCGTCGATTCAGTCGGCAGTCGAAGCGTTGAAACGCGGAGCGGTCGACTATCTGCCGATGCCCATCGATATGAATCGCTTGCTGGGCACGCTGCGAACGTTGTCGTCATCGGCCGATGATGCGTCGGGCGAGCCGCAGGGAGTGGCGGTGCGGCGTACGCGGCAGCGTCGCTCGGCCGCCCGTTCGGAGCAGATGATCGGACGCTCGGATTCGATCGAGCACGTGCGCCGCATGATCGACCGTGTGGCACCCTCCGATGCCAGAGTGCTGATAATGGGCGAGAACGGTACGGGCAAGGAGCTCGTGGCGCGTTCGATGCATCTGAAAAGCTCGCGTTGCGACGGTCCGTTCGTCGAGGTCAACTGTGCCGCCATTCCCGCCGAGTTGATCGAGAGCGAGCTGTTCGGTCATGAGAAGGGGTCGTTCACCTCGGCCGTGCGGCAGCGCAAGGGCAAGTTCGAACTGGCCGACGGCGGCACGCTCTTCATGGACGAGATAGGCGACATGTCGCTCTCGGCGCAGGCAAAGGTGCTGCGTGCGTTGCAGGAGAACAAGATCACGCGTGTGGGCGGCGACAAGGATATTGCGGTCGATGTGCGTGTGGTGGCTGCCACCAACAAGAACATACGCGATGAGATTCGCCGCGGCAATTTCCGCGAAGATCTCTACCACCGGTTGAGCGTCATAGTGATTCATGTGCCGCCGTTGCGCGAACGCAAGGGCGACGTGGAGCTTTTGGTCGACTATTTCATCGACAACATCTGCAAGAGCCACGGTCGCGACTCCATTACGGTCGAAGAGCAGGCCATGGCCGAACTCTCGTCGATGCCGTGGACGGGCAACATACGCCAGCTGCGCAATGCCGTCGAGCGTCTGACCATACTTTGCAACGACCGCATCACGGCCGACGACGTGCGGGCCTACTGTCTCGATTGACAGACGATGGCATCGAGGAGCTCCTCGGCCGTCGAGACTATTCTGTCGGCACCTGCCTCGGCAAGCTCCTCGCGCGAGCGGAAGCCCCACGTGACGCCTATCGAGCGGATCGAAGCGTTGCGTGCCGTTGCGATGTCCACCCCCGAATCGCCTATCATGACCGTGCGGTCGCGGTCGACGCCTGCGCATGAGACGATCGACTCGATTACGGCGGCATCGGGTTTGAGCGGCACTCCTTCGCGGTTGCCGCATACGGCTGCGAATCGGACGAGAGGAAAGAATCGTCCGACGAGGAGTTCGGTGCCCGCCTGGAACTTGTTCGATGCCACAGCCATCTTCACACCGTGCCGAGGCAGCTCTGACAGCAGCTGCACGATGCCGCGATAGGGGCGTGTATTACGATCGATGTTCGCCGTGTAATAGTCGATGAAGTCGGGCAGGCATGCGGCGATGTATTGATCGGTGCGCATATCCTCGGGAAGGGCTTTGCGTATCAGGTTGCGTATGCCGCCGCCGACCATCTGCCGGTAGGCCTCGATGGTGTGGCGCGGCAACCTTCGTACGGCGAGCGTGTGATCGACCGCTGCGGCCAGATCGTCGATCGTGTCGAGCAGAGTGCCGTCGAGATCGAATATTGCGAGTCGGGTATTCATCTGGATAATATATTCTTAAAATAGGGTATCAAGGTTGTCGACGCTGGGCGGTTACTGCCGGTCGATGTAAAATTGCGACAGCGGGGCATATCCGGCCTGCTGCATCAGATCGTCCCAGTTGCCGGGCAATACGATCTCTGCCATGCCGTAGCCTCCGCCGGGCATGACCTGTATCTTGTTTCTTGCCGCGTCGCCCGTAATGAGCATGGCCGTCATGTCTGGCTGCATGACCGGCAGAGTCATTATCTCGCCTTCGCGGCAGCCTTCGGGCAGTGCATACCATTCGGGGCATGGTGTCGGTGCGGCATCTTCGGTGCGTGCCAGCCGTTTCTCGTAACGCGACAAAGGAAATGTCTCGGGGTCGATGCGGCTGCCCGGGTTGGCGTAGTAGTTGGCGAACGCACGTTCGTGCAGCGGACGTCGCGCCATCTCGATCAGCCTGCGTTCGAAGTCCGTTTTGTCGTCGTAGGCCTTTTTCAGATTGCGTGCCACGGGTTCGGTGAGCAATATCGTCCGATAGGTATACTGTCTGCCGCTGCCCAGTGCGAACTGGCAGCGCTCGGTGATGTCCCATGCCACGAGCTGTGCAATGCGCTCGGCCTGGTCGGTCGATGGTGCCATGTTGTTGCCCCACATCAGAGCCGAGGCCACGGTGACCGTGTTGTCGTTGATCCGATAGCCGTTCTGTACGTGATATGGCGACCAGCCTACGCGGGCGCAGGCCTGCTCGTCCTCGACCAGGCACCATGGCATCAGATAGCCGAAAGTGCCCATGCGATCCTGTTTGACATAGTAGCCGGCAAGGTTTTTCAGAGCGAGGTTCATGAACCGGCCTATGGTTGCGTTGGCGGCCTCCGATATCTCGCCCTGTCCGCAATCGATGCCCAACTGTCGGGCGACCGGCCCGTTGAGCCAGCAATACGGATTCCATGCGTGCGTGCTGCTCAGTGTGCGGCGGAAATCGGGTGAGCCGAGTGCCCTGGCGATGGCTGTGAGTATAGGCATGTATTCGGGACGGCACCCCGACATGACTCCGCATGCCGCCACATGAATGGCCAGCGTGCGGCGATGGGCGATGGGCAGGGTGGCTATGGGGGTGTCGTATTGCATGCCTCCGTACATCAGAAATTCGTCGATGCGCTCCATCGTCGGGGGTATTATCGGCAGTCCGTCGCTCCAATTCATTTCGTTGAAATAGCGGTTTATATCCTCTATCGAGCCGCTGATGACGGTTTGTCGCGGATCGGCAGCCGCGATTGCACCGGCCGCTCTCTTTTCGTTTTCGGGGATAGGCTCGGTCAGAGCGCGCTTGATCTGCGGCCACAATACATTGCGCGTGTTCTCTATCAGTTCCGCTTCGGTGTGCGATGCGAATGCTCCGGGGTAGACCGCTACGCGTGCGGTCAGCACTCCGCTGTGAGCCGCCGTCACGGCGACCTGTTCGGCAAATCCCGGTGCGGCAATGGTAACCGAGGGTATTCCTATGTATTCGGCGGCGATGCTCGAACCCGTCTCCTTGGGGGTACACAAACCGCAGCCGCCGTTGCCGCTTATCACGGCATCGATGCCCAGCTCCTTCAATTTGCGCTGAAATGTCTCCACCGTGTTGCGGCGAATGCCCGGAGCGGGAAACACTCCGGCAGAACCGATCTCGCTCAACACATATACAGTGGCCGTGGGATACTCCTCCAATATCAGGCGTTTAATCTCGGGGTGTGTCGTCGAGGCCATGAAACTGCCGCCCACGATGGCTATGGTCTTGCCTTCGAGCGTCGACAGACGCGGTGCCTGCGCGACAGGTTCGACGACCGATTCTCCCAGCGGGCAGACCGCCGAAAATATCTCGCCCGGACAGGACGTATGTCCGTTGGCCTGAGTCATGCAGATGCTGTCGTCGCAGAGAGCTGCGGCGGGGCTTTGGGCATGGAGGTTGACGGTCAGGCAGGTGACTGCCGCCGTGATCGATATTATTCTCAACATATCAGGCATTTTGATTGTCCATATGCGCAAAGATAGAAAAAATGCGCAGATGCACAATGACACCGCCGAGGCAAAACTGAAAATGCGGCGTTGAAATTAATTGCCGATAGGAATAAAATCATAACTTTGCATCATGATACGTCTATCGCTCATTATAGCCACATACAACCGCAGCTGGCAGTTGCTCGTAACGCTCGGCTCGGTCGCCGCGCAGAGTGCACCCGCCGATGAGTGGGAGTGCGTGGTCGTGGACAACAACTCCGCAGATGACACATCGCAGGCGGTGCGCGACTTCGCTGCGGCGCACCCCGATCTGAACATACGCTGTGTCGTGGAGCGCAGGCAGGGGCTTTCGTATGCGCGCAACTGCGGCATAGCCCACTCCGGAGGCGAGTATATAGCCATTATCGACGACGACGAGCGCATCGTGCCCGATTTCGTGTCGGCCTACATCGAGCTGTTCGACACCCACCCCGAAGCGGCTTCGGCCGGCGGTGTGATCGTTGCCGAGTATGAGACGGGGCGTCCGCGCTGGATATCGCGCTACACCGAGCGGCCGATAGCCAATCCGATGAATTTCGGCGACCGCGTGCGCGAGTTTCCCAGGGGGCATATTCCTGGTGGCGGCAATATGGCCGTCCGACGCTCGGCAATATGCCGTTACGGCGGTTTCGATGTCTCGCTCGGCCGTTGCGGCACGACGCTTGCCGGAGGTGAGGAGAGCGATTTTTTCGAGCGTCTGGCCTCAGCCGGCGAACGCTGCTTCTACACTCCGCGCGCTGTGATGTACCATATAATCCCGCCGCGAAAACTCACTCGCGAGTATTTCGTCGCATTGAGCTACAATACCGGTCTGAGCCAGCGTCGCCGTGCAGAGTTGCATCATCGGCTCGGCCGTCTCTATGTCAGTGAAATCATCAAGTGGATTGCCACGCTTTTATTGTGTCTGGTGCATCGCCCCTCGCAGTCGCGATACCTCATCATAATGCGATATCATATCTCGCGGGCCATATTTTCGTGAGAAGACGAGGTCGGAGATGCGCCCCGTAATTTGCAGACGCCCAGGTCGTAGTATGGTCTGGGCGTCTGACTGTGTCGTCGTGTGCGATCCGCGTGCGGCGCAACTGTTTCCGCGGTTTTACCCTTGTCGGCACGGCGGCCGGAGGGTGATAGCTATCCGCGTTTGGGTTTGAGCACTACGTAGGGCACGATCATCTCCTCCATGGAGATGCCGCCGTGCTGGAAGGTGTTGCGATAGTAGCGTATGTATTTGTTGGCATCGTTGTTATATACCAGAAAATCGCGGTTGTATGCGAATATGTAGCTCGATGTGAGCGAACTCGATGGCAGCTGTATGTCTTCCGGACGCAGCACTTCGTAGACTTCGCGCGAGTTGTAGTCGAGGTTGCGGCCGGTCTTGTAGCGCAGGTTGGGCGATGTCTCCCTGTCGCCCGTGACGCGCACCGGATTGTCGACGCGTATGGTGCCGTGGTCGGAGGTGATGATTACCGTATGTCCGTTTTCGGAGAGCAGTTTGAGCAGCGTGAACAACTCCGAGTGCTCGAACCACGAACGCGTGAGCGAGCGGAATGCGGCCTCGTCGTCGGTCAGTTCGCGTATGACGTCGGTCTCGGTGCGGGCGTGCGACAAGATGTCGAGGAAGTTGTAGATTATCACCGAGAAGTCGGCGTCGTAGACGCGGCGTATGTTCTCGACCAGCCGGCGGCCGGCTTCGGGTCGCACCAGCTTGTCGAACGATGTCTTGTAGCTCTTGCCCGCCTGCGAAAGCAGACGGCGCAGAAACTCCTCCTCGTACTGGTTTTTGCCTCCGTCCTCATTGTCGTTGAGCCATCTGTCGGGCATTATGCGGTCGATCGACAGCGGCATCAGTCCTGCGAATATGGCGTTGCGTGCATATTGTGTCGCGGTGGGCAGTATGGCGCAGTAGAAGTCGTCGACGGCCACATCGTAGAGTCCCCTGAGCAGCGGACTTATGGTGCGCCATTGGTCGTAGCGCATGTTGTCGATCAGCAGCAGTGTGGTTTTGCCCGAAGCGTCGACCTCGGGCAGTATGCGCTGGCGCATGAGCGTGTGCGACATGACGGGTATGTTGTCGGTGCGGCGGTTGATCCAGTCGTAGTAGTTGCGGCGCACGAACTTGCAGAACTCCTGGTCGGCCTCGTTCTTCTGGAAGCTGAGCACCTCCTTGATGCTTTGGTCGGTTGACTCCGACAGCTCTATCTCCCAGCTGGTTATGCGTCGATAGAGGTTGCACCAATCCTGAAACGTCGACGCCATCTGCTGCTGTGCGGCGATGCGTCCGAACTCGGCGCGATAGTCGGCCGTGGTCTGTTCGGTGACGAGCTGCTGCGAATGCAGATTCTTTTTGATCGACAGAAGCACCTGATTGGGATTGACGGGTTTGATGATGTAATCCGCTATCTTCGAGCCGATGGCCTTGTCCATGATGTTCTCCTCCTCGCTCTTGGTGACCATTATCACGGGTGTCGAGGGGCGTATCTCCTTTATCAGCGGCAAGGTTTCGAGTCCGGTCATGCCGGGCATCATCTCGTCGAGTATGATGAGGTCGTAGGCCGTTGAGGTGACCATCTCGACGGCATCGTAGCCGTTGTTGCATGTCTCCACTTCATAGCCCTTGGCCGCAAGAAACATGACGTGCGGTTTGAGAAGTTCTATTTCGTCGTCGACCCAAAGTATCTTTATCATAGTCGTATGTCGGTTATGTGCGTTCAGTAATCATCTCGTGTGGCAGGGACACTGCGCTGTCGGCGGTGTGTCTTCGGCCTGCTGTCGGTCTAACGTCGAGAAGAGGTCAATAATTGTGCTGTATGAGTGAGAAAGATTCTCTTCGAGGGTGGCGGCATCGCACCACACCGCTTCGGTGATGCCCTCCTCGCGCTGCGGTTGTGCGCAACCCGATACGGGACGCATTCTCCACCAGTGGGTGCGTTTGGCCTCCCAACGGCCGTAGGTGTCGTAGCAGTGCATCGTACAGCCAATCTTCTCTTCTGGCACGGCGGCGATGCCGGTCTCCTCCTCCACTTCGCGCACGGCAGCCTGGACGGCACTCTCGCCCTCTTCGATGTGTCCCTTGGGCAGATCCCAGCGCTTGCGGCAGCGGATCATCAGCGTGCGTCCCTCCATGTCGCGCACCACGCCTCCTGCGGCCTCCACCACAGTGAACTGCGAGAGCAGATTGTCGAGTGTGGCATCGGGGTCGGGTGTGATGACGGCCAGAAATTTGTCGGTCTCGACTTTTTTGACTATATTCGCTCTCGATACGGACATGTCGCCGCAGCACTCGATCACGGTGCAGGGGGCGGACGGACGGCGGTCGGTGATGACCACGCGGGTATCGGTGAAATATATCGTATGACTCTTCATCGTTGTCGTTTGCCCGTTAGCGGGCGTGGCTGTAAAGATACGAATAAGTGAGCGCAAAAGCAAACTTGTTTGCATTTTGCCGAGCGGGAGTATCTTCGGCGAAGCCAATGTACGAATAAGCCGAGAGAAAAAGCAAGCCAGCTTGCGTCTTTCCGAGGCGAAGTATCTAAGACGAAGTCAAAGATACGAATAAGTGAGAGCAATGCCAAATTTATTTGAGCGTTGCCGAACGTGCGGCGAAATACCGATATGAAGCTATCGTGGCGATATTGCGCCGTGGGCAGTGAAGAAACCAAAACAATAACGAATATGAAAAAACTGTTTATTATGTCTATTGCAGCTATGGCATTTGCGGCGTGCGCTTCGGGCGGCGGCCAGGAGCAGAAGCGGCCTCAGCCGCTGACCGTCGACAATCGCTTGACCGATGCCGAGAAGCAGGCAGGGGTGCTTACACCCGAAGTGATGTGGAAGATGGGACGCGTGGGCGGAGCGGCTCTCTCGTCCGACGGCAGCCGTCTGCTCTACACCGTCACCTCGTACAACATGGAGGAGAACCGCGGTGTGACGGTCATATGGCTTATGGATATGTCGACGGGTGAGAGCCGTGCGCTGACCGATACTTCGTCGAACAACTCTTCTCCGCAGTGGCTCTCTGACGGCGATGTGGTTTTTCTGTCGGATCGCAGCGGCTCGAATCAGGTGTGGCGCATGGGCGCCGACGGCAGCCGGGTGAGCCGTTTGTCGTCGCTGGACGACGATGTCGAGGGATTCGGATTCGCACCCGATGGCCGGCACGCATTCTATGTGGTGCGCAAGCATGTGAAGGACGTGCTTTCGGCAGACAGGTATGCCGATATGCCTAAGTCGAAGGCGCGTGTCTACGACGATCTGATGTGTCGTCACTGGGATTATTGGGACGACGGCAGCTATCTACATCTGCATGTGGCCGAAGTGACTGCCGACGGTATGCTGGCTCAGGGACGCGACATAATGGGCGATGAGGCTGCGTGGGACGCTCCGCTCGCTCCCTATTTCGATATGGCCGAGATAGCATGGAGCAACGATTCGAAGATGTTGGCCTACACCTGCAAACCGCTGACGGGAGCCGAGTATGCCACCTCGACGGATTCCGACATATTCATCTATTCCGTGGAGCACGGTACCACGCATAACATCTGCAAGCCCGAAGGCGTTGCCTCGCGTGCGAACGACCTGCCCGGCTACGACAAGTACCCCGTGTGGTCGCCCGATGATCGCTACATCGCTTTCCGTTCGCAGCGTCGTCCGGGCAACGAGGCCGACAAAGAGCGTCTGTTCGTCTACGACTGCCGCACCGCAGAGATGCGCGATCTGACGGCAGACTTCGACTATAATGCCACGGAGGTGGCGTGGGAGAGCAGCGACCGCATTCTGTTCATCGCTCCCTATCAGGGCACTCACCAGATCTGCCGCGTCGACTTGCAGGGCAACGTCGAGCTGCTCACATCGGGGGATCACGACATTACTGCCTTTACGACGGGCGGTGACAGAGTCGTCGCCACGATGAACACCATGTCGAAGGCTGCCGAGCTGTATGCGGCCGATCTCTCGACGGGCGAGTTGAAGCAGTTGAGCGACATCAACGGCGAGATCTACGAACACATACGCATGGGACGCGTCGAGAAGCGCTGGATCACCACAACCGACGGCAAGCAGATGCTGACGTGGGTGATCCTGCCGCCAGACTTCGATCCGGCGAAGAAGTATCCCGCGCTGTTGTACTGCGAGGGCGGTCCGCAGAGCGTCATATCGCAGTTTTGGAGCTATCGCTGGAACTTCCAGCTTATGGCCGCACGCGGATATGTCATCGTGGCGCCCAACCGCCGCGGCTGTCCGTCGTTCGGACAGGAGTGGGTCGACCAGATTTCGGGCGACTACTCCGGCCAGAACATACGCGACTATCTTGCGGCCATCGATACGGTTAGTCGCGAGCCGTGGGTGGACAGCGACCGTCGGGGCTGTGTCGGGGCATCTTACGGCGGTTACTCGGTGTTCTATCTTGCGGGCGTGCATCAGAATCGTTTCAAGGCCTTCATAGCCCATTGCGGCATATTCGACTTCGAGTCGATGTATGGACATACAGAGGAGCTGTTCTTCGTCAACAACGACTACGGCGGCGCATACTGGGACAAGCAGAATGCCGTGGCGCAACGCTCTTATGCCAACTCGCCGCACAAGCTCGTCGACCGCTGGAATACTCCCATAATGATTATTACGGGCGAAAAGGACTACCGCATACCCTACACTCAGTCGCTCGAAGCCTTTACGGCGGCACGTCTGCGCGGTTTGGATTCGCGTCTGGTGGTGTTCGAAAACGAGGCGCATCAGGTATTCAAGCCCCAGAACTCACTGGTGTGGAATCGCGAGTTCTTCGGCTGGCTCGACAAGTACCTCAAATAGACCGGCCTGGGAGGCATAAGGTCTTAACGGCAGATGCCGCTGCTCATGCGAGCAGCGGCATCTGCCGTTTTGCAATTGTCGGCTCTTATCTGCCGTCGGTCGATGGGTGCATGATTCTGACAGAGTTGCATACGACGATCTTTGGCGGCAGCAGCATCTGCACGTCCGACGATCCGTCGCCCGAAATCTGCTGCATCAGTATGCGCATGGCCAACGTGCACATCTCGGCCGTGGATTGGCTGATACGCGTTATGGCGGGGTTGAGGTAGTCCATGTAGATCTGATTGTCGAATGCCACGATCGACACGTCGTCGGGTATGCGCAGCCCCAGTTCGTGTATGGCTTTGAGCGTACCGAGAAGTATGGTGTTGCTCAGTGCGAATATGGCCGTCGGCGGATTGGGCGAGCTGAATGCCAGTTTGGTTTCGAGATAACCGTTTTGAATGGTGAAGTCGTTGCCCACTACGCGCGTCAGCCGTTCCAGTCCGGCGCGACGCATGGCATCGTGGTAGCCGTCGACTCGCTGTCGCGACGGCATGGAGCGCTGCACGCCCTGAATGCAGAGAATGTTGCGGTGACCCATGCCTATGAGATACTGCGTGGCATCGTAGCCTCCCTGACGGTTGTCGGAGCAGACGTATGGCAGCGATGTGTCGGCGAAATGGCGGTCGATTAGCACCATCGGCACGTCGCGGTGTATGTTTTCCAGATAGGAGGCGTTGTTGTCCGAGGTGACGATGACCATGCCGTCTACCTTGCGCGACATGAGCGACGAGATGCCTTCGCGTTCGTTGGCTGCGTTTTCGAGCGTGTCGATGATTATCATCTGGTAGCCGAGCGTCTTTGCTTCGTGGATCATAGCGCTGGCTATGTTGGCGAAGTAGGGGTTGTCGATGCCGGGAATGATTAGTCCCAAGGTGTAGGTTTTGTTCATGCGCAAACCTTTCGCCAGCAGACTCGGAGTGTAGTTGCACCGTTCGGCCTCGCGTGAGATGATCTCTATCGCCTTCTTGCTTATGCGATACTTTTCGGCTTGTCCGCTCAGTGCTCGCGATACGGTAGATACCGAGAAACCAGTCCGTTGGGCTATTCCTATCAATGTCGCTTTCTGCATATGTCGATTTCGTTTTTCAGTTGTGTTTACAGCTTGGCGCAGGTGTTTTACAATATCGTTCGCATCGGTGTCGGCGGCTTGCACACCCGATTATATGTCGTCTGTTTCCATCGTTTGGCTCCGGCCGGTCGGGTGACGATGCAGGGTTCGTGCACTGCCCTTTGCCGGCATGTCGTCCGTAGCCGATTGCAATGATGAATTGTCGTCGGATACCTCTCTTCGGACTCTTGCCGTTGATAAGCACCTTATATATAATAGCCTTTCCATGCTGCGGCGTCGCTACAAAAGTATTAAAAAATATGAGCCGAGATAAAAAAAATATGAAAAAATTTGCTGTTTATTAAAAAAATCGTACATTTGTGATGGTTACGCAAACGTTTGTGCAATTTGAATACGGTAAATAATTACTTGTTTCGGTTCTTATTTTTGTAGGTGTTTTATAGTTTTTGTGCAGCAAAATCACAGTTTAAGTTAGTTCGGTAGGTATGTTTGCGCAATTTTTATTCGATTAGCACAAATGTTTGCGCAGCCATAATCTTTCTTTTAAGATGGCGTTTTACGACTCAATTATTAAAATTTTTTAATAGACATATGAAGAAAATTGTCGTAGTAGGAAGTTCCAATACCGATATGACCGTATGCTCGGATCGCTTTCCGGAAGCGGGGCAGACGCTGCTCGGCGGGGAGTTTATGATGAGTCAGGGCGGCAAGGGTGCCAATCAGGCTGTGGCGATAGCGCGTCTGGGGGGTGAAGTTACGTTCGTGGCCAAGGTCGGTGACGATATGTTCGGCCGTGAGTCGCGCAAGCTCTATGCTGCGGAGGGTGTCGGCACCGATTACATCTTTGTCGACACTCAGACACCGTCGGGCGTGGCATTGATAAATGTCAACGCCGAAGGTGAGAATAGAATAGTTGTGGCTTCGGGTGCCAACTATGCCATCACGTGCCATGACATAGATCGTGCTTCCGAGGCCATCGCCGGAGCCGACATCGTCCTGATGCAATTGGAGTCGCCTATCGAGTGTGTGGAGCGTGCTGCTCAGATCGCCCGCCGCGGCGGAGCCAAGGTGATCCTGAATCCCGCTCCTGCGGCCGAGATCCCGCCGACGCTCTATGACAAACTCTACGCCATCGTGCCCAACCAGTCGGAGGCATCGGCTTTGAGCGGCGTGGAGATCGTCGATCGTGACAGTGCCGTGCGTGCGGCCGAGGTGCTGGCTTCTCGCGGAGTGGAGGTGGTGATAATCACCTTGGGCAAGGCCGGCGCGCTGGTATTCGAAAGAGGCGAGGTCACGATGGTCGAGGCGGTGAAGGTGCGGGCGATAGACACGACGGCGGCCGGCGATACGTTCTGCGGCGGTCTGTGCGTGGCGTTGAGCGAGGGCAAATCTGTTTGCGATGCGGTGCGTTTCGCCAATCGCTGCTCGGCAATATCGGTCACGCGTCACGGAGCGCAGCCTTCGATCCCGTATCGTCGGGAGTTGGAGCCGCAGGCCGAAGCTGCGGGCAGCTGCGACAGGGCTGCCGTATCGATACCGAGCGCAGCGGTGGCCGAGGCCTGAAAAGAGAATCTTATTAACTAACCTAAAATAATAGTTATGTTTATCGTTAACAGTTATATGCTTGCCGTGATATTCTGCTTTATCACGATGTTGTGCTGGGGCTCGTGGGGCAACACCCAGAAGCTGGCCGGCAGAACGTGGCGTTATGAGCTCTTCTACTGGGACTATGTCGTCGGCATGGTGCTCTTCGCTGCTGTTCTGGGTCTGACTATGGGCAGTACCGGCGACGAGGGACGTCCGCTTGCGGAGGATTTGGCTCAGGCCGATTGGGGCAATATAGGCAGTGTGATTCTGGGCGGTGTCATATTCAACGCCTCGAACATTCTGCTGTCGGCCTCTACCGCCCTGGCCGGTTTGGCCGTGGCATTCCCGCTCGGTGTAGGCCTGGCACTGGTGCTGGGTGTGTTCATCAACTACTTCGGTGCACCGAAGGGCGATCCGGCGGTGCTGTTCGCCGGTGTGGCACTGATTGTCATAGCCATCATATGCAACGGTCTGGCTTCGGGGCGCATGAACCGCGGAGGCGACAAAAGTTCGGCCAATGGCAAAGGCATCGTGCTGGCAGTGGTGGCTGGTGTGCTGATGTCGTGCTTCTATCGGTTCGTTGCTGCGGCAATGGATCTCGACCACTTCGAGCAGCCGACGGCAGGCATGCTGACTCCATATTCGGCGATATTGGTATTTTCGGTGGGTGTACTGCTGTCGAATATCCTCTTCAACACCTTTGTCATGCGTCGCCCGTTCGTGGGCGAGCCGGTCGGTTATGCCGAGTATTTCCGCGGCTCGCTGAAAACCCATATGGTGGGTATGCTGGGCGGTGCCGTGTGGTGTCTGGGTACGGCGTTCAGTTATATAGCGGCCGGCAAGGCCGGTGCTGCCATATCGTATGCGTTGGGACAGGGTGCGCCGATGAT
This sequence comes from uncultured Alistipes sp., assembly GCA_947177225.1. GTDB lineage: Bacteria > Bacteroidota > Bacteroidia > Bacteroidales > Rikenellaceae > Alistipes. The sequence goes on along the minus strand of CAMWTS010000020.1, from coordinate 17,320 downwards.
AGCGGCCGTCTGGGGCGTATTCGTATGGAAGGAGTTTCGCGGTGCCGATCGTCGCACGGGTGCGTTGCTGGGTGTGATGTTCGTTCTGTTCATCGCGGGATTGGCTTTGATAGTCAAGGCCGGAGAGAGCGATGCGGAGACTGTTGCCGGTGCCAAGCCCGTGAAAGTGATCGTCGAAACCGATATGGGCAACGACATAGACGATGCACTGGCGTTGGATCTGCTCTATCGTGCCGCACGTGATGGCAAGGTCGATATACTCGGCATAAGCAACCATAAGCTCAGCCCCACGGCAACCGACTATATCGACCTTTTGAATACGTTCTACGGCTATGGCGACATCGCCCTTGCGCAGGGTGCACGCCTTGTCGAAAACAGTCATGCGGCCGACTACACCGAAGCCGTTGCCGCCATGCTCGACCGGAGCGGCGAGCCGCTGTTCGCGCGCTCGAAGCGAGAGGGTCAGGTGGAGGAGTCGGTGGCGATGTATCGCCGTCTGCTGTCGTCGGCCGACGACGGAGAGGTGGTGGTCGTATCGTTGGGATTCGCCACGACGTTGGCCGATCTGCTCGACAGCCAGGCCGATGAGTTCAGCGATCTGTCGGGTCGCGAACTGGTACGCAGAAAGGTGGCCTATATGTCGATCATGGCAGGCAGCTTCTCTACTCCTGCGACGCCTGCGCGTGCCGAGTTCAATGTTGTCAACGACATTCCGGCAGCCGTAAAACTCTTTGAAGAGTGGCCTGCGCCTATCGTTTGCGCACCCTTCGAGCTGGGTCGTCAGGTTCAGTTCCCAGGTGCCGTCATGGCTGAGGGTGTCGATTGGGCAGAGCATCACCCCGTGGTGGAGGGCTATCGCAACTACCGCACTATGCCTTACGACCGTGCCACGTGGGATTTGATGTCGGCACTCTATGTGATCGAGGGCGATGAGATGTTCACCCTCTCCGAGCCGGGACTTTTGAGCATCGATGAGGAGGGTTACATGCACTTCACTGCACGGGAAGATGGCCGCGACCGCATTCTGACGGCCACCGATTGTCAGGCCGAGGCCATTGGCCGCTACTATGTGGAGCGTTTTACGAGCCCTTATCCGTGCCGGCAATGAGAGTGAGATGCGGCGAAAGATGAAAAATCCAATTTAAACTATAAATCTATGCTTAAACAACTACTAATCAGAATTTCCATGCTGACGGTATGCCTGTCGACGCTGTCGGTGTCGCAGGTGCGGGCTCAGGGGCATGTTTCCCCACCCCGAACCGTTAGCGGCGTAGTGAAAGATGCTTCGGGCGATCCTCTTACGGGCGTTGCGGTGGTGGTCAAGGGCACCAACAACTATGTGTTGACTGATGCCTACGGTCAATACGCCATAGCCGACGTCGGCAGCGGCGATACGCTTGCATTCTCCTATATCGGTTACGACAATGCCGAGATGACGGTGGGCAACCGCACTTCGATCGATGTGGAGATGAAGGAGGCGGCCTCGACGCGTGTCGACGATGTGGTGGTTATCGGCTACGGTACCACGCGCAAGCGCGATCTTATCGGTGCCGTCGAGCAGATCAAGGGCAAGGAGCTGCTCGACCGCCCCAATCCCAATGTGGTTCGTTCGTTGCAGGGACAGGTGCCGGGTCTGACGTTGCAGTTTACCGACGGCAAACCGTCGCACGGCGCGACGCTGCGTATTCGCGGTATCACCAACTCGATCGGTTCGGGAGGTTCGTCGCTGGTGCTGGTCGATGGTGTCGAGGGCGACATCACCACGGTCAACCCCGATGATATAGAGTCGATCTCGGTGCTTAAAGATGCCTCGTCGGCCGCCGTCTACGGTGCGCGCGGTGCATTCGGCGTGATACTGGTGACGACCAAGCGTGCGCAGTCGGATCGCTTCACGGTGCGTTACGACGGTTCGGTGTCGATACTTTCGCGCACGGTCAAGCCCGAACTGGTGAACAACGGCTTGCAGTGGACCGAGCAGTTCTTGGAGTCGTATCGCAGCAGCTACGGCTACGATCCCACCTCGATCAACAATCTCTTCGCGTTCAACAACGCATGGTACGAGGAGTTGAAGGTGCGCGATGCCGATCCTTCGCTGGATCGCTGGCGTGTCAACGAGTCGGGACGATACGAGTATTTCGGCAATACCGATTGGGACAAGGCAATCTATAAGAACTCGACTACGGCGCATCAGCACTCGCTCAACATATCGGGCGGCAACGAGCGCATACAGTTCGCCATATCGGGTCGTTACTTCTCGCAGGACGGCATCTACAACACCGACTACGACTGGTATAACCAGTGGAACGGCCGTGCCAAGATCTCGGCCAGGATTCGCGACTGGTGGCATGTGGAGAGCAACACCTCGTTTGTCAACCGCACATATCATCAGCCGATGTCGTATTCGGGCAAGATGCTTATCCAGCGTCAGTGGGAGCATCAGGGCTACCCGATGCAGCTCATCACCAACCCCGACGGCAGCTGGACCGATGCGGCCGTCTGCGTAGGCGTGGCCGGTTTGCAGACCGACCGTTCGTATCAGCACAACAAGAAGTTCGATATGACGCAGAACATCGCCATGACCTTCGATCTGGTCAAAGACGTGTTGCAGCTCAAAGGCGACTTCACCTACTATTTCAACCAGTCGGAACGCGACCGCAAGGAGGCCATCTACGACTTCAAGAACGGACCTGAGCTTCCGTCGTCGCGTGCGGCATTCGACTCTCTGGAACAAAAATACTTCAACAACAACTATCTTTCGGGCAACGTCTATCTGACGTGGTCGCCCCGTCTGGGCGACGACCATCGGTTGAAGGTGATGGCCGGCTGGAACATCGAAGATCGTAAATACTACACCACTTATGCCTATCGCCGCGGCCTGCTGACCGACAAGCCCAACTTCTCGCTGATGGACGGCGACTACTATATGCTGGGCGACGACGGATCCTACGAGTGGGGTTTCGTGGGTGTGTTCGCACGTGTCAATTACAGCTATAAGGATCGTTATCTGTTCGAGGTGAGCGGCCGTTACGACGGTTCGTCGAAGTTCCCGAAGAACTCGCGCTGGGCGATGTTCCCGTCGGGATCGTTCGGCTGGCGCATATCGGAGGAGCCGTTTATGGAGAATGCCAGGGAGTGGCTCGACAATCTGAAACTGCGTGCTTCGGTTGGTATGCTGGGCAACGGCAGCGTCTCGGCCTACTCTTATATGCAGTCGATGTCCCTGTCCAAGGGTACGTCGTTCCTGATTAACGGATCGACGCCCACCTATACGCAGGCTCCCAATCCCATTCCCGACGGCTTGACATGGGAGAAGGTCGTTACCTACGACGTGGGTCTGGACATGGATTTCCTGGGCAACCGGCTCAACTTCGTGGGCGATGTCTATCGTCGCGACACCAAAGATATGTTTACCGTGGGCATGACGCTTCCGGCCGTGTTCGGCAACAACTCGCCCAAGGGCAACTACGCCGATTTGAAGACCTACGGCTGGGAGGTAAGCCTGGCTTGGCGCGATGCCGTGCGTGTGGGCAAGCACACTCTCAACTACGGCGTCAAGGCCATGCTGTGGGACAGCCGTTCGTGGGTGACGCGCTACAACAACGCCACCAAGAAGCTGAGCGACTACTACGAGGGCATGGAGATAGGCGAGATATGGGGTTATCGCTATGCCGGACTCTACTCGTCGGCCGAAGATGTTGCAGGCTGGGCTGACATGAACAGCTACTTCACATTCAACCGCCAGGGCAACAAACCCCGTCCGGGCGACATGAAATTCTACGACCTCAACGACGACGGTGCGGTCAACAACGGAGCCAACACCTTCGACGATCCGGGCGATCGCGAGATCATCGGCAACACCTCGCCGCGTTTCTGCTACGGACTGAATCTCAATGTTGGTTATGCGGGATTCGATCTTAGCGTCTTCTTCCAGGGCGTGGGCAAGCGCGACTGGTATCCCTCGAACGAGGCGGCATTCTTCTGGGGCAAGTTCAACCGTCCTTACAGCTTTATGTTGCAGGCTCATACGGGCGACAATATCTACACCGACGAGAACCAGAACCTCGATGCCTATTGGCCTCGCATGACCGGTTACCTGACCTCTAAGGGGTCGAAGGGCGATGGCGATGCCAAGACCACGATGGGACAGTCCAACGACCACTTCCTGCAAAACGTCGCCTATTGCCGTCTGAAAAACATCACTCTGTCGTATACCTTCCCCAAGGAGATGATGCAGAAGATACATCTGAGCGGTCTGCGTATCTATGTCACCGGCGAGAACCTCTTCACGTGGTCGCCTCTGAGAAAGATAACCAGGAATTTCGATCCGGAGTTTGGTGCCGGCGACAGCGACTTCACCAACTCGACGACCGCGGGCGACTATGCCGACGGCTATAACTACCCGATGCTCAAATCGGTGACCTTCGGTATAAATCTCACATTCTAAACAACTGGCAGATTATGAAAAAGATATTGTATGCGTTGACTCTAATGGCGGCTTGCGGATCTGTCTCGTGCGACGATTTCCTCGATCGCGACATGATAAACAAGGTCGATGCCGGTAAGTATTTTACCGACGAGAAGAGTCTGTTGAACTATGCCAACGGTTTTTTGGTGAAGTATACCTCGGCGGCTTCGACGCTGACCTATGGCGATCAGAATGCCGAGTATGTGGCGCGCACCAACCTGTCGAACTACTATCTCGACAGCTGGAATTCGACCAACCAGACCGGTTGGAGCATCTCCGACTGGACGATGCTCTACAACATAAACTATTTCTTGGAGCACATGCACGAGGTGTCGGGCGTGCCGCAGCAGACACTCGATCACTACGAGGGCGTAGGCCGTTTCTGGCGTGCATGGTTCTATTGGGCCAAGGTCAAGTCGTTCGGCGGCGTGCCGTGGTATCAGACGCCGATCGATGCCGAGGATATGGTGGCTCTGTACAAGGAGCGCGATTCGCGCGAGTTCGTCATGTCGAAGATATTGGAGGATCTCGACTTCGCTGCGACGCACTGCTCGGAGGCTTCGGCATATGTCAACTGCGGCGTTATAAACCGCTATATAGCTCTGGCCTTCAAGGCGCGCGTGTGTCTGTGGGAGGGTACTTATCGCAAGTATCATGCGGTCAATCCCGAAACTCTGGCGCCGTGGAGCACCGAGTACGGCACTGGCGACGACTATCTGCGTGCCTGCGTCGAGGCTGCCGAGGATCTCATGGGCAGCGGCAAGTATCAGATCGTCGACAACGCCGCATCGCGCACCACGCAGTATCGTGCGCTGTTCAACTCGGAGGCCATCGACTACCGCGAGGTGATATGGGCGCGCGAGTACAGCTCGGCACAGTCGATCCTGAACGATGTCACGTGGAAGTTCTGTTCGTCGACCACCGGCAACTGCTGGTCGATGACCAAACAGTTCCTCAACACCTATCTCAAACTGGACGGCACACGCTACACCGACCAGACGGGATATGCGCGCAACTCGTTCGTCGATGAGCTGGCAGGCCGCGACCTGCGCTTGCAGCAAACCATCATTACGCCGGAGTATCGCAAGACGCAGAATAATGTTCTGGACTTCTACTCGCCCAACTTCGCCATCACGCGTACGGGCTATCAGGTAATCAAGTGGAATATGGACAACGACTACTACGAGTCGAGTGCGCGCAGTTTCAATTCGCTGCCCATCATGCGTTATGCCGAGGTGCTGCTTGCTTATGCCGAGGCCAAGGCCGAGCTGGGAGAGTTCACAGAGGAGGATTGGAACAAGACCATTGCCGTGCTGCGTGCGCGTGCCGGTATCGAGGACGTGTCGTATCCCGTGACGGCCGATCCCTATATGAAGTGGTATTTCGACGATACGGTGAGCGATGCCGTGCTGTTGGAGATCCGCCGCGAGAGAGGCTGCGAGATGTTTATGGAGAATACGCGTTACGAAGATCTCATGCGCTGGCATCTGGGACATCTGATCCAGCGCGAGTGGCAGGGCATATATGCGCCGCTGGGCGTGCCGCAGCAGTTGCGCGAAGGCAGCTATATATGTATCGTGCAGAAGGTGGCCGGCACGGAGCGAGGTACGACCTATCTGGTGCTCCGCGACAATCCGTCGCTGATTATCAACAAGCAGGACATACTGGTCTACAACCCCTACGGCGCATCGGACGGTTCGACTACGGGACGTGTGTGGACCGACAAGATGTATCTGCACCCGATCCCCTACGATGCCCGACAGGTCAACAGCGCCTTGAAGCAGAATCCCGGCTGGGAGTAGCCGGCTCAGAGATGCGGTACGGGCGATATTGCAATGCTTCGTAATACCTACAACAGAATTACAACCAAAAAATATTAAAAACTTCTTGAAATGAAAAAAATGTTATTCGTGTCGTTGATGGCTGCCGCTGCGGTGAGCTGTACCAACGACGATCCGGCCGTCGAGCCGGTGAGCAGGACAGTGTTCAACGGTGTTATTTCCAGCTCGGAGTATGCTGTCGTCGATCTTGGCACGCGTGCTACGGCAGACGAGGGACTCGTGAAATTCAAAGCCGGCGAGCAGATAGGTCTGGGCGGCGACGTGCTTCAATATTCGGCCTTCACGGCTGCCGACAACGGAGCCGTATCGGCTCTGACGGGTGCCGTGGCTCCGGTGTGGGGACAGACTCCGGGCAAGTTCCGATTCTGGGCTGTGGCTCCCTACGTGGCCGATGCCGCTTCGGGCGAGTTCACTGTGTCGATACCCGTAGCGCAAACGATCGTCGACGGCGAGAATACGACGTCGATCGTGCTCGTGGGACGTGGCGAAGCCGAGTATGACGGCATGACCGATCCCGAGAGCGTAGACATCTCGTTCAGTCCTTGCAATCCCATGCTCGAACTCTCGATTCCGGGCAGCGGACTGCGTCTGTCGAAGATCGAGATCGAGCCCGTGTCGGAGCAGGATATGACCGGCGGCTTCGGCTTCGAGGCTCGCGTATCGGCTGCCGGTACGGTGAGCGGAAAGTCGGAGGGCAAGAGCATGACGGTCGACTTCCGCACGGGTCAGAACAACTATATGACGCTTACAGGCCGCTCGGTGGTGAAGCTGCCCGTGGGCGAGTTCACGATCGTTGCCGGCGAGGGTTTGAAGTTCACCTTCACCATGGACGACGGCACGGTGCGTATTCGCACTGTCGCCCTGGAAGAGGATCTCTCGTCGACCGATGTGGATAACGGCACCGTCATTTACAAGCATCTCAAACTCGCTTTCGAGACTCTCGACCAGACTATCAACATATTCACCGAGACCTTCGGCGAGCCCAAAGACGCTACGCTGATCGTCAAGAATACCAAGCAGCGTCAGCTGGTCAACTACTTCGACGGTTTCACCCCTTCGGGCGCAGGTGCTTCATCGGTTGCGTACTGGGGCGGTCTGCGCATCGATATGCAGCACGGCACACGCTTCGAGAATGAGAACGAGAACGACGGTTTCCTCTATTTCGGCAACGCCAACAACGGCGGTCTGGGCACCAACGATGCTTCGCTGGCATCTTACTCTGCCATCTACGACTACAACGAGGCTCACCCCGCAGCCCACATCAACGACGACCTGACGCTTTATGTCTACAACGTCAATGTGGGTGCAGCTACCGAGGCCGTTACGATGAGCTTCGACGTGGCCTACAACACATATGCTTCGCTCGTGGAGAAGAACGGCGAGGACAACTCTCTGTTCGCGCGCTGGATCAAGGCCGAGTATACGCCCGACTTCGGCGATACGTGGATCGACATCAGCGGCGACTGCCAGACCGAGAATCAGGTATTCCGCTATACTACGCAGCGTGTCGATCTGACCTCTTACAACGATCAGTTCATCTCGTTCCGCATTACGCCCCGCTTCAAGCAGACGCTTCTGATGGACAACCTCTCGTTCGATATCCTGGGCGATCCCGATGCCATAGAGGCCAACAGTGCGCCGTCGGTTGTGGAGATATATCGCCAGACCCCCTCGACGGCATACCTGATGTGCCGTCCGGCCGCAGGCCGCCATATGACCGAGGCCGAGATGAGAGCTGTCGTACCTCACATGTGCGTTGCCGGCGGCAACCTCTCGGCATGCGACAACTTCGAGATCTATCGTGCCGACGAGAAGCATCAGGTATTCGAGATCATCGTTCGCGGCATACCCCAGTATCTCAACGAGCGTTGGATTGCCCTGGAATCGGCAGGCGAGATCGGCGGCAAGAAGTCGTTCTACGAGTCGGGCAGCAACGAGCTTATCAATGTCAACTTCGATCACTTCATCGCCGGCACCGATGCCATCGGTTCGATCAAGCTGGGACACCGCATGCTCAACTGGCACTCGGTATTCTCGGTGGGCGGTTCGGCCAATGCAGCCAAAGACGAGAACCTCGGCGGCTTTGCCGTCATGCACGATCCTCTGATGAATATCCGCGAGGTGGAGTATCGTCAGGAGCAGGGTGCTACATTCACTGCCGGCGGCGACGGTTACATGACCAGCAATACGTTCCGCATAGGCAACAACATGGAGGCTTCGTTCCGCGGATCGGAGGGCTTCTACGACGGTGCCGACATCACCAACGACGGTGCCGTTAACGACGGCAAGTTCTTCCGCTTCGAGTGCGAGCTGGACGGCTGGCACGGTCTGTTGATGTACGGCGTAAGAGGCTACATGCAGTTGGGTACGGGCACGACGACGTGGTATGGCGATGAGGCCGCCTCGAAGCAGGTGTGGATCCGCACTCCCGCACTGGGCGAGCGCGCCGAGGGCAAGAGCGTCGAGCTGCGCTTCGATGCAGCCCGCTACAACGATAAGTCTTGCACCGAGCTGACCATCGTCGTAGAGAACGGCGGTACGTTTGCCGACGGTCAGACCACGAAGAACGTTTCGGCCGGTTCGACCATCGACTTCGTGACCAATACGGTGGAGATCAACGGCTGTACGGCTGAGACCAAGATCAAGATAGGTCCGGCTCCGGCTTCGGCATATCCCGGCGGTTACGGTCGCTTCTTCATCGATAACATACGTGTAGTATTGTAGTTGTAAACAAGAGCGTTATCCGGTCGTCCCCGTGACGGCCGGATTGCGCATATCTTATATGGTTATATGAGTTACAGAAGAGAGATAATTGCAGGCATGGCGGCCGTAGTCGCCCTTATGTCGACGTGCGTTGCAGCATGCAGCAGTTCGTCGGCCGTCGATGACCCTGCACCGGTCGAGGCCGTGTCGATGACATTCGCGGGCATCGATTCCGGTATTACGATGTGCCTGGGTGAGGAGACGCAGCTTGCGGTGGAGTTGCGCGGTGCCGATGGCCGCCCGATTCCCGTAGCCGACAAAGAGGTGCGCTGGTATACGTCGAGCGAACGTGTGGTTACGGTTGCAGACGGCCGCTTGACGGCTGTGGGCAAAGGCTCGGCGCAGATCTCGGCACGCTGCTCGTCGCTGCATTGCGACGTCGCGGTCGAGGTGACCGACGGCGAGGATCCTGATGCCGACAATCTGACGGGCTATGTGCGTTCCGTCGACGGCCGGGGCATAGCGGGCGTTGTGGTCTCGGACGGCGATCTGTGTGTGCGCACCGATGCCGAGGGCTACTACTCGTTCCGCTCGGCAAAACGATGCGGATATGTGTTCATCTCGATCCCGTCGGGCTATGAGGCCGAGTGTACGTCGGACATGATTCCGCTGTTCTATCGAAATCTTTCGCCTCGCGTGGCTACCGTCGAGCAGCACGATTTCGAGCTTGTGCCCGTCGACCAGTCGCGTTTCATGCTCATTGCCGCGACCGATCACCATGTGGCCAACCGTCAAAGTCAGGATCTGGCGCAGTTCCGCTGGGAGAACGGCTTTTTCGCCGATGTGAGGGAGACCGTGGCCAAAGCCGGCTGTCCGGTTTACTCGGTGTTCATGGGCGACATGAGCTGGGACGAATACTGGTATCAGCGCAACTACTCAATAGCCGACTATCGCAAGGAGTTGAGTCGTAACGGCTATCCTACGGCGGTGTTCCACACTATGGGCAACCACGACAACAATCCCTACTGCACCGACGACTGGCAGGCTTCGGAGATCTACCGTCAGGTGATAGGTCCCACCTACTACTCGTTCAATATCGGCCGTGCCCACTTCGTGGTTCTTGACAACATCATCTATCAGAACACCGGCGGCGAGCAGGGCAAGATAGGCAAACTCAACTATCGCGAGGCTGTCGATGCCGAGCAGCTGGCATGGCTCGAACGCGATCTCTCGATGGTCGAGGATCGCAGCGCGCCTCTTGTCGTGGTGATGCACGCCACGCTCTACCGCTGGCGCAAGGTCGACGGTGCGATAGGCTATACCACGGGCATGGCCGGTGCCTACGATGTCATCAACCGTGTTCGCGGCTTCGACGAGGTCTATGTCATTTCGGGTCATTCGCATGTCAATCAGCGCATCGACAACCCCGTTTCAGGCATACACGAGGTGAATGTGGCCGCCACCAGCGGTACGTGGTGGTGGACGGGAACCTATCACAGCTCGGTGGGATTCGACTGCAACGTATGTCTCGACGGTTCGCCCGGCGGCTACGAGGTATTCTCGTTCGACGGCGACAACGTGTCGTGGCGATACAAGGGCATAGGCCGTCCCGACGATTACGCTTTCCGTGCCTATGACATGAATGAAGTGCGCAAGAACGGCATCATCGCCGCCGCCGCACCCGATTTCACATCGGTGGTCACGGCCGACGGTGTGGAGGACTGCTACGAGGAGAACGACATACTTGTCAACATATGGGACTGGGAGCAGGGCTTTACGATCCGCGTAACGGAAGAGGGGCGCGAGCTGACCGGTGTGCAGGTGCGCGGCAAGGATCCGATGCACAAAATATCGTATATCGGCAAGACGGCACCGTTCCAGACCGGTTACAACTGCCACATGTGGAAGTTCCATGCGTCGAGTCCCACAACTACTGTGACGATCGAGGTGACCGACCTTTTTGGCCGCACATACACTCAGACCATGGAGCGTCCGAAGGCTTTCTCAGTGGCGATGCGATAGCGCGTTGTTTAATGTAATAAATTGATTTTTATGAAACATAAGATGTTGATTATACCTATGTTGACGGCTGCGCTTATCGCTTGCGGCAGCGACAGTGCCGACGATCCGCAGCCCGACAATAAATCGGAGGTGAAGGCCATAGCATTCACCCACACGGGCGACGTATCGCTGCGCTCGACCACCGAACATACTCCGGCAAGCCGATTCTCCGGGCGATGTCTGTCGGTCGAGGCAGAGATGAGCGACGGCTCGCGGCAGGCGATAGAGCCGTCGCAGGTTAACTTCGTCTCGTCCAATCTCTCGGTGGCCGAGATCGATGCGGCCGGTATGGTCGAGGCCGTGGGGCGCGGCAAGGCTCTGATTACGGCTGAGTACGGCGGACTGACGGCATCGACTGCCGTCGAGGTGACTCCCATGGGTGAGATCACTACCGGCGTGGGTGGGTTCACTGCACAGAACATCTACTCGAAGTTCGTATATCTGATTCGCAATACGGTGATTCAGGGCTTCGACATAGCGGCCGACGGCACTGTATACTACATGCAGCTGGGCGGCACCGACAAACACGATCTCTATGTCATGCGTGCCCGTCCCAACTCTTCGGTCGACGACCACATGATATTCCGCTATTCGGGTCACGGCACCAATATGGCTGTCGAGGAGGCTGCCGACGGCAAGACATACGTCTGGACAGGCACCTATGCTTCGCGCAACTCGTCGAACGAGTATTGGTCTAACAGTGTGGTAGCACGCACCGAATATCAGCCGGGCAAGACGCTTTTGCCCGAGCAGTGCGGCGATCTCTTCTACATGGGCGGCATCTGCGAGCTGCACCCTGCCATCGACGTTGAAAACGATGTGCTGGCCATAAACTATCCCGGCTCGACGCTGCGCATGTTCGTCATGTACCGTCTGAGCGAGGCTCTGGCTCTGCCGCGCAGCTATGTTACTCTGCCTTCGCGCAACTATGGCGGCGGCACGAGCACCGATCCGGCAGCGACCAACTCCCCGAAGGTCTACGTGCGCGACCTGACCAAGCTCACCCCTCTGGGACGTTTCGGCATACCCAAGACCGGTGCGGATCACACCGCCGACATATCCTCTTACGCATGGCAGGGATTCGATGTCGACAGCGGCAAGATCTACTACTTCGAGGGTGAGGGCACTGCCTCCAACGGCTCTGCGGCCTATTTCACCGTCTTCGACTTCGACGGCAACATCGTCGAGCAGCGTGCCGAGGTTGTGGCTGCTTCCGATCGTGACGCCCTCTCCGCACTCGGCATTACCGAATCCGGCTACATGGAGGCTGAGGGCATAAAGGTTCATGGCGACCATCTCTATCTCGGTTTCGCCTCTCGCAGCAAGGCCGATGGCGACAAGCGGCGGGCTAATATTTTTATGTATAATCCTGCCAAATAATTTTTTTCGTGAAAAGGCGTTATTTTTCGTGAAAATCGGCATTCTGCGTCCGCTCGCTCAATTGTCCGAATAGGCAGTACGCCGAGTACAGCCTATCCGGACAATTTTCGTTGCGGCTTGCTACTAACGCCTTTTGCCGAAAAATGGGGTTGGTGGTTCTTGGTTGGCTATTTCCATTGTTATGTCATTTCGAGCATAAGCGAGAAATCTGTGCGCGGCGATTTCCATTAATCGTCTGCAAAAAGAGAAAGGACTGTCCACAGGGCAGTCCTTTATAATATATAATATATGGAGCCGGCATATAGCCGAAACCGGTGCCATATGCGTATCAGATGTATCAGATCGAGATGTTGAGGATCTCCAATTTGAGTGTGCCGGCGGGAACGGCAACCTCCACTGTGTCGCCCACCTTTTTGCCCAGCAGAGCTTTGGCTATGGGGGTTCCTATGGCAAGTTTGCCTTCGCGCAGGTTGGCCTCGTTCTCCGATACGATCGTATATTCCACTTCGCGGTTGACGTTGTGATTCAACAGTTTCACACGGCTGAGTATCTGCACTTTGCTCGTGTCTATCTTCGATTCGTCGATGATGCGTGCCTTCGAGAGCGTGTGCTCCATCTGCGCTATGCGCATCTCCAACAGACCTTGTGCCTCGCGTGCCGCGTCATACTCGGCGTTCTCCGACAGGTCGCCCTTGTCGCGAGCCTCGGCTATTGCCGCCGAGATTGCCGGACGCTCCACCGAACGCATGTGATCGAGTTCGTCTTTGAGCTTCTTCATGCCCTCGGCCGTAAGATAAATAATCTCCTTTTCCATAATATGTTCTACTTTTAATTCAGACAAAATAATAAAGAATTCCGACCTTGGCAGATCAGAACCCCTAATGACATATACAAAGATAAGAGCAAATTTTCGATCTTCCAAATTTTTTTGGCACAAAGTGTGCCGCATTTGCCGGCGATCGCCGACTTTTGCGCAGCGTCTGCACCGAGCTGCCGGCGAGTGTTTTTTCAGATGTATGTTTTCTTGTCGATATATGCGTTATGGGTTGTGGTTCAGCTCTATATCGTACTGCGGGGAGTGAACGCCCCGCAGGCGCAGTGGGCTTGGATCATGGCAACGCTTCTGGCACCGCCGCTGGTTTCGGCGCTATATGCCTTGACGCGCGTCGGGCGTGTGCCTCTGGCTGCGGGACATGGCGCGTCGCCGGTGGAGAGTATCGTCAATGCCGGCTGTGCCACGCACATGACTGAGGGCAACAGAATAGCCATGCTCAACGGTTGCTCAGCAGCTTTTGCCGCCATGATCGGCGATATGCAGCGTGCGCGGGTGTCGATACACGTGGAGTTCTACATACTCGAAGCCGACCGCATAGGTCTCACGATCCTCTCTCTGCTGCGCAGACGCTCGCGTGCGGGAGTGAGTGTCAAGGTGTTGTGCGATGCTTACGGATCGCGGCGACTGTCGCGCCGCTTGATCGATTCATTGCGAGGCGACGGTGTGGACATACGTTTCGATACGCCCGTGGGGAGGTCGTGGACAAGCTCTGCGGTGCATTGCCGCAATCATCGCAAGATGGTCATCGTCGACTCGCGAACGGCACATGTGGGTGGCATTAATATTGCGAATCGCTATCTCGACGGGGACTCCATGGGGCACTGGTACGACGAACAGGTGCGCCTCATCGGACCGGCAGTCGCCGACGTGGAGCGTCTGTTCGCAGCCGACTGGCTGCGTGTGAGCGGCGAGCATCTGCCGGCCATCGGACGCATGGGCTTGCGGCCTGACATCGTCTCAGGCAGCACGAAGATGCAGGTGGCATGGTCGGAGCCGGGGGTGTCGCGCTCGACGATAGCCGATGCCATGGCGGCCATGATAGCCTGCGCGCGCGTGTCGCTGCATATCGTAACACCATATTTCATGCCTCCGCCGTGGTTGATGGATTCGTTGCGCCGGGCAGCCCTTTCGGGTGTCAGGGTGCGGCTGCTGCTGCCTCAGCAATGCGATTCGAGGATAGTGTGCCGTATCGCTCACAGCTATGTGGCGGAGTGTGTCGTGGCGGGCATCGAAGTCGAGATCTACGAGGGCGGTTTTTTGCACTCGAAGCTCATGGTCGCCGACTCGCGTCATGTTATGGTCGGCAGTGCCAATCTCGATTATCGCAGCATGGAGTATAATCGGGAGGTGATGGCGGTGATCGACGATAAGCGTATGGCACGCGAATATGTCGGACGCTTCGAGCGCATGTGCGGCAATGCCCGCCGCATCACTGCGGACGATATAGCCTCCGGGCGGTGGCGGTGCGGTGTCGGAGAGCATCTGGCTCGTCTTCTGGCACCTCTGTTGTAGTCCCCCTGCAACAATTTTTAGGTTAAGGTTATGAGAAAAATTTTACTTTTTGTTTTGGGTGTGGCGTGCAGCCTCACCGTGGCCAATGCGCAGTTCCTGCACGTAGGTCTGCGCGGCGGTCTGAATCTGTCGGACGTCGCGTTTTCCGGATTCTCGCTCGATGATGCCACTGTATCGAAGGGGCGTACCAAATGCGGCTATCAGGCGGCATTTATGATGCGTGCCAATCTGACACGCCATCTCAATCTGCAAGCCGAGTTGGAGTATTCGTGTGCGATCAACTCCTACGACATCAATCGCGGCAGCTATGTGCGCAGCACCAACATACAGCTGCGGCGTTTGATGCTGCCCGTGGAGCTGGGATTGCAGTTCGGGGCGATACGTCTGTTCGGCGGCGCTTCGTTCTCGCTGGGCGACTGGACGGGAAACTCGCACGCCTCGGTGTTGGCTGTGGATTACGATTTGCCCGATGTGGCGATAGTGGGAGGCTTGGGCGTGCACTTCCGCAAGATCTTCTTGGAGGCACGCGTGCAGTCGTCGGCCAAGTCGTCGCAATACTATCTGTATCGTATAGGCTCGACGGTGCGAAGCGTCAAGATCAAACGCAATCTGTTGTGGAGCTTCTCTGCCGGATTCTTCTTTTGATGGAGCCTGCTGAAAAACATGCGGCGGCAGACGATAACTCTGCCGCCGCATGTTTGAATTATTGCGCTACTCGCGGTCGAATGCCGGGGCGCGCAGTGCTATCTGCTCGCCGTCGGGGGTGACCAGGCACACTCCGCTTTGTGACGGTGTGATATGGCCTATGACATCGAAGAGTCCCATGCGCATCACCTTCTCCTGCATGGATAGCGGTACGGTGAACAGCAGCTGGTGATCCTCGCCGCCGTTGAGTGCCGCTACGACGGGATCGATGTGCATCTGTTCGGCAAGCGCAGTGGTCTGCTGTGCTATGGGTATGCGTTCGAGATAGATGCGTGCACCGCAGTCGGAGGCTGTGCACAACTGTCGCAGGTCGCTCGCCAGTCCGTCCGACAGGTCGATCATGGCCGTGGGACGTATGCCCTCTTCGGCCAACGCCTCGATTATGTCCTGACGTGCTCGCGGTTTGAGATAGCTCTCCAACAGATACTCGTTTCCTGCAAACTGCGGTTCGGGGTTGTCGACATCGGCCAACACCCGTTTCTCGCGCTCCAACAGATGCAGACCCATGTATGCTGCACCGAGATTGCCCGTGATGCAGATCAGATCGTGCTCCGATGCCCCTTTGCGGTAGACTACCTCGTCGCGTGCGGCCTCGCCTATGGCGGTGATGTTGATCGTAAGCCCCGTGACCGAAGCCGTGGTATCGCCGCCGGCAATGTCTATGCCCAGCTCCTTGCATGCTGTCTGCACGCCTTCGTATAGCTCTTCCAGTGCCTCGACCGATATTTTGGCCGATACGCCCAGTGACAGCAGTATCTGGCGCGGACGGGCGTTCATGGCCAATATGTCGCTCACGCCGCGCGTTACGACCTTGTAGCCGAGATGTTTGAGCGGGAAGTATGTGAGGTCGAAATCTATGCCCTCGGTCATCATGTCGGTGGTGACGAGCATTACACGCCCGCCGCCGCAGTCGATTACGGCGGCATCGTCGCCGACGGCCGTCAGAGTGGAGTCGTTGTGTCGTTCCAGACGGGCGGTGAGTCTGTCGATCAGACCGAATTCGCCGAGCGATGCTATCGGGGTAGGTTGTTTGTCTGCCATAATTACGTAATTTTTTACAAAATTAGGTTTTTGTTGTCGAGTTTCAAAAAAAAAGTTAATTTTGCATGAAAATTTTTCTGCCGTGCATATTCTGCCGACAGTGTGTTTATGATTATTACAATCAATACATAACGCATGTTGAACATCATTCTGTTCGGTGCCCCCGGCTGCGGTAAGGGTACTCAGGCGAAGCGCCTGGCCGAACGTTACAATCTGCATCACATATCCACCGGCGAGGTAATTCGCTCGGAGATTGCCCGCGCAACGGCGTTGGGACGCAGCATGGAGTCGTATATCTCGCGCGGCGAGCTGGCACCCGATGCCATCGTCGTCGAGATGATTAGCGACTACATGCACTCTCACAAGGGTGAAGGTTCGATCTTCGACGGGTTCCCGCGCACTACGGCTCAGGCCGAGGCTTTCGACAAGATGCTCGACGGCATGGGGTTGAAGGTCGATGTAATGATCTACATGGACGTTCCCGAACAGGAGCTTGTCGATCGCATCTTGTTGCGAGGCAAGGAGTCGGGACGTGCCGACGATGCCTCTGAGGAGGTCATACGCAATCGCATAGAGATCTATCGTGCTCAGACCGCTGTGGTTGCCGATTATTACTCTGCGCAGAACAAGTATACACGTATCGACGGTCACGGCACTATGGACGAGGTTTTCGAGCGTATATGCGGGGTGATTGATTCCTTGTAGTTATTTTTCGTGAAAATGCGTCATTAGCGTCACCTCAATCATCGGCGCGAATAGGCAGTACGGTTTAGTACA
>CAMWTS010000019.1 GCA_947177225.1 uncultured Alistipes sp. | reverse complement strand
TCCTCGGAGTGACAGCGTTTTGTCATTTCGAGTGTAAGCGAGAAATCTGTGCGCGACGATTTCCATTGTCAATCCTTTCTACAACGACTATGTCGCAGGCCACATCGTCCCCAGATGTCTCACATTCGTTCGACATGACATATCGCATAAAACAATATAATTCCGGATAGCTTGCCCCTTGAAGAGGCATGTAACGCAAATAGTCCGCGACTGTGCAATGCAGTTGCGGACTATTGAACAGGCGGCAGGAAGCGGCCGCTATTTACTGACTAAGGATTAAAAATACTTGATATCCTTGTCTTCTATTGCCGATAATATGTTGTTGGCGGCCGACGAGGCTCCTATGCGGAACAGATCGGTCGTGAGCCACTCTTTGCCGAGAATCTCCTCGACGATGGTATAGTAGAGTGCCGCATCGGCAGGAGTGCGCACGCCGCCGGCAGCCTTGAAGCCGACTTTGCGGCCGGTAGCGTTGTAGTAATCCTTTATGGCATGGCACATTACGAATGCCGCTTCGGGGGTTGCAGCAACATCGATTTTGCCGGTCGAGGTCTTGATGAAATCGGCACCGGTAAACATCGACAGCAGCGAAGCCTTGCGGATCAGTTCGGGAGTCTTCAATGCGCCCGACTCGATGATAACCTTGAAAACGACATCTTTGGCCTCGTTGCGCATCAGCTCCACTTCGCTTGCCGCTTCGTCGTAAGCTCCGGTGAGCATCTTGCCAACATTGAGCACGACATCGATCTCATCGGCACCGTTCTCGACAGCCATGGCAACCTCCAAGGCCTTGACCTCGATGAATGTCTGAGTTGCGGGGAATCCTCCGGCTACGCTGGTTATGCGCATGGGAGTAGACTCCACGGCCAGTCCCACCGTCTCGACAAACGAAGGATAGATACATATCGATGCGACGTTGGGTATATGCGGATATTTGTCATAGAACTCCACCGCTTTGCGGGCGAATGCCGTCACCGATTCAACAGAGTCGTTGCACGACAAAGTCGTAAGATCGATGGCCGAGTAGCAAAATTTGTAGACATCGGTATTCTCGTTGCGGTTGGCTGCGACCTTGATCTTGGCCACCTCCTTGACAACCTGCGCCTCGGTATGTGCAGGCGCATATTTTTCCAGCTCCTTTGAGTAATCCATAGTGCAATCCTTAGTTTTTATTATACAAATATACGCAAATTATCTGACATGACAACTTTCGGCCGATAAAAAGTCGGACGAGCCGTATTTGTAGGGCGGCAGATGCCGACAGCCCGAACCGACTGCACTCTGCGTGTGTCGGTTCGGGCTGTTGTGCAAGCGGCTGCC
Organism: uncultured Alistipes sp.; assembly: GCA_947177225.1. Classification (GTDB taxonomy): domain Bacteria; phylum Bacteroidota; class Bacteroidia; order Bacteroidales; family Rikenellaceae; genus Alistipes. Next base: position 37,859 of record CAMWTS010000019.1, on the reverse strand, counting down.
GCATGGCTGCCGCTTTTGAGATAGACTACAATCCTAGCTTTTTGCGAATGGCCTTGGGTATGGCGTTCTTGTTAATCATGATCGACATGGTCTTGTACTCAACGAACGGACGAGAGAAGTAGTAGTAGCCGTCGTAGGGCGGACGCACGTCCCAAGAGTTCTTGATCTTGTAGAAGCGGGCACCGGTCTGGTCGGTGGCGTAGCCCACGATCTGCATGCCGTGATCGTCGGTGGTCTCGAAGTTGTCGAAAGCCTCCTGACGCATCTGCTGCGTGATTTTCTTCTCGCGGATAGGCTTGTCGAAGCTGTAAAGAGCCTGCTGGCGCTCGGCGGCGGTGAGCTTGCCCCAACGCTCGGCCTCGGTGCCCTCCATGCTCTCAACGTCGTCTTCGGGAATGATACCGATGGCTTTGGTGCGGTTGAAGCCCAATTCGCTTACATCGGCTCCCCACTCTGCCGTGTAACCGTTGTCGATGGCATAGTCGAGTACCTGCATCAGCTCGTCGAGCGGCAGGTTGTACTGGCTGTGCCAACGCCAGTTATCCGGAATTTCGAGTATGAACGACTCGTAGAAGGGGTGATGCGTGTACGAAGTCAGGTCGACATAGTTGTCGAGATCTATGGGCAGCGATGCCGCGAACGACTTGGGCGTGTACTCCTTGCCCTTGTAGGTGAATGTTTCGGGCATCTTGCCGAAATATGCGTCGAGAATGCCGTTGAGACCATCTTGCCAAGCTGTTGAGAGCTTTTTGTTGGGAGCCTTCACCACAGCCTCGACGTAGGCCTTCAACACTGCGTCGATCTCATAGAAGAAAGGTTTGTCGGTACCGTAGTTCAGACCGGGATACACCTCGGTGGGAACGATGCCGTAGTCGCGGATTGCCGTGATTACGTCGCCGCCGTTACCGCCTACGGCGAAGTTCAATGCTCCGTGCAGACGGATATACTTCACCGCCTTCTCGAAGTAGATGTTGCGAACGATCCACATGGGTGCCAGATCCATCTCCTCGCCGCCGGCGCGCAGGATCTCGCTCTCCAAGAATCCGAGAGCCGAGTATGCCCAGCATGTGCCGCTGCGCGACTGATCCTTGACCGAGGTTGCGGGGTTGATCTTCACGTCGGTGAACACATACCCTTCGGGGTCGGCGGTCTGGGGCTGTTGTGCCGAGGCCATGCCGCAACAGAGCAGGCCTGCAACCGCAAAAAACAGTTTAATCTTCATAATGGTTTTGTTTTAAGGTTTTCGTCATTTGCAAATATCTCTTTGTGCCGTATGGCTTCTGTGCGGCTCAGCGGCCTCACACCGGCGACGGCAGCCGGAAGACTTATTTCTTGCTCTTGGCCACGATGTTGCGGCAGTCGTCGTAGGTCAGCTGTTCGATCTTGGAGCCTTTGGGCAGGCGGTAGTTCTTGCCCTTGTAGGCTATGTATGCACCGTAACGGCCGTCCTTGATAACCATGTCGGCATCTTCCGCAAAGCTCTTCAAGGGTGTTGCGGCTGCCTTGGCGTGCTCGTTGTGCAGACGTATCAGCTCCTCGGCGCGCTCGCGGGTGACGGTGTAGGGATCGTCGCTCTTCATCAGCGAGGCGAAAGTCTTGCCGTGGCGTACATACGGGCCGAACTTGCCGATGCCCACCATCAGCTTCTCACCCTCCAACTCGCCGAGATCGCGCGGCATGGCAAACAGCTCCAACGCCTCCTGCAAGGTGATGGATTCTATCAGCTGACCCTTTTTTAGCGATGCGAAGCGCGGTTTTTCGCCCTCGGCACCCTCGATCTCCACCATGGGGCCATAGCGGCCTATGCGTGCCTTGACCGTGTGTCCGCTTGTCGGATCGACACCAAGTACGCGTACCTGTGCGCTCTTGTCGGTCTGCTTGCCGATAGCCGTGTCGACCATCTTGTGGAACGGGTGATAGAAGTCGTCTATCATCTTGGTCCATGCTATGTCGCCCTCGGCAACGCGGTCGAACTCCTTCTCGACGTTGGCCGTGAAGTTGTAGTCCATGATCGACGAGAACTGCGATTCGAGATAGTCGTTGACAAGCATGCCTATGTCGGTGGGAGAGAGTCGGTTCTTCTCTTTGCCGAAGGTCTCGCTCTGCATCTTTTCGGTGATCTTGCCGCCCGACAGCGTGAGTTGCAGGTAGTTGCGCTTCTGTCCGTCGCGATTTTGCTTGACCACATAACCGCGATTGATGATCGTGGTGATGGTCGGCGCGTAGGTCGAAGGACGGCCTATGCCCAACTCTTCCAGACGCTTGACCAGCGCAGCCTCGTTGTAGCGTGCGGGTGCCTGAGTGAAACGCTCGGTGGCTGTGATCGTCGCGGCGCATACGCCGTCGCCGACAGCCATTTTGGGCAGTACGCCGCTCTCGCCGTCGCCGTTCTGGTCATCGTCGGTCGATTCGGAGTAGAGACGCAGGAAGCCGTCGAAGCGAATCACCTCGCCCGTTGCCACGAACTGGCCGTTGCGGGTGTCGCTCTCGATAACGATCTGTGTACGGTCTAATTCTGCCGGTACCATCTGAGAGGCTACCGTGCGTTTCCATATCAGATCGTAGAGGCGTTTTTCGGCTGCGGTGCCCTCGATCTGCTGACGGTCGATGTAGGAGGGACGTATGGCCTCGTGAGCCTCCTGCGCCCCCTTCGACTTGGTTTTGTAGTTATGCGGATAGGAGTATTTGGCTCCGAACAGGCGCGTGATCTCCTCCTTGCACTGACCGATGGCCTGCTGCGACAGATTGACCGAGTCGGTACGCATGTAGGTGATAAGACCCTGTTCGTAGAGACGCTGCGCCACCGACATGGTTTGCGAGACGCTCATACCCAGCTTGCGGCCTGCCTCCTGCTGCAATGTCGAGGTGGTGAAAGGTGCTGCGGCATAGCGTTGTACGGGTTTCTCCTCCGACTTGACGACCGTGAAACGGGCATCGATGCAAACGGCCAGAAACTGCTCGGCCTCTTCTCTTTGCTCGAACGACGAGGACAACGTGGCCTTGAAGAGCGTCTTCGAGGGATCGCTCTCGGAGTAGAATTGTGCAACGACGCGGAACAGCGGTGTAGAGTTGAAGGCTATGATCTCCCTCTCCCGCTCGACGATGAGCCGCACGGCTACGCTCTGCACGCGACCTGCCGACAACGACGGACGCACCTTCTTCCACAATACGGGCGAAAGTTCGAATCCGACCAAACGGTCCAGCACGCGGCGCGCCTGCTGTGCGTTGACCAGATTCATGTCGATCGTACGCGGATTCTCTATGGCATTCAATATGGCGTGACGCGTGATCTCGTGGAACACGATGCGCTTGGTCTGATCTACCGGAAGACCCAACACCTCGGCAAGATGCCATGCAATGGCCTCTCCCTCGCGGTCCTCATCGGAGGCGAGCCACACCGTGCGCACGTTCTTGGCCAGACGCGCGAGTTCGTCGACCACCTTGCGTTTGTCGCTCGGGATCTCGTAGACCGGCGAATAGTCTTCGCTAAGATTTATGCCCAGATCCTTTTTGGCAAGGTCGCGGATATGTCCGAAACTCGACTTGACGACGAAATCTTTGCCGAGAAACTTTTCGATGGTCTTGGCTTTGGCCGGTGACTCGACTATTACTAAATTCTCCTGCATTGCTATCTCAACTTCTTCATACAGCAAAACCTAAGCGTTAACTTAGGTTTGCCGTCGTTTGACTCATTAATATCTATTTGAATACCGTGTATGTCATATCGAGCGTTATGGGTGCGCTGTTGCGCTGCCCTCCGACCTCGGAGTTGCCTCCGATGATGGCCACACGATCGAAACCGAACAGGCCGTATGCCTCGGGGGCAAGATATACGCGACGATGCACCTCGCTGATCTTGTCGAAGTCGACCGTGCGCCCGTCCTCTTTCAGATTGTCCGCGCAGGCCATGATTAACGACTGTATATAGTTCGATATGTCCATCTTGTAACATGCCAGCGAGCGGTTGAGATTGCCGTCGTAGGCAACCGTATATGACGACTCGTAGGTGTAGAGATAATCGGGTATGGCCGTCATGCTCTTGTAGTTGGTGTACATGCCCAGGCGCGTCATGGCCTTGTCGAGAATGGGTGCCATAATGGTCGGATTGATCTGCATGTAGTCGTAATCCGAATGCTCTACGTATACGCTCAGCATGGCCTGATTGACCGATACGGAGTTGCAATCCTCGGCCAGTACCAGATCGGCCAGCGACTGCAACATCTCGTCGGAGAATCGCACCTCGGTCACAACGCCGCCCATACCGTCGATAAAGCCGGTCAGAACCTCTGCCCGATCAGCGTTCTCCGAGTCGATAGCGGCCTGATCGAATAACGTCACGGCCGAGAAATCGTGCTCGACAGTGTTGATCGAAACGTTGCCAGCGGCCAGCTTGCCGTAGGTCGAGGGGTTGAGGTACAGGTTGTAGACCATATAGTTGGTGTCGCGTATGATCGTGGGATCCTCCTGCTCGCGGCTGCGCGAGTAGAGGTAAAGTCCCGTGGTCTCGATATCCGACGCATACATCGCGCCGCGCGTACTCTGCGACAGGTCGTCGGCCGGAACCACATAGACACCTTTGAAGGCTTCGACGAATTTGTCTTCGTTGCCCACGGTGTAGAGTTCGTCGACATCTTTTGCAAAGCCGTCGTTGTCGTCCATGTTTTTCAACAGCATCAGACGGTTGATATAGTCGCGGGTTGCGGGGGTCTCATGCAGGCGCACCTCGGTGGAGGTGGTGTAGACGCCGTTGTCCTGATCGGGGAACGTGAAGGTGAAGATCGGTTCGCTGCCTATGTATTTTGCGGCGTCGAAGCTGATATAGAATGTCGAATCGGGTATGTCCTCGAAATAGTCGTTCGAGGTGATCTCGTAGACGTTGAAACGCTGTTTGTAGGTCGTGTCGCCGTGGAACGACTTGATCTCCAATGCAAGCTGCATCGAGTCGAAGATGGGGCGATAACCCCAGCCGCGCTCCTCGTCGAGAGTGTAGTTGAACAGCATCTGCGAGAAGAATCCAGCTTTGCGCATGCCGAACGTATCGCTCTGCTCCTGGCCGAAATATACGTATGAGAGATTGCCCGATTTCACCGAATCGGTCTGATACAGACGCGTCTGTGCCAGTGCGCAGTCGATCGACTCTCCGTTTTCATGGAGCTTGCCGCCCGAATATGTGCGGCGGCGTATCGAGAACTGCTGGTTGTCGGGCACGAACTCCTCGCCCATGGTATAGTCGGCCGTAGTGGTGCATGCCGACAGCATCAGCACACCGCTCACGGTCATCAATACAACTCGTAGTAAATATTTATAACTCCTCATAGAATCGTTTGTAATTATCGAAGGTCTCCGCCTTGTCGGGCGATCCGTACTCCAATACCTTTTTGCCCTGGCTGCGCGCATACTCCAACAGCGAGCTGTCGGCGGCAGGTGAAGTGGCGATCACACCGTCGGCATAATCAATAACGAAACGATAGAGATTTTCGTATGACGGAGTATTGAGAATTTTCAGATTGCTGTCCAGAATGCCTTCGCTCTCTATCTTCGAGCGCATAGACTCGCAGAGCGGTTTTTCGAATCGGTCGTCGGGCAGCGACAGCACGATCTTCACGTCGCGGAAGACGGGATCGTCGTAGAACACCTTGCGCAGGTACATGGGCACGATGGCGGAGAACCAGCCGTGGCAATGTACGATGTTGGGCGTCCAGCGCAGCTTCTTGACAGTCTCCAATACGCCGCGGGCGAAGAATATCGCACGGTCGTCGTTGTCGGCGAACTCCTCTCCGGCGGCATCTTTGAGTATCGACTTGCGGGCGAAGTAGTCGTCGTTGTCGATGAAATAGATCTGGATACGCGCAGATGGTATGGAGGCGACCTTGATTATTAGCTGGTGATCGTTGTCGTTGATGATGAGATTCATGCCCGAGAGCCGTATCACCTCGTGAAGCTGATTGCGACGCTCGTTGATACACCCGTATCGCGGCATGAAGGTACGCACCTCGCACCCGCGCTCCTGCATCTGGCGCGCCATTTCGAGACTCAATCCCGAAAGCTCGTTCTCAGGCAGGTAGGGCGTGATCTCCTGACATACGTATAATATTCTGCTTGTTGCCATGACCCCTAACCGATTGTTTACTTTTGCAAATATACAAAAAATTTCTATAATATCAGCATGGCATCGCCATAAGTGCCGAAACGATAACCCTCGCGGCGTGCCACATCGTATGCGTTCATCACCGTATCGTAGCCTCCGAATGCCGCAACCATCATCAGCTGGGTCGAGTAGGGCAGCTGGAAGTTAGAGACCATGGCATCGGCTACGGTGAACTGATAGGGGTGGAAGATGAACTTGTTGGTCCAGCCCTCCATCTGCTTTATCATGCCGTTGGTCGAGACAGCCGTCTCGATGGCGCGCATCACAGTGGTGCCTATTGCCACCACCTTGTGGCCTTCGGCCTTGGCGCCGTTGACCGCCTCGGCAGCCTGCTGCGATATGACGAACTGCTCGGAGTCCATCTTGTGTTTGGACAGATCCTCCACGTCGACCGTGCGGAAATTGCCCAGACCCACATGCAGGGTGATGAATGTGGAGTCGATGCCGCGTATCTCCATGCGTTTGAGCAGATGCTTCGAGAAGTGCATGCCGGCTGTCGGTGCCGCCACGGCACCCTCATGACGGGCGAATATGGTCTGGTAACGCTCGGCGTCCTCCGGCTCGACCGTCTCGCGCACCCAGCGCGGCAGCGGCGTTTCGCCCAGACGGAACAGAGCCTCCTTGAACTCCTCGTAGCTGCCGTCGAACAGGAATCGCAGCGTGCGTCCGCGCGAGGTGGTGTTGTCTATTACCTCGGCTCCCATCAGGTCGTCTTCGCCGAAATAGAGTTTGTTGCCTATTCGGATCTTGCGCGCCGGATCGACCAGCACGTCCCACAGACGCAGTTCGCGGTTCAGTTCGCGCAGAAGGAATATCTCGATATCGGCACCCGTCTTCTCCTTGTTGCCGTGCAGGCGGGCAGGAAAGACCTTGGTGTCGTTGAAGATGAACATGTCTTTTTCATCGAAATATTCGATGATGTCTTTGAATATTCGATGTTCGATCTCGCCCGTCTTGCGATTGACCACCATCAGTCGTGAATCGTCGCGATTCTCCGTCGGATATTTGGCGATCATCTCCGACGAGAACTCGTAACCGTATTGCGATAACTTCATGTTCCAATAATAAAATCTAAAATTTACAAGATAACAATCAGAATATATACGTTAATTCGCCGATTTTGTTTCACATTCATGCAATTTTTCCATGAATCCGTCCAATTCGAAGGCGTTTTCGACTCGGAATCCGCCGCTGCGGGTGCGGCGCAGCGAACGCAGATATGCTCCGCTGGCGAGTGCTTCGCCGATCTCGAAAGCCAGCGAACGGATATAGGTGCCTTTGCTGCACACCACCCGTATCTTTATGCGCGGCATGTCGTACTCCAAGAGCTCCATTTCGTAGATGTTGATCTGTGCGCGTCGCAGCTCCACGCTCTCGCCGGCGCGGGCGAACTCGTAGGCACGCACTCCCTCCACCTTCTTGGCCGAGTAGATTGGCGGCGCCTGCAACCGCTCGCCGGTGAGCGAGCGAAGTGCCTGCTCGACAGCCTCGCGCGTGATGTGCCGGGTGGGGTAGTGCGCATCGATCTCGTGTTCCATGTCGCCGCTGGGCGTGGTTGCGCCCAACTCCAATTCGGCTATATACTCCTTCTGCTCGGCTTGCAGCGCCTCCACCATTTTGGTGGCTTTGCCCACGCATACGAGCAGTATGCCCGTGGCCAGAGGGTCGAGCGTGCCGGCATGTCCAACCTTGATTTTGGGGTATCCGCATTTGCGCAGTGCGAACTTTATTTTGCGCACCACGTCGGTCGAGGTCCACTCCAACGGTTTGTCGATAACGGCTATGTAGCCCTCGGCGAAGTCGACGCCCGTGAGCGATGAATCGTCTTTCATATGTTTGTTCGGAGTTAGAATATGTATGACAAAATGGCGGTAAGTCCTACCACGGCACAGTATGCGGCGAACCATATCAGCTTGCCGCGCTTGACGATCTCGATCATGAACTTGCAGGCCAGACAGCCCACCGCGAATGCCGAGACGAAGCCTGCCGCCAGTGCGGCGGTATCGATGCCCGTTGCCGAGAACTCGCCGCCTGCGATTTCCAGAAGCATCTCGCCCAGAATCGGGGCGAGCACCATCAGAAACGAGAAGGTGGCCACGCTCGATCTCTTGTTGCCCAGCAGCAGACCCGTGGCTATGGTTGAGCCCGAACGCGACAGTCCGGGCATAGAGGCCACGGCCTGCGCTATGCCTATTATCAGCGCATCGCGATACGATATTCGCTCCTTGATGCGGGGCTTGGCGTAATAGGCGAATGCCAGCAGTGCCGATGTCAGCAGCAGCATGGCTCCAACGATGACCATTATGTATGGCGACGAGAGCATCATGTCGATCTTGTCGCGCAGCAGCAGCCCGACGATGCCTATCGGTATCATCGATATGATGATTTTCAGGACGAATGCCTGCTCTTCGTTGAACCTGCGCGAGAAGAGTCCGCATATCAGACGGCGTATCTCGCTCCACAGCACCACGATGGTGCTCAACACCGTGGCCGCATGCAGCGTCACGTCGAAGGTGAGGTTTTCTGCTATTTCCACACCGAGCAGCTCTTTGGCCAGTTGCAGGTGCCCGCTGCTCGATACGGGAAGAAACTCGGTGAGTCCCTGCACTATGCCTAAAATTATGGCTTGTAAAGTATCCATTTGCCGATGCGATTACGATCTTTTGTCGCCGCTTTTTGCGGGAAAGCGTTTGAGTATGGCGTATATCTCGAATACGAATCCGGCGACTACCATCACAGGTGCCAGCGATATGCGCCGCCACGAGAATATCGAGTAGTCGAACTCTTCGGCCGTGTGGCTGCCTCCGCCCGACATAAGGGCAAAGCCGGCGACTATTACGGCAAAGCCGACGATCAGCAGTACGTAGTTCTTCAATGTCAGAGGCATGCGAGCATCGTTTTCACTCGAAAGTTCGTGCCATCGTTTTTTGAGCTTCATGTTAATAAAGATGTATCTTGTTTGACTTCATGTTGACGAATTTGTTGATGGCCAGTGCGCTGAATGCCACCGATATGACTACGCCCACGACCATCATCGCCCCGATGATCGCCGCCACCTCCTCGTGCGGCAGCATGCGTATGCCTGCGGGAGTGAAGCGTTCGACTCCGTAGAGTGCCACGCACATCAGTATGCCTGCTCCCGCTCCGGCCAGTATGCCCTGGCGCAGCGCGCTGCGCAGCAGCGGCCGCATGATATACCACTTGGTGGCTCCCACCAGCTTCATGGTGTTTATCAGATAGCGTTTGGCGTATATGGCCAGACGTATGGTGTTGTTGAGCAGCAGAATCGAGATAAACAGCAGAACGGCCAGGAAGATCACCAGCGACCAGCTGATATGGCGCACCGTGGTCTGCATGGTCTCGATGACGCTTATGGGCGGCACGGCCACATACTCCACTCCCGTTGCCGAGCTGATGTCGGAAATGAATGCTTCGACGTCCTGCTCCGACGCGTGATCGGCCGAAAGCGACACCTCGTATGAGTCGCGCAGGGGATTCTGCTGCAACAACTCGTCGATCTGCGAGGCGAATACCCTGCGGAACTCCTCGTCGTTGATCTTGTCCTGCTTGGCCATGTACTCAACATCGGCCACCTCCCGTCGCGATACGATGCGGTCGTAGACGGCCTGCTTCTCGTTGGAGAAGAGCGAGTCGGCTAGCTCGACCGACAATACCACGTTTTCGCGCAGCGAGCGAGATGCCGACAGTGCCGACATCATCACGTAGCTCACCGAGCCTAACATGAACAGTACCAACGCTATGCTCACGGTCGATATGACATACGACCAGCGCACCCTGCGTTTCAAACGTTTATCACGGTTACTCATAATTATCCGGTTTATCGTGTTTTACTGTTTCGGCGACGCCGGGCTGCATGCCATGCGGCTGCGGCGATCAGTGCCGCGCATGCCGCCAGTATTGCAAGCGACGAAGCCTGGGTTATACCTTCGGCCATCGCCCACCCGGGGGCACGGAAACGCCACTCCACCGTGTGACGGCCAGCCGGCAGCTCCATGCCGCGCAGCAGATAGTCGACGCGGAAGTAGGGAGCCTCCTTTCCGTCTATCGATGCCGTCCAGCCGTCGGGGAAGTATATCTCCGAGAATACGGCCAGTGCCTCGCCCTCGGACGAGTATTCGTATTTCAGACGGTTGGGCTGATACTCGCTGAGGGTTATGGTGCCGGTGGCATCGTAGCTCTTGCCGGCGACCGGAGCATCGTCGCCCACTACGGCCGTCGTCGCAAGGTCTGTTCTGCCCAATGCGGTGAGTTCGTTGCGTGCACCGCTTTGGCGTTGCGTGCCGGCTACGAACCATGCGGCACCCAGCGGTTCGACCCCGAAGGCCTCGGCGAGCGTCACGGCCTCACCGTCGTATATTATGTAGCGGCAGTTGAGCATGGCGGCTATTTCCGGCTCCATGATCTTGCGGCCGCCTTGGGCGTATACGTCGATCAGATCCTGATAACGACCCAGCTTGGCTCCGTGATAACCGCCTATCGAGCGGTGGAAATAGGAGGTGGTGGCATCGTTGTAGGTCGATACGTCGAGATTCATCACCCGGTATCCCGGATCCTTGTCGCGCAGTATTTCGCGGTCGGCTGCGGTGGGGCGTATCTCGGTCGGGGCTGCGTCCTGGAAGTTGTCGTCGTTGAAGAAGCGGCGGTCTACGCCTGCCAGATCCCAAACGACCAGTATGCCCGTGGCCAGTGTCAAGGCGTAAGGCAGTGCCTTGCGCGTATTTTGCGACAGCCGGTCGCACGATCTGAGCCGTGCGAATACCGCTATTGCGGCACCTGTTGCTGCGATGAACCCTATCGTGCGCCATACGTCGGTTGCCAGCAGTGTCTTGCGATCGGCTACCAGTGCGTCGTGCAGTGCGTATGTTTCAGGCGAGTCGCCGGTGAGATAGGCTATCATGCCGGGACCCTTGTCGCTGCCGAAGCCGCCGGTGAGCGCCAATACGGCGAGCGATACGAGTATCAGTGTGCCGCCGCATGCCGCCACCCGTGCCGTCACCTGCCTCCACGACATTTCGGTGCGCCACAGCTCTCTGAGTGCCAGTGCCGCCAACAGAGGTACGCTCCACTCCACTACTACAAGAGCCATCGATACGGTGCGGAACTTGGCATATCCGGGCAGTATCTTAAATGCGAGCTCTGTGAATCCCATGAAATTGCTGCCCCATGCCAGCAGCAGCGACAGTATGGATACGGCCACTATCCACCACTTGTTGCGGCCGCGGGTGAGCGTCAGTCCGACTGCCGCAAGCATTATGGCGGCCGCACCCAGATACGTGGGGCCTGCTGTGCCGGGCTGGTCGCCCCAGTAACCGCCGAAGTATCCGGCTTTCATTATGGTCTCGGTGTCGTTGTCCGATACGCCAAGCGATTTCAGAGCCTTTTCGACCTCTCCATGCTCGACCGGGGCAGCAGCCGACGACCCTCCCGTCATTCCGGGGATCAGCATGTTGAGGCTTTCGGCCTTGCCGTAGCTCCATGCCGTGGCGTAGTCGAGCGACAGATTTTTGCGTTCGGCATCGCTCTCGGCCAGCTCCGAGCCGCCTCGCGTGGTGTATTTCTGATGCTGCATCGTGTACCACAGCGGCGAGAAGTTGGAGCCTGCGGCCAGCAGTGCCGCAACGGCCAGAACAGCTGTGCGTCGTGCGAACCCGCGCCATGCGTGCTGCTTGTGTGCAAACCACATTTCGCTTATCCACAGAGCCGCTGCCGCAAGGGCGAAATAATATGTTATCTGCGGGTGGTTGGCTCCTATTTCGAGCGACAGTGCAACGGCCGTCACCACGCCGCCGACCCACATGTTGCGCCGAAGCGTATACCACACGCCTGCCACTACGAGCGGGGCATAGACCAATGCACGCATCTTCGTGATGTGTCCGGCATCGATTATCAGCAGGAAATAGGTCGACAATCCGTAGGCCAGTGCTCCTACCATTCCTATCCACGGATTGATTCCCATCAGAAGCAGGGCTATCCACATGGCGACCATGGCGAAGAGTATCAGGCTCATCGGCTCGTCGACTATGTGTATGACCTGTCCCAGAGTGTGTTTGACGGCTTGCGACGGGTATTCGACATTGACCAGATATGCGGGCATGCCCGAGAACATCGCTCCTGTCCACTGCGGATCTTCGCCCGTTTGTTCGCGACACTCCTTTATGTCGCGCCACATGCCGGTGTATTGGCGCGTATCTCCCTGAGAGAGCGATTTCCCTTCGAGTTGCGCCGAAAAGAGCGTTGCCGACACCACCCAGAACAGGGTCGCAGCCACCACGGCTGGCAGAATGCCGCGCATGAATATATCCTTTATGTTCATAAACATTATCGTATAGTCGGACAAAGTTACGAATAAACGAGCGCAAAAGCAAACGAAAGTTTGATTTTGCCGAGTGGGAGTCGCTACGGCGGAGCCAAAGTTACGAATAAGCGGTGTGACAAAAAGCAAACGAAAGTTTGATTTTGCCCGGCAGAGGTGTTGCCCGGTGCCGTAATATCGTGAAAAAACTCGTCGTGTCCGGGGCAAAATAGCGAAAAATTAGTATCTTTGCAAAGTTAATGCTTAATCAGATGGTCACTATCGACTCTATCCGCAAACCTATTCTTTCCGATCTGGCGGCTTTCGACGAGTTTGTCAGCGACAATTTCAATGCCGAGGGCGATTTGCTTCAAGAGATGCTTCATCATGTGCTTTCGTCGCGGGGCAAGGGCATACGTCCGATATTGACCATGCTGTCGGCGACTATCAATTCGCCGTCGTCGGCAACGGATCCGTCGTCGGGGCGGCACTGCACCAAACGTACCTATCTGGCGGCTATGCTCGTGGAGATGATACACACGGCATCGCTCATTCACGACGATGTGATCGATTCGGCCGATACCCGTCGCGGGCGGCCGTCGGTCAATGCCCAGTGGCAGTCCAACAATGCCGTCATCTTGGGCGACTACATCTTGGCACGCACCCTGTCGATAGGCATGTCGAGCGCGCAATACGACTTGATCTCCTATCTGGGATCGGCCATGGCCACACTGTGCGAGGGCGAGGTGTTGCAGAATCAGCATGCGGCACGCATGGACACCTCGCGCGAGGCCTATTTCGACATCATCTACCGCAAGACGGCCAGCCTGCTGGGTGTCAGCGCGTCGCTCGGAGCACTCTCTGTGGGTGCCGACCGCGAGGCGCGCGAGCGCATGCAGAAATTCGGCGAGGCTCTTGGCATGGCATTTCAGATTCAGGACGACATACTCGATTATCGCCGCACGGCGCATACGGGCAAACCCTCGAACAACGATCTTCGCGAGCGCAAAATCACGCTGCCGCTGATCGAGGTGCTCGATCGCAGCGACGAGAAGCGTCGTGCCGAGCTGCTCGATCTGCTGGGACGCTGCCACGAAGACGAGGCTGCGGTCGACAAGTTGCAGGCTGCGGTCGACGAGGCCGGCGGCACGGCTCTTGCCGCCGAGACGATGAAGCGTTATTTGGAACGCGCCATGCACCATTTGTCGAAGTATCCGCCCACGCCGGCGCGTGCGGCACTGCTCGACCTTTGCCGGTATGTGGCCGAGCGCGATCGCTGACGACCGTCGTACGCCTGCCGAAAGCAGGCCGCTATTACCCGTTGAGAAAAACCTTTAACAAACAAATATACTTATGAATCAGAACAAAAAAAGTTACACGCTGCCCATCATCGTGATGTTCGCGCTCTTCTTCATGATCGCGTTCGTGACGAACTTTGCAGGTTCGATGGGTGTGATCGTGAAGAATCAGTTCCATGCCAGCAATGCACTGTCGCAGCTGGGTACGTTGGCCAACTTCATCGCCTATGCCTGCATGGGTATTCCGGCAGGTATCATCTTGAAGCGCAAGGGTTATAAGTTTACCTCGCTGGCAGCCGTCACGGTAGGTTTCGTGGGCGTGGGCATTCAATTCCTTTCGGGTTATGTCGAGTCGTTCGGCGTATATGTGCTGGGTGCATTCGTGGCCGGTTTCTCGATGTGTATGCTCAATATCGTTGTCAACCCCATGCTCAATACCTTGGGCGGCGGCGGCAACAAGGGCAATCAGCTCATACAGTTCGGCGGTTCGTGCAACTCCATAGGCGGTACTATCGCCCCCATTCTGCTGGGTTACCTGATCGGCGGCTCGACCGATAGCGCTACGGTGAGCGATGCTGCTCCGGCTATGATTATCGCCATGTCGATCTTCGCGCTGGCCGCATTTATAATCGGAGCGGTGGAGATCCCCGAACCCCACATGGAGAGTGCCGAGGAGAAGGCCGCACGCAAGGCCGGCAACAAGAAGAAGGATCAGTATGGTCCCATGTCGTTCCGTCACTTCGTGCTGGGTGCCGTGGCCATATTCTTCTATGTAGGTATCGAGGTTGGTATTCCCAATATCGCCAACCTCTATATGACTACCCCCACCGAGCAGATGGCCGAAGAGATGATTGCAAAGTACGAGATGCAGAATCTGCCTGAGAATGCAGCTCTGCTGGAAGAATTGAAGTCGTTGGACGAGGCCAATGCCGACGACAAGAGCTATCAGCCTCAGGTCGTCACCGAGAAGGCCTACGATAATGCCAAGAAAGTGATTGCCGGTCAGATGCAAGAGGGTCTCGGTCTGAATGCCGGTCTGGCGGGCGTATTGGTTGGTATATATTGGTTCCTGATGATGTACGGACGTCTGATCGGCGGTGCCGTCGGCGGCGTAATTTCGAGCCGCAATATGCTTACCGCAGTGAGTGTTTTTGCCATGTTGCTGGTTTGCTGCATGATGTTTATGCCTGCTCAGGGCATAAAGATCCCCTTCATCGACGGTGCCGTGCCCTTGAACATGGTCTTCATGGTGCTGTGCGGTCTCTGCACGTCGGTCATGTGGGGCAGTATCTTCAACCTTGCAGCTGAGGGTCTTGGCAAATATACTCCCGCCGCTTCGGGCATATTCATGACGCTTGTGTGCGGTGGCGGTATTCTGCCCTTCATTCAGGGCGGTATAGCCGATGCTGCCGGTTATCTGACCTCTTACTGGTTGGTATTCGGTGCGTTGTGCTATCTGTTGTTCTACGCGCTTAAAGGCTCGAATAATGTAAATACCGAGATAAAGACCGAGTAAACCTGCCGGATCAGGCAAGAGAGAAATAGCCGCACGACCGAAAGGTCGTGCGGCTATTTGTTTTCTTCTGCGTTGCGGATTATCCCGTCGCTGTCACACCACGACTCCCGTCAACAGTTCGACGGCGCGGCGCCCCTCCTGCCCGAGCGACAATGAGTAATCGTTGACGAACAGTGCTATGTGCTTGTCGATCACCTCGTCGTCCATCTCCTGGGCATGAGCCTTGACAAATTGGCGCGATGCGGCAGGGTGGGCGAACGCATGCTCGATGCTGCGACGCAGTACGCGCTCGAAACGCAGGCGGGTGAGTTCGGGCAGCCGCTTCGATGCCACGATCGAGCCGAGCGGCAGTGGCAGCGACGTGCGCTGCTCCCACTCCAAACCCAGATCGGCCAGCAGAGTGAGGTTGCGACGCGAGTAGACGAAACGTCCCTCGTGGATCAATACTCCGGCATCGAAATCGCCGCGTTCGACGGCTTGGGCGATCTCGGAGAAAAGCATCGGCGTGCGCTTCTCGATCTGAGGATACAGCCTCTTCATCAGCAGATTGGCCGTCGTGTGCAGCCCTGGTACCGCTATGTGTCTGACTGGACGATCTTCGCCCGAACGGGCTACGAGCAGCGGCCCGTTGCCGCGACCCAGAGCCGAGCCGCTGTCGAGCAGCACATATCGCTCGGTTACTTCGGGCAGCAGCGCGGTGCTGATCTTCGACAGGTCGACATCGCCGGCGAGCACGCGTGAATTAAGCTCCTCGATATCGTGGAACGACACCTCGAATTTCAGTCCCTCGGTGTCGATGCGGCCGTTGACGGCGGCATCGAACATGAACGTGTCGTTGGGACACGGCGAGATGTTGAGCCTGAGAACTTCGCTCGATGACATGGCACGCTATTGTTTCGATTTGGCCTGCTGTGCTTCGGCCTTGCGGCGGCCGAAACGCCCCAGCACCCAACCGGCGCCGAACACCAGTCCGAATACGACTAACCAGCCCAGTGCCCAGAGAATCTGATCGCTGAAAAAGTGCCATACGAGCCAGAAACACAGTATTGTGAGAATGACTCCTCCAAGATATAACCAGAAAAGTTTTTTACTCTCCATAATCTCCTATTTGTTTGATTTATGTTTTGCCGCTATCTCGGCCAGCGCATCGGCCAATCGCTCGGCGGCCTCGTCGAAATGCCACTCGGCGAACGGTTCGCCCACGCGATTCGAGACGGCGCGTATCTCTGCACATGCTATGCCTGCCGCTGCGCATACGGCCATGAATGTAGCACCCTCCATATTCTCGATGGCGGCATCGCCCGCCTCGGCTCCCTTGCCGTGCACGGTGTTCGATGCCACACGCCGCAGGCTTGAAATGGGTTTTGACGGCCGGTATGTCATGCGGAAACGTTCGGGAAGCTCGGCCTCCCGTTCCGACTCTACCTCCACTACTTCTCCGATGCGGGCGCGATTGCCGTAGGCACCGGCCACTCCCGCCAGTAGGAGCGTGTCGCCTGGTGTCAGCGTCGGCAATAGTCGGGCGAGCGCGGCTGCCGTGGCTGCCATGCCTACGCCCGATATGACGCACTGCCCGCGACCGCAGCGTTCGATGAACGGCGCGGCTTCGGCCTCGGTGGGAAACAGTATCAGTGTGCGCGGTTCCATCGGTCTATCGTCCGACTGCGGCCTCCAACTCCTCGACGGTGATGGGTATGGTCTTGTCGCCGATGAAGCGGCAGCCGTCGTCGGTGACAAGTATGTCGTCCTCGATGCGTATGCCGCCGAAATCGCGGTAGGCTTCGAGTGCATCGTAGTCGACGATGCCCTTGTACAGCCCCTCGGCGCGGCTCTTGTCGATCAGTGCCGGAATGAAGTACAGCCCCGGCTCGTCGGACATAACCGTGCCCGGCTCGACGCGCCATGCCGCACGGTAAATGCAGGTGGCCGACTGCTCGGCACGTTCGCGTATGGCTGCGAAGTCGAACGAGCGCTCGCCGACATTTTCCAGATCGTGCACGTCCATGCCCAGACCGTGACCCAGTCCGTGTGGCATGAACATATACATGGCACCCGCCTCCACGGCTGTCTCTGCCGAAGTGCGGATCAGTCCCATGTCGTGCAGTCCTTCGGCAAGCGACAGATATGATGCACGGTGTATGTCGCGATACATCATGTGAGGTTTGATGATCTGCTTCACATGGTCGTGAGCGCGCAGCACGATATTGTAGAGGTCGCGCTGACGGTCGGTGAAGCGCCCGCTGACGGGGTATGTTCGGGTGTGATCCGAACAGTAGCCTTCAACGCTCTCGCCGCCGGCATCGCACAACAGCAGCCGACCTTCGGTCAGCACGCCGTCGCAGTTGAGGTTGTGCAGCGTCTCGCCGTGCTGCGATACGATTGATGGGAACGATACACCCTGGCCGTATGACTTGGATATGCCCTCTATGGCACCGGCTATCTCGCGTTCGATGACTCCCGGACGGCACATCTTCATGGCCAGCGTGTGCATCTTGTAGCCTATCTGGAAAGCGCGCTCCAACTCCTCGATCTCCTCTGCGCTCTTCTTCTCGCGCATCTCGGCCACGGCAAACATCAGATCGATCGACTTGCGAGCGTGCAGCATCTTTATGTCGATGCCCAGCAGCTCCGAGAGCTGGATCTTCGTCTCGGCGCGATAGGGCGGCAGGTAGTGTACCGTGCGGTTGTGCTCTATGGCGCGGCGGAGTACGTCGGCAAGCTCGTTCATGGGGTGCGTATGCTCTACGCCGACCTCGGCTCCCATGTCGTGCAGCGTGGGCTGCGGACCAGTCCAGATGATATCCTCGACGGTGAAGTCGTCGCCGAAGAGTTCGGCCTCTCCCGTCTGGGCGTCGATCAGGCCTGCGACGGTAGGTACGTTCAGCCCGAAGAAGTAGCGAAACGTGGAGTCCTGACGGAAGTAATATGCGTTGTTAGGGTAGTTGTTCGGCGTATTCTGATTGCCGGGCAACAGAATCAGCCCGTTGCCTATGCGACGACACAGCTCTGCGCGTCGTGCGATGTAAGTCTCTTTGCTGAACATGATTCGTATCGTTTTAAGTCTATTGTTCGTAAATCTCCTGCCCGGCGCTCTTCGCGTTGCTGCGGCAGCCGATGATTACCGCTTCGGGAAATGCCTTGGGATCGAGCCACCCGACGAGCTGCCGCATATTCTCTCTCGACATTGCCACGCACCCTGCTGTCGGACGCCCCTCTGCGCGCCATACGTGCATGAATATGGCACTGCCTGCTCCCGCCACCACGGGCGAAGTATTGTACTCTACCACTATGATGTAGTCGTAGGGCTCTCCTATCTCGGCGAGTCGCTCGCCGTGGGCGAGGGTTTCGGTCTCGGCATTGCACACGAGAGTGTTGTAATCCGGGCGATGCGGGTCGTCTATCCAGACGCAGCGGTCGTCGTAGGTCTGCATCGGAAAGCGTGTCCGGACATCGGCCGTGCGCCACAGTCCGCGTCGCAGAGCGTATGCGCCGCATGGTGTGCAGCCGTCGCCTTCGCGTTTGAGCTGCGCTTCGACGAGTCCGCCGCTCCCTGTGGTGCCGCGCCACTTGTCGCCGCATATCCATTTGCCGTCGGGTGTGCGCTCCGCAAGGCAGATGTCGCACTGCGAATCGTCGCTGCCTATGACCACTACCGCCTGCCGGCAGCGTTCGTCGACGCTGCGGTATGCCTCGATGACATCGGTTGTGATGCCTTGTGCCGTCGCTGTGGCCAAGAGCAGCATAGGCAGGATCGTGGTCAAGACGCATCTCTTCATCGCGCCACCTCCTTGTAGACCTTGTCGCCGCGTCTCACTTCGGCTACGGTCTTCAACGATATGTATTGCCCCTGCACGGCCTTGTCGGCAGGGCGTTCGTCGACGTGCAGCCCGTCGGCGCGCTGCTCGATCACGCCGGTCTTCTCACCCATGAACAGCAGCGGTTCGCCCTCGGCCACTTCGCACGCTTCGACGGCCACTTCGGCCACGCCGATGCGCTTGAAGTAGTTGGTCACGCGTCCCATGTAGACCTTTTTCAGCGTTGCCGACGAGCCGTAGCGACGGCTGTGTTCGACAGTCTGTGCTCCGGCATAGTAGCCGCCCCAGAACTCGCGGTTGAATACCGTGGCCAACCGCTCTTTCAGCTCGGCGGCGAGACTTTCGTCGTATTGGCCGCGCTCCATGGCCAGCAGTGCCTCGTTGTAGCACTCTACGGTGCGTTTTACATATTCGCCGCCGCGGGCACGCCCCTCGATCTTCAACACTCTGACACCGGCGCCGATGAACTTGTCGAGGAAATCGATGGTGCACAGATCCTTGGGCGAGAGCACGTATTGCCCGTCGATGTCGAGCATCTGCCCCGTATCCTTGTCGGCTATGGTGTATCGGCGGCGGCATATCTGCCGGCATGCGCCGCGGTTGGCCGAGTTGTGCGATTCGTGTTCGCTCAGATAGCATTTGCCCGAAATCGACATGCACATCGCGCCGTGGGCGAACATCTCTATGCGAACCCTCTCGCCCGACGGGCCGCAGATGTCGTTGTCGTCGATCTCGCGGGCTATGTGGGCTATGCGGTCGAGACTCAACTCTCGCGCCAACACCACCACGTCTGCCCACTGAGAGAAGAATTTGACGGCTTCGGTGTTCGAGACATTGCTTTGTGTGGATATGTGAACCTCCATGCCCACGCGCCGTGCGTAGAGTATGACGGCCATGTCGGTGGCGATGATGGCGTCGACACCCTCGCGGCGGGCGCAGTCGACGATGTTGCGCATCGTCTCCGACTCGTCGTCGTAGAGTACGATGTTGACCGTGAGGTAGGTCTTCACGCCGGCCGCATGTGCCGTTGCGACTATCTCGTGCAGGTCGTCGAGTGTGAAGTTGACCGACGATGCCGCACGCATGTTGAGCTGTTCGACACCGAAATATACGGAGTCGGCACCTGCCGCTATGGCGGCGTTGAGAGCCTCGTAGGAGCCTACGGGTGCCATTATCTCTATATCCTTGCGCTTCATCTTCGACGTCCTATCAGATTTTGTGCGAATACTCTCAGCGGCTCGCGCAGCTGCTCCTGCGTATCGAGCGTGTCGACTATGGAGAGAGCCCGCTCGAAACGCTGCGATATGTGCTGCTCGGTCAGACGCGCCACGTCCAGCTCGTCGTAGACGGCCTTCACGCGTGCTATTTTCTGCTCGGGCGAGAGCGTGGGATCGGAGTGCGTCGAGCGAAGCGTGTCGCGCTGCGCCTCCGTGGCGCGGCTCATGGCCTGCACCATCAGGTAGGTCTGCTTGCCCTCCAATATGTCGCCGCCTATCTTCTTGCCCAGAGCCGTGTCGCCATAGCTGTCGAGCAGGTCGTCCTGCAACTGAAAGGCGAGTCCCAGCTCGGTGGCGAAACGCTCGACCCGTTTCACGTCGTCGTCCGACGCGCCTGCCAGAGAGGCTCCTATCATGGCCGATCCCGACAGCAGGGCAGAGGTTTTGCTCTCGATCATCTGTATGTACTCCACCACCGATACCTTGCGCTTCTTCTCGAAATCCATGTCGTATTGCTGTCCCTCGCACACTTTCAACGCCATGTCGTTGAATATGCCCAGCACGCGCGGCAGTTTGTCGGCGGCCACTTTTCCCAGCGACTTGTAGGCGCATATCATCATGGCGTCGCCCGAAAGTATGGCCACGTTCTCGCCCCAGCGGGCATAGACCGAGGGCTTGCCGCGTCTTACGTCGGCGTTGTCCATTATATCGTCGTGCAGCAGCGTGAAGTTGTGGAACACCTCCACGGCCACTGCGGCAGGCAGAGCCGCCTGTACGTCGCCGCCGAAGGCCTGCGCCGAGAGCAGCAGCAGCAGCGGACGCAGCCGTTTGCCGCCGCCCGAGATGGAGTATGTTATCGGGGCGTATAGCAGCGCCGGCTCCTCGGAAATCTCCAACTGGGCGAGGTAACTCTCGAACAGGCAGAGCATTTGGTCATTGGTATGGAACATATGTCAATCTTCGGTTTATCATTATAATTTACAGCTTCAAAAGTAGCAAAAAAATTGTAGAAATAGAAATTATTTCAGTAACTTTGGGCAAAATTAACAAACAGCTAAAACTACGATGATGAAAAAACTTGCAATGGGTATCGACATAGGCGGTACCAATACGGCATTCGGTCTGGTGGACGAGGACGGCAACGTCATAGCGGAGAGCAAGATATCGACCGACAAGTATAAGTTTTACGACGACTACAAACCATATATCGAGGCTCTTGCCTCGGCGATGAAGGAGCTGATCGCGGCACAGGAGGCGTGCGAACTGATCGGTATCGGCGTGGGTGCTCCCAATGCCAATATCCATTCGGGAAAGATCGAGACTCCGGCCAACCTTTGGCGTTTCGAGGATTGCGACGATCCGCGTCCCGATAATATCCGCATATTCGATTTCGTAGGCGATCTGAGCAGATATTTTGCCGGTGTCAATGTCATGATAACCAATGATGCCAATGCCGCCGCCATAGGCGAGATGGTATTCGGCAATGCTCGCGGCATGAAGGATTTCGTGATGATAACCCTGGGTACGGGACTCGGTTCGGGTATAGTCAGCAACGGCGAGATGATATACGGTCACGACGGTTTTGCCGGAGAGTTCGGCCACATTGCCGTCGACAGCCGTCAGACGGGTCGTCAGTGCGGTTGCGGCCGAAGGGGCTGTCTGGAAGCATATGTGTCGGCCACGGGTATCAAGCGTACGGCATTCGAGCTGATGGCCACCATGACGTGCGAAAGCTCGCTGCGCGGCATTCCGTTCGAGAAGTTCGAGGCCAAGATGCTCTCTGAGGCAGCGGCCAAGAACGATCCGATAGCATTGGAGGCATTTGAGCGTACGGGTCGCACGCTGGGTCTGGCACTGGCCGATCTGATGGCTATTACTTCGCCCGAGGCGATTATCCTCTTCGGCGGTCTGGCCTATTCGGGCGATCTGATAATGAAGCCTACGTTCCGTTACATGGAGGAGAATATGATGTCGGTGTTCAAGGGTAAGGTGAAGCTGCTTATGAGCGGTATTCAGGACAAGAACGTCGCCATATTGGGCGGTGCGGCGCTGATATGGAAAAAGCATCTTGAAACCGTTATGGAGAACTATTAGAGCCGTTGCGGCCTGGTTCGCACTATTGCGAATGCCGGGGCTTGCGGCTTGTAAAATTGAGCGGGCGTCCGAAATCGATCGGACGCCCGCTGAGTTTGTGAATGGCAGGTTGTGTTACCTGCCGTCCCAGACCTTGTAACGCGACGGCGAGACGCCCACGCGCTGCTTGAAGTATTTGCCGAAGAAGGATTGCGACGTGAAATTGAGTTGCCGTGCTATCTGCTGAATGCTCAGTCCCGAATACTTCAACAGACGCTTGGCCTCATAGACTACGGCCTCGTCGATCAGCTTCGAGGCATTGCGGCCGCTCTTCTTCTTGACTATCAGCGACAGATATTTGGGCGTTATGCCCATCTTCGAGGCGTAAAACTCCACGCTGCGCTCGGTGCTGCAATGGCTTTGCAGGAGCGATATGAAGTTGTTGAACAGTTCGTCGGTGCGGTTGCTCACTTCGTCGTCGCCCAGAGAGTTGCGCCGCTGTATGATGCCCATCACATAGTGGAACATGGCGGCGAACAAAGCCCCCAGCACCTTGTCGCGTGTCGCCGCAGAGGTGTCGTCGCCGAGTACCGAACGCATCAGCTTCGACAGATCGTTGATATAGGCCGCCTCCGACTCCTCGACCGTCATGCAGGGTTCGCCCATGAAGCCGTGATAGATCGATATCACCTCCTGCGTGTCGACATGTATGCCGTTGAGGTAGGAGCGCGAATAGGTGAGCATGTATCCCGACGAGCGGATCGAAGCCTTGACCTGCTCGATCACGGTGTTCTCATTGAAGATGAAAAGCGTGTTGGGACGCAGCTCGTGCAGCTTGCCGTTGATGCGTATCTTGGCCGTGCCGCTCACAGTGATGCCTATGGATACCCCCTGTATGAGTGTGGTTATGTCGTCGAGATTCTTGAATGAGACAAGCGGTGTGATGACAAGATTGTCGGAGTGATAAGATGTGCCCGACAAGCTCTTCAATTTCTCTATCGATGTGCGTTTTATTCCGTCTTCCCTCTTCATGCTACTCTTTTTCGGTAGGTTTCGCAATAGGAGCCAATACCTCTATCCCGCCGCCGAGGCAGGCGATCGAGAGAGGGAAATCTTCGCCCTTCTGTCCGTCGACGTCGGTGGGCTCCTGCAATGTAGAGGTTATGTCGAGTTGCGCGCTCTTGAAGTAGCGCACCGAACGCGGGGTGCCGCCGCAGAGATAACGTACCATGTGCCAGCACGAGATCAGCGGATTGCGTTTTTCGAGCATGATGCAGTCGAACAGCCCGTCGTCTATGCGCGCCGTGCGTGCCAGGCGGAAACGGCCTGCGGTCTCGCCGTTGAATATCAACACCATCAGAGCATTGAAATCGAACTCCTCGCTGTCGCTCTTGACGTGCAGAGGCACGCTGTGAAGATGCAGCAGATCCTTTATGCCGGTGAAGATGTAGGCCAGCTTGCCGATCTTGTGTTTTAGAGAGTCGGAGGTGTGCTGCGAGGTGGTGGTGAATATGCCGAAGCTGAATATATTGATGAAATACAATCCGTTGACTATGCCGCAGTCGACCTTGCGGGTAGCTCCTCCGACTATCTGTCGGGCGGCCTTGAAGATGTCGCTGCTCATGCCCAGCGCCCCGGCGAAGTCGTTTGCCGTGCCGGCCGGAATGACGGCTATGGTGGGTGACAGCGATTTCTGTTTCATGGAGTTGACGACATAGTTGATCGTGCCGTCGCCGCCGCATACCACGGCCAGCTCGGTCTGCTCGTCGCCGTCGAATGGGTTTTTGCCGAATTCGATCAGTTTGGGGCGAATGTCGTAGCCGGCTTCGCGGAATATGGCCGTGAGGCGATCGACGTTGCGTGCGATCTTGCCCTTGCCGGCCTTGACGTTGTATAGCAAAATGGCTTGTTTCATATCTTGATTATGTAATTGTCCGGTAAAAAAAACTCTTATTCTGTCAGCATTTGCCGCAGCCCTTCCGAGCATACCACGCGATACTCCTCGTCGCCGTCTCCGGCGAAGATGAAGTAACACAGCAGATCGTCGCACTGCTCGGCCAGTTCGACCGCTCCGTCCGATCCCATGGCCAGCAGCATGGTTCCGGCGGCATCGGCTTCGGCGCATGTGGGTGCCACGACAGTTACGGAGAGCAGTTGCGACACTGCGCTGCGCCCTGTTACGGGGTCGATCGTATGCGCCACTTTGCGCCCCTCGGAGTCTGTCCAGTATCGGCGATAGTTGCCCGATGTGGCCACACCGGCATCGGTGATGCTTATCACGCGCTGTATGTCCTCCATGCTGTCGTTGCCGTCATACGGTGTCTCGATGCCTATGCGCCACCTCTCGCCGCGTTCGTTGCAGCCCTTGCAGCGCACCTCGCCGCCGATGTCGACTATGTAGTCCGTGCTCTGCATGTCGCGCTCCAACATCTCGGCCATCATGTCGACCACATAGCCTTTGGCGATGGAGTTGAAGTCGAGCTGTATTCTGGGATCCTCCTTGACGAGTCGCCCGTTTTCGATGCGAATCTTGTCGTAGCCGACGAATTGAAGCAGCGAGTCGATGTTCGGCTCGGAGTCGGGATCGGGCTGTTTGCGCACAAAGCCCCACGCCTCCACCAGCGGTTTTACGGTTATGTCGTAGCGGCCGCGGCTCAGCTCGCTGAACCGGCGGGCAAGCTCGATGTTGAATATTATGTGTTCGTCGAGCGAATCGGTCTGGTTGCGGTTGACGCGGCTGAGCAGCGACTCGTCGTCGAAAATGGACATGGAGGCCTTGGCCAGAGAGTCGATGCGCTCCACTTGGCGCGCTATCTCTGCGGCAGGGTGCGTAGTGCGGGCGTTGATGTAGACAAATGTTCCAAGTGCCAAACCCTTGACCTGCACATATTCGGCCTTGTCGGACGGGGTGCATGCCGCCGATATTGCAGCCAGTAGCGGCAGTGTGCCGCAAAGCCATCTTTTGATGCGACTTTTCATGCTGATTATGTAATGATTAGGCGGCAAAGATAAATCATTGCCGGCAATTATGCAACAGTTGCCGAAAAGATTTATATTGTGCTGTTTTTCCATTGGCGTCCATGTCGCGCATTATCGTTTGAGATTTAAATTATTAGCTCGCTTCGACAAGCGGTTGTTCTCTTATGGAACAAAAATGCCCGATACCGGCCGACACTCTTTGCCGGACTTTTCGGCAGCTCCGGCGGCGACTCCGTATGCAATATTCGGAAAATACGCAGAAAGAGGTGTTGAAAAAGCTCTTTTTCCGCTCAAAAGCCTTTGTAAATAGAGATTTTTAATCTAACTTTGCCACACACTCTGGCAGGATCACGGTAAGGGTGATTTGTCGTAGAGTGCAACCGCGGCGTCGATCTCTGGAAAATGCGGTCGTCGCCACATTAAAATTTTTAATTTTATGGCATACTTAACACCTGAGAAAAAGCAGGAGTTGTTCGGTCAGTACGGTAAATCGACAACCGACACCGGTTCACCAGAGAGCCAGGTCGCGTTATTCACCTACCGTATCAACCACCTTACGAATCACATGAAAAGCAACAAGCACGACTTCGGTACGCAGCGTTCGCTGCTGCGCCTTGTAGGTAAGCGTCGCCAGTTGCTCGAATACTTGAAGGAGGTTGATATCGAGCGCTACCGTGCTCTTATCAAGACGCTCAATCTCCGTAAGTAAGAGTGAGAGAGTGATGAAGGCAGCTTGCAGTTGCCTTCATCTTCATTGAAAGATCCAAGACAAGAGATAAGAGACAAAGACGAATTTTAAACCCTTTTCGACAAGCCGGGAACCAGTCCGGACGTGTCCGGGCTGTGCCGAGGCGGGAAATGGTAGAAGTAATTGAAGATTTTTTTAGAAGACTTTATGGAAGAAAACAAGTTGTACAATGCTGTACAGAAGACCATCACTCTCTGCGACGGTCGCGAAGTTACCATCGAAACGGGTAAACTCGCAAAGCAGGCCGACGGCTCGGTGGTCGTAAAGATGGGCGACACGATGTTGCTGGGAACCGTCGTGGCTGCCAAGGACGCAAAAGAGGGCACCGATTTCATGCCTCTGCAAGTGGAGTATAAGGAGAAATACGCTTCGTGCGGACGCATTCCCGGAGGTTTCATGAAACGCGAGGGCAAGGCCGGCGACTCGGAGATTCTGGTCGCACGTCTTATCGACCGTGCTTTACGCCCGCTGTTCCCTGCCGATTATCATGCAGAAGTATTCGTAACGGTCAATCTCATATCGGCCGACAAGGATATTCAGCCCGATGCACTGGCCGGTCTGGCTGCTTCGGCTGCTTTGGCCTGCTCGGACATTCCGTTCGGCGGACCCATTTCGGAGGTGCGCGTAGCACGCATCAACGGTGAGTATGTAATCAACCCCGGCTTCTCTCAGATGAAAGATGCCGATCTGGATATCATGGTCGGCGGTACGATCGACAATATCCTGATGGTAGAGGGTGAGATGAAAGAGGTGTCGGAGGAGGTTATGCTCGGTGCCATCAAGTTCGCTCACGAGGAGATCAAGAAGCACTGCGCCGTGCAGATCGAGTTGTCGAAGGAGCTGGGCAAGGACGTAAAACGCACCTACTGCCACGAGACCAACGACGAGGAGCTGCGCCAGACGATCATCTCGGAGCTCTACGACAAGGCTTACGCCATCGCTACGAGCGGTACGATGAAGCACGAGCGCGAGGATAAGTTCAACGAGTTGGAGGCCGAGTTCGCCTCTCGCTATACGGAGGAGGAGCTGGTTGAGAAGGCTCCGCTGATTCACAAATATTTCCACGACGACGTACAGAAGAAGGCCATGCGCAACATGATCCTCGACGAGGGCAAGCGTCTCGACGGTCGTCGCACCGACGAGATCCGCCCCATCTGGTGCGAGGTAGGTTATCTGCCCGCAGCACACGGTTCGGCCATCTTCACCCGTGGTGAAACACAGTCGCTGACTACCGTTACTCTGGGTACGAAACTCGATGAGAAGATGCGCGACGAGGTGCTGGTTCAGGGCAGCGATCAGTTCGTTTTGCACTACAACTTCCCGCCGTTCTCGACGGGCGAGGCTCGTCCCACCCGCGGTTTGAGCCGTCGTGAGATCGGCCACGGCCATCTTGCATGGCGTGCGTTGAAGCCGATGGTTCCGCTGGGCGAGGAGAACCCCTATGCTGTGCGCGTAGTATCGGATATTCTCGAATCGAACGGTTCTTCGTCGATGGCTACCGTTTGTGCCGGTACGCTGGCTCTGATGGACGCCGGTGTCAAGTTGAAGAAGCCCGTATCGGGTATCGCCATGGGTCTGATCTCCGACTCGGCGACCGGTCGCTGGGCGGTGTTGTCGGATATTCTCGGCGATGAGGATCACCTCGGCGACATGGACTTCAAGGTGACGGGTACCAAGGACGGTATCACCGCCACGCAGATGGATATCAAGGTCGACGGCCTCTCTTACGAGGTGTTGGCAAAGGCTTTGGAGCAGGCGCGTCAGGGTCGTATGCACATTCTGGGCAAGCTGACCGAGTGCATCGCCGAGCCTCGTGCCGATTATCGACCGTTCGTACCGCGCATCGTACAGATCACCATTCCTCAGGATATGATCGGTGCCGTGATAGGCCCCGGCGGCAAGGTTATTCAGGATATACAGAAGACCACGTCGACTACCATCACCATTACCGAGGTCGATGACAAGGGTATCGTCGATATCTTCGGTCAGGACAAGGATTCGATGGACGCCGCTCTGAACCGCATCAAGGGTATTGTTGCCGTACCGGAGGTAGGCGAGGTCTACAACGGCAAGATCCGCAGTATCGTCGCATTCGGTGCATTCGTCGAGATTCTGCCCGGAAAAGATGCTCTGCTGCATATCTCGGAGATCGACTACAAGCGTTTCGAGACCATGGAGGAGACCGGTTTGAAAGAGGGCGACATGATCGATGTCAAGCTCATAGGCCTGGATCCCAAGACCAATAAGCTGAAACTCTCTCACAAGGCTCTGCTGCCCAAGCCCGAGGGTTGGGTGGAGCGCGAACCTCGCGAGCGCAAGCCGCGTGAGGATCGTGGCGAACGAGGCGAGCGTCGCGAGCACCGCGATCGTCGTGAGAAGCGATAGTCAGAATATATATAGGTGTGTAAACAGAATATTTTTTCAAACTAACTAAATTCAACAATTATGAAAAATCTTTTTAGAGTAAGCCTGGCGCTTGCAGTTGTGGCCTTGACGGTGTCGAGCTGTAACTGTTTCAAGAAGATGGCCAAGAACATGGAAGATGTGAATCTTACGTGTACTCCTGAGGTTCTCGTACTTAACAACGGTAAGGTCGATGCCGACATCACCGTTACCTTCCCCGTTGAGTATTTCAACAAGAAGGCTGTTGTCAAGGTAACTCCGGTTATCGTATTCGAGGGCGGCGAGGTTACAGGTACTACTCAGTATTTGCAGGGTTCGAAGGTTGACGACAACTACACTGTCATCGACAAGAAGAACGGCGGCAAGTATACTCAGCATGTATCGTTCCCCTACGACAGCCGCATGCGCGAGTGCGAGTTGCAGCTGCGTGCCGAGATCAAGTGCCCGAAGGGCAAGTGCAAGGAGTTCACTCTGGTAAACCTCAATACCGGTGCCGTTCCTACCAAGGAGGAGGCTGCCGTTCTGGCTGCCGGCGGTGCTGAGGCCGACGCTTTGAAGCGTGCATTCGGCTTGACGATCGCCGTAGGTGTCAACACCTTGCAGGAGGAGATCGACTATGCCAACGCCATGAAAGTTATGGATTCTGGTTACAAGAACGTAATCACTGAGGTTACCAAGGCCAACTATATGTATCAGATCAACTCTTCGAACCTTTCGAAGAAGGCTGCCGATACCGAGGAGCTCAAAGCATTCCAGCAGAAGGCCGAGGCTCAGAAGGATAACGAGCGTATCAAGCAGAACCTCTATGTAAACGGTTACGCTTCGCCCGATGGTCCGGAGAAGTTCAACGACAAGCTCTCTGCTGCTCGTAGCCAGTCTGGTAAGAAGGCTGCCGAGAAGTTGCTGGCCGAGATCGAGCTTCCTCTCGACGCCGCTTCGTACGGTGAGGACTGGGAAGGCTTCAAGGAGCTGGTAGAGGCTTCTGACATCGAGGACAAGCAGATGATTTTGCAGGTGCTCAACATGTACTCGTCGTCTTCGGAGCGTGAGTCTCAGATCAAGAACATGTCGCAGGTATTCGAGGCTTTGAAGAAGGATATTCTTCCTCAGCTGCGTCGTGCTCAGCTGGTCAACAGCTCTGACATCACGGGCAAGACCGACGATGAGATGGTCGCTTTGGTACGTGCCGGCAAGTTCGGTGAGCTGAACGACAAGGAGCTGCTCCACATCGCCGAGTGCGATAAGCTCAACGCTCAGGAGAAGATCGCCGTTTTGGAGTATGCTGCCAAGACCTACAAGACTCCTGCTGCTTACAACAACCTCGGTGTGGCTTATGCCAAGAACGACGAGGCTCAGAAGGCTATCGACGCGTTCGACAAGGCTGTTAAGGCCGGTGCCAACTCTTCTGAGGTTAACAACAATATCGCTCTTGCCAACCTGATGAACGGCAATGTCGACAAGGCTAAGCAGTATGCTGCCGGCAGCACCAACGAGACCAAGGCTCTCATCGAGGCTGCACAGGGTAATTACAGCGTAGCTCAGGCTCAGCTCGACGGTTACAACGCCGCTATTGCAAGTGCTATGAACAACGACTTCACTGCTGCCAAGCAGTATATCGCCAACGACAAGACGGCCAAGGCCGACTACCTGCGTGCCATTATCGCAAGCAAGGAGGGTGATATGAACACTGCCGCAGCTCAGCTCAAAAGCGCCATCGCCAAGGAGCCCGCTTACACTCAGCGTGCCAAGACCGATGTCAACCTTCGCGAGCTTATCAAGAGCGGTGCGATAGCACTCTAATTTCTCGAAAATAGCGGCTTTTGCTGCCGCTCGCTCAATTGCCCGAACAGGCCGTCCGGCTTGTTCGGGCAATTTTCGTTACGCCTGCTTCTCCCGGAAAAGCGGGCATTGTTATTTGACGGCTTCTTTCATCGGCATATCTCGGGCGATACGAGAACTCTGTGTGCGACTATTTCTGCGTCATATTCTTTTTATGCGGTTATGTGTCGCACGTTTAGTTTACCCCAGATGTCTCACATTCGTTCGAGATGACAAGCCGTGTTTGTCATTCTGAGGAGGACGGCACGTCCGACGTGAGAATCTCTCTTTTCGGAGGACAAACTTCTTTGTGTTACATTGCATTCCCGAGCGCGAGACTCCCACGTTGCAGTCTTTGCCTGCTTCTCGGAGTGACAATTCAGAAGAGACTCCCGCGTCGCAACTGCGTCGCTCCTCGGAGTGACAGCGTTTGTCATTTCGGGCGTAAGCGAGAACTATGTGCAAGACTATTTCCATTGTCGAGTGCTTCTTTATTCGGTCGTTGCAGGCTATTTTTCAGATGTCTGATCTTCGGACGGCTTGCTTCTCGTGTTTGGGCATAATCAGAGAGTGAGCATGCAACGAAAAAGCCCGAGCAGCATATCTGCTCGGACTTTCTTGTTAGCGGCTGCGAATAGCCGCTTTGGGCTTATTGAATCAGGCTCCGCCGCCCAAGGCATGGTAGAGACTTATGATGGCCTCGATCTGCTCGAAACGATCATTTGTCTGTGCCAGTTCGGCCTGCAAAAGTGACTGACGTGCGGTCAACACTTCGAGGTAGGTTGTCGGCGAGTGCTTCATCAGCAGCTCGGTCTTGTGAACCGCATTGCGCAATGCTTCGACCTGATTGTCTCTCAACGGACGTTTGTCGAGGGCTGTCTGCCACTGAGCCAACGCGTTGTTGACCTCTGCACCGGCATTGAGCAGCGTCTGCTCGAACTGCAACTCTGCCTGCTCCTGCTGAGCGCGGGCGATCTTCACTCGTGCCTTGTTGCTGCGTGCGTTGAATATGGGTTGCAAGAGCGAACCTGCGGCCGACAGCAAAAGTTTGCCGGGATTGACGATGGCAGCACCGGCAGCATTGGTCCAGCCTGCCGTACCGCTGAGCGTGAGCGACGGATAGAGCGAGGCGCGTGCTATGTTGACGGCATAGTAGGCTTGTGCGAGCGACTGCTCGGCAGCGCGCACATCGGCGCGGCGCGTCAGAAGCTCGACCGGTACGCCTACCGACAGCTGCTCGGGGAAGCTCTGTGCGGCCAGTGTGCCGCGTGCGATGTGACCGGGTGTGCGGCACAGCAGCGTCGAGAGCGCATTTTCGATCTCAGTGATGGCCTGTTCGATATCCTTGACCGAGGCTGTTGTGGCATAGTATGCCGCTTCGATCTGCAATACACCCGCCTCATTGGTCATGCCGGCACTCTTCATGGCGCGCATGACACGCACGCTTTCTGCATAGCTCTCGGCCGTAGAGCGCGATATGCGCAGCTGCTCGTCGAGCGTCAACAGCGTGTAGTATTGCGTGGCCACCGTGGCTATTAGCTGAGTCTGCACGGCATCGACATAGTCTTGGCTCTGCTCGTAGAGCGATTGTGCCTGACGTTTGGTGTTTGTCATGCGACCCAATACGTCGATCTCCCACGATGCGGTGACCGGTACGGAGTAGGTCCATGATGCTTTGGCTCCGTCGAAGCTCGATACCGAGCCGTTGGGAGCGAAGTTGAACGAAGGCAGATAGGCCAGTCGTGCCGACGACAATGTGGCCGAGGCCTCATCGACGCGCAGGCGTGCGGCGCGAATGTCGGTGTTCTGATCCAATGCCTCGTCGATGAGCGACTGCAAGCAGTCGTCGGCAAACATCTCCCGCCAGTCGATTGCTGCTATCGACTCGCTTTCGGTCTGGCTCACGGCTGTTTCGCCGTAGAGGTCGTCGCGAACGCTGTCGGTGGGCTGGTATTTGCGCCATATGCCGCATGCGGAGAGCATGCACACAAGAATCGTATAT
The DNA here is from genome assembly GCA_947177225.1 of uncultured Alistipes sp. GTDB lineage: Bacteria > Bacteroidota > Bacteroidia > Bacteroidales > Rikenellaceae > Alistipes. Next base: position 5,529 of record CAMWTS010000019.1, on the reverse strand, counting down.
ATGGTTAATCTCTTCATCGCTTCAATTATTTACTCTTTGACTCGTTGTTATCGATGTGCTGCATCTCGCTCTCTATCGCCCAGTCGGGATTCTTCTTCTCCACGGGGCGGAAACGCTCCTGCAACCACTGGAATGAGATCCACAGCGACGGAGTGATGAACAGCAGCACCAGCGTACCGATAATCATACCGCCCACGGCACCCGATCCCAGCGTAGAGTTGCCGTTGGCACCTACACCCGATGAGAACACGAGCGGCAGCAGACCGATTATCATCGTGAGTGCCGTCATCAGAATGGGGCGCAGACGCGCCTTGGCAGCACCTATGGCCGATTGAGCCAGAGACATTCCGCAGCGACGACGGTCGCCGGCATACTCCGTGATGAGGATTGCCGTCTTGGAGAGCAGACCGATCAACATGATGAGTCCCGTTTGCAGGTAGATGTTGTTCTCCAATCCGAGTATCTTGGCAAAGAGGAACGATCCCATCAATCCGGCAGGCACGGAGAGGATAATCGAAAGCGGCATGATGTAGCTCTCGTAGAGTGCGCTGAGGATAAGGTAGATCAGTATGATGCAGATGGCGAATATGATCGTGGTGTTGTTGGAGCTGCTCTGCTCCTCACGTGCGATACCGCCATATTCGTAGCTTATGGTCGAGGGCAGAGTCTGAGCAGCCACCTCGGCCACGGCACGCAGTGCATCGCCCGACGAATAGCCCTCTGCCGGCTGTCCGTTGATCGATATGCAGTTGTACATGTTGAATCGGGGCATGGTCTCGGCACCGTAGACCTTCGTCAGCGTTACGAACTCGCTCAGCGGAGCCATGTCGCTGCCCGTGCGCACATATATGCGATCGAGCGATTCGGGCGTGAGACGATATTCGGGCGACGATTGCAGTATCACGCGGTACACCTTGGTGAAGCGGTTGAAATTGGATACGTACTGACCGCCGTAGTATCCGGCCATAACGTCGAGCACTGCATCGGGAGTGGTGCCGGCACGCAGACACTTGGCAGCATCGACATCGACTCTCCACTGCGGGAAATCGACGCGGTAAGACGAGTAGGCACGACCTATCTCCTCGCGCTGGTTCAATGCTCCGATGAAGCGCATGGCGTGGTTGTAGAACTTGCCTACGTCGCCGCCGGTGCGGTCCTGCAAATAAAGCTCGAAGCCGTTACCCGTACCGTAACCGGGGATCATACCCGGTGCCATGGCGAATACCGTAGCGTCTTTGATGTCGGCCGTCAGTGCCATTACTTTGCCGATGACGGCGTTGACTTTTTGTGAATCCTGCTTGCGCTCCGACCAGTTTTTGAGTCGGAGAATCATCATGCCGTAGCTCGAACCCTGACCTGAAATGATACCGTAGCCCGATACGCGGTTGTATGTCTCGACCTCCTCGATCGTGGTTACGCGTTTCTCGACTTCGGCCATGATGCCCTTCATCTGTTCGAGAGAGGTGCCCGGTGCGGCGTTGACGTTTATCATCACCGTACCCTGATCCTCGTCGGGTACGAGACCCGTCTTGGTGTTGTTCATCAACACGACCAACAGTGCCAGAGCTGCCACGAGCATGCTCCATGCAATCCATCTGCGGCGAATGAAGAACGTGACGCCGCTCTTGTAACGATCGGTGATGACGTTGAACGCAGCGTTGTAGGCATGGCGGAAACGTGCGGCGAAGTTGTTGCGCTCGTTACCGTTCTCGTCTACATAGGGACGCAGCAGCAGGGCGCACAATGCGGGCGAAAGGGTCAATGCCGTGACGGCCGACAGACCTACGGCAACGGCCATCGTTATACCGAACTGCGTGTAGAACGTACCGGACGTGCCGCCCATCATCGATGTGGGGATAAACACGGCCATGAACACCAGCGTCGAGACGATGATTGCCGAAGAGATGCCGCCCATGGCATCGTGGGTAGCCATGTACGACGAGCGATAACCCACCTCGAAGCGTGCCTGTACGGCCTCGACCACGATGATGGCGTCGTCGACCACGGTACCGATAGCCAGCACCAGTGCGAACAGCGTCAGAAGATTGATCGAGAAGCCGGCCACGGCCATCACCGCAAACGTACCGATGATGGATACGAATATGGCGATAGTGGGGATAAGCGTCGAGCGTATGTCCTGCAAGAAGACATATACGACGATGATTACGAGCAATATGGCTATAAGCAGAGTCTCGACTACGTTGGCTATCGAGGCGTAGAGGAAGTCGTTGACACTCTGCAACTCGGCGATGTCTACGCCCTCGGGCATATCCTTTTTGGCCTCTTCGAGGAAGGCATCGATATTCTCCACCACCTCAGAGGCGTTCGAACCGGCCGTCTGGAACACCATGCAGGTTACGCCCGGGTGACCGTTGATGAAGCCGCCGTAGGCGTATGACTGCTGTCCCAGCTCCACGTCGGCGATATCGCCCAGATGCAACACCTCGCCCGTGGGCAGCGATCGTATGACGATCTGCTCGAACTCTTCGGGCTTGACCAGACGTCCGCTGTATTTCATGGTGTACTGATAGGTCGAACCCGAATTCTCACCCAGTGCACCTGTTGCAGCCTCGATGTTCTGGCCAGCAAGCGCGTAGGTCACGTCGGAGGGTACGAGTCCGTATTGTGCCATCACGTCGGGTTTCAGCCACAGACGCATACTGTAATCGCCGCCCAGAACCACCAGCTCGCCTACACCCGATATACGCAGAATGTTGGGCTGCATGTTGATTTTAAGATAGTTCGAAAGGAAACTCTCGTCATATTCGTCGGTGGGCGAATAGATGGCGAAGATTTTCAGCATACTGCTCTGGCGTTTGAATGCCGAGACGCCGATGCGCGTTACCTCCGACGGCAGAAGACCCTGTGCACGCGATACGCGGTTCTGCACGTTGACTGCCGCCATATCGGGGTCGGTGCCCTGACGGAAATATATATATATGGTGGCCGAGCCCGAGTTGGTGGCATCGGAACGCATGTATATCATGTTCTCCACACCGTTGATGGCCTCCTCCAAGGGTGCCACCACACTCTTCTGTACCGTCTCGGCGCTGGCACCGGTGTACGATGCCGTCACCATGACCGTCGGCGGTGCGATGTCGGGATATTGTTCCACCGGCAGGGTGAAGTATCCGATGATACCGGCCAGAACGATGAATATGGAGATCACCGAGGCCAGTACCGGTCTGTCGATAAATGTTTTCAGTTTCATGATTTCTCCTCCTCTACTTCTGCTCCTTGATGGTGATGGGGGTACCGTCGCGCAACATGCCTACACCCTCGGCGACGATTCGATCGCCGACCGACAGGCCGCTCTCGACCAGATACTCGCGTGCGTCGTCGGTGCCGCGTACCTCTACGCGTGCCGCCTTGGCGATGCCGTCGATGACCTTATATACGAATACTTTGTCCTGAACTTCGTATGTTGCCGACTGCGGAATGAAGATCGCGTCGTGGTGAGGCGTTGCTATAATCACGTTGCCCGAAGCTCCGCTGTGCAACACGCTGCCCTGATTGGGGAAGACCGCACGCAGCGATACGCTGCCCGTCGAACGGTTGATTACGCCGCTGATGCTCTCTATGCGTCCCATCGATGCGTACTCCTCTCCGTTTGAAAGACGCAAACGCACGTCGGGCATGGCTTCCAACGCCTTGTCTATCGATCCGTGTGCAAGAGTCATATCGAGCAGATTGTTCTCAGGGATAGAGAAATATACATATACTTCCGAGTTGTCCGATACGGTGGTCAGCGGCTGCGGCATCTGCGGCGATACCAGTGCGCCCTGACGATAGGGCAGTACGCCGGTAACACCGTCGGCGGGACTTACCACAGTGGTGTACGACAGGTTGTTGGCTGCCGTGACGCGCTGTGCTTCGGCCTGAGCCAGTTGTGCCTTGGCCGTCAGCAGCTGGTTGTATGAGGTCGACAGGTCGTACTCCGATATGACCTGCTCGTCGTACAGCGCACGACGGCTGTCATACAGCAGCTGAGCTGTGGCCACACCGGCCTCGGCCGCCTTTACATTGGCCTCTGCCATCTGCAAGGCCGCCTTGTATGGCACCTGATCTATGATGAACAATGTTTGACCGCGACGAACTTTCTGACCTTCGGTAATCAGCACTTTCGATATGGTTCCCGATACCTGCGGGTAGATGGCAATGTCCTGACGACCCTCTATTGTCGCCGGATAGGTGGCCGAAATCTCTCTGTCGGCCGTTGTGACGCTCATGACATCGTAACCCGTCTGAGGCATCGTTTGCGGGGCATCGCCGCACCCCGACATAAAGATGCAACCGGCCGCAGCCGCTGCACACAACATTAAAAATCTCTTCATAAACTTACCTTATCTTAAAGAATCACGCAAAGGTAGGTATTGACACGATAACGCTCGATTTCAAATGTTGTCGATAATTGTTCAAAACGTGAGGCGGATTTTGCGGTTTTGTCTAAAATATATACATTTGTTGGGTAAAACGTAGATATTAATGGGTGGAAATATGTTCATATCGAACAATGATCGCATCGTTGCCCGCCGCTCGTCGCTCGCCGCGCTGCACAATAGGCCGCTGCGCATCGACGGCGGCGTGATAATTCTGTGCACGGCGGGGCGTGCCGTCGTATCGCTCAACATGTGCCGCTACGAGTTGTCGACCGGTGTTGAGATGATCGTGCTGCCGCGCTCGGTGATATCGGTAGAAGAGGCCGACGGCGATTTCGAGGTCATTGCCTTGTCGTTTACGCGCGAGTGTTATGACGAGGCCAATTTCCGTATCGAGGCGCAGTTTTTCCACTACATATACAACAATCCCGTCTATCATCACACTGCCGGTTCGGCCGATATTGCACGCAAGCTGTTGGAGGTGATCTGCAATACGTATGAGGATCGCGATAACCGTTTCCGCGATGCTATCATGACCGGATATCTGCGCAACATATTGCTGGGCATTTACGATAAGGTGCAGCGTAATTATTTGTACGACAATGTCGCCACCGGCCGGCGGGAGGAGTTGTTCCATCGTTTTATCGATATGGTTATGGCTCATTGCACCGACCGTCGCGACGTGGCATGGTACGCTTCCGAACTGTGTATCTCCAAGAGCTATCTGGCCGGTATCACGCGTTCGGTTGCAGGCAAGACACCAAAGGAGATCATCGACGAACATATAATTCAGGAGATCAAACTGATGCTGTCTATGTCGACCAACACCATACAGCATATTGCCGATGCCATGCACTTCCCCGATCAATCTTATCTGGGGCGTTATTTCAAGCACCATACCGGGCAGTCTCCGTCCGAATACCGGTCATTGCTGTAAAACGTAGCGAATGGTCTTTGGCCGACTGTTCCCGTCGTCATGTCATTTCGCGCGCAAGCGAGAAATCTGTGCGCGGCGATTTCCACTTGGTCATTCTGAGGAGGACGGCACGTCCGACGTGAGAATCTCTATTGGTGCGGCAAACAGCGCTCCCGCCTGCGAGACTCCCACGTCGCAACTGCGTTGCTCCTCGGAGTGACAGGCTGTGTCATT